>NZ_CP106881.1:1457500-2080000 GCF_023634805.2 Comamonas endophytica
GAACCTCAAACACACCAGGGTGGTATTTCAACGTTGGCTCCACGAGAACTAGCGTCCTCGCTTCAAAGCCTCCCACCTATCCTACACAGATCTGTTCAAAGTCCAATACAAAGCTACAGTAAAGGTTCATGGGGTCTTTCCGTCTTTCCGCGGGGAGATTGCATCATCACAAACATTTCAACTTCGCTGAGTCTCTGGAGGAGACAGTGTGGCCATCGTTACGCCATTCGTGCAGGTCGGAACTTACCCGACAAGGAATTTCGCTACCTTAGGACCGTTATAGTTACGGCCGCCGTTTACTGGGACTTCAATCAAGAGCTTGCACCCCATCATTTAATCTTCCAGCACCGGGCAGGCGTCACACCCTATACGTCCACTTTCGTGTTTGCAGAGTGCTGTGTTTTTATTAAACAGTCGCAGCCACCGATTTTTTGCAACCGCTTTGGGCTCCCCTTGTACAGGATCACCTACTTGCGGCATACCTTCTCCCGAAGTTACGGTATCAATTTGCCGAGTTCCTTCTCCAGAGTTCTCTCAAGCGCCTTAGAATACTCATCTCGCGCACCAGTGTCGGTTTGCGGTACGGTCGTGTGTAGCTGAAGCTTAGTGGCTTTTCCTGGAAGCTGGGTATCACTCACTTCGGCTGCAAGCAGCCTCGTTATCACCCCTCATCTAAGCCCGGCGGATTTGCCTACCGGGCACGACTACAGGCTTGAACCAACATATCCAACAGTTGGCTGAGCTAACCTTCTCCGTCCCCACATCGCACTACACATCGGTACAGGAATATTGACCTGTTTCCCATCAGCTACGCATCTCTGCCTCGCCTTAGGGGCCGACTCACTCTACGCCGATGAACGTTGCGTAGAAAACCTTGCGCTTACGGCGAGGGGGCTTTTCACCCCTTTAACGCTACTCATGTCAGCATTCGCACTTCTGATACCTCCAGCATCCGTTACCAGACACCTTCACAGGCTTACAGAACGCTCTCCTACCACGTGCAATGAATTGCACATCCGCAGCTTCGGTAACTGGCTTAGCCCCGTTACATCTTCCGCGCAGGACGACTCGATCAGTGAGCTATTACGCTTTCTTTAAATGATGGCTGCTTCTAAGCCAACATCCTGACTGTTTTAGCCTTCCCACTTCGTTTCCCACTTAGCCAATTTTAGGGACCTTAGCTGGCGGTCTGGGTTGTTTCCCTCTTGAGTCCGGACGTTAGCACCCGGTGCTCTGTCTCCCAAGCTGTACTCTGCGGTATTCGGAGTTTGCATAGGTTTGGTAAGTCGCCATGACCCCCTAGCCTAAACAGTGCTCTACCCCCGCAGGTAATACTTGAGGCACTACCTAAATAGTTTTCGGAGAGAACCAGCTATTTCCAAGTTTGTTTAGCCTTTCACCCCTATCCACAGCTCATCCGCTAATTTTGCAACATTAGTCGGTTCGGACCTCCAGTACCTGTTACGGCACCTTCATCCTGGCCATGGATAGATCACTTGGTTTCGGGTCTACACCCAGCGACTGATTCGCCCTATTCGGACTCGATTTCTCTACGGCTTCCCTATTCGGTTAACCTTGCCACTGAATGTAAGTCGCTGACCCATTATACAAAAGGTACGCAGTCACCCTTGCGGGCTCCTACTTTTTGTAAGCATGCGGTTTCAGGATCTATTTCACTCCCCTCCCGGGGTTCTTTTCGCCTTTCCCTCACGGTACTGGTTCACTATCGGTCGATTACGAGTATTTAGCCTTGGAGGATGGTCCCCCCATATTCAGACAAGGTTTCTCGTGCCCCGCCCTACTTTTCTCCAGCTTAGTACCGCTCGTCTGTTTTCGCATACGGGACTATCACCCACTATGGTCGGCCTTTCCATGCCGCTTTGCTAACAGTCGAGGTATCACTGGAAGGCTGTTCCGATTTCGCTCGCCACTACTTTCGGAATCTCGGTTGATGTCTTTTCCTCGAGCTACTTAGATGTTTCAGTTCACTCGGTTTGCCTCGCATACCTATGTATTCAGTATGCGATACCCTTGCGGGTGGGTTTCCCCATTCAGAAATCTCCGGATCAAAGCTCATTTGCCAGCTCCCCGAAGCTTATCGCAGGCTATCACGTCTTTCGTCGCCTGTAATCGCCAAGGCATCCACCACATGCTCTTAGTCACTTGACCCTATAACTTTGACGTCTCTTGCGAGACTTCTCAGTCGTATCAAAGACTTGCGAGGTCTCTCACCTCGCGCGTTATGCCGTAATGTGAATGATTCTTTCGCTTTCATTGATTTCTCAATGAATGCTTAGAGAATGATTCGTCATTACTTAAGAATTTAACAAAGTTAAATCTTGTTTTGACGCAATCAAAAATGTCGTTAGCGGCACGGTCTGCACTAAACCTTTACGAATGTGCAGTTTCCGCTAACAACTCTGATTTCGACTCTATGAATTTTTAAAGAACAGCCGATGATCGTTGGATAACGATCAACACAAAAGCAGTCTTTGCAAGACTGCTTTTGTGTTGAGTCAAAAATTATAGCATGCCTGGATGGTGCCAAACAGCAAATGGTGGAGGATGACGGGATCGAACCGACGACCCCCTGCTTGCAAAGCAGGTGCTCTCCCAGCTGAGCTAATCCCCCGGGATCCCCAAGATCGTTGGGCAAATGGTGGGTCTAGTTGGGCTCGAACCAACGACCCCTGCGTTATCAACACAGTGCTCTAACCAGCTGAGCTACAGACCCATTTTGCGGACAGTCTCGAGGACTGTTCCAACAACCGATAAGTGTGGACGTTCAAATTGGATTGCGGTTTTCCAGAAAGGAGGTGATCCAGCCGCACCTTCCGATACGGCTACCTTGTTACGACTTCACCCCAGTCACGAACCCCGCCGTGGTAAGCGCCCTCCTTGCGGTTAGGCTACCTACTTCTGGCGAGACCCGCTCCCATGGTGTGACGGGCGGTGTGTACAAGACCCGGGAACGTATTCACCGCGACATTCTGATCCGCGATTACTAGCGATTCCGACTTCACGCAGTCGAGTTGCAGACTGCGATCCGGACTACGACTGGCTTTATGGGATTGGCTCCCCCTCGCGGGTTGGCAACCCTCTGTACCAGCCATTGTATGACGTGTGTAGCCCCACCTATAAGGGCCATGAGGACTTGACGTCATCCCCACCTTCCTCCGGTTTGTCACCGGCAGTCCCATTAGAGTGCTCAACTGAATGTAGCAACTAATGGCAAGGGTTGCGCTCGTTGCGGGACTTAACCCAACATCTCACGACACGAGCTGACGACAGCCATGCAGCACCTGTGTTACGGTTCCCTTTCGGGCACTCCTCTATCTCTAAAGGATTCCGTACATGTCAAAGGTGGGTAAGGTTTTTCGCGTTGCATCGAATTAAACCACATCATCCACCGCTTGTGCGGGTCCCCGTCAATTCCTTTGAGTTTCAACCTTGCGGCCGTACTCCCCAGGCGGTCAACTTCACGCGTTAGCTTCGTTACTGAGTCAGTGAAGACCCAACAACCAGTTGACATCGTTTAGGGCGTGGACTACCAGGGTATCTAATCCTGTTTGCTCCCCACGCTTTCGTGCATGAGCGTCAGTACAGGCCCAGGGGATTGCCTTCGCCATCGGTGTTCCTCCGCATATCTACGCATTTCACTGCTACACGCGGAATTCCATCCCCCTCTGCCGTACTCCAGCTATGCAGTCACAAATGCAGTTCCCAGGTTGAGCCCGGGGATTTCACATCTGTCTTACATAACCGCCTGCGCACGCTTTACGCCCAGTAATTCCGATTAACGCTCGCACCCTACGTATTACCGCGGCTGCTGGCACGTAGTTAGCCGGTGCTTATTCTTACGGTACCGTCATGGCCCCAGGGTATTATCCCGGGGCTTTTCGTTCCGTACAAAAGCAGTTTACAACCCGAAGGCCTTCATCCTGCACGCGGCATTGCTGGATCAGGCTTTCGCCCATTGTCCAAAATTCCCCACTGCTGCCTCCCGTAGGAGTCTGGGCCGTGTCTCAGTCCCAGTGTGGCTGGTCGTCCTCTCAGACCAGCTACAGATCGTCGGCTTGGTAAGCTTTTATCCCACCAACTACCTAATCTGCCATCGGCCGCTCCGTTCGCGCAAGGCCCGAGGGTCCCCTGCTTTCATCCGTAGATCGTATGCGGTATTAGCAAAGCTTTCGCTCCGTTATCCCCCACGATCGGGCACGTTCCGATGTATTACTCACCCGTTCGCCACTCGTCAGCCACCGAAGTGCTGTTACCGTTCGACTTGCATGTGTAAGGCATGCCGCCAGCGTTCAATCTGAGCCAGGATCAAACTCTACAGTTCGATCTTGATTTTTTGCCCTTGCGGGCGACTCATTCAGAAATTGAAGTGAACTTCACTTCTTCATGAGCATTTGTAGTGCAATGCACTTAGTTCCAAAAGAACTTGGCAATCGCCTTCAAACGCCCACGCTTATCGGCTGTATGTTTTTAAGGATCAACGAAAGATTGCTCTTTCGCCTGACTCGCTGCGATCAGCGAAGCCTTGAATTCTAGCACAGCTTTCGCTGCGCTCAAACGACTTGCGTTTTCTTTTCACATCTGCATCAGATGGGAGAAGAAAACGCCCAGTCACACGACTGGGCGTTTGCTGCTGTAAGAGCCTGACAATGACCTACTTTCACACGGGAACCCGCACTATCATCGGCGCAAAGTCGTTTCACTGTCCTGTTCGGGATGGGAAGGAGTGGAGCCAACTTGCTATGGTCATCAGGCATAACTTTTTGCCTTGTCGTTCGGTTTGTCGAACAACTCGGCGAATTCATAGAGACTGAAATCAGATTATTTTGACTGCGCCATTTTTGGCATAACTGTCTTCAATCCGCTGGGGGATCAAAGTTATAGGGTCAAGCCTCACGAG
Source organism: Comamonas endophytica (assembly GCF_023634805.2). Taxonomy (NCBI): domain Bacteria; kingdom Pseudomonadati; phylum Pseudomonadota; class Betaproteobacteria; order Burkholderiales; family Comamonadaceae; genus Comamonas; species Comamonas endophytica. The sequence continues at coordinate 1,462,419 of NZ_CP106881.1, forward strand.
CAATTAGTATTGGTTAGCTTAACGCATTGCTGCGCTTCCACACCCAACCTATCAACGTCCTGGTCTCGAACGACTCTTCAGGGGGGTCAAGCCCCCGGCAGATCTCATCTTGAAACGAGTTTCCCGCTTAGATGCTTTCAGCGGTTATCTCTTCCACACTTAGCTACTCGGCAATGCCACTGGCGTGACAACCGATACACCAGAGGTGTGTCCACTCCGGTCCTCTCGTACTAGGAGCAGGCTTCCTCAAATCTGCAGCGCCCACGGAAGATAGGGACCAAACTGTCTCACGACGTTTTAAACCCAGCTCACGTACCTCTTTAAATGGCGAACAGCCATACCCTTGGGACCGACTACAGCCCCAGGATGAGATGAGCCGACATCGAGGTGCCAAACACCGCCGTCGATATGAACTCTTGGGCGGTATCAGCCTGTTATCCCCAGAGTACCTTTTATCCGTTGAGCGATGGCCCTTCCATACAGAACCACCGGATCACTATGTCCTGCTTTCGCATCTGCTCGACTTGTCAGTCTCGCAGTTAAGCACGCTTATGCCATTGCACTATCGTCACGATGTCCGACCGTAACTAGCGTACCTTCGAACTCCTCCGTTACGCTTTGGGAGGAGACCGCCCCAGTCAAACTGCCTACCATGCACTGTCCCCGATCCCGATAAGGGACCTAGGTTAGAACCTCAAACACACCAGGGTGGTATTTCAACGTTGGCTCCACGAGAACTAGCGTCCTCGCTTCAAAGCCTCCCACCTATCCTACACAGATCTGTTCAAAGTCCAATACAAAGCTACAGTAAAGGTTCATGGGGTCTTTCCGTCTTTCCGCGGGGAGATTGCATCATCACAAACATTTCAACTTCGCTGAGTCTCTGGAGGAGACAGTGTGGCCATCGTTACGCCATTCGTGCAGGTCGGAACTTACCCGACAAGGAATTTCGCTACCTTAGGACCGTTATAGTTACGGCCGCCGTTTACTGGGACTTCAATCAAGAGCTTGCACCCCATCATTTAATCTTCCAGCACCGGGCAGGCGTCACACCCTATACGTCCACTTTCGTGTTTGCAGAGTGCTGTGTTTTTATTAAACAGTCGCAGCCACCGATTTTTTGCAACCGCTTTGGGCTCCCCTTGTGCAGGATCACCTACTTGCGGCATACCTTCTCCCGAAGTTACGGTATCAATTTGCCGAGTTCCTTCTCCAGAGTTCTCTCAAGCGCCTTAGAATACTCATCTCGCGCACCAGTGTCGGTTTGCGGTACGGTCGTGTGTAGCTGAAGCTTAGTGGCTTTTCCTGGAAGCTGGGTATCACTCACTTCGGCTGCAAGCAGCCTCGTTATCACCCCTCATCTAAGCCCGGCGGATTTGCCTACCGGGCACGACTACAGGCTTGAACCAACATATCCAACAGTTGGCTGAGCTAACCTTCTCCGTCCCCACATCGCACTACACATCGGTACAGGAATATTGACCTGTTTCCCATCAGCTACGCATCTCTGCCTCGCCTTAGGGGCCGACTCACTCTACGCCGATGAACGTTGCGTAGAAAACCTTGCGCTTACGGCGAGGGGGCTTTTCACCCCCTTTAACGCTACTCATGTCAGCATTCGCACTTCTGATACCTCCAGCATCCGTTACCAGACACCTTCACAGGCTTACAGAACGCTCTCCTACCACGTGCAATGAATTGCACATCCGCAGCTTCGGTAACTGGCTTAGCCCCGTTACATCTTCCGCGCAGGACGACTCGATCAGTGAGCTATTACGCTTTCTTTAAATGATGGCTGCTTCTAAGCCAACATCCTGACTGTTTTAGCCTTCCCACTTCGTTTCCCACTTAGCCAATTTTAGGGACCTTAGCTGGCGGTCTGGGTTGTTTCCCTCTTGAGTCCGGACGTTAGCACCCGGTGCTCTGTCTCCCAAGCTGTACTCTGCGGTATTCGGAGTTTGCATAGGTTTGGTAAGTCGCCATGACCCCCTAGCCTAAACAGTGCTCTACCCCCGCAGGTAATACTTGAGGCACTACCTAAATAGTTTTCGGAGAGAACCAGCTATTTCCAAGTTTGTTTAGCCTTTCACCCCTATCCACAGCTCATCCGCTAATTTTGCAACATTAGTCGGTTCGGACCTCCAGTACCTGTTACGGCACCTTCATCCTGGCCATGGATAGATCACTTGGTTTCGGGTCTACACCCAGCGACTGATTCGCCCTATTCGGACTCGATTTCTCTACGGCTTCCCTATTCGGTTAACCTTGCCACTGAATGTAAGTCGCTGACCCATTATACAAAAGGTACGCAGTCACCCTTGCGGGCTCCTACTTTTTGTAAGCATGCGGTTTCAGGATCTATTTCACTCCCCTCCCGGGGTTCTTTTCGCCTTTCCCTCACGGTACTGGTTCACTATCGGTCGATTACGAGTATTTAGCCTTGGAGGATGGTCCCCCCATATTCAGACAAGGTTTCTCGTGCCCCGCCCTACTTTTCTCTAGCTCAGTACCGCTCGTCTGTTTTCGCATACGGGACTATCACCCACTATGGTCGGCCTTTCCATGCCGCTTTGCTAACAGTCGAGGTATCACTAGAAGGCTGTTCCGATTTCGCTCGCCACTACTTTCGGAATCTCGGTTGATGTCTTTTCCTCGAGCTACTTAGATGTTTCAGTTCACTCGGTTTGCCTCGCATACCTATGTATTCAGTATGCGATACCCTTGCGGGTGGGTTTCCCCATTCAGAAATCTCCGGATCAAAGCTCATTTGCCAGCTCCCCGAAGCTTATCGCAGGCTATCACGTCTTTCGTCGCCTGTAATCGCCAAGGCATCCACCACATGCTCTTAGTCACTTGACCCTATAACTTTGACGTCTCTTGCGAGACAATCTCAGCTGTATCAAAGACTTGCGAGGTCTCTCACCTCGCGCGTTATGCCGTAATGTGAATGATTCTTTCGCTTTCATTGATTTCTCAATGAATGCTTAGAGAATGATTCGTCATTACTTAAGAATTTAACAAAGTTAAATCTTGTTTTGACGCAATCAAAAATGTCGTTAGCGGCACGGTCTGCACTAAACCTTTACGAATGTGCAGTTTCCGCTAACAACTCTGATTTCGACTCTATGAATTTTTAAAGAACAGCCGATGATCGTTGGATAACGATCAACACAAAAGCAGTCTTTGCAAGACTGCTTTTGTGTTGAGTCAAAAATTATAGCATGCCTGGATGATGCCAGACAGCAAATGGTGGAGGATGACGGGATCGAACCGACGACCCCCTGCTTGCAAAGCAGGTGCTCTCCCAGCTGAGCTAATCCCCCGCTGATTGTCTATAGCCGGCGTCCTGCGGCGTTGCTCGTCGCTCACACACTATGTGTGTGCTTCGCTCCTCGCGCCTTGCAGGACTTGGCTCTAGCCAATCATCGTTCAACCTCTACGTCGGAGCAAAAATGGTGGGTCTAGTTGGGCTCGAACCAACGACCCCTGCGTTATCAACACAGTGCTCTAACCAGCTGAGCTACAGACCCATTTTGCGGACAGTCCCGGGGACTGCTCCAACAACCGATAAGTGTGGACGTTCAAATTGGATTGCGGTTTTCCAGAAAGGAGGTGATCCAGCCGCACCTTCCGATACGGCTACCTTGTTACGACTTCACCCCAGTCACGAACCCCGCCGTGGTAAGCGCCCTCCTTGCGGTTAGGCTACCTACTTCTGGCGAGACCCGCTCCCATGGTGTGACGGGCGGTGTGTACAAGACCCGGGAACGTATTCACCGCGACATTCTGATCCGCGATTACTAGCGATTCCGACTTCACGCAGTCGAGTTGCAGACTGCGATCCGGACTACGACTGGCTTTATGGGATTGGCTCCCCCTCGCGGGTTGGCAACCCTCTGTACCAGCCATTGTATGACGTGTGTAGCCCCACCTATAAGGGCCATGAGGACTTGACGTCATCCCCACCTTCCTCCGGTTTGTCACCGGCAGTCCCATTAGAGTGCTCAACTGAATGTAGCAACTAATGGCAAGGGTTGCGCTCGTTGCGGGACTTAACCCAACATCTCACGACACGAGCTGACGACAGCCATGCAGCACCTGTGTTACGGTTCCCTTTCGGGCACTCCTCTATCTCTAAAGGATTCCGTACATGTCAAAGGTGGGTAAGGTTTTTCGCGTTGCATCGAATTAAACCACATCATCCACCGCTTGTGCGGGTCCCCGTCAATTCCTTTGAGTTTCAACCTTGCGGCCGTACTCCCCAGGCGGTCAACTTCACGCGTTAGCTTCGTTACTGAGTCAGTGAAGACCCAACAACCAGTTGACATCGTTTAGGGCGTGGACTACCAGGGTATCTAATCCTGTTTGCTCCCCACGCTTTCGTGCATGAGCGTCAGTACAGGCCCAGGGGATTGCCTTCGCCATCGGTGTTCCTCCGCATATCTACGCATTTCACTGCTACACGCGGAATTCCATCCCCCTCTGCCGTACTCCAGCTATGCAGTCACAAATGCAGTTCCCAGGTTGAGCCCGGGGATTTCACATCTGTCTTACATAACCGCCTGCGCACGCTTTACGCCCAGTAATTCCGATTAACGCTCGCACCCTACGTATTACCGCGGCTGCTGGCACGTAGTTAGCCGGTGCTTATTCTTACGGTACCGTCATGGCCCCAGGGTATTATCCCGGGGCTTTTCGTTCCGTACAAAAGCAGTTTACAACCCGAAGGCCTTCATCCTGCACGCGGCATTGCTGGATCAGGCTTTCGCCCATTGTCCAAAATTCCCCACTGCTGCCTCCCGTAGGAGTCTGGGCCGTGTCTCAGTCCCAGTGTGGCTGGTCGTCCTCTCAGACCAGCTACAGATCGTCGGCTTGGTAAGCTTTTATCCCACCAACTACCTAATCTGCCATCGGCCGCTCCGTTCGCGCAAGGCCCGAGGGTCCCCTGCTTTCATCCGTAGATCGTATGCGGTATTAGCAAAGCTTTCGCTCCGTTATCCCCCACGATCGGGCACGTTCCGATGTATTACTCACCCGTTCGCCACTCGTCAGCCACCGAAGTGCTGTTACCGTTCGACTTGCATGTGTAAGGCATGCCGCCAGCGTTCAATCTGAGCCAGGATCAAACTCTACAGTTCGATCTTGATTTTTTGCTCTTTCGAGCGACTCATTCAGAAATTGAAGTGAACTTCACTTCTTCATGAGCATTTGTAGTGCAATGCACTAGTTCCAAAAGAACTTTGCAATCGCCTTCAAACGCCCACGCTTATCGGCTGTATATTTTTAAGGATCAGCGGGAAAATCTCTTTTCTCGCTTGGCTCGCTGTGATCAGCGAAGCCTTGAATTATGCAACAGTTTTAAAGACCCTGTCAACTTTAAGTTTCTCGCCGCAGATTCAATCAAGAGATTGTTTCAGCAGTGAAGCCCTGCATTGTAGCCCGGTTTTTCAACCGTTTCATCAACTTGGCTCAACTCCCTGCTTCGTCCGTGGGCTTGCCGTTACCGGCGCCTCGTCTGAAGCGGAGTGCAACTGTAGCACAAGGAAAAAGTACTAAATAGGTATTTTTCAACTTTTTGTCAGGAAACGGATCCAGGCTTGCCTGCGGCAAGCGGTTCGCGCCCTGGCGGGCGCGAACTGTAGGTCTTAGGGCTGGCGTCCATAATGCGCGCACCATGGCACTTATTACCCTTATCGACGCGCAACTGGCCTTCGGCCATGTGGCCCTGCTGGACCATGCCCAGCTTTCACTGGAAACCGGGGAGCGCATCGGGCTGATCGGCCGCAACGGCGCCGGCAAGTCTTCGCTGCTGAAGATTCTCGGCGGGCTGGCCAAGGCCGACGACGGCCAGATGCAGGTGCAGTCCGGCGTGCGCATCTCCTATGTGGCGCAGGAGCCCGAGCTGCTGCCCGAACACACCATCTTCGAAGCGGCTTCGGCCGGCATTGCGCATGTCATCAAGCTGCGCGACCGCTACCTGTCGGGCGATGAAAACGAAGACCTCGATGCACTGCAGTCGCAGATCGAGGCCTACGACGCCTGGAACTGGGAGCAGCGCGTGGAAGAGACGCTGCAGCGCCTGCACCTGGACCCCGAGGCCGTGGTCGGCACGCTGTCGGGCGGCACGAAGAAGCGCGTGGCGCTGGCCCAGGCGCTGGTGACGCGCCCCGACGTGCTGCTGCTCGATGAGCCCACCAACCACCTGGACCTGGATGCCATCGAATGGCTCGAAGGCCTGCTGGTGGATTTCAAGGGCAGCGTCATCACCATCACCCATGACCGCAGCTTCCTCGACGCCATTGCCACGCGCATCGTCGAGCTCGACCGCGGCACGCTGCGCTCCTATCCCGGCAACTTCGCGCAGTATGTGATCCAGAAGGAAGAGCAACTGGCGCAGGAAGCGGTGATCAATGCCAAGGCCGACAAGCTGCTGGCCCAGGAGGAAATCTGGATACGCAAGGGTGTCGAGGCGCGCCGCACGCGCAGCCAGAGCCGCATCGGCCGGCTGGAGAAGCTGCGCGAGAACCGCAGCAACCGGCGCGAGAAGCTGGGCAGCGTGAACATGGACATCGCTTCGGGCAAGGGCGACGGCTACCAGGGCAAGATCGTGGCCGAGCTGCACGATGTCAGCAAGTCCTTTGGCGAAAAGCTGATCGTGAAGAACTTCACGGGCACCATCCTGCGCGGCGACAAGGTCGGCCTGATCGGCCCGAACGGCGCCGGCAAGACCACGCTGCTGCGCATGATCCTGGGCAGCCTGCCTCCCGACAGCGGCAGCATCCGCCAGGGCGGCAATCTGCAGATCGCCTACTTCGACCAGATGCGCCATGCGGTGGATCTGGACGCCACGCTCGAGGACTTCATCAGCCCGGGCAGCGAATGGATCGAGATCGGCAGCCAGCGCAAGCATGTCAAGAGCTATCTGAGCGACTTCCTGTTCTCGCCCGCACGCGCGCGCTCGCCGGTGCGCTCGCTGTCCGGCGGCGAACGCAACCGCCTGCTGCTGGCGCGCCTGTTTGCACGTCCGGCCAATGTGCTGGTGCTTGATGAGCCAACCAACGACCTGGACATCGATACGCTGGATCTGCTGGAAGACCTGCTCGCCAACTACGACGGCACGGTGTTCCTGGTGAGCCATGACCGCACCTTCCTCGACAACGTGGTGACCAGCACCATTGCCTACGAAGGTGACGGCCTGTGGCGCGAGTATGAAGGCGGCGTGCAGGACTGGCTCGAGCAGTCGCGCCGCAGCAAGGCCCTGGCCGCTTCGCAGGCGAAGCAGGCACCGAAGCCGGCGGCGGTGGCGGCGCCCGCCGTGGCTGCATCCCCGGCCCCCGCGGCGGCGCCGGCCAAGCGCAAGCTCAGCTACAAGGAGCAGCGCGAGCTCGAACAGCTGCCCGCGCAGATCGCGGCGCTGGAAGTCGAGCAGAAGTCCATCCAGGAGGAGCTGGCAGACGGCAGCCTCTACGCCAAGGACGCGGCACGCGCCGCCACGCTGGCCAGCCGCGATGCCGAGATCGACGAGTTGCTGATGGAGGCGCTGGAGCGCTGGTCGGAACTGGGGGCTTGAGCAGCCCGCAATGAGAAAAGGAGCCGAGGCTCCTTTTTTTACGTCGCGCCTAAATTCGATAATGGGATGGATTGCTGCGCAGATGCGCCAGCATCGCCGGCGCAATCTGCGTCAGCGGCAGCACCTCGTCGGCGGCGCCGTGGGCAATGGCTTCGCGCGGCATGCCGAAGACGATGCAGCTGGCTTCGTCCTGCACGTAGTTGTAGCTGCCGGCCAGCTTCATCTCGCGCATGGCGGCGGCGCCATCCGCGCCCATGCCGGTCAGCATGACGCCCACGGCATTGCGGCCCGCGCAGGCCGCGACCGAGCGGAACAGCACTTCCACCGAAGGACGGTGGCGGTTGACGGGCGGGGTATCGTCCACCACGGCCACATAGTTGGCGCCGCTGCGGTTGATGGAGAAATGCTTGCCGCCGGGGGCGATATAGGCGTGGCCCGGCAGGATGCGTTCGCCATGCTCGGCTTCCTTGACCTTCATCTGGCACAGGCCATTGAGCCGCGCCGCGAAGCTGGTGGTGAAGCCTGGCGGCATGTGCTGGGTGATGACGATGGCCGGGCAGTCGGCCGGCAGGTGCGTCAGCACTTCGCGGATGGCCTCGGTGCCGCCGGTGGAGGCGCCGATGGCAATGATCTTCTCGGTCGACAGGCGCCCGAGCATGGGCGCAGGCGCGGCCTGGGCGGATTGGGCCGGCTGGCTGGTGCGCGCGGCCGACGCAGGTGCGGCAGCAGTCAGGGTGCGGTGCACGCGTGCCACGGCGGCCACGCGGATCTTGTCGACGATCTCGGTGGCCAGCTCGTTCAGGCCGTTGGCAACGCCGACGCGCGGCTTGGCCACGAAATCGACGGCGCCCAGCTCCAGCGCCTTCATCGTGACCTCGGCGCCGCGCTCGGTCAGCGTGGAGATCATCAGCACCGGCATCGGACGCAGGCGCATGAGCCGTCCCAGGAAATCGATGCCGTCCATGCGCGGCATCTCGACATCCAGCGTGATCACGTCGGGGTTCAGCTCACGGATCATTTCACGCGCGATCAGCGGGTCGTTGGCAGTGCCGATGCACTCCATGTCGGTCTGTCGATTGATGATTTCGGACAACAGGCTGCGCACCAATGCGGAGTCGTCCACCACAATCACCCGGGTTTTTCTATTCATTCGCTCTGGCCTCTCTCAAAACAGGTCGACCGAGCCGCCTGCCGTCACCCGCGCCACGGCAGCGGCACTGCCGCGCTGGGCTTCCTGCGCCACCAGCGAGTCCGGGTGCGCATGGGCCAGGCGCTTGACCATGGCCTTGCCCGTGGCGGGAAAATAAACCACCTTGCGGGGATAGATGTCGAGCACATCCTCGGACACCAGAGGAATGCGCTCCGTCTGCAGATACTTCTTGACGAAATCGGTGTTGCGTTCGCCCACGTTCATGGTCGTGAAATTGTGCATGACCTGGCCGCCGCCGAAGATCTTTGCCTGCATCGTTTCGCGCCGCGCTCCAAGCTTGAGCATTTCATTGATCAGAAGTTCCATGGCGTACGAGCCGTAGCGCCCCGAGGTATCGCTGGACTCGGTGTCGGGCAGCATGAAGTGGTTCATGCCGCCGACCTGCATGCGGTTGTCCCAGAGGCAGGCGGCAATGCACGAGCCGAGCACGGTGACGATGGCCAGGCTTTCGTTGGCGACAAAATACTCGCCCGGCAGCACCTTGACCGCATTGCACTGGAAATGCGGATCCAAATAGAAGAACGAGGCCTGCCCGGGGCGGCGCGGGCGCGCGCGCAGCGCCTCGAGTGTCGCGGGCGCGGCGGGGATGGCCGGCGGGCTGCCCAGCGGCGCGATGCGCGGCACGCGGCGCCGTTCAGCGTCGTTCATAGACGGTCTTTCCGCGCAGGGTGAAGAGGTCGCGCGACTCGCTGAAGTTCTCCGCGTGGCCGACGAACAGCAGGCCCCCGGGCTTCATGACGCGGTGGATGCGCTCGAGCACGCGGCGCTGGGTCGCGGCGTCGAAATAGATCATGACGTTGCGGCAGAACACCACGTCGAAGGGCTCGCGGAACGGCCAGTCGTCGCGGACCAGGTTGACGCTGAGGAATTCGATCAGCTGCTGCAGCTCGGGCTTGACCCGCGCCATGCCCGCGTTGGCGCCCTTGCCCTTGAGGAAAAAGCGCTGCAGCCGCTCGGGCGACAACCCCTTGAGGTTCTCGCTGCGGTAGACCCCGGCTGCAGCCGAGGCCAGCACGCGCGAATCGATGTCGCTCGCCCAGAGCTTGAACGGCGCCTTGGCGCCCAGCGTCTCGAGCGCTGTCATGACGATCGAATAGGGCTCCTCGCCCGTCGAAGCCGCATTGCACCACACGCGCCAGGGCGTGCCCGCGCTCTTGCTGCGCAGGTGCGTGGACAGGATCTCGAAGTGGTGCGGTTCGCGGAAGAAGGCCGTGAGGTTGGTGGTCAGCGCGTTCACGAACTCCTGCCATTCTGGGCCGTCGTGCTTCTCCAGCCAGGACAGGTAGTCGCGGAAGCTGCCGTGGCCGGTTTCGCGCAGGCGCCGCGACAGCCGGCTGTAGACCATGGCGTGCTTGCCGTCATGCAGGCTGATGCCCGCGCGCTGGTAGATCAGCGCCTGCACGCGCGCGAAGTCGGCATCCGACCAGAGGAATTCGCGGCCCTGCAGCGGCGGGCCGCCGGCGGTCTCGGCGGGGGTGGTGGACGGGCGCGTGAGCGTGGTCATGGAAGCGCGGGGGCCGGCATGCAGCTTACTCGGCGGCCACCAGGCCCATGTCGGTGCCGGACATCAGCTTCTCGATGTCCAGCAGGATCAGCATGCGCTCGCCCACCGAGCCCAGGCCGGTGATGCTGCCGCTGTCGATGGCGCTGTCGATATCGGGGGCGGCGCGCACCGCATCGGCGGGCAGCTCCAGCACGTCGCTGACCGAGTCGACCACGATGCCGACCACGCGCTGGTGCAGGTTCAGGATGATGACCACCGTGAAGCTGTTGTACTCGGCCTGCGCGCAGTTGAATTTCAGGCGCATGTCGACGATCGGCACGATGGTGCCGCGCAGGTTGACCACGCCCTTGATGAACGCCGGCGCATTGGCAATGCGCGTCGGCGGCTCGTAGCCACGGATCTCCTGCACCTTGAGGATGTCGATGCCGTACTCCTCCTGGTCCAGGCGGAAGGTCAGGTATTCACGCGCGGCCGTACCCTCGGCCATCTTGCCCATCACGCTCATGATCTTTCTCTTTCTCGTAGGAATGGCTGCCGGCCTCCGCAAGGCCGGGCTTGCAGGTTGGCTCAGTGGCGCACGCGGCGCACCAGGCTGCCGGTGTCCAGGATCAGCGCCACGCGGCCGTCGCCCAGGATGGTCGCGCCCGACACGTTGGGCACCTTGCGGTAGTTGGACTCGAGGTTCTTCACCACGACCTGGTGCTGGCCGAGCAGTTCGTCCACCAGCAGCGCCACGCGGCTGCCGTCGGACTCCACCACCACCATGATGGGGTTGGGTGCGCTGCCGGGCGTGCGCGGCACCTCGAAGATGCGCTCGAGCGCGATCACCGGCATGTACTCGTCGCGCACCTTGACCAGCTGCGAGCCCTGGGCCACGGTGTTGATGTCCTCGGGCTTGACCTGGAAGGATTCGACCACCGAGGACAGCGGCAGGATGTAGACCTCCTCGCCCACGCCCACCGACATGCCGTCCATGATGGCCAGCGTCAGCGGCAGGCGCACCGCCACGCGCATGCCCACGCCCTGGGCGGATTCGATTTCCACCGTGCCGTTGAGCGCGGCGATGTTGCGCTTGACCACATCCATGCCGACGCCGCGGCCGGAGACGTCGGTGACCACCTCGGCCGTGGAGAAGCCGGGCGCGAAGATCAGCTGCCAGACCTCGGAATCGGGCATCTGGTCCGAGACGTCGAGGCCGCGCTCGCGTGCCTTGGCCAGGATCTTGTCGCGGTTCATGCCGCGGCCGTCGTCGCGCACCTCGATGACGATGGAGCTGCCCTGGTGCGAGGCGGCCAGCGTCAGCGTGCCGTGTTCGCTCTTGCCTGCGGCCAGGCGCTCGGCGGGCGCCTCGATGCCGTGGTCCACGCTGTTGCGCACCAGGTGCGTCAGCGGGTCGGTGATCTTCTCGACCAGCCCCTTGTCGAGCTCGGTGGCCTCGCCCAGGGTCTGCAGCTCGACCTTCTTGTCGAGCTTGCCGGCCAGGTCGCGCAGCATGCGCGGGAAGCGGCTGAAGACCGTGGACATCGGGATCATGCGGATCGACATGACCGACTCCTGCAGGTCGCGGGTATTGCGGTCCAGGTCGGCCAGGCCGGCGAGCAGCTGCTGGTTGGCCGAAGCCTCGAGGCCGCGGCTGGTCTGCGCCAGCATCGCCTGGGTGATGACGAGTTCGCCCACCAGGTTGATCAGCTGGTCGACCTTGTTGACCGCCACGCGGATGCTGGTGGATTCCATCTGCGCCGGCGTGGCGGCCTTGGCGGCGGCCTTGGGGGCAGCGGAGGCATCGGCCGGCTGCGGCTCGCCGGGTGCGCCGGGGAAGAATCCATAGGCTTCGTGCGCCGGGGGATAGACCACGGCCGGGGCCATCACCTCCTCCTGCACCGGCGCCGCGGCGGGCGGTTCGGCGGGGCTGGCAGCGCCAGCCGCCGGGGTGATGCGCACCTGCTCCTTCGAGACATGGAAGGCAAACAGATCCAGCAGGTCTTCGTCCGTGGAGCTCGTGTTGACGTGGAACAGGCGGCAGCCCGCATCCTCGCAGGGCAGATCGTCGATGCTGCCCAGGCCGGGAATGTCGCGGAACAGCTCCTTGATCGAATCGGCCAGCTCCACGCGCTCCAGCGGTCCGATGCGGATCTGCAGTGCACGTTCACCGGCAGCTGCAGCGGGCGCGGGCGCAGGAGCGGGCTCAGGGGCTGGCGCAGGCGCAGGAGCCGGCGGGGGCGCCATGACCGGAGGCGTGGCGGGGACATAGACCGGTGCCGCGGCTGCAGGCCCTGCCCCGGCGGCCAGTTCGCTGATGCGCCGCACCAGATCCAGCGTGGAGATGGCCTCGCCCACGCCGCCGGCCTGATGGCGCGCCAGCAGGCTGCGCGATGCATCCGCCGATTCCAGCAGCACGTCGACCATCTGCGGGATGGGGGTGATTTCATGGCGGCGCAGCCGGTCCAGCAGCGACTCCATCTTGTGCGTCAGCTCCGCCACGTCGGCAAAGCCGAAGGTGGCCGAGCCGCCCTTGATCGAGTGCGCGCAGCGGAAGATGCCGTTGAGCTCTTCCTCGTTGGCCGCCGACAGGTCCAGATCGAGCAGCATCTGCTCCATCTGGTCGAGGTTCTCCCCGGCTTCCTCGAAGAAGATCTGATAGAACTGGGTCAGATCGAAATCCGCGCCGGTGTCGTGCTGTGTGTCCGCCATCTGTTTTCCTGTATTCCTTGGATCTTCCGCGCCCGCCGTGCTCAGCGGATGACTTTCTGTATGACTTCGATCAACCGGTTCGGGTCGAAAGGCTTGACCAGCCAGCCGGTGGCGCCTGCCGCGCGGCCGGCCTGCTTCATCTGGTCGCTGGATTCGGTGGTGAGAATCAGGATCGGCGTGTTCTTGAAGCGCGGCAATTCGCGCAGCTGGCGCGTGAGGCCGATGCCGTCGAGGTTGGGCATGTTCTGGTCGGCCAGCACCAGGTCGATCTGCTGCGCCTGGGCCTTGGCCAACGCATCCATGCCGTCCACCGCCTCCACCACGTGGTAGCCCGCCCCGGACAGGGTGAAGGACACCATCTTGCGCATGGAGGGGGAATCATCTACCGCCAGGATTGAACGCATGTAAGGAACTTTCAAATAGGGAATGGGGCCGCAGGAGCTCAGAACAGTTCCACCGAACCGGCATCCATCTCGCTCTGGGTCACGGGGTTGGGGCGCTGCGGGGCCAGGGCTGCCAGTGGCGCATCGACCTCGCCCTCCTCGTGCCCCATGGTTTCATTGGCCAGGCAGAAGGCGCAGGCCTGCAGCACGCGTGTGGTGTGGCTCAGCAACTGGCTGGCAAGATCCTGGAACTGCAGCTCGGTCACCGCCGAACGCAGCACCTCGCGCGCGGCCGCGAAGCGGCTGGAATCCGCGCCGTGCGCGGGGTCGAGCAGGGCATTGGCCTCGTCGAAACGCGCCAGCAGGTTGTCGGTCGCGTGGCCCAGCAGGCCCTCGAGGCGCTGGAGGTCGTGCACCACCACGAGCAACGAGTCCTGGATGTCGGCCGCCACCATGACAGGCACTTGGACCGCAGGCTGCCCGGACCCTGTTAGCGTTGACTGCATCGTATTTCCAGAACCCTGTTCGGATGACATGCTTCACAAACCACGCTGGTTGCGCCAGAGTGAACCCGCATCCTGGACCCATGCCTTGGCATGCCGCCGGCGGCGCACAGCAAGCAGGGCGCGGCGACCCGCGCACTCCTCCAGGCCAGCACACATATGCTTACCTCGTGTGTTCCAAGATGTATCCTATGATAGCGCTCCTATGGCCATTGAAAGCCCAGATCTAGCCCTGCAAATCCTCCATATCGAGGATTCAAGCGCCGACCAGGGCCTGGCGCGCATCATCCTTCGGCGCGCCGGCATGGCCTGCCACATCCAGCCCGTGGAGACGCTTGCGGCGCTGCAGCAGGCACTGCAGGAACGGAGCTTCGATCTGATCCTCGCCGATTATCACCTGCCCGGATTCACGGCCCTCGATGCCTGGGCGCTGGTCGAACCCTTGCCCGCACGCCCGCCCTTCGTGCTGCTGTCTGGCGCCATCGGCGAGGCCGCGGCCGTGGACATCATGCGCCTGGGCATGACGGACTTCCTGCGCAAGGAGGACATCGCGCGGCTGCCGATGGTGGTCGAGCGCGCCATGGAGGTGCACGAGGCGCGGCGCGCCAAGGAGCGGGCCATGGCGGAGCTGGCGCAGTCCGAACGCCGGCTGGCCGAGCTGACCGAGCACCTGCAGTCATCCATCGAGGAGGAGCGCGCCTCGATCGCGCGCGAGATCCACGACGACATCGGCGGCTCGCTGACCTCGGTCAAATTCGACCTGGCCTGGATCACGCGCAACACCCCTGCCGACCAGCCGCTGCACGCGCATGCGGTCGCGGCGCTGGAGATGCTGCAGCATGCGCTGGGCGCGAGCCAGCGCATCATGATGAACCTGCGCCCGCCGGTGCTGGACCAGGGCCTGGTGGCCGCGGTGCAGTGGCTGGCCGAGAGCTTCGAGCGGCGCACGGGCGTGGCGGTGCACATGCGCACCAGCAGCCAGCAGATCGCGGCCTCGCCCGAGATCCAGCTGGTGGCCTACCGCACCGCACAGGAGGCGCTCACCAACATCGGCAAGTACGCCCATGCGAGCCGGGTGGAAATCGATCTTTCGGACCACGAGGGTTTTCTGACGCTCGAGGTCACCGACAATGGGGCCGGCATGACGGCGGCGCAGCGCGAGAAGCCGCGCTCCTTCGGCCTGCGCGGGCTGCAGGAGCGCGCGCGCACCGTCGACGGCTGGCTCGACGTCAGCAGCCAGCCGGGCCAGGGAACGTCCATCATCGTCTCCGTGCCTTTGCAAGCCCACTAACATGGCTGCCGAATTCATTAAGGAGAGCTCCATTGATCCATGTGGTGATTTGCGATGACCATGCGATCTTGCGCCGGGGCATCCGAGATACGCTGACGGAGGCGCCCGACATCACCGTCACGGCCGAGGCCTCGGGCTATTCCGAGCTGCGCGACGTGCTGCGCACCGCGCCCTGCGACGTGCTGCTGCTCGACCTCAACATGCCGGGGCGCAGCGGCCTGGAAGTGCTGGCGAGCCTGCGCGAGACCCATCCCCACATCAAGGTGCTGGTGGTGTCGATGTACCCGGAGGACCAATACGCGCTGCGCTGCCTCAAGGCCGGCGCCCAGGGCTATGCCAACAAGGCAGGCGACCCGGTGCTGCTGGTCAATGCGGTGCGCGTGGTCATGCAGGGACGCAAATACCTGACGGCCGAAGTCGCGCAGATGCTGGCCGAGAGCCTGTCGCAGCCGGTGGTCGAGGTGCCGCATGAAAGCCTGTCGGAGCGCGAGTTGCAGACGCTGCTGAAGATCGCCTCGGGCAAGCGGCTGACCGACATCGCCGAGGAACTGATGCTCAGCCCGAAGACCGTGAGCGTGTACCGGGCGCGGGTGCTGGAGAAATTGCAGTTGAGCAACAACGCGGAGCTGACGGTCTACGCGATTCGGAATCAGCTGGTTTGAAGGGGGTACGCCAAGTTGAGGGGCGCACGAACAGCTTTAAACCGTTCGTGGTGAGCCTGTCGAACCATGAAGGGTCTGTGAGATCTGGCCGTTCATCCTTCGACGCGGCCGGCCAGGCAGGCTCGGGACGAACGGCTTGAAACCGTTTGTGGTGAGCTTGTCGAACCATGGACGGCCTGCTTTCTAAACTTGAGCACAGGCCCTTCATCCTTCGACAGGCTCAGGACGAACGGGTGGGGTTGAGGCTCAGGACGAACGGGGGACGGGCACTGTCACGCTGTGAACCAGACGAACGACGCTAGGTCTGTACCCCAAAGATATCCATCGCCCGCTGCAGCAGCGCCATCAGCGGCTGCTCGAGCATCGGCAGCGTGGCCACGATGCCGATCAGGCCCACCGTCAGCGTGACCGGGAAACCCACGGAATAGATGTTCATCTGCGGCGCCACGCGCGAGATGATGCCCAGCGCGAGGTTGACGAAGAGCAGCATCGCGATCATCGGCAGCGCGATCCAGAAGGCGCTGGCGAACACCGCGCTGCCCATTTCATGGATGCGCATCTGCGCCAGCGACTGCATGAAATTGCCGTCGACCGGGAAGGACTCGAAGCTCTTGACGACGGCCATCAGCAGCAGCAGGTGGCCGTTGATGACGATGAACACCAGCGTGCCGATCTGCATGAAGAAGCGCGAGAGCGCGCTGACCTGCGCATTGCTCGCCGGGTCGAAGAACGAGGCGAAGTTCAGGCCCATCTGCAGGCCGATCAGCTCGCCGGCGATCTCCAGCGCGGCAAACACCAGCCGCACCGCGAAGCCGATGGCCAGGCCCACCACGATCTGCTGCACCAGCGTGCCCAGCGCCTGCGGCGAATTGACGCCGACCACCGGCTGGCCGACCAGCGTGGCCTGGGCGCACACGGCAACCAGGAAGGCCAGGCCGATCTTCGCGCGCATGGGTATGGAGCGCTGCGAGAACACCGGCGCCGAGGTGAACAGCGCCAGCACGCGCACGAAGGGCCACAGGATGGGAGAGATCCAGGCGACCAGCTGGGCTTCGCTGAAGGTGATCACGGAACCGCGCTAGCCCAGCGCCGCGGGAATGGATTCAATGGTGCGGCGGATGTACTCCACCAGCGTGCTCAGCATCCAGGGCCCGGCAATGGCAAACACCGCCACGGCCGCCAGCAGCTTGGGCACGAAGGCCAGCGTGGCCTCGTGCACCTGGGTCACGGCCTGGAAGATGCTCACCAGCAGGCCGACGGCCAACACCACGCCGAGCACCGGCAGCGAAATCATCAGCAGCAGCATCAGCGCGTCGCGGCCGAAAGTGAGAACCATCTGCGAAGTCATGAATTTTCCTAGGTCGCAAAGCTTGCCGCGAGCGAACCGATCAGCAGGTTCCAGCCGTCGGCCAGCACGAACAGCATCATCTTGAAGGGCAGCGCCACCAGCACCGGCGACAGCATCATCATGCCCAGCGACATCAGGATGCTCGAGACCACCATGTCGATCACCAGGAACGGGATGAAGATCATGAAGCCGATCTGGAACGCGGTCTTGAGCTCGCTGGTGACGAAGGCCGGCACCAGCACGCGCAGCGGCGCATTCTCGGCCGTGACGCCGGCCTCGAGCTTGGCCAGGCGGGCGAACAGCGCGAAGTCGGACTGGCGTGTCTGCTTGAGCATGAAGTCGCGCATCGGCGCCTCGGCTTTGCCCATGGCCTCCTCGAAGCCCATGGCGTTGGTGGTGTAGGGCACATAGGCTTCCTTGTAGACGCGGTCGAGGGTCGGACCCATGACGAACAGCGTGAGGAACAGCGACAGCCCGACGATCACCTGGTTGGGCGGCGCCGACTGCGTGCCCAGCGCCTGGCGCAGCAGCGACAGCACGATGACGATGCGCGTGAAGCCGGTCATCATCAGCAGCACGGCCGGCAGGAACGACAGCGCGGTGAAGAACAGCAGCGTCTGGATGGGCACGGAAAAGCTCGTGCCGCCGCCCGAGCCGACCAGCAGCGGCAGCGTGCCGGGCGTGCCGGCGGACTGCGCCAGCGCCAGGCCCGGCAGCAGGAGCGCGGCCAGGAGTGCCGCGGCGCGCGATGTTTTATTCGGCATGGGGAGTCTTGTCTGCAGCGCCGGTCTTGGCGCTGGCCATGGCCTGGGAAAAGGTGGCGATATCGGCTGGCGCGGCGCCCGCCCGGGCGTCCAGCACATGCAGGCAGTTGATCTGCTGCGCCGTGACGCCCAGCACCAGCCGGGTGCGCTGCGCGCCCTCGCCGACTTCCACCGTGACCACGCGCTGGTGCGCGCCGACGGCCACCGCCGACAGCACGCGCGTGCTCACGTCGCCGCCGCGCGCCAGCGCCTGGCGCTGCTGCATGCGCCGCACGAGCCAGGGCAGCGCGGCAATGACGGCCACGAAGGCCAGCACCGCCAGCAGCGTCTGGGACAGGCTGCCGCTATCCACGGCTGACGCGCCGCAGGCGCTCCGAAGGGGTCACCACGTCGGTCAGGCGGATACCGAACTTGTCGTTCACCACCACCACCTCGCCCTGGGCGATCAGGTAGCCGTTGACCAGCACGTCCATGGGCTCGCCGGCCAGTGCGTCGAGCTCGACCACCGAGCCCTGCGCCAGCTGCAGGATGTACTTGATCGGCACCTTGGTGCGGCCCAGCTCCACGGACAGCTGCACCGGGATGTCCAGCACCATGTTGATGTCGTTGACAGGAACCTCGCCGCCAGCGAAACCGCGTGCGGGCTCGCCGGTCAGCGGGCCGCCCTGCTCGGGGTCCACGGCCGGCTTGGCCGCCTGCTGCTCCTGCAGGGCTTCGGCCCAGCCGGAAAACGCGTCATCCGCGCTGTTGTTGTCAATTGCCATGCTCATTCTCCCGTCCAATTCGCATCCGTGCCGCGCAGGCACTGCTCGATGCGGATTGCATACTTGTCATTGTGCGTGCCGTATTGGCACTCGAAGATCGGAACCCCGCCAATCGAGGCGCGGATGCGCGGCTCGCGGTCGAGTTCGATGAAATCGCCGGCCTTCATGGCCAGCAGCTGCTCGACGGTGGCGTCGGCGCGCGCCAGTTCCGCCACCAGCGTCACCTCCGCGGCCTGGATCTCGCGCGTCAGCACCTTGACCCAGCGGCGGTCGACTTCGATCGAGTCGCCCTGCGTCGAGGAGTACAGCACGTCGCGGATCGGCTCGAGCGTCGCATAGGGCATGCAGATGTGGATCGCGCCCGAGATGTCGCCGATCTCCAGCTGGAAGGCCGTGGAGACGACGATCTCGCTGGGCGTGGCGATGTTGGCGAACTGCGGCTGCATCTCCGAACGCTGATAGCCGAGCTCCAGCGGATAGATGCCCTGCCAGGCCTTGCGGTATTCGTCGCAGATCACTTCGACCAGGCGGTTGATGACGCGCTGCTCGGTGTGCGAGAAGTCACGCCCTTCGATGCGCGTCTGCAGCCGGCCGGTGCCGCCGTAGAGCGTGTCGATGACGCCGAAGACCAGCGAGGGATCGCAGACCACGAGGCCGTTGCCACGCAGCGGGCGGATCGCGACGATGTTGAAGTTGGTCGGCACCGCGAGGTCGCGCAGGAAGGCGCTGTAACGCTGCACCGACACCGTGCCGACCGAGACCTCGGGGCTGCGGCGGATGAAGTTGAACAGGCCGATGCGGAAATTGCGCGCGAAGCGCTCGTTGACGATTTCCATCGTCGGCATGCGCCCGCGCACGATGCGCTCCTGGCTCGAGATGTCGTAGTTGCGGACCGTGCCCGCCTCGACCTCCTCGATGACCGATTTCTGGCTCTCTCCGGTCACGCCCTCCAACAGGGCATCGACTTCTTCCTGGGAGAGAAATGAATCACTCATGGCAAATTCCCTGGCGGATCACTGGATGATGAAGCTGGAGAACAGCACGCGGCGCACGGCGCCCTGCGGCTGCTGGCGGCCTGGACGCTCTTCCTCGTCGGCCAGGTCTTCGTCCTGCGCACGGCCCTTCTTCGCGCTGCCCAGGCCCAGCGGGCGGCTGACTTCCTCGCGGATCTCGGCCGCGAGCTTTTCCTTGCCTTCGCGCAGCAGCAGCTCTTCCGAGGAGCGCTGCGACACCAGCATCAGGATGCCGCTGCGGATGCTGGGCAGGTATTGCTTGACCAGACTGGCGGTCTTGTCGTCCGCAAGTTCGAGGGTGATGCCCAGCTGCACGAAGCGGTCGCCGCCGGGGTCGGCCAGATTGACCACCATGTTGTCGAGCGGCAGGAAGGTGGGCACCACGGCGGCCGCGGCAGCGCTGCCGTGCTCCTCGTCGCTTTCCTGGTTGCGGCCATTGAGAAACAGCAACGCCGCTGCGGCCACGACGACCAGCACCACGACAATGGCGCCGATCAGCACCAGCTTGCGCTTGGCGGGTTCCTTGGCGGGGGCTGCGGCGGCGGGGGGGTTTGGCGGACACGTTGGATTTCCTTGCAATAGACGGGTTCGGCTTGACCGATGGCGCCTATTATTGGTCTTTGGTCGGCGGTTCATAAGCCGAATAGACGATGGAAACCTGGGCTTTATTGGGGCTTGGGGGGTGTCCGGGATCAGGACGAACGGCCAGGGGGGGGGGCAGGCTCACGGCGATCGGTGAGGGCGCGGGATCATCCGAGCGCGGGACGTCCATCCTTCGACAGGCTCAGGACGAACGGTGGGGGTCAGGCTCAGGACGAACGGTGGAGGTCAGGCTCAGGACGAACGGTGGGGGTCAGGCTCAGCACGAACGGTGGGGGTTAGGCTCAGGACGAACGGTGGGGGTTAGGCTCAGACGAAAGGAGCGGGTTCGGGATTGATCGAGCGCAGGGCGCGCGGCTTTTGAATCCGTTCGTCCTGAGCCTGCCTCGCCGGCCGCGTCGAAGGATGACGGTCGCGCGACAAATGCAGCAGCCTAGACGAACAGATCCACGGTGCGTCCGCTATTCGTCCGTCCGCGCAGGTCCACCGCGACCTCGGCGGTCTGGCGCTGACCCTCATCGCCACGCGCTGCCTGCCGGCCCGAAGCATCCTGGCGCGCGGAGCCGCCCTGCCCGCCCGCATTGCCGGTCTGCACGGTCACCCCGGCCAGCGTCAGGCCCTGCTGCTCGAGCATCTCGCGCAGCTGCGCGGTGCTGGCGTCGAGCATGTCGCGCGTCTGCTGCTCGTTGCTGCGGAAGGTGACATGGGCCTCGCTGCCGGTGATCGCCACCTGCACCTGCACCGGCTGGCCCTGGCGGTCGATGGTCATCTCGGCGCGCTGGGTCTTTTGCTGGACCCAGAAGGCGACCTGCTCGGAGAGCTGGTCGGCCCAGGTGTCGTCGGGCATTGACAAGACCGGGTCGGCTGCCGCCGCTTCGGCCAGCGTATCGGTGGGCGCGGTCTCTGCGGCCGAAGCAATCCCGGCTGCATCGCCAGCGCCGCCACCGGTGGCGGGAGCAGCCGCGTTGCCTGGGGCGGAAAGACCCGGCGGGCCTGCCGGTGCCAGGGCGCTGGCCATGGCCTGGGGCTCCGGCTCCATCCGGGCGATCAGCGCGGCCAGCCCATGCGGCTGCGTGCCGCGCTCGGAGAGCGCCGGCGACAGCGTGGCGGAGCCGGCCGCGGGCGTATCGGAGAGTTCGGTCGAGGCTTGCAGCAAGGCGGCACCGGTATCGTTGCCTGCGGTGTCGCGTGCACCGGCCGCGGCCCATGCGGGCGCCTGCGGCGCGGCGGCCGGCTGGCCCGCACCCATGGGCAGGGCCGCGCTGCGGCGCAGACCCTCGGTTTCGGGGAGATCGCGCCCGTCGCGCTGGGCGGTATCGGCGGCGCCATCCATGCGCGCGGTCTGGCCGACCAGGCTGGCCAGCGAGAAGAGGCCGGATCCGGCCATGGCGTCGATGGCAGCCAGGTCCTGCCCCGGCAGCGCGGCCAGCGACGGATCGGCGCCGGCCAACGGATCCTCGGCTGCAACGGCCAGCGCAGCGGGTGCAGCCATGTCGGCCAGCAGCAGCGAAAAGCCGCCCTGGGCTTCGCTGCCCGCGGCCTGGCGCGCGGCGGCGTTGCGCGCTATCGGATTGCCGGAGGCCGGCGCCTGGGCGGGACGGATGGCGGCTTTTTCCATGCTCATGCCTCCTGGAACTGCAGGCCGAAGGTGCGGCCGATGAACTGCAGCGCGGCGCGCTCGTCGGTCTGCTTCTGTTCGCGGCGCATCTGCGCCAGCGAGATGTCGCGCTGGCGTGCGGCCACCACCTTCTGCAGGCTGGTCACGCGCAGCTCGCAGGCCATCAGCGCCTTCTGCGCCGCCTCGAGGCGGATCGCGTGGTCCTGGATGACCTTGGTCTGCAGGCCCATGGCATGGTTCAGCCGTTCCATGAACTGGTACTGGTGGTACATGACCTCGGGCTGCACCGCCTGGTTCTCGTGCGCGCCCCAGCGCTGCTGCATCTGCGCCGCATAGTCCTGCAGCTGGTCCATCTGGGCCTGCGCCGACTGGCAGGCCTGGGCCCGCGCCTGCAGCGTGCGGCGCGCCTCGTCGCGCTTGCGCATCGCTGCATCGATCGCCACCATGAGAGCATTCAACGACGACATTCGGATTCCCGGTTAGTGGCCAAGCAGTGCCGCCATGCCCGAGACGCTCTCGTCCATAGTGGCGGCTTCGAACATGTTCTGTTGCAGGAAGCTGGCCATCGCCGGCTGCAGCTTCACCGCTTCATCGATCTGCGGGTCGGAGCCCGCGACGTAGGCGCCGACCTGGATCAGGTCGCGGCTCTTCTGGTAGCGCGAATAGACCGCGCGGAAGCGCCGCGCCAGGTCGAAGTGTTCGCGCTGCACCACGTTGTGCATCACGCGCGAGGCCGACTGCTCGATGTCGATCGCCGGAAAGTGGCCGGTTTCGGCCAGCGCCCGCGACAGCACGATGTGGCCGTCGAGGATCGCGCGCGCCGCGTCGGCGATCGGGTCCTGCTGGTCGTCGCCTTCGGACAGCACGGTGTAGAAGGCGGTGATCGAGCCGACGCCGTTGAGGCCGTTGCCGCTGCGTTCGACCAGCTGCGGCAGCTTGGCGAAGCACGATGGCGGATAGCCCTTGGTGGCCGGCGGCTCGCCGATCGCCAGCGCGATCTCGCGCTGCGCCATGGCGTAGCGCGTGAGCGAATCCATCAGCAGCAGCACGTGCTGGCCCTTGTCGCGGAAATGCTCGGCAATGGCGGTGGCATAGGCCGCGCCCTGCATGCGCAGCAGCGGCGGCGCATCGGCTGGCGCCGCGACCACGACGGCGCGGCCGCGGTCCTCGGCGCCGAGGATGTCCTCGACGAATTCCTTGACCTCGCGGCCGCGCTCGCCGATCAGGCCGACGACGATCACGTCGGCCTTGGTGTAGCGCGCCATCATGCCCAGCAGCACGCTCTTGCCCACGCCCGAGCCGGCAAACAGGCCCAGGCGCTGGCCGCGGCCGACGCTCAGCAGCGCGTTCAGGGCGCGCACGCCGGTGTCGAGCGGCTCGCGCACCGGGTCGCGGTCCATGGCGTTGATCTGGCGGCGGTCCATGGGCTCGGCCGTGACATCGCTGATCGGGCCCGCATGGTCCAGGGGGGTACCCTGCGAATCGACCACGCGGCCCAGCAGGCCGTCGCCCATCGGCAGGCGCAGCATGCCGGTGGCCAGCGAGACTTCGGCCGGCGGCTCGCCCCAGCGCGGGGGCGGCACGAAGGCCGGCGCGGGCGTGACCACCGCGCCGCTCGACAGGCCCTGGATGTCGCCCGCGGGCATCAAAAAGGCTTTTTCACCGGCGAAACCCACGACCTCGGCCAGCACCGGCTCCTGGTGCGGCATCTGCACATGGCATTGCGCGCCCACGGGCACGCGCAGGCCCGAGGCCTCGAGCACCAGGCCGGTGAGGCGGCTGAGCGTGCCGCGGCTTTCCAGCGGCACCGGCTGGGCGTAGCGCGCACGTGCGCTGGCGAGGAATTCGCGCCACGGAGCGAGCGCCTGTTCATTCGCCATGGCCGCCCTCGTACCAGGAAGAGACCAGGCCCAGCGCGGCCACGGCGCGGCGCCAGCGGCTGTCGAGGCCGGCTTCGATCACCGCGCCGCCCGCGTCGACGCGCACGTCGCCGGCGGGCACCGAAGCGTCGGCCAGCCATTGCAGTTTGCCCGCGGCGCCATGCTCGGCACGCAGCGGCGCATCGAGCACTTCGAAGTCCACGGGATTGAGGCGCACCGTGGCGACGCGGCCTTCGGTGACCAGCATGTCGAGCGCCTCGCGCACCACCGGCAGCAGCGCCTCGGGCTTGCAGGCCAGCTCCTGGCGCACCACCTGGCGCGCGATGTCGCAGGCCAGCTGCAGCACTTCCGAAGCCATGTTCTGTTCGAGCGCCTGCAGGCTTTGTTCGTACTTCTGCAGCACCGACTGCAGCTGCTGCGCGGTCTCGCGGCCGGCGCCGGAGGTATAGCTGTCCATGCGCTGCTGCCATTCGTTGGTGGCTTCGGCGCGGCCCTGGGCGAGGCCCTGGGCGCGGCCTTCGGCATGGGCCTTTTCGCGCGCTTCCTTGAGCAGTTGTTCGAGCTGCTCGGCGTCATGCTGGGGCGCGGACACGGGGGCGTCGACGACTTCCACTTCCTGCGGCGCCTGAGCGGCGGCGGCGCCGTCCAGTGGCAGCAGCGGCGACAGTCCGCCATCGCCCACGGCGCCGAAGCGCCACTGCACGACGCGGCCGCTGTCGATTTCCTCGCTGGGAATGAAGCGCGAGTGCGGGCCGTTAGACATAGCTGTCCTCGGCGGCGCCGCCTATGGTGATCTGGCCCTCTTCCGCGAGGCGGCGCACCACCTTGAGGATTTCCTTCTGCTGCGCCTCGACTTCGGACAGGCGCATCGGCCCGCGCGATTCGAGGTCTTCGCGCAACGCCTCGGAGGCGCGCATCGACATGTTGGCGAGGATCTTGTCGCGCACTTCCATCGTGCCGCCCTTGAGCGCGACGATGAGGGTTTCCGACGCCACCTCGCGCAGGACCAGCTGCAGCGAGCGGTCGTCAAGCTTGACCAGGTCATCGAACACGAACATCTTGTCCATGATCTTCTGCGCCAGGTCCAGGTCGTAGTTGCGGATGGTTTCCAGCACCGACACATCGGCATTGCCGCCGAGCTGGTTGATGATTTCCGCGGCCGTCTTGACGCCGCCCAGCGAGGTCTTGCGCACCTTGTCGCCGCCGGCCAGCACCTTGAACAGCACCTCGTTGAGGTCCTTGAGCGCCGTCGGCTGGATGCCTTCGAGCGTGGCCACGCGCAGCAGCACTTCGCTGCGAAAGCGCTCGGGCAGCTGCATCAGCACCGCGGCCGACTGCTCGTGCTCGAGGTGCACCAGGATCGCCGCGACGATCTGCGGGTGCTCGTTGCGCAGCAGCTCGGCCACCGACAGCGGATCCATCCACTTCAGGCTCTCGATGCCCGAGACGTCGCCGCCCTGCAGGATGCGGTCGATCAGCAGCGAGGCCTTGTCGTCGCCCAGCGCGCGCTTGAGCACCGAGCGCACGTAGTCGCTGGCGTCGTTCACCAGCAGGCTCTGCGCACCGGCATCGTCATGGAAGCGGTTGATGACGAAATCCACCTTCTCGCGCGACACGCCGCGCATGCGCGCGATCGTCTCGCCGAGCTTTTGCACTTCTTTGGGCGTCAGGTGTTTGAACACCTCCGCCGCCTCTTCCTCGCCAAGCGACATCAGCAAGATGGCGGCGTCGTTCAGGCCTCGATCATCCATAGGAAACTCGTATGTCCAGATGCGGGATCAGCTTTCGCCGTTGACCCAGGTTTTCACAATGTTCGCCACGGCGATCGGGTTCTGCTTGGTCAGCTGGCGCGCCTGCTCCAGGCGCAGCTGGCTGTCGGTGGGGATCAGTTCCGCGGCCGGTGCGGCCAGCGCCGGGCGTTCCGGATCTTCGGCCTCGAGCGCCTCGAACTGCGGGCCGCGGGCTTCGGGCGCGCGGCTCTTGAGCAGCGGCCGCAGCAGGCCCAGCACCAGGATCGCGCCGAACAGCGCCAGGCCCAGCGGCCAGGCCAGCGTGCGCGCCAGCTCGATGGTCTCGGGCTGCTTCCACAGCGGCAGCTCCACGGGCGGCGTGCTGTCGTCGCGGAAGGGCGCGTTCATCAGGTTGACCGAGTCGCCGCGCTCCTGGCTGAAGCCGATGGTCTCGCGCACCAGCGCCAGCATGCTGGCCTGCTGCTCGGGGCTCATCGCCTGCGGCACCGGTGCCTGGCCGGCCTCGGCCATGCCCGGCTGGTAGTTCACCACCACCGCGGCCGTGAGGCGCTTGATGGCGCTGCTGCTGCCGCGCGTCACGCTCACGGTCTTGTCGACTTCGTAGTTCGTCAGCGATTCGCGCTTGCCGCCGGGCGCGGCGCCCTGCTGGCCGTTGGCCGCGGCGGGCGCCGGGTTGGCGCCGTTGATCGGCGCGGCAGCCGCCACCGCGGGCTGGTTGCTGGTGGCGCCGGGCACGCCCGTGGGCAGTGCCGGCTGCTGCGCGCCGGTGCTTTCCACGACCTGCTGGCTGCGGATGGCGCTGTTCTCGGGCGTCTGGTTCGGGCGGTGCTGCTCGGAGGTGGACTCGGTCTGGCTGAAGTCCATCTCGGCCGTGACCTGGGCGCGCACGTTGTTCTTGCCGACCACGGGCTCGAGGATGTCCAGGATGCGGCGCGTGTACTGCTGCTCGATCTGCTGGGTATACATGAGCTTTTGCACGTCGACCGCGTTGCCGCTGCCGTCGGGCGACTGCGAAAGCAGCTTGCCGGTGTCGTCGAGGATGCTCACGGCCGAGGGCTGCAGCTCGGGCACGCTCGATGCGACGAGGTGCACGATGCCGGCGATCTGCGCGCGGTCCAGGAAGCGGCCGGGATGCAGCGTCACCAGCACCGAGGCCGAGGGCTTCTGCTGCTCGCGGAAGAATCCGTTCTGGTTGGGCAGCGCCAGGTGCACGCGGGCGTTCTGCACCGAGGCCAGCGCCTGGATCGAGCGCGTGAGCTCGCCTTCGAGGCCGCGCTGGAAGTTCAGGCGTTCCTGGAACTGGGTGATGCCGAAGCGGCTGGTCTCCATCAGCTCGAAGCCGGTGACCGAGCCCTTGGGCAGGCCCTGCGTGGCCAGCTTCAGGCGCACGTCGTGCACGCGGTCGGCGGGGATCAGGATCGCGCCGCCGCCCTCGGCGTACTGGTAGGGCACGTTGAGCGTGGTCAGCTGCGCGACGATCGCGCCGCCGTCCTTGTCGCTCAGGTTCGAGAACAGCACCTTGTAGTCGGGCTGGCGATTGAACATCACCGCCGCGACCAGGCCGATCACCGCCAGTGCGGCGACGGCGCCCAGGCGCAGGCGCTGGCCGCGATCGAGCGCGGACAGCCGCTGCGACCACGAGGGGCTGGCGGAAGGGATTGCGGCGGGGATTTCAGCGACTGCGGACATCTCTTGGTTCCAATTTGGCACGGCCCGACAAGGAGCCTGACGTGGGGCCGATTATTCGGAATTCGGGCCGCGACGTTCCGCCGATAAGGCGCGCCTTTGGGCATCTATTTGCCAAGATGGAACGGCGCGGACCGCCTACGATTCAGCCCATCTCACAAACTCCCCTGGGATTTGTCATGGACCTGCGCATCAATACTTCGATTCCTTCCCTCTCCGGCGCCGACCTGGCGCGCCGCGTTGCCGCCACGCCCACCTCCACCCGCGAGGTCGATGGCGGCTTTACCCAGGCGCTCAAGGGCGCGCTGCAGTCGGTCAGCGCCGCGCAGGAGCACTCGGGCAACCTGCAGCGCGAGGTGCAGCTGGAAAACCCGGCGGTGAGCCTCGAAGAGACGATGATCGCCATCCAGAAGGCGCAGATCGGCTTCCAGGCATCGCTGCACGTGCGCAACCGGCTGGTGCAGGCCTATACGGATGTGATGAACATGCAGGTTTGAGGACGGGCGCGCTGCGCGTTCTCGACCTTTGTTGGCCGCCGGCTTTTGCTGGCGGCTTTTTTGCGTGTGGAGCTTGCTGGAGTTCTGACCGTCCATCCTTCGACGGGGCCGCCCAGGCAAGCTCAGGACGAACGGTTGGGAAAAGCTCACGGGCCCGCATCGGGGACGAACGGATTTTTCAACCGTTCGTGGTGAGCTTGTCGAACCATGGACGACCTCTTTTCCAGAACGCCCATTCATCCTCCAACGGCGCCGCCCAGGCAGGCTCAGACGAACGAACCGACATCCTTCCAAGAGGCCGTCCAGGGGCTCGGGGGCCCACCCATGGGACGAACGGGAAAAACCGTTTGCCCTAGGCGGGCCCGCTGAGCCTGTCGAAGGGTGGACGTCCCCGCCACAAGCCAGACGGGCGAGCCTATCCTTCCACAATTTCAGGACAAACGCATAAAGCCCCGCCCATAAAAAAACCCGCATTCTCAGAACGCGGGTTTCTTTCAGCCACCAGCCGCACGCAGCGGCCTCGAGCCAATCAATGCAGCACCTGCGGCTGCCCGTCGAACATATGCTCCACCTGCGCCAGCCAGGGCTCGGCCAGCGTGCGGATCAGCGCGTCGTTGCGCAGGATGCGCTGCATGATGCGCGCCTTCTCGCGGCGCTGCTCGGGCTGCAGTTCCTGCTCCTGGGACTTGAAGCGCAGCTGCTCGATCAACACTGCACAGGCGCCTTCGTAGCGCGCCACGCCTTCCCAGTCCTTCCCCCGTGCGGCCTCAAGCATCTTGAGGCTGCTGTCTTCTATGGCTTTGTAGTAATCGATCAAGCTATGCTCCATTTCAGCCTCCAGCGGTAGCACTACCCTGAAGGCCCATTTCGGTCCAACCCTGGGACACCGTCCCCACCAAGTCCGCGACTTCCTCGACCAGCTTCACATCGTTGCGCGCATTGGCCAGAGTCAGCCGGCCCACGCAGTACTCGTAAAGCATGGCCAGGTTGTTTGCCACCTCGCCGCCGCGCTCGCGATCGACCGCGCCCAGCAGGCCTTCCTGCAGGATGCGCACGGCCTTGCCGATATGGCGCACCTTTTCGCCGATGTCGCCGCGCTCTATCGCGCCACGCGCGCCATGGAGCGTGGAAATCAGGCCGTCAAACAGCATCTTGATCAGCTGGTGCGGCGAGGCGCCATCGACCATCGATTGCACGCCCACCTGACGGTAGGCCGAAGTTGCACGAGCGCTTACTGGGGAAAACATGACAACCACTCCTTCCAATGCCGATATTTCTATGTACTTGCCAGACTTATCGGCATGGGCGGCACAAACTCAAGCTTAATTTGTCCTGATTCGCGAAATCCCGCGATGTACAGGAAGAAAGCCGCTCAACTGTCCTTGTTCCACATCGTGATCTGCTGATTGATGTAAGTGTCCAGTGCCGTGAGGCTGGACATCTTCACATCCAGCGCGGTGTACTGCGCCAGCAGACGCTTTTCATAGGCATTGACGCGGGTCGTCAGACGCTCCTGGTCCTGCGTGTTGCGCTTGAGCTGGCTTTTCATGCTCTCGTCTTTGGTGGCAAAAACACCATCGCTGGACAGCAGGCCGGTGGTGAAATCCTTGAGCCGCACGCCCAGACCGTCATTGGCGTCGCCCTCGAGATCGGCGGCGAAGAACTTCGCCATGCTGTCCGGGTCCTCGAGCGCCTTGGTCAGCTTGGTGTCGTCGATCTTGAGCGTGCCGTCGGTCTGGAATGCCAGCCCTATTTGCGACAGCGTGGTGAAGGCGCCGCCCGCGCCGCTGTTGCTGGTCAGCAGCCGGCGCAGCGCGCTTTGCAGGTTGATGGCCGTCGAATCGCCCTGCAGCGTGCCCGCGGTCTTGGAAGTCGGGTCGTACGACGTCATGGTGGACATTGCACTGCTGAGCGCGTTGTACGACTCCACCAAGTTGGTCAGCGCGGTCTTTGCGGTCGCGGTATCGCCCTTGATGGTGATGCGCACCGCGGCATCGCCTTCCGTCTTCTGCGAAACCGTCAGGGTCACGCCATCGGCCACATCGGCAAAGGTCGTGTTGCGCGAAGCCATGGCGATGCCGTTGATGGTGGCCAGCGTGTCCTGGGCGGTCTGCGAGCGGGTCATGCCCGCGCTGCTGTCAGCGCCGAGGTACTCCAGGCGCTTCAGCCCGGGCTGGTCAGCCGTTTCTTCCACAGCCACGCTGAACGCGGCATTGGTGCCGGTGGCCGTGGATTGCAGCGACAGGCGCTCGCCCGTGTGGTCGCGCAGCACCGTGGCCGAAACGCCGGCATTGGCGGCATTGATCTTGGCCGCCACCTTGGCCAGCGTGTCGTCCTCGGCCGTGATGTCTATGGAAACCGAAGCCGGCAAGCCGTCCACCTCATTGGGCTTGAGCGCTCCGTCCTTCCACTCACCCAGGGTGATGGTCAGCTTGCCCTGACCCAGGGCCGTGCCGGTTGGCACCAGCCCCGAACCAATGGTCTGCGCCGAGGCCAGTTGCTGCACCTTGACATCGTAGGTGGCAAAGGCCGCTTTGCTGGTCGCGGTGCCCGATACGGTGGAAGAATTGGCCGAGCTCAGCACCCGGCCCTGCCAGGTCTCGGAAGCGGTCAGCTTGTCGACTTGGGTCTGCAGGTTGGAGATCTGCGACTTGAGCTGGCTGAAGGCCGACACCTGGGAATTGATGGCGGTGGCCTTGATCTGCAGGGCCTGGATGGGCTTTTGCTCCAGGGCGACCAGCTTGGCCACCATATCCTCGACGTCGAGACCGCTGCCCAAGCCTATCGAGCTGATCGCCATAAATATCTCCCCTTCGCGGCCGGCCCCTGGCCGCACGCCGCTGCACACAACAATAAGGATGGCCGGCCGCCCAGGCAGCCGGACCCGCCGACAACGTCACTACCCACGTATCGGCGCAAACAGCGGGAACTTGAGGGCCTGGCCCCCAAGGCGCCGCAATCAGCCCTGCAGCAGCTGCAGCACCTGCTGCGGCAGCTGGTTGGCCTGGGCCACCATCGCGGTGCCGGCCTGCTGCAGGATCTGCGAGCGGCTCAGGTTGGCGGTTTCCACCGCGAAGTCGGCATCCATGATGCGGCTGCGCGCGGCCGACAGGTTCTCGGTCGTCACGCTCAGGTTCTCGATCGTCGTCTCGAAACGGCTCTGCACGGCACCCAGGCTGGCGCGCGCGCCGTTGACGGCCATCAGCGCGGCATCCATGGCCAGGATGGCGTTGTCGGCGTCGGTCGCATCCAGCACGCTCAGGCTGGCAAATCCGATCTCGCCCTTGCCTGCGGTGGCCAGGTTGTCGGCTGCGGTCAGACCGGCCTGGGCCTTGAGCGCCGCAGCATCCGTGCCCGCTCCCAGTGCGATATTGATGTTACCGGTTCCGCCCGCGGACGTCAGCTTGAGCGCGCCCTTGTCGTTGCTGGCAACGACACCGGTGGTGTCCGTGTGCAGGTTGATGGCCTTGATCAGGTTGGACATGCGCTCGGACGCGGTCGTGGCCGAGTCATTGACGGTGATGTCCGTGCCATTGAGCTTGAAGCTGACTGGGGAGAAGCTGGCAGCGCCGGCTGCTGTGCCGGGGGTGGACGTACCCGAGACGCCGCCAGTGCCGGCGGTGAAGACCGGTGCCGTCACGCTGCCGGTCTTGGTGATGGTCAGCACGCCCGCCGCATCGGTCACTGCATAATCGCTGCCCAGCGCAGTCGCCACCGCCTGACGGATGTCCTCGGTCGCGGCGTAATTGCCATTCAGCGTCACCGGCTTGGAATCCACGGTGAAGCTGATTGGAGCGCCGCTGTGATCGCCTGTAGGGATGGCCGTAGTCGTCACCTTGCCGTCAACCTGGGTCGCGCTGGTGGTACCTGCCACCACATCGGCCGTCAGCGGGCCGGCGGGCTTGGCCACGCTGGTCCATTGGCCAAGCTTGTCCACATTGGCATCGACGATGCCGCTGATGTTGATCGTCTGGCCCTGGTTGGCGCCGACCTGGAAGGCCATGTTCGTGAACGAGCCATCGAGCAGCTTGGTGCCGTTGAAGCTGGTCTGCTGGGAAATGCGCGTGACTTCGGCCTTGAGCTGTTGCACTTCGGCGTCGAGCGCGGCGCGGTCTTCGGAGGAATTGGTCGCATTGCGCGCCTGCACCGCCAGTTCGCGGATGCGCTGCAGGTTGTTGCCCAGCGAGCTCAGCGCGCCTTCGGCCGTCTGCGCCAGCGAGATGCCGTCGTTGGCATTGCGCGCCGCCACCGTGAGGCCGCGCACCTGGGTGGTCATGCGTTCGGAGATCGCCAGGCCGGCAGCGTCATCCTTGGCGCTGTTGATGCGCAGGCCCGAGGACAGGCGCTGCATCGAAGTGGCCAGCGAATTTTGCGAAGACGAAAGATTCCGCTGCGCATTGAGGGACTGAATGTTCGTATTGATGATGGCTGCCATGTAAACGCTCCTGTTTAAAGCCATGCTCCCGGCACTGCGAAAGCTGTTGCAATGCCAGCACAACGCACTGGCGTTCCATTCGAGCGATACAGCGCATGGAGCCGCCGCCCGGATGCAGCAATTGTTCGCGCAACGGGCATTTGCCATAACAGGGAAAAGCGTTGAAAAAACCGCCCAGTTCCCACCTCCCAGGCATCCAGAACGCAAAAAACCCGGCCGAAGCCGGGTTTGCGGTGAAGTCCTGGCACCTGCCCGCGGGCGGATGCCGGGGATCGATCAGCGCAGCAGGGACAGCACGCCCTGGGGCAGCTGGTTTGCCTGGGCCACCATGGCCGTGCCGGCTTGCTGCAGGACCTGCGAGCGGCTCAGGTTGGCGGTTTCAGCCGCGAAGTCGGCGTCCATGATGCGGCTCTTGGAAGCCGACAGGTTTTCGCTGTTCACGCCCAGGTTCGAGACCACCGACTCAAAGCGGTTCTGCAGGGCACCCAGGTCGGCACGGGCGGAGTTCACGGACTTGAGGGCACCGTCCATGGCCAGGATCGCATTGTCGGCGCCTTCAACGGTAGAGATATCCAGGTCGGAGAAGCCCGTCTTGGAAACTCCCGTGCCGTCCTTCGTGGACACAGTCTCGGTACCCAGAGTCGGAGCCGTCATGCCGACAGCATCCGAAACGACCGTCTTGATTGCGGTCTTGGCCACCGTGATCTTGCCATCGGTCATCGTGATGTCCTTCAGGGCATCGGCGTTTGCCGTCTTGGCAGCCGTGAATGCGGCACCCAGTGCGGTCAGCGAGGCAGCAGCGTCTCGGTTGGCCAAAGCTGGAACGGCAATCTCCACGCCATTGATCTTGAAGCTTGCGGCGGCTGCAGGATCCGTGAGCGCAGCTGCGGCGCCTTCTGCATATGCATATTCGTTGACCTTGACATTCGTCCAGGTGCCGAGATCCGCAATCTTGGAGTTCTGGATGCTGGCGATGCTGATGGTCTGGCCCTGGTCGGCGCCGACCTGGAATGCCTGGGCCTTGAAGCTGCCATCCAGCAGCTTGGTGCCGTTGAAGGAGGTGGTCGTTGCAACGCGGTCGATTTCTTCCTTGAGCTGCGTCACTTCCTTTTGCAGCGCGGCGCGGTCGTCGGTGGAGTTCGTGGCGTTGCGCGACTGCACGGCCAGTTCACGGATGCGCTGCAGGTTGTTGCCGATGGTGCCCAGGGCGCCTTCAGCCGTCTGCATCAGCGAGACGCCGTCGTTGGCATTGCGCTGTGCCTGGTTCAGGCCGGTGATCTGTGCGCTCATGCGCTCGGCGATGGCCAGGCCGGCGGCGTCGTCCTTGGCGCTGTTGATGCGCATGCCCGACGACAGGCGCTGCATGGAAGTCGACAGCGAGGACTGCGACGTCGACAGATTGCGCTGTGCGTTCAGCGACGAGATGTTGGTGTTGATGGTCATGGCCATGGTGATAGCTCCTAAGTCAAATCAAAACGCCCGCCGCCAGACCAGTCCCCCGGATCACTCCAAGGCGGGCGGCGGCGGCAGCCCAATCCGTGCAAGCCACTCAACGAAAGGTTGGGTTGGTCGGCAGCTTGTGCGGTGCAGGGCGTCAACTTCCCTGTTGCTTTGGTTATCGGAGGGGTGGGGAACAAACTTTAGGGCGCTGGAGCAAATTTTTTGCGCGGGCGTGGGCCGCGGGTCTTGGAGGCATATCCATATCTATATATGCCTCGCGGGCTCCGGCTGCCGCCCGGAGCGGCAGCGCCGCCAGCCGGCGCCGGCCATTTGCGCCGTCCACCCTACACGCGCGCGCAAAGCTGCCGATAAATGCGGCAATTGCCCCGCTTATCCAGCCAATCCCGGCAGGCAGGCAAACGCACAATCTCCGCATGCTTGTCATTCTTGGTTTCATCATCGCTTTCGCCTGCGTGTTCGGCACCTACGTGCTGCACGGGGGCAATATCGGCGTGGTCGCGAAGGCCCTGCCGTTTGAAATGCTCACCATCGGGGGTGCGGCGCTCGGGGCGTTCATCGTCGCGAACCAGCCCAAGGTGATCAAGGCCACGCTGCGCGCGCTGCCGGCGGCGTTCAAGTCTTCCAAATACAACAAGGAGCGCTTTCTCGAGCTGATGGCGCTGCTCTACGAGATCTTGCAGAAGGCGCGCAAGGAAGGCCTGATGTCGGTGGAATCCGATGTCGAGGCGCCGCAGGAGTCGCCGATCTTTGCCAAGTATCCGAATCTGATGGCCGACGTGCATGTGATGGAGTTCCTCACCGACTACCTGCGCATGATGGTCTCGGGCAACCTCAATTCGCACGAGATCGAGGCGCTGATGGACAGCGAGATCGAGACCCACCACCAGGAATCGCACGCACCGATCGCGGCGCTGGGCCGCATGGCCGGCGGGCTGCCGGCGTTCGGGATCGTCGCGGCCGTGCTGGGCGTGGTCAACACCATGGGCTCGGTGGGCCAGCCGCCTTCGGTGCTGGGCGCGATGATCGGCTCGGCGCTGGTCGGCACCTTCCTCGGCATTTTGCTGGCCTATGCCGTGGTCGAGCCCATCGCCGGGCTGATCGAGCAGCAGACGCAGGACGCGGCCAAGGAATTCGAGTGCATCAAGACCACGCTGCTGGCCAGCATGCAGGGCTACAACCCCTCGACGGCCATTGAATTCGGCCGCAAGGTGCTGTTCTCGACCGAACGCCCGGGCTTCCTGGAGCTGGAAAACCACGTCAAGGGCAAGAAGTAAGCCGAGCACGAGAGCACACCATGGCCGACAAGAAACTCCAACCGATCATCGTCAAGCGCGTGAAGAAGGTGACCCATGCCCCGCATGGCGGCGCCTGGAAGATCGCCTACGCCGACTTCATGACGGCCATGATGGCGTTCTTCCTGCTGATGTGGCTGCTGGGTTCGACCTCCAAGGGCGACCTGCAGGGCATTGCCAGCTACTTCAATGCGCCGCTGAGGGTCTCGATGCAGGGCGGCGACGGCTCGGGCAACAGCTCGAGCATCATTCCCGGCGGCGGCAACGACCTGAGCAAGGTCCACGGCCAGGTGCGGCGCTCCGAAGCCAGCGAGACCGCCGACCGCAAGCAGAGCCTGGACTCGACGCGCGCCGAGCGCGCGCGCCAGGACGCGCTGCGCATCAAGGAGCTGCAGGTCAAGGTCGAGAACCTGATCTCCAGCAACCCCAAGCTCAATGAATACCGCTCGCAGATCCGCGTGCAGGTCACGCCCGACGGCCTGCAGATCCAGATCGTCGACGAGCAGAACCGGCCGATGTTCGACAGCGGCAGCGCCATCGTCAAGCCCTACATGCAGGACATCCTGCGCGCCGTGGGCGCGGCCCTGGGCGAGACCGAGAACCGCATCAGCCTGTCGGGCCACACCGACGCCGCGCCCTACGGCAACGGCGACCGGGGCTACAGCAACTGGGAGCTCTCGGGCGACCGCGCCAACGCCTCGCGCCGCGAGCTCATCGGCGCCGGCATGCCGGCGCTCAAACTCGCGCGCGTGGTCGGCATGGCCGACAGCGACCTGCTCGAGCCCGAGAACCCGCGTGCGCCGCAGAATCGGCGCATCACCATCACCGTCCTGACCCGCGAAGCGGAAGAGCGGCTGTTGGGCAAAGAGCACACGCCTTCGCCCGCCGCGAAAAAGCAGGACAATCCCCCGGCTGGCACGCAATAGCCTCCATTTGTGACACTTGCTGCCGAATCTGCCTTTCTCCCCAGAGCACATCACGACCGAAAGGGTCTCACGTGGCTAATGCCTTGCGTTTTTTGATCGTCGACGACTTCTCCACCATGCGCCGCATCGTGCGCAACCTTCTCAAGGAAAGCGGTTTCCCCGAGGCCGATGAGGCGGAGGATGGCGTCGTTGCGCTGCACAAGCTGCGCAACAGCAAGTTCGATTTCGTCGTCACCGACATCAACATGCCCAACATGAACGGCTTCCAGCTGCTGGCCGAGATCAAGGGCGACGAAAAGCTCAAGCACCTGCCGGTGCTGATGGTGACGGCCGAAGCCCGCAAGGAAGACATCGTGGCCGCTGCGCAAAACGGCGCTGCGGGCTACATCGTCAAGCCCTTCACCAAGGCCACGCTGGAAGAAAAGGTCACCCTGATCCTGAAGAAACTGGGGATGTGACGCCATGGACAGCAACACGCCCGCCGAGCCTGGCGAACTGCATTACAAGATCGGTGTGCTGACGCGTCAGCTGCACGATTCGCTCAATGAGCTGGGCTATGCCGACCGGTTGCGTGGCACCATCGACGAACTGCCCGACGCGCAAAGCCGGCTGTCCTATATCGCCCGCCTCACGGGCGAGGCCGCCGAGAAGGTGCTCAACCGCGTCGAGCAGGCCAAGGCCCAGCAGGCCTATATCGCCCAGGAAACACG
Source organism: Comamonas endophytica (assembly GCF_023634805.2). Classification (NCBI taxonomy): domain Bacteria; kingdom Pseudomonadati; phylum Pseudomonadota; class Betaproteobacteria; order Burkholderiales; family Comamonadaceae; genus Comamonas; species Comamonas endophytica. Next base: position 1,498,978 of record NZ_CP106881.1, read on the forward strand.
GCGCATGGTGGCGGCGCTGATCGAGGACCCGGTCGCGGCCGTGGCCAAGGGCGACATCATGAACTTCCTGACCGACATGGAAGCCGTGACGCAGAAGGCCGACGAGCACCTGACCGAGATCATGATGGCGCAGGACTTTCACGACCTCACCGGCCAGGTGATCGGCCGCGTGGTGAACCTGGCGGCCAATCTCGAGGACCAGCTGGTGCAGATGCTGATCCAGACCGCTCCCCAGGGCGGCGTGCCGGCCTCGGTCATGCCCGTCGCGGCCGCGGCTGCGGTGGTTGCCGGAAGCTCCGAGAAAACCCAGGAACCCCTGGCCGGTCCGGTGGTCGACCCCAGCCGCACGCCGGATGTGGTGACTTCGCAGTCGCAGGTGGATGATTTGCTGGCGAGTCTGGGGTTCTGAACCCCGGGGGCTTTCACTTTCGGACAGGCCGCTCATCCTTCGACGGGGCCGCCCAGGCAAGCTCAGGACGAACGGTAACGCGCCCTAGCACAGAGCGAACTGGGTATTGACCGTTCGTCCTGAGCCTGTCGAAGGATGAAGGGCCAGGCCTCAAGCCAAGGCCCATAGGGTCAAAGCCCCCAACGCGCCCAAACAGCGCCCTTCCTCCGCTTCTTTTCCCCCTTTAGCAAAACCAGCCCCTGGCGACAATGACGGCGACCTTCCGTCATACCCGCCATGGACTCCAGCCAAGACAAAAATCTCCCCGCCACCGAGCGCAAGTTGCAGAAAACGCGCAAGGACGGCCAAGGCGCGCGCTCGCGCGACCTCTCGCATCTCGCGATCCTGGGCATGGGCGCGGTGGCGATGCTGGTCGGCGCGCAGCCGCTGACCAGCTATCTGAAACTGGCCTTCATCCAGCAGTTCTCCTTCAACGCCCAGACCGTGCAGACGCCGGCGCTGATGCTCGAGCGCCTGCTGCAGATGGGCAGCTGGGGCCTGGTGGCCTGCGTGCTGTTCGCGCTGGCGACGATCTCTGCGGCGGTGCTCAGCGGCATCATGGCCGGCGGCTGGATCTTCAGCTTCACGCCCGTCATGCCCAAGTTCAGCCGGCTCAATCCGCTGTCGGGCTTCATGAACCTGTTTTCCAAGCAGCAGCTGATCACCGTCGTGAAGATGGTGCTCATGACCATCGTGCTGTCGTTCATCGGCTGGAAGTACCTGGCGGCCGGCCTCGAGGACATGGCGCGCGTGATCAGCCAGCCCTCGCCCATGGCGCTGGCCATGGTCGGCGAATGGCTGGCCGGCGGCGTGGCGCTGCTGCTGCTGGTGGTGTTCCTGGTGGCGCTGATCGACGTGCCGCTGCAGGCCTTCCTGTTCAAGTCGCGCCTGAAGATGTCGCACCAGGAAGTCAAGCAGGAGCACAAGGAATCGGAAGGCAACCCCGAGATCAAGGGCAAGCTGCGCCAGAAGCAGCGCGAGATCGCCAACCGCGCCAGCATCCAGGCCGTGCCCAAGGCCGATTTCGTGGTCATGAACCCGACCCACTATGCCGTGGCGCTGCGCTACGACGAGGCGCGCATGGACGCGCCCCAGGTCATCGCCAAGGGCACCGACCTGCTGGCGCTGAAGATCCGCGAAGTCGCCAACGCGCACGACGTGCCGGTGCTGCAGTCCCCGATGCTGGCGCGCGCGCTCTACGCGCATGCCGAGCTCGACCAGTCGATTCCCGCGCCGCTGTACACCGCGGTGGCCCAGGTGCTGGCCTATGTCTACCGCCTCAAGGCCGCGCTGCGCGGCGAAGGCCAGATGCCGCAGGCGCTTGACGAAGTCCCGGTCCCCCCCGAACTCGACCCGCACCAGCGCGTGGTCCCCCAAGGCAGTGCCACATGAACTCCTCGATGAAATCCCTGCAGCTGCTGGGCAGCAAATACGGCTCGACCGCCCAGGGCCTGTCGGCACCGCTGCTGGTGGTGGCGATCCTGGCGCTGATGGTGCTGCCGATCCCGCCGTGGCTGCTCGACACCTTCTTCACGCTGAACATCGCCGTGGCGCTGATGGTGATGATGGTCGCGGCCTACATGATCCGGCCGCTGGACTTCGCCGCCTTCCCCACGGTGCTGCTGCTGACGACGCTGATGCGCCTGTCGCTCAACGTCGCCTCGACGCGCGTGGTGCTGCTCGAAGGCCACACCGGCCCGGGCGCGGCCGGCGCGGTGATCGAGGCCTTCGGCCACTTCCTGATCGGCGGCAACTTCGCCGTCGGCCTGATCGTGTTCGCGATCCTGGTGGTGATCAACTTCGTGGTGGTGACCAAGGGCGCGGAGCGCATCGCCGAAGTCTCGGCGCGCTTCACGCTGGATGCGATGCCGGGCAAGCAGATGGCGGTGGACGCCGACCTGAACGCCGGCCTGATCAATGAAGAGGAGGCCAAGCGCCGCCGCGCGGAAGTGGGCGAGGAAGCCAACTTCTTCGGCTCGATGGACGGTGCCTCGAAGTTCGTGCGCGGCGATGCGATCGCCGGCATCCTGATCCTGGTGATCAACATCGTCGGCGGCTTCATCATCGGCATGGCGCAGCACGGCCTGTCGGCCGGCCAGGCCGCCGACAGCTACATCCTGCTGGCCGTCGGCGACGCGCTGGTGGCGCAGATCCCCGGCCTGCTGATCTCGGTGGCCGCGGCGATGGTGGTCTCGCGCGTGGGCAAGGGCGAGGACATGGGCCGGCAGATCGTCGACCAGCTGTTCATGTCGCCGCGCGTGCTGGCCGTGACCGGCGGCGTGCTGGCGATGCTGGGCCTGATTCCCGGCATGCCCCATGTCGTGTTCCTGGGCATGGGCAGCGCGCTGATCTATGGCGCCTGGCTGCTGGCGCGCAAGCAGCAGGCGGCCAAGGCCAAGGCGGCGGCCCCTGCCGCGGCGGCGCAGGCTCCGGCCGGCGACTCCGGCGAGGCCACCTGGGACGACCTGCAGCCCGTGGACCTGCTGGGCCTGGAGCTGGGTTACCGCCTGATCGCGCTGGTCGACAAGAAGCGCCAGGGCGACCTGCTGACGCGCATCAAGGGCGTGCGCCGCAAGTTCGCGCAGGAGGTCGGCTTCCTGCCGCCAGCCGTGCACGTGCGCGACAACCTCGAGCTCAAGCCCAGCGCCTACCGCGTGACGCTGCGCGGCGTGAGCATTGCCGAGGGCGAGGCCTTCCCCGGCATGTTCCTGGCGATCAACCCCGGCGGCATCAGCACGCCGCTGATCGGCACGCCCACGACCGATCCGGCCTTTGGCCTGCCGGCGCACTGGATCGACGAGCGCCAGAAGGAAGCGGCACAAATGGCGGGTTTTACCGTCGTTGATTCCGAAACCGTGATGGCCACGCATTTGTCACACTTGATGCAAGTGCATGCGGCCAAGCTCTTGAGCCGCACGGAGACCCAGCAGCTCGTCGAACATGTGGCGCGCCTGGCTCCCAAGCTGATTGAAGAAGTGGTTCCAAAGATGGTGTCGATCTCAACGTTCCAGAAGGTGCTCCAGCTGCTGCTGGAAGACGCCGTGCATATCCGCGACATCCGCACCATCATCGAAACCCTGGCCGAGCATGCACCGCTGACCCAGGACCCGGTGGAGCTGGCGCGCCGCGTGCGCATCGCGCTGTCGCCGGCCATCGTGCAGCAGATCTACGGCCCGACGCGCGAGCTCAATGTGATCGCCATCGAGCCGAGCCTCGAGCGCCTGCTGGTGCAGGCGCTGGGCAACCCCGCGGCGCCTTCGCTGGACCCGGGCGTGGCCGAGATCCTCACGCAAAAAGCCGCCGATGTGGCGCAGAAACAAGAAGAGCTCGGAATGCCCGCCTGCCTGCTGGTGCCCGACTCGATCCGCAACGCCATTGCCCGATTGTTGAAGCGCGTGGCGCCCCGTCTGCAGGTGCTCTCGCACAGCGAGATCCCCGAGACGCACACGATCCGCATTGGCCCCATTCTTAAAGGTGCATCCGCATGAACATCCGCCGCTTTACCGCCCCCACCTCGCGCGAGGCCCTGGCCAAGGCGCGCATGGCCTTTGGCGATGGCACGCTGATCCTGTCGAACCGCGCGACGCCCGATGGCGTGGAAGTCACGGCCACCGCCGAGGACATGCTCGAGAAGCTCGACGCGGGCGTCGCCACCAGCTCGCCGCTGCAAAGCGCGCTCGAGAAGCGTGCGGCCGACGAGGCGCGTGCGCTGCCACGGCCGCGCACGCTGGCGGCTGCGGTGACGCAGGCCGCTGCGGCGCCGGCCGCTGCCGCAGCGGCTGCCGAAACCGCAGCCTCCTCCCCGCTGCGCCAGTCCGTCGAGGAAGACGCGGCCCAGCTGGCGATGAGCACGCTGTCGTTCCAGGACTATGTGCGCGAGCGCATGCTGCGCCGGCGCCACGAGTCGCTGCATGGCGACAGCGCCCCCGCGCCCGAAGCCGCGCTGGAACAGGAGCTGCCGACCTTCGCGCAGCGCGCGCGCCAGCTCGACGAGCTGCGCCGCGAGCCCGTGCAGGCGCCGGCCGCCGCCGTGGCGCGCCACAACCCGCTGCGCGCGCAGCGCCCTGCCAGCCAGCCCACGGCCCGTCCACAGCCTGCCGCCGCTCCCGCGCCGCAGGTCATGATGGACGAGATCCAGTCGATGAAGGCGCTGATCGAGGACCGCTTCAACACCCTCGCCTGGCTGGGCCAGGCGCGCCAGAGCCCGCTGCAGTCGAATCTGATGCTCAAGCTGATCCGCGCCGGCTACTCGCCCGCGCTGTCGCGCCTGCTGCTGGAGAACCTGCCCGCAAGCTGCTCGCCGGCCCAGGCCGTGCGCTGGCTGATGGACGTGCTCGAGCGCAACCTGCGCACCAACGCGCATTCCGCGCCGATCTATGAACAGGGCGGCGTGTTCGCCCTGGTCGGCGCCACCGGCGTGGGCAAGACCACGACCACCGCCAAGCTCGCGGCGATGGCCGCGCGCATCCACGGCGCGAGAGAGGTCGGCCTGATCACGCTCGACACCTACCGCGTAGGCGCCCACGAGCAGCTGCGCGCCTACGGCCGCATGCTGGGCATCGTCGCCCACCAGGCGCACGACCGCGCGGCGCTGCAGGACCTGCTGGGCCTGCTGGCGAACAAGAAGGTCGTGCTGATCGACACCACCGGCGTCGCCCCGCGCGACCCGCGCAAGGACGACATCCTCGACGTGCTGGACCTGCCCGGCGTGCAGCGCATGCTGGTGCTCAACGCCAGCAGCCAGGGCGACTCCAACGACGAGGTGCTCAACGCCTTCAAGGCCGAGGGCTGCCGGCAGGTGATCCTGTCCAAGGTGGACGAGGCCGTGAAGCTCGGCCCCTCGATCGACACGCTGGTGCGCCACCAGATGCAGCTGTGCGGCGTCACCAACGGCCAGCGCGTGCCCGAGGACTGGGAAGCGGCCGACGCGCACCAGCTCGTCGCCGCCTCCATGCGCACGAACACGCGCTCGGCATTCGACCCCAAGGCCATCGAACTGGACTTCTTCTTCACGCAGTCCAGCCAGGCCGACGTGGAGCTGGACCATGCTTGACAGCGCAACCCAGGGCAGCGGGCTGCAATCCGCCGCCTGGCATGAACTCCAGGTCTGCGCCATTGCCTATTCGGCCACCGCGCCGGGCTCGAGCCTGCTGTGGCCGCTGAGCGCGCAATTGCAGCAGCTGGGCTATCCGGTGCTGGTGCTCGACGCCAGCCAGGCCGAGTCCGCGGCCACCCCCGGCCTGCGCGACCTGCTGGCCGATCCGGCCTGGCATGCCGCCATGCTGGGCCCGCGCCCGGCCGAGGCCTCGGTGGCGGCATTGCCCGCGGCACTGGGGCTGTCGCAGCTGGGCGGCCTGGAACAACTGCTGCCCTATGCGCGCCGCTATGCCGTGGTGCTGATCCATGCACCGGTCGAGCAGCTCGCGCCGCTGCTGCAGGGCCATGCCATGCGCCCGCTGCTGCCGCTGGACATGCAGCCGCGCGGCATGGTGCGCAGCTACCGCCAGATCAAGCACCTGGCGCTGCACGCCGGCCTGCCGAGCATCGTTGCCGCCGCCGCCGCCGCGCACGAGCCCTTCGCGCGCCGCCATGCCGACACGCTGATGGCCTCGCTGGCGCAATGCGCCGAGCGCCACCTGCGCCTGGCGCCGCTGTGCACCCGCGCCGACCCGGCGCTGGCGCAGGACATGCGCCGCCTGGCACTGCTGCTGCTGTCGCATTCCGCCACCCTGACCCCCGGGCTGGCCGCCCTGCCGGCGCGTTATGCCGCGGCGCCTGCCTTTTCCCAACCTGCGTGGAAGCTATGAACGCCATGTACACCGCGAATGGCCATCTGGAACGCAACGCGCTGATCCGCCAGCATGTACCGCTGGTGCGGCGCATCGCGCACCACATGATCGCCAAGCTGCCGCCCAATGTGGAGCTCGACGACCTGATCCAGGTCGGCATGATCGGCCTGGCCGACGCCCTGACCCGCTTCGAGGCCGCGCAGGGCGTGCAGTTCGAGACCTTTGCCTCGCAGCGCATCCGCGGCGCGATGCTCGACGAACTGCGCGACGGCGACTGGATGTCGCGCAGCTCGCGCAAGAGCCAGAAGGACATCGAGCAGGCGCTGCGCCGCCTCGAGCAGAAGCTCGGACGGACCCCGCTGGAGTCGGAGATCGCCTCCGAGCTCGGCATGCCGCTCGACGAATACCAGGCACTGCTGGGCAAGGTGCGCGGCACGCAGCTGGTCTACCTGGAAGACATCGCGCCCGGCGAGGACAGCGACGGTTTCCTCGACCGCCATGTGGCCGACGAAAGCGCCGACCCGATGGCCCTGCTGCGCGACCAGCGCCTGCGCGGCGCGCTGGTCGAGGCCATCAAGCTGCTGCCCGAGCGCGAGCAGTACATCATGGGGATGTACTACGAGCACGACATGAATCTCAAGGAGATCGCGGCGGTGCTGGGGGTGACGGAGTCGCGGGTGTGCCAGTTGCATAGCCAGGCGATTGCGCGACTTCGGACGAAGATGCGGGCGCATTGAGCTTATGTTTGTCTTGGCCTTGGCGAAGGGTGTGGGGCTGTCTTGAGGGCCGGCCGTCCATCCTTCGACAGGCTCAGGACGAACGGTTGGGAGGCGCTTCGCCCTCGACCAAGCCTCGCTCTCCATTCACCTCAAACACCCCTCGGCTTCCAGGGCGCAACGCTCGTCGACCCGATCGTCCTGAGCTTGTCGAAGGATGAAAGGCCTGCCCTACAGCAAAGGCATGCACTTACCTCAGCCCCCGAGACTCCAAAACAAAAACGCAGCCCCAGCGCTGCGTTTCTTCATTGTGCGAATGGGAAACAAGCCAAGCTAACTGGCGCTGCGATAGATCCTGGCCGGCCCCGTGCGTGCCGCGCGGCCGGAAAGCGCGTCATAGGTAGGCGCCGCCGATTGCATCGGCAGCAGCGTCGCCACCTTGGAGCCGGTCAGCGCGCTGGCGCGCGCGAGCTGCTCGCGCAGCGGGCCGATCTGGCGGCCGACGGCCTCGATGCGCTCGCGCAGCGCGGCGTCGAGCATCTGGCCGCTGCGGGTGTGCTGCTGGCGCAGCACGGCCAGCGACATGAAGGCGTCGCGCAGCTCGGTGCTGCGCAGCTCGAGCACATTGGCGTCGGTGCCGGCCAGCGCGGCCGACAGCGCCTGCAGCGCGGTCTCGGCCTGGGCCAGGGAATCGGTCAGCTGCATGGGGCCGGTCTCAGGCCGCGCGCGTGGCCATCGAATGCGCCAGGATCTCGCCGGTGTTGGCCAGCAGCTTGTCGGCAATGGCCTCGGCGCTCACGCTGAAGGTGCCGTTGGCAATGGCCTCGCGCATCGCCTTGACGCGGTCGGCGTCGAATTCGGTCGGGGCGCGGCCCGCGGCGTCAAGCGCCCTGGCCGAGCTGGAAAAGGACACGCCAGCGGACGAGGTCGCCACCTGGGCGCCCTTGGCAGCTTCTTCAGCGGCCGGACCCGTGGTCTTGGCCTGCTTGGAGGCCGTGGCCGCGGCCTGCAAGGCGGCGGCGCTCAGCTCCGGTTTCTGTCCAATCTTCATCTTGATTCTCCATGGCCCCATTCGCCTGAGGCTCCTTGACACTGGTTTCGGCAGCGGTCCGAAAAACTTTAGCTATTTTTCTTGCGGCAAGTGCGTGCTAACGCACCTCCACCACCCCCTGCGCATTGACGATGCCCGAGACCAGCCGGCCATTATCCATGCGCACGCGCACATTCGCTCCCTCCGCGCCGGCTACCATGGCGCGCCCTGAGGACATGATGGTGAAGCCGCCGCCACCGGCCGCGACCTTGACCTGCGCGCCCTGCGCGAACAGCTGCGGCGCGCGCAGCAGGTTCTGGCGCAGCGCCTGGCCGGCCTGCAGATGGCGTGCGGCCTCGAGGCCGACCCAGTCGGGCTGGTTGGCGACCACGGGCGAATCCGTCTCGGCCCAGTCGATCTCGGCCAGCGAGGCATCGGCGGCGGTCAATGCCTCGCCCATGCGCACATTGCTGTTGAGCACCCAGGCCGGGCCGAAGGCCTGCACCGTGACCGGCAGATACACGTTCCAGGGCCTTGGGCCCTCGACGCAGCGCAGCCCGATGCGGCTGCGTCCCCACAGGCGCGTGCCGGGCGGCAGGTAGGGCTCGACCTTGGCGCAGGCTGCCAGCTGCAGGCGCGCGTCGAGCTTGCCGATCTGTATCTGCAGGCGCAGCGGCAGCCCGGCGGGCGCCTCGCCGGCCAGCGCGGCATCGGCCCAGCGCTGCGACAGGGCCTCGAGTTCGGCATGGGTCTGCGCCTGCGCGGCACCCAGCGACAGGCCCAGGCCGGCCAGCACGGCGCGCGCCAGGCGGGGCGCTGCGGCGGAAACGGGTGCGGCCAGGGGCCTGGGGCTGCGTATCAAGGGAACTCCTCCAATTCAGTGGGGCCTGGCGCGGCGCCAGGCGCAATGCCACGGCGCGGCCGCGGCAAGGCGTGCCATCGACTGTAGGCGTTTGCGGCGCGCGCAAAGCACGAAACTGCGCAGCAATCCACGCGTTCTTCACGCTTTAGGAAAAGCGCGCGATTTCCATAATCAGGGCCTGTCGCGGTGCGTCCTGCATTGCGCCTTCTTTATTCCGAAGCCACAAGCGCGAGGCCCACATGCTCGACAAACTCACCAGCCGACTGGATTTCCATAGCAACGCACTGCTGCTGCGCGCCGAACGCCAGCGCCTGCTCGCGAGCAACATCGCCAACGCGGACACCCCGGGCTATGTGGCGCGCGACCTCAACTTCTCGCAGGCGCTGCGCGCCGCCACCGAAGGCGGCAGCGCGCTGGCCGGCAGCGGCACCACCCACGCGGGCCACATCCCGCTGCACGCGGCGCAGACCAGCCACAGCACCGTCAGCCTGGGCTACTCGGTGCAGTCGCAGCCCAGCCTGGACAACAACACCGTCGACCTCGACCGCGAGCGCGCGAACTTCGTCGACAACTCCGTGCGCTACGAAGCCACGCTGCGCTTCATCAACGGCCAGGCCAAGGGCATCCTCAGCGCCATCCAGGGCCAGTAAGCCACGCACAGACCAAAGGCAGCAACCATGTCCATGTTTTCCATCTTCAGCGTCTCCGGCAGCGCCGTCAGCGCGCAGTCGCAGCGCCTCAACGTCGTGGCCAGCAACCTGGCCAACGTCGATGCCGTGGCCGGCCCCGACGGCCAGGCCTACAAGGCGCGCCAGGTCGTGTTCCAGACCACGCCGCTGGGCGCGGAGGCCGCCTCGGGCGTGCGCGTCAGCGCCATCAGCGAGAACCAGGAGCCGGGCCGCCGCGTGCTCGACCCGAACCACCCGATGGCCGACGCCCAGGGCTATGTGACCCACTCCAACGTCAACGCCGTGGACGAAATGGTCAACATGATCTCCGCCTCGCGCTCCTACCAGAACAACGTCGAAGTCATGAACACCGCGAAGTCGCTGCTGCTCAAGACTTTGCAGATGGGCCAATAAGCATGATCCTCAACCCCGTCTCCGGCACTGGCGCCACCGCCAACGGCGCTTCGAACGCCGCAGCGTCCACCGATCCCGCGGCCCAGCAGGACCGTTTCCTGAAGCTGCTGGTCGCGCAGCTGAACAACCAGGATCCGATGAATCCGATGGACAACGCGCAGATGACCACGCAGATGGCGCAGATCAACACCGTCGTCGGCATCAACCAGCTCAACAGCACGATGGAGGCGATGTCCTCGCAATTCACCGCGATGCAGGTGCTGCAGGGCACCTCGATGATCGGGCGCACCGTGCTGTCCGAGGGCAACACGCTGAGCACGCCGGTCGACAAGGTCAGCACCGCGGCCTTCGACCTGAGCGGCACCGCCGCCGATGTGAAAGTGAACATCACCACCGCCGCGGGCACCGTGGTCGACACCGTCAAGCTCGGCGCCCTGGACGCCGGCCGCCACTACTTCACCTGGGACAGCAGCAACTACACGGGCGACGTCAGCGCCCTGCGCTTCCAGGTGGCATCGACCAATGGCACCGCCAACGTCGCCAACACGCCGCTGGCGCCGAAGATGGTGGTCGCCACCAGCACCACCGACAACGCGCTGACGCTGGAACTCGAGAACGGCGAGAGCCTGGCCTACAACAAGGTCAAGGCCGTCTTCTAACACCGAACAGGAGCACACCATGTCTTTCCAACAGGGCCTCTCGGGCCTCAACGCCGCCAGCAAGAACCTCGACGTCATCGGCCACAACGTCGCCAACTCGAGCACCACCGGCTTCAAATCCTCGCGCACCGAATTCGCCGAGATGGTGGCCAGCGCGGTCGTCACCTCGACCGGCGCGAATTCGGGCATCGGCGTGAACGTGCAGACGGTCTCGCAGCAGTTCCTGCAGGGCGCGATCAACGAGACCGGCAACAGCCTGGACCTGGCGATCAACGGCGACGGCTTCTTCCGCGTCAACCTCACGGACGGCACCCAGGCCTATACCCGCGCCGGCAACTTCCAGCTCGACAAAGCCGGCAACATGGTCACGGCCGACGGCGCCAGCGTCATGGGCTATCCCATCGACCCGCTCACCGGCCTGACCAGCAGCACCACGCTGGAAGCCATCAAGTTCCCCACCGGCCAGCCGATTCCCGCCAAGCAGAGCACGCAGGTCACTGCGCTGCTGAACCTGAATGCGCGCGCTGCCAACGCCGCGGGCGATGCCACGGCCACGCCGCCGGTGCCCGCCACGCCGCGCGCCACCTACGGCACCTCGCTCGAGGTCTATGACAGCCAGGGCATGCCCACGCCGGTCACGATGTATTTCGAGAAGGCCGCGGGCAACACCTGGAACGTCTACAACTCGCTGGATGCCGCGGCCGCGCCCGTGGGCCAGCTGGTGTTCGACGGCGCCGGCAAGCTGGTCTCGGGCAGCCCGATGGCCATGACCGTGGCCTCGACCAACCCCAACGCCAACGGCGTCAACCCGGTGACCAACCTGAACCTGACGCTGGACCTGAGCGGCGTGACCCAGTCCGTCAGCGATTTCTCGGTGTCCAAGCTGAACCACGACGGCTATGCCGCGGGCGAGCTCAACGGCATCACCATCGGCGCCGACGGCACCATCATGGCCAACTACTCGAACGGCGTGACGCGCGCCGAAAGCCAGCTGGCGCTGGCCAAGTTCAGCAACAGCCAGGGCCTGGCGGCCATTGGCGGCAACAACTGGGTCGCGACCGGCGATTCGGGCCCGCCGGTGCTGGGCTCCGCCAAGAGCGGCAGCTTCGGCGCGCTGGTCTCGGGGGCGCTCGAGAGCTCCAACGTCGACCTGACGGCCGAACTGGTCAACATGATGACCGCCCAGCGCGCCTACCAGGCCAATGCCCAGACCATCAAGACGCAGGACCAGGTGTTCTCGACACTGGTCAACCTGCGCTGATCCCACCCGCTAGCCAAGGAGTTCCGCCATGGACCGCATCATCTACACCGCCATGACCGGCGCCAATGCCGCTGCCCAGCGCCAGGCGGTGCTCTCCAACAACCTGGCGAACTCCGGCACCAACGGCTTTCGCGCCGAGATGTCGACCTTCCGCTCGGTGCCCGTGCAGGGCAGCGGTTCGTCCACGCGCGTGTTTGCGCTGGAAGCCACTTCGGGCCACCTGGACACGCCCGGCCCGGCCCAGCGCACCGGCCGCGCGCTGGACGCCATGGCCATGGGCAATGCCTGGTTCGGCGTGCAGGCGCTCGACGGCCTCGAGGCCTATACGCGCAGCGGCGCCTTCGAGGTCTCCGCCGAAGGCGCGCTGCTGACCAGCAGCGGGCTGCCCGTGCTCTCGGACGGCGGCGCGCCGATCGAGGTGCCGCAGGGCGCGCAGGTGACGCTGGCCGCCGACGGCACCGTCACGGCCAAGCTGGCCGACCAGCCGCCGCTGATCGCCGGCCGCGTCAAGCTGGCCACGCCCGATGCCGAGAACCCGCTGCAGCGCGGCAACGACGGCCTGTTCCGCTCGGCCAATGGCGACCCGCTGCCGAACGACGCCAACGCGCGCCTGCTGTCGGGCTCCATCGAGGGCTCGAACGTCAACGCCGTGGAAAGCATTGTCGGCATGATCGCCGCCTCGCGCCAGTTCGAGACCCAGATGCGGCTGATGCAGACCGCAGAAACGAATGACAAAACCGCTGCCCAGCTTCTGAGCATGAACGGTTAACCAGGATTCAGCCATGATCAATTCGCTTTTCATCTCCAAGACCGGCATGGAGGCCCAGCAGACCCAGCTGGACGTCATCTCGCACAACTTGGCCAACGTCTCGACCACGGGCTACAAGCGCGCCAATGCGGTCTTCGAGGACCTGATCTACCAGAACCTGCGCCAGGTCGGTGCCCAGACCACCGAGGAAAACCAGCTGCCCACCGGCCTGCACCTGGGCCTGGGCGTGCGCGCCGCCGCCACCAGCCGCAACTTCCTGCAGGGCACGCTGCAGCAGTCGAACAACGCGCTGGACGTGGCCATCAACGGCAACGGCTTCTTCGAAGTCACGCAGCCCGACGGCACCACGGCCTATACGCGCGACGGCTCCTTCCAGGTCAATGCCCAGGGCCAGCTGGTCACTTCCAGCGGCCTGCCCGTCGGCGGCGGCATCACCATCCCGGCGGGCGCGACCAGCGTCAGCATCAGCGCCGAGGGCGTGGTGAGCGCCGTCATGCCCGGCGCCGCCGAGCCCCAGGCCGTCGGCAACCTGGCGATGTCGACCTTCATCAACCCGGCCGGCCTCGAGCCGCGCGGCCAGAACCTGTACATCGAGACCGCGGCCTCGGGCCAGCCCCAGCAGGGCACGCCCGGAACCAACGGGCTGGGCACGATCCAGCAGGGCTACCTCGAAGGCTCGAACGTCAACGTGGTGCAGGAGCTGGTCACCATGATCCAGACGCAGCGTGCCTACGAGATGAACTCGAAGGCGATCCAGACTTCAGACCAGATGCTGGCGAAGCTGGCGCAGTTGTGATTACTGCTTCTTCGGTGACTTCAGTTTGAGAACTTGAGGCCTGGCCCTTCATCCTGAGCCTGTCGAAGGATGGACGGCCCCACCTCCAACCAGTGCGCGGATGCGCACCTCCCCCAGGAACCCCGCCATGACCCCCTCCCGCCTCCCCCTCAGCGCCGCCGCCCTGGCCACCCTCCTCCTCACCGGCTGCGCCGCCACCCTCAACCCCCCGCCGCCCGTCGATATCCTTCCGACCGCGCCGCTGCAGACCCCCACCCCGATCGCGGCGCTGCCGGCCACGCCCACGGGCGGGCTGTTCCAGGCCGCGCGCTACCGGCCGATGTTCGAGGACCAGCGCGCGCGCCTGGTCGGCGACATGGTCACGGTGATGATCGTCGAGCGCGTGACGGCCTCGCAGCGCTCGACCTCGAGCCTGGAGCGCGAGAACGAGCTCAACGCCGGCCTCACCAACCTGCCGATCTTCAAGGCCGCGAATGCCGCGAACATCATCGGCCGCTCGAAGATCGGCGCCGGCAGCGACAACAGCTTCTCGGGCAAGGGCGAGACCGCCAACAGCAACACCTTCACCGGCTCGATCACCACCACCGTGGCCGAGGTGCTGCCCAACGGCCACCTCGTCGTGACCGGCGAGAAGCAGATCGGCGTGAACCACAACGTCGACGTGCTGCGCTTCTCGGGCACCGTGGATCCGCGCAACCTGCAGCCCGGCAGCGTCGTCAGCTCGACCCAGGTGGCCAACGTGCGCATCGAGTCGCGCGGGCGCGGCCAGCAGGCCGAAGCCCAGTCAATTGGCTGGTTGTCACGCTTCTTTTTGAACGTTATGCCGTTCTGATTTTCCCGAGAATGGACAGCTATGAAAGCACTGTCCACACTCCAAAAATTGCGCCCTGCCCACCTCGCGCTCTGGGCATTCGCCGCGGGTGCGGCCGTGCTGGCTGTGCCAGCGCAGGCCGCCCGCATCAAGGAAGTCGCCGCCGTCCAGGGCGTGCGCAGCAACCAGCTCACAGGCTACGGCCTGATCGTCGGCCTCGACGGCACCGGCGACCAGACCACGCAGATGCCCTACACCAAGCAGGCCCTGGCCAACTACCTGCAGCAGATGGGCATCGCGTTGCCCGCGGGCGGCAACGCCAGCCAGCTGCAGCTCAAGAACGTGGCCGCGGTCATCATCACCGCCGAGCTGCCGGCCTTTGCCCAGCCCGGGCAGATGATCGACGTCAACGTCTCCTCCATGGGCAATGCCAAGTCGCTCAAGGGCGGCACGCTGGTGACCACGCCGCTGCGCGGCGCCGACGGCGAGATCTACGCGCTGGCCCAGGGCAACCTGGTGGTCGGCGGCGCGGGCGCGGCCCAGGGCGGCTCCAAGGTCCAGATCAACCATTTGAGCGCCGGGCGCATTCCGCAGGGCGCGCAGGTCGAGCGCGCGGTGCCGACGCCGCTGCATGAAGGCCAGACCATCCAGCTGAGCCTCAACGCCACCGATTTCCAGACCGCCGACAAGGTGGTGCAATCCATCAACCGCAATCTCGGCCAGGGCACGGCCACGGCACTCGACGGGCGCACCGTGCAGGTCAACGCGCCGAGCAACCCGGGCGCGCGCGTGCGCTTCATCGCCCAGCTCGAGGAGCTGCAGATCGAGAATTCCACGCCATCCGCCAAGGTCGTGATCAATGCCCGCACCGGCTCCATCGTGCTCAACCAGGCGGTGACGCTGGGCAACTGCGCGGTGGCGCATGGCAACCTGTCGATCACCATCAGCTCCACGCCGGTGATCAGCCAGCCCGCCCCGTTCTCGCAGGGCCAGACCGTGGTGGCCGAGAAGGCCAGCATCCAGGTGCGCCAGGAACCGGGCAACGTGATCCAGATGCCGTCCTCGCCGCAGCTCACCGACGTGGTGCGCGCGCTCAACACCCTGGGCGCGACGCCGCAGGACCTGCTGGCGATCCTGCAGGCCATCAAGGCCGCGGGTGCGCTCAATGCCGAGCTGGAGGTGATATGAGCATGTCGCTCAAATCCACCGTGTCGATGGGCACGTCCAACGCGCTGGCGGTGGACGCGCGCTCGCTCAACGCGCTCAAGTACCAGGCCGGCGAGAACAACCCGGCGGCCGTGCGCGAGACCGCCAAGCAGCTCGAGTCGCTGTTCATGCGCGAGATGATCAAGAGCATGCGCGAGGCGACGATGAAGTCCGGCCTGCTCGACGGCGCGCAGGGCGACCTGGGCGCCGACCTGCTGGACCAGCAGCTGTCCGTGACCATGTCCGGCCAGCCCGGCGGCCTGGCCGATGCCATCGCGCGCCAGCTGTCCAGGGCCATGGGCGGCGTGACCGAGGATGCCGGCGATGACGCGCTGCCCTCGACGCTGAGCTTCGCCGGCCGCCAGGGCGGCTTTGCGCGCTACGGCGGTTTCGTGCCGGGCAAGAGTGCCGGCGCCACCAGCTCCGTCGATGCCTACGCCGCCAACGCGCCCTCGCCCAAGGGCCTGGACAATTTCGTGCGCTCGCATGCCGGGGCCGCCGAGCGCGTGGCGCAGGCCAGCGGCATTCCCGCGGCCTACATGCTGGGCCAGGCCGGGCACGAGACCGGCTGGGGCAAGAGCGAGATCCGCAATGCCGACGGCAGCAACTCCTTCAACCTGTTCGGCATCAAGGCCGGCAAGGGCTGGACCGGCAAGGTTGCCGAGATCACCACCACCGAATACATCGACGGCGTGCCGCGCAAGGTCACGGCCAAATTCCGCGCCTACGACTCCTTCGAGGAGTCGTTCCGCGACTACGCGCAGCTGATCAACGGCAGCGCGCGCTATGAAAAGGCGCGCGCCCAGACCGGCTCGGCGCTGGCCTATGCCAGCGAGCTGCAGAAGGCCGGCTACGCCACCGATCCGCAATACGCGAACAAGCTCAATCGCGCCATCCAAAGCACCCTCCGCGTCCAGAATACGCAAGCATAAAGAGATAAGAACATGAGTCTTCTGAATGTCGGTTCCGGCGCCCTGATGGCCAACCAGATCGCCCTGCAGACCATCGGCAACAACATCGCCAACGCCAACACCGCGGGCTACTCGCGCCAGAGCGTGTCGATGGGCACGAATTCCGGCCAGGACATGGGCAACGGCTACGTGGGCAACGGCGTGAGCGTGGCCTCGATCGTGCGCAATTACAGCGCGCTGCTCAACCGCCAGGCCAACACCGCGGGCGCGGTCCAGGCAGCCGACCTGGCGCGCGCCAGTTCGCTGGCGCAGATGCAGGAGGCGTTCTCGGGCGGCGAAAGCGGCCTGGGCGCGGCAATGAACGAGATGCTCAACGCGTTTTCCGACGTGGTCAACGCGCCCACCGACCTGACGGCGCGCAACGTGGTGCTGACGCGCATGACCGAACTGGCCGGGCGCTTCAAGGCGGCCTCTTCCAGCCTGGACGAACTCGACTACACCAACAAGCTGCAGATCCAGAACGACGTGACGCTGGTCAACAGCCTGGCCGCCCAGGTCGCCGGGCTCAACACCCAGATCAGCCGCTCGCAGGCCGCCGGCCTGATGCCCAACGACCTGCTCGACAAGCGCGACCAGCTGGTGCGCGAGATGAACCAGTATGTGCAGACCAGCCAGGTCGACGGCGCCGACGGCACGCTCAACCTGTTCGTCGGCGGCAGCCAGGCGCTGGTGCTGGGCGCGAACGCATCGCAGCTGTCGGTCAGCGAATCCCTGCAATATCCGGGCAGCGGCAAGCTGGCGCTGTATTTCACCCAGCCGGGCAACACGCCGGTGGAGCTCAGCGCCGGCATGGTCGGCGGCGGCGAGGTCGCGGGCCTGCTCAAGTTCAACAACGACGACCTGTCCGAAGGCCGCAACCTGCTGGGCCGCCTGGCGCAGGTGATCGGCACCGCGATGAACGCGCAGCAGACCCAGGGCCTGACGCTGTCGGGCGCCGCGGGCAGCCCGCTGTTCTCGCAGATCACGCAGATGCCGGGCTATACCGCGATCGAAGGCGTCTCGGCCTCGGTGAGCTTCGTGGACACGCGCTCCAGCGCCAATCCCAAGCCGGTGCTCGACGCCTCGGCCTATGTGGCCTCCGACTACGAAGTGGTGTTCGGCGAGAGCGGCAAGGTCAATCTGGTGCGCCTGTCCGACGGGCTGACGCGCAGCTATGACGATGTGGCGCAGCTCTCCGCGCAGACCATCGACGGGCTGCAGTTCAATATCTCCGGCAGCGGCAAGCTCAACGAGACGGTGCTGTTCAAGCCCTTCAGCAGCGCCGCCTCCAGCATGGAAGCGCTGGTGCTGTCGCCCCAGGATCTGGCCGTGTCCAACGCCGTCACCGCCAATATCAGCGCGGGCAATGGCGGTTCGCTGCAGTTGGCGGGGCTGAAGGTGACGGGCGCGGGCCTTCCCGACGCGGCTTCCGCCGGCGTGGAAATCCGCTTTGCCGTCGACCCCGCCACCTCGGCCGTGACCTACACCGCCAGCAACGGCGCCAGCGGCAGCTACGTGCCGGGCCAGCCGATCAGGATCGATGGCTGGGAGATCACGCTGACCGGCACGCCGCATGCGGGCGACAGCGTCATGGTCTCCAACGCCAGGAGCCCCGCGCTGGGCGACAACTGGAAGCGCGATGCCGGCAACGCCACGGCCTTTCTCGCCTTGCGCGACGCCAAGCTGTTCGACGGCGGCACCACGCTCAGCGACGGCTTCTCGACGCTGATCGCCCAGGTCGGCACGCGCACCCAGAGCGCCAAGCTGGCCGCCGACCTCTCGGGCACGATTGCCAAGAACCTCGAGGCCGACCGTACCTCGGTCTCGGGCGTCAACCTCGACGAGGAAGCCGCCAAGCTGCTGCAGTACCAGCAGGCCTACCAGGCCTCGGCCAAGATGCTGCAGATCGCGCAGAGCATTTTCGAAAGCATGATCTCCACGGTCGGCCGCTGAGATCCCAGGAGTTTCCGATGAACAACAGCATCACCCGCCTTGGCTCCGCCAACATGTACGACCGCACGGTCAACAACCTGGCCGAGCGCCAGGCCAAGCTCGCCAACCTGATGGAGAGCACCAGCGCCGGCAAGCGCGTGCTGCGCGCCAGCGACGACCCGGTCGCGGCCGCGCAGGCCGAGCGCGCGCGCACGCGCATGGACCGCACCGAAGCCGACCAGCGCGCGCTGGACGCGCAGGTCTCGATCATCAAGGAAGGCGAATCGACGCTGGGCCTGGCCAACAATGCGCTGCAGGAATTCCGCGCGCTGATGGTGAACGCCGGCAACGGCGCCTATACGCAGACCGAGCGCGATGCGCTGGTGGCCCAGTTGAGCTCGCTGCGCGCCCAGATCGCCGACCACGCCAACGCCGCCGACAGCAACGGTCTGCCCCTGTTCCGCGGGCTGGGCAGCGCCGAGCAGCCGCTGCAGGGCGGCAGCTTCCTGGGCCAATCGGGCCAGACCAGCAGCAATACCAACGGCATTGCCAACACGCTCGACGGCGTGGCCGCCTTCATGAACGTGCCCACCGGCAACGGCGTGCTGGCCGTGAACCGCAGCGCGGCCAGCACCGGCAAGGCCTGGACCGACATCGGCACCATCACCGACCCCTCGGCCGCCGCGGCCGCAGCCAGCGCCAACCCGCCGATCGGCATCACGTTCAGCGTCGGCGCGGACGGCAGCACCAGCTACAGCATTGCCGGCGGCACTGCCGTGCCCTACAAGTCGGGCGAGAAGATCAGCGTGGCCGGCATGAGCCTGACTGTCACCGGCCAGCCGGCCGATGGCGACAGCTTCACCATCGGCGCCAGCGAGCGCAGCGACCTGTTCAGCGTGCTGGACTCGGCGATCGCCGCGGTGCGCAGCAGCGTCAATGCCGATGGCAGCACGGCCTCGGGCACGCTGGCGCATGGCGTGGCCAAGGCGCTGGCTGAGATCGACAGCGGCATGAACCGCATGCAGGCCGTGCGCGGCATGGCTGGCGACCTGCTCAACCGCGCCGACACCCTGTCGGCCAACCTCAGCGCGCGCTCGGTGCAACTCGAGGCAGACCGCTCGGCGGCCGAAGATGTCGATATGATTACAGCGCTGTCGGAGCTGAAGACGCAGCAGACCGGCTACTCGGCCGCGCTGCAGTCCTATGCCCAGATCCAGAAGCTCTCGCTGTTCGACTATATCGGTTAACCCTTCTGCTGCATTCCATGGCCCTGCCCGCACTCAGCTCCCTGACACTTGGCTACAGGCCGCTCTGGAACAAGGACCGTGCGCTGGCCGGCGTGCAGCTCTATCTCGATTGCGACCCGGCGCTGGACCCGGATGTGCCGCACTTCCTGCGCATCCTGCAGGAAATGTGGAGCCAGGCGGCGCCGCCGCTGCTGCTGTCGCCCCAGACGCACCAGCTGCTCGGCGCGCTGCTGGAGCATGCGCCCGCGGGCAGCCCCTGGATCGAGGTGCGCGGCGACTGGCTCGAGAATTCCACCCTCTACGAACAGGCCCGGGCCGCGCAGGCGCGCGGGCTCAAGCTCGTGTGGCGCGGCGCGCTGGCCGACCTGCCCGACGCCGGCACCGCGCAGTGGTTCGCCAACAGCCTGCTGCAGCTCGACTCCGCGCAGTCCGGCGCCCTGCTGGACGGCCAGATGTACGAGAGCCTGCCCAGCCGTACGCTGCTCGAGCAGTGCCTCGACGGCCACCGCGCGGCCGCTGTTGCCGGCTGGCCCACCGAGGACGTGCTGCAGCAGCTGCGCGGCCGCGCCGCCCAGCCCTGCCGCAAGCAGGTGCTGGCATTGATGCAGGCCATCGATGCCGAGCAGTCGCTCGAGACCTTCGAGGACATCCTGGGGCGTGATCCCGTGCTGGCCTACCGCTTCATGCTCTATACCAATTCGGCGGCGCTGGGCCTGCGCACGGGCGTCGATTCGCTGCGCCGCGGCCTGGTCATGCTGGGCTACGGCACGCTGCAGCGCTGGCTCAGCGACCAGTTGCCGCATGCCGACACCGAACCCGACCTGCAGCCGGTGCGCGCGGCGATGGTCATGCGCGGCCATCTCACGGAGCAGCTGGTCGAGGCCGGCATGGGGCACGAGCTGCAGCGCGAGGTCTACCTGTGCGGCCTGTTCTCGCAGCTCGAGCTGCTGCTGGGCGAGCCGCTGGCCAACAGCCTGCGCCGCCTGCCGCTGTCCGAGCGCATCTACCAGGCGATCATCGGCAAGACCGGCCCCTACGCCCCCAGCCTGGCGCTGGCCGAGGCGCTGGAATCCCCCGACGGGGCCACCGTGCGTGCGCTGTGCAGGACGCATGGGATGGAGCTCGAAGGGGTGAACCGGAATCTGTTGAAGATGCTGCGGGATGCGGGGGCGGGGAAGGTGGCGGGGCGGTGAGGTTAGGGGTCTTTCTCTAGGTAGGGCCCTTCATCCTTCGACGGGGCCGCCCTCAAGAAAAGGGCGCCCCCTGCGTGAAAACACTCTGAGCCGTCCCCCGCATCGCGCCTACATTTGACCGCCATGCCCCTCGTCGAATTCACCGCCCTGCTCGTGCTCGCCGCCGCCATGAGCTTCAGCCCCGGTCCCAACACCACCCTGGCCGCCACGCTGGCCGCCAACCACGGCCTGCGGCCCAGCCTGCGCTTCGTCTGCGCCGTGCCCTTTGGCTGGTGCCTGCTGCTGCTGCTCACCTCCGCGGGCGTGGGCGCGCTGGTGCTGGCGGTGCCGGCGCTGCGCTGGGCCATCAAGGCGCTGGGCATCGGCTACCTGCTGTGGCTGGCGCTGCGGCTGAGCCGCACCGGCCAGCTGGCGCAGGCCGGAGGCAACGGGCTGGCGGTGCCCTTCTGGCAGGGCGTGGGGCTGCAGTTCGTCAATATCAAGGCCTGGCTGCTGATGTTTGCCGTGGTGGCCGGCTGGATCGCGGGCCGCCCCGATGCCTGGCAGCGGCTGACGGTGGCGCTGCCGGTCATGGCCTTCTTTGCGCTCAGCAGCAATCTGCTCTATGCCTGCGTGGGCGCGCTGCTGCGCGGCTGGCTGGCGCAGGGGCAGCGGCTGCTGTGGTTCAACCGGCTGATGGCGCTGCTGCTGGTGCTGACCGCCGCCTGGATGCTGGCGGCCTGAACCCATGCTGCACCAAAATTGCCATAGCCGGGCCTGTTGCCATTTCCGGGGCTTTGCACGCGATGCACCATGGAAGCGCCAAAATGGCTGGATTGCTGGCACGGCAGCGCAGACATTTACGCCAGGTCCGACGCGTCGCCCCCTTTCCAGCACATGCCCCACGACGGCATGCCCCGATCCCCAGCGCATTTCCCAATGCCGGTTTTAGCAAATACAGAGAGATAGTTATGACGAATTGGACCCTGGCGGCGCGTGCGGCCAAGATGAATCCTTCCGCGATCCGCGAGATCCTCAAGCTCACCGACCGGCCCGGCATCATCAGCCTGGCCGGCGGCTTGCCCTCGCCCAAGGCCTTTCCGCTGAGCGCCTTCACCGAGGCCTGCGCCGCTGTCATGGCGCGCGACGGCGCGTCCGCGCTGCAGTATTCGACCAGCGAGGGCTTCGCGCCGCTGCGCCAGGCGGTGGCCGACCTGCTGCCCTGGGACGTGCATCCCGACCAGGTGCTGATCACCACCGGCTCGCAGCAGGCGCTGGACCTGATCGGCAAGGTGTTCCTCGACAAGGACAGCCGCATGCTGGTCGAGACCCCCACCTACCTGGGCGCGCTGCAGGCCTTCGCGCCGCAGGAGCCGATTGCCGTCAGCGTCGCCAGCGACGACGAGGGCATGCTGATCGACGATTTCGCGGCGCAAGCCGGCAGCGGCGCCGACAAGGCGCGCCTGGCCTATGTGCTGCCCAACTTCCAGAACCCCACGGGCCGCACCATGAGCGATGCGCGCCGCTCGGCGCTGGTGGCCAAGGCGGCCGAGCTGAACATTCCGCTGATCGAGGACAACCCCTACGGCGACCTGTGGTTCGACGAGGAGCCGCCGCTGCCGCTGGCCGCGCGCAATCCGGCCGGCGTCATCTACATGGGTTCCTTCTCCAAGGTGCTGGCCCCGGGCCTGCGCCTGGGCTACCTGGTGGCGCCGCTCGAGGTCTATCCGAAGTTCCTGCAGGCCAAGCAGGCGGCCGACCTGCACACGCCCGGCTTCAACCAGCGCGTGGTGTCCGAGGTCATCAAGGACGGCTTCCTGGACCGCCATGTGCCGACCATCCGCACGCTCTACAAGGCCCAGCGCGACACCATGCTGGCCGCGCTCGAGCGCGAAATGGCCGGCCTGGACGTCAAGTGGACGCGCCCCGTCGGCGGCATGTTCCTCTGGGTCACGCTGCCCGAAGGCATGAATGCCCAGAGCCTGCTGGCTTCGGCCGTCGAGCGCCATGTGGCCTTCGTGCCGGGCGCGCCCTTCTACGCCGAGAACCCCGATCCGCGCACGCTGCGCCTATCCTATGTGACGGCCTCGAGCGACGAGATCAACACCGCGATTGCGGCGCTGGCCGACGCCATCCGCACCACGCTGGCCGGCGCTTCCCTGGCCGTCGCCTGATGCCGGCGCCCCGCGCACGCACCTTCGCGCAGGTCGATGTGTTCACGCAGGTGGCGCTGCGCGGCAACCCGGTGGCCGTGGTGCTCGATGGCGAAGGGCTCGATGACGCGGCCATGCAGGCCTTTGCCTCATGGACCCAGCTGTCCGAAACCACCTTCGTGCTGCCGCCCACGCCCGCGGCGCGCGCCGCAGGAGCCGACTACCAGCTGCGCATCTTCACGCCCGGGGGCGAGCTGCCCTTCGCGGGGCATCCGACGCTGGGCAGCTGCCACGCCTGGCTGGCCCATGGCGGCAAGCCGCAGTCGGCCACGCATATCGTGCAGGAATGCAAAAAGGGGCTGGTGAGCATCGCGCGCCAGGGTGACGGCACGCTGGCATTTGCCGCGCCGGCCCTTGCGCGCAGCGCGCCCGAGCCGCAGCTGCTGGCGGCGGTGCTGCAGGCGCTGGCGCTCACGCCCGATCGGGTGATTGCCGCCGAGCAGCTCGACAATGGCCCGCTGTGGCTGGGCCTGCTGCTCGACAGCCCCGAGACCGTGCTCGCGCTCGACCCGGACCATGCACGGCTCAAGGCGCTGGGGCAGAAGGTCGGCGTGGCCGCGCTCTATCCTGCCGGCGATGCACCCGCACTGATCAAGCGCTCGAGCCGCGAGGCGCGCGCGTTTGCCCAGGCACCCGCGCGGGCCGCGGTGCAGCTCGAGGTGCGCGCCTTTGCCGCGGCCACGGGCATCAACGAGGACCCGGTCACGGGCAGCCTCAACGCCAGCCTGGCGCAGTGGCTCATTGCCGAAGGCCGGCTGCAGGCGCCCTACGTTGCCAGCCAGGGCAGCTGCCTGGGGCGCGATGGCTGGGTGCATGTTGCGGCCGACGAACAGGGCCGGCTCTGGATCGGCGGGCAGACGGTGGGCTGCATCCAGGGCACGGTGCTGCTGTAGGTCCCGCACGCGACAACGGGCGCCCGCCCGGTCGCTTGCGTGACTTGCCCTGCCCAGGCGCCTGCCCACAATCGCGCCCATGGGAACCCTCTATCTCGTGCGCCATGGCCAGGCCTCGTTTGGCGCCGACAACTATGACCAGCTCAGCGCGCGCGGCCACGAGCAGGCGCGGCGCCTGGGCGAATACTGGCGCGAGCGCTCCATGGTGTTCGACGCGGTGCTGGTCGGCGGCCTGCGGCGCCACGGCCAGACGCTGGACGGCATCGGCGAAGGCCTCGAAGGGCTCACGGCGCCGGTGACGGCGCTGCCCGCCCTCAATGAATACGACAGCCAGGCACTGCTGGCCGCGATCCACCCCCAGCCGCTGCCGCGCCCCGACACGCCCGAGCTCTACCGCCAGCACTTCCGCATGCTGTGCGACGCGCTGGCGCAGTGGATGGCCGGCGTGATCAGTCCCCAGGGCATGCCCAGCTGGAACGATTTCTCGGCCGGCGTGCGCGGCGTGCTCGAGCAGGTGCGCCAGCAGCACAGCGGGCACAACGTGCTGCTGGTGAGCAGCGGCGGGCCGATCTGCGCGGCCATCGGTCAGGTGCTGGGCACTTCTCCCGAGGCCACGATCGCGCTGAACATGCGCTTGCGCAACAGTGCGGTGACGGAGTTCAGCATCAGTCCGAAGAGGTTGATGCTGCAGACGTTCAATACTCTGAACCATCTGGATAGCGATGCGCATCGGGGGTGGGTGACGCATGCGTGACTTTATAGGGCAGGCCCTTCACCCTTCGACAGGCTCAGGGCGAACGGAGGTTTTTGCCGTTCGCCCTAAACCTCGGTAAGTAAGCCTCGGTAAGTAAGCGAGGCATCAACCGTTCGTCCTGAGCCTGTCGAAGGATGGACGTCCTGTGCTCTAAAACGGACGGGCTTCACTCACCACCGTTGACCCCGGCAGCGCATGAATCTCCTGCACCAGCTGCGCCAGCCCCCTTGCCGAAGCCTCCACCATCACCCGCCCTCGCTCCGCCGTAGCCGCCACCGCATTCCCCACCGCTCCCGCCGGGTTGTAATCCTGTATCGCCCAGCCCATCTTCGCGCTGCGCCCATTGCCCAGCAAGGCGTATCGCCTTGAGCGGTCTTCGGAAGTGGATGCGAAATTGCGCGCATGCTCCATGGCCACGGTCTCGGGCGCGAGATGCAGCATCATCGAGGTCTCGACCTCGCCGCCATGGATGCCGAAGCGGTGCTCGTGCGCGCAGAACTGCTGGTTCGCGGCGTCGTCCACCAGCCCGTACCAGCTGCTGCTGTAGACCAGCAGGCCATGGCGGGCGCGCAGTTCGCGCGCGACGATGTCCATCGCGCTGACCTGGCCGCCATGGCCGTTGAACAGCAGCAGCTTGCGCACGCCGGCGCGCGCCACGCAGGCGCCGAGCTCGCACCACAGCGCGATCAGCGTCGCGGGCGACAGGGTCAGGGTGCCGGCATAGGCCTGGTGTTCCATGCTCAGGCCGATGTCCTGCGGCGGCAGGCACAGCAGCGGCAGCTCGGGCGGCAGCAGCGCCAGCGCCGCGTCGAGCACGCCTTGCGCGAGTGTCGCATCCACGGATAACGGCAGGTGCGGACCATGCTGCTCGGTGGCCGCGACCGGCAGCAGCGCCACGGTTTCGGCCGCCAACCCGTTGGTCTGGGCCAGGGCGAAGTCGCGCGCCGAGGCCTGGGCCCACCAGCGCGAGGGCCAGCGGGGCGGGGATGCATGAGAGGTCGGAGACATGCCTGCCATGGTAGTGCAGATGGCTGACAGCCGAGCTCGCATGGACCGCTGACAATGCGCCATGGCATCCACTACCCGCGACCTGACCCAAGGCCCGATCGGCAAGACACTGCTGGTGTTCTCGCTGCCGATCCTGGCCGGCAACGTATTGCAATCGCTCAACGGCTCGATCAATGCGATCTGGGTCGGGCGCTATCTGGGCGAGGCGGCGATCACTGCCACGGCCAATGCCAACAATGTGCTGTTCGCGCTGATCGGGCTGGTGTTCGGCATCGGCATGGCGGCCACCATCCTCGTGGCTCAGGCGATGGGCGCGCGCAACCTGCCCCAGGCCAAGCGCGTGATCGGCACCAGCGCCACGCTGTTCGGCGCGGCCTCGGTCGCCATCGCGGCGCTGGGCTGGCTGTTCTCGGCGCATATCCTGGGCTGGCTCGGCACGCCGCCCGAGGCGCTGCCGCTGGCCGAGGCCTATCTGCGCGTGATCTTCCTGGCGATCCCGCTGCTGTATCTGTTTGCCTTCGTCTCGGCGGTGATGCGCGGCGCGGGCGACACGCGCACGCCCTTCTATTTCCTGCTGCTGGTGGTGCTGCTCGACACCGCGTTCAACCCGCTGTTCATCTTCGGCTGGGGGCCGGTGCCGCGCATGGGCATCAGCGGCTCGGCCATGGCGACGCTGGTGGCGCATACCATCGGCTTCGCCGCCCTGCTGGGCTGGCTGCGCTGGCGCGACCATCCGCTGTGGATCGGCTCGGACGAGCTGCGGCTGTTCAAGCCCGACCTGCAGCTGCTGCGCGCGCTGGTCATGAAGGGCCTGCCGATGGGCGCGCAGATGGTGATGATCTCGATGGCCATGCTGATGCTGATGGGCATGGTCAACAGCCATGGCGTGCAGCTGTCGTCGGCCTATGGCGCCGCGCTGCAGCTGTGGACCTATGTGCAGATGCCGGCCATGGCCATCGGCGCGGCCTGCTCCTCGATTGCCGCGCAGAACGTGGGCGCGAAGCTGTGGGCGCGGGTGGACGCCACGGCGCGCGCGGGCGTGATCTGCAATGTGCTGATGACCGGCGCGCTGATCCTGGCGGCGGTGGCCGCGGACCGGTATGTGCTGGCCATGTTCCTGCCCGAAGGCAGCGCGGCGCTGGAGACCGCGCGCCACCTCAACCACATCGCGATCGGTTCCTTCCTGTTCTTCGGCGTGACCTTCGTGCTCTCGGGCGTGGTACGCTCCACCGGCGCCGTGGTGGCGCCGCTGGTGATCCTGGCGATCGCGCTGTGGGGCGTGCGCCTGCCCGTGGCGCAGTGGCTGCAGCCGCTGTGGGGCGTGGACGCGATCTGGTGGAGCTTCCCGATCAGCGCCGCCTGCGCCATGCTGCTGTCGATGGGCTACTACCGCTGGGGCGGCTGGCGCCAGGCGCGCATGATCGAGCCGGTCGAGGAGCAGCTGGCCACGCCCGCAGAGGTCGCCGCGCTGCCACCCTCGCCGGTGTGCTGCCAGTCGCTGGCGCCCGAGCCGGCGCCCGAACTGCCGCGCGGGCTGGCACCGGCGCGCTAGGAAAATCCCGGGGCGTTACCATCGCAGGGCCGGGCGCGGAACCAATCCGCATGCGCCCGGCTCCCACCTGCGCCATGAACCATCGCCTTCCTTCCCGTTCTCTTCCCTGGGTCCTTTGCCTGTGGCTGCTGGCGCTGTTCCTGCTGGGGACGGCGCAGGACAGCCGCGCCCAGATCCAGCTGCGCGGCCTGGGCTCCTCCGGGGCCGTGGTCACGACCGAGCGCGTGCGCGCCGAGCTGGTGGCGCATGCGCCCGAGGGCGTCACGCCCGGCCGGCCGCTGTGGCTGGGCCTGTCGATCGCGCACCAGCCCGAATGGCATACCTATTGGAAGAACCCCGGCGACTCGGGCCTGCCGACCCAGCTCGATTGGCAGCTGCCTGCGGGGCTCGAAGCCGGCGCCATCGAATGGCCGCTGCCCAGGATCATCCGCGTGGGCCCGCTGGCCAACTATGGCTATGAAGGCCAGTTGCTGCTGCCGGTGCCCGTCAAGGTCGCGCCCGATTTCCAGGCGCCCGAGGGCGATACGCTGACCATTCGCCTGCATGCCAGCTGGCTGGTCTGCCGCGTCGAGTGCATTCCCGAGGAGGGCGATTTCACGCTGCAGCTGCCGGTGCGCAGCGCCAGCGCAATGCATGCCCAGGCCTTTGCCGCGGCCCGGGCGCGCCAGCCTGCAGAGCTTTCCGGCCGGAGCACTGCGACGGTGGCGGGCGACCGGCTGCAGGTGCGCATCGAGGGCCTGCCCGCGGCGTTGCGGGGCACCGATCTGCAGCTGTTCCCCGAGACCCCTGAAGTGCTCGAACACGCCGCCCTTGGCACGCAGGCCTGGGAGGGCGCGATCTGGACCGCCAGCTGGCCGCTGTCGAAGATGCGCGGCGAAACGCCTGCGCAACTGCCCTTTGTGGTGACTCCCTCGAAAGCGCCTGATGCAGGACCCGTGGGCTGGCGCACCGTGGCCGCGGTCGAAGGCCGCTGGGACAGCGCGCCCGTTGCCGGCGTATCGCCTGCGCTGGAAGCGGCGCTGGCGGCCAATGCCCAGCAGGCGGCGGCTCCAGCGACCAGTGGCGGCCTGTGGATGGCGCTGCTCGGCGGCCTGCTGGGCGGCCTGATCCTCAATCTCATGCCCTGCGTGTTCCCGGTGCTGGCGATCAAGATCGTCGGCTTCGCGCGCCATGACCAGGACCGGCGCCGGCTGCGCCTGGGCGGGCTGGCCTATGGCGCGGGCGTGCTGCTGTCGTTCATGGCGCTCGGCGGGCTGCTGCTGGCGCTGCGCGCCGCGGGCCAGCAGCTGGGCTGGGGCTTCCAGCTGCAGTCGCCGGGGCTGGTCGCGGCCATGGCCGCGCTGTTCACGCTGCTGGGGCTGAACCTGGCGGGCATGTTCGAGTTCGGCCGCATCCTGCCCCAGCGCTGGTCCGGGGCGCAACTGCGCCACCCGGTGGCCGAGGCCTTTCTCTCGGGCGTGCTGGCCGTGGCCATTGCCTCGCCCTGCACCGCGCCCTTCATGGGCGCCTCGCTGGGGCTGGCCATCGACATGCCGGCGGCGCAGGCGCTGACGGTGTTTGCCGCTTTGGGCATCGGCATGGCGCTGCCCTATGTGCTGGCGAGCTGGCTGCCGGGGCTGGTGCGCTGGCTGCCGCGCCCCGGCGCCTGGATGCAGACCTTCCGCCGCGCCATGGCCTTCCCGATGTTCGCCACCGTCGCCTGGCTGGTCTGGGTGCTGGGCCAGCAAAGCGGCATCGACGGCGCGGGCGCGCTGCTGGCGCTGCTGGTGGCGCTCAGCGCGCTGGTCTGGGCATTGACGCTGGCCGGCAGGACCCGCTGGGTCCTGGGCGGCGCGCTGCTGCTGGGCCTGCTGTGGCTGGGCAGCGCGCTGGGCCCGCAGCTCGCGCCTGCGGCCGTGGCGGCGCCGGGCAATGCGCCCGAGGCCGGCGCCGATGGCTGGCAGCCCTGGTCGGCCGAACGCGTGGGCAGCCTCACGGCCGCGGGCACGCCGGTGTTCGTCGACTTCACCGCCGCCTGGTGCGTGACCTGCCAGGTCAACAAGCACACCACGCTCAACCGCGCCGAGGTGCGCGCCGACTTCGCCGCGCGCGGCGTGGCGCTGCTGCGCGCCGACTGGACGCGGCGCGACCCGGCCATCACCGCCGCGCTCGCCGCGCTGGGGCGCAGCGGCGTTCCGGTCTATGTGCTCTATGCGCCCGGCAAGGCGCCCAAGGTGATGACCGAGCTGCTGACACCGGCCGAGGTGCATGCGGCGCTCGAGACGCTCTGAACCTGTGCGAGTCCGGCATGGCGGCAACCGCCGCGCCGGGCTGCTGCGTCAGCAGTTGCCTACTGGCGCGCTCCGGCCTGCAGGCCTAGACTGAACGCACGCTGCAGCATCCTGCGGCGCGCCGGAGGGGTTCCGGCATCGACCACAAGGAGGTTTCCCATGACCGCTGCAGTGCGCCCCCCCGATCCCCCCTCCCGGCTTGCCGGCAGGCAACGCGTTTCGCGCCGATGGCGCTATGGCCTGATGGCGCTGCTGGTGGCCTGCCTGGCCGTCGCCGGCGCGGTGCTGCCGCTGGTCTGGGACCTGCTGGGCGCGTTCGACCAGTTCCCCAAGCTGCCATGGCTGCAGGAATGGCTGGCGCGCTGGCCGGGCGTGAGCTGGGCGCTGATGCTGGTCTGGGGCACGGCGGTATCGATCTCGCTGGTCGCGCTGCTGTCGCTGCGCTCGGGCTGGCGCGGCGTGGCGCTGGTCGTGCTGCTCACGCTGGTGGCGCTGCTGTGGTATCTGCACATGCCGCATGTGCAGCAGTGCCTGGCGCTCTATGGCACCGGCAATATCTGCAATACCTGGCAGTGGGTGTTCACCATCAGCCTGGCGCTGGCCACCGCGCTCTATATGTTCGTGATCTTTCTTCTGAGCCTGTCGGCACTCGGTCTGCTGTTCACCCGTCCCGATGAAGAGGCCGAGGGCAATCCTCAGTCGCGTTGACGGCGGTAGCGGGCCGGCAGGTCTTCGATCTTTGCCATCAGCGGAAGGTCCGCGGTCTGGAAATCCGGATCCCACGCGGGCGCGCCCAGCACCTTGGCGCCCATGCGCAGATAGCCCTGGATCAGGGCCGGAGCCTGCACCTGCACCGCACCCGGCGCGCGCTCCTGCGTTGGCAGCGGCAGCGCGGTATAGGGTTGCACCTGCATCTGCGCTCCGGCCAGATAGCGCGTGCGCAGCTGCTGCCAGATCGCGGCCGCGCCCTCGCCATAGGCCAGGCCCGGGTGGTACATGGGCATGCTGGCGCAGCCGAGCATTGCTTCGAGCCGGTTGCGCTGCATGAATTCGGCCAGCGCGCCCCAGAGCGCGAGGATCGTTGCGCCGTTGCGCCACTCGGCGTGCACGCAGCTGCGGCCCAGCTCCACCAGCCGCGGGCGCCAGGCGGCCAGCGGCGCGAGATCGAATTCGTTGTCCGAATACAGCCCGCCCGCGCGCCGCGCCTCGGCGGGGGTCAGCAGGCGGTAGGTGCCGATCACCTCCTGGCTCAGCGGGTCGCGCACCAGCAGGTGCTCGCAATAGTCGTCGAAGTGGTCGATGTCGTGGCCCGCCAGCGGCTCGGGCAGGCGCGCGCCCATCTCCTGCACGAACACCTGGTGGCGCAGGCGCTGGGCGGCGCGCACCTCGTCCTGATGGCGCGCCCACTGCACCAGCAGCCGCGTGGACGAGGGCTTCGCTGCCGGAGGCTGGAGCAGCGCGGGCAGCGGCCCGGGAGCGTGGAAGGGAATGCTTGGTATCCAGCCTCCGATCGGCATGGCTTGCAGGTTCTCGTCCATACATACTCCCGCGCTGCGTTGAATTGGCGTGATACCGGGATCGGGTGGGTGACGGGTGACCGCGTCGCTCCCCTTTTTTCAGCCCCGGCTCACGCTACGCATTGTTCGCCCGCGATGTGACAGCGCCGTGATGACAGCATGACAGTTGCATGTCGCCTGCCATTACGGGAGCCGGGCCCGGTTCGGTGCGCGATCCGTTAAACTGCCCCCTTGCCCGAATCCCTGTGGACCGCCCGGCCGCCACGGCCCGCGGCGCCGTCCATGACCGCTGGATGCGCCCCGCGCGGCGCCGTCCCCCGCGGCCCAGCCCTTTGTGAGTGAGCCCCATGTCTTTTGCCCCCCTTCAAAACGACACCTTCCTGCGCGCCTGCCGCCGCCAGGCGACCGACTACACCCCGCTGTGGCTGATGCGCCAGGCCGGCCGGTACCTGCCTGAATACAAGGCCACGCGCGCGCAGGCCGGCAGCTTCATGGGGCTGGCGACCAACACCGACTACGCCACCGAGGTCACGCTGCAGCCGCTCGAACGTTTTCCGCTCGATGCCGCGATCCTGTTCAGCGACATCCTCACGGTGCCCGACGCCATGGGCCTGGGCCTGAGCTTCGAGGCCGGCGAAGGCCCGCGCTTTGCCAAGGTGGTGCGCGACGAGGCCGCCGTGGCCGAACTCGCCGTGCCGGACATGGACAAACTGCGCTATGTCTTCGACGCCGTGACCTCGATCCGCCGCGCGCTGAACGGCCGCGTGCCGCTGATCGGCTTCTCGGGCAGCCCCTGGACGCTGGCCTGCTATATGGTCGAGGGCCAGGGCAGCTCCGACTACCGCCTGGTCAAGAGCCTGATGTATGCGCGCCCCGACCTGATGCACCGCATCCTGGCCGTCAATGCCGACAGCGTGGCCGCCTATCTCAATGCGCAGATCGATGCCGGCGCCCAGGCGGTGATGATCTTCGACAGCTGGGGCGGCGTGCTGGCCGACGGCTGCTTCCAGGAATTCAGCCTGGCCTACACGCGCCGCGTGCTGGCCCAGCTCAAGCGCACGGGGGCCGACGGCAGCGATGTGCCGCGCATCGTCTTCACCAAGGGCGGCGGCATCTGGCTGCCCGAGATGAAGGAGCTGGATTGCGAGGTGCTGGGGCTGGACTGGACGGCCAACCTGGGCAAGGCGCGCGCCATCGTCGGCGGCGAGGCGGGCGGTGCGGGCAAGGCGCTGCAGGGCAACATCGACCCGAACGTGCTGTTTGCCGCGCCTGAACAAGTGGCTGCACAGGCCCGCTCGGTGCTCGACAGCTTCGGCGCGCCGCACACCGACCGCACGACGACCGGCCCCACGCATATCTTCAATCTGGGGCATGGCATCAGCCAGTTCACGCCGCCCGAAAATGTGGCGGCGCTGGTCGAAACGGTGCACAGCCACTCGCGCGCTCTGCGCCAGCGCTGAGCGCCTGGGGCCCGGGGACGGTCTTTCCATGCCTTGCGCCCCCACCAATACCGCCTGGATGCCGGTGAGCAAGCGCCCACCTTGCACACACGTAGTTATGCACAGCAACGGGGCAGGCCGGCATGCACACTTGCAGTGCGCGATGGCCTGCAGACCCTGCTCCCGCGCTTCAAGAGAAAATCGCAAGTCGTTGATTCAAAAGGAAATTCCCGTTTACTGCAAGGATCTGCCTAGCGACACAAGCCAGGCGAGTCAACCATGTTGCGGCTGTGCCCACATCCTTTGTGCACAAAGTTATCCACAGAATTGCCGGAAATCGGCAAATAGAGCCGCAAATCAAGGACTTGCAGTGGATTTCTCAGGCTTTTACCGCCGAACCCAGGGTTTGCGGAACAAAAATGGCCGGGGCCAGGCGCTTGACAGCCAGGCCGATTCCGACTTATGCACATGGGTCGGCGTGGTCACGGGAGGCATGAGCGAGGGCGAAAACACTGCCAGAATCCTGGCGGCCCGTCTGTAAGCCATTGATTTATAAAGACTGAACTGGAGGGCCCGGCTGAGGAAAAAACAACGTTTGCCTTGCCAAAAGCTTTCGCCTCGGCACAAGCCCTGACAATTCCCACAAAGTTATCCACAGAAAACCCGAAATTCCGCGAATCTCCGGGTTTCCCCGCTTCACCGACCTCTGTCCGCCGCGCCATGACCGCCCTGTTCCCCGTCCAGATTGCCCTGCAGATGCCAGCCCACAGCGCGGTGGGCCACCTGCTGACCTATGCGGCCGGCGCGCGCCTGGCACCGGGTACGCTGGTGCGTGTGCCGTTGGGCCGGCGCGAGGTGCTGGGCGTGGTCTGGGACGACAACGATTCCTGCGGCACTGCGCCTGGCGAAGCGCCGGCGCAGGCCCTGCCCGAGGGCACGCAGCTGCGGGCCGTGAGCGCGGTGCTCGATGGCATTGCCCCGCTGCCCGATGCTTGGCGCCGGCTGGTGGCCTTTGCCGCGCGCTACTACCAGCGCAGCTGCGGCGAGATCGCCATGGCGGCGCTGCCGCCGCAGCTGCGCGAGCTCACGCCCGAGCAGCTGGCGCGCCGCCTCAAGCCGTCCAAGGCGGCTGCGCCGGCAGCTGCCGCGGCGGGCGCCGCGGCGCCGCTGGTGGCGTTGAGCGCCGAGCAGGAGGCGGTGGTGGCGCAGATTGCAGCCGGCAGCGCAGACCGCCGGCCATTCCTGCTCTACGGCAGCACCGGCAGCGGCAAGACCGAGGTCTATCTGCGCTGCGTGCAGGCGGCGCTCGATGCCGACCCGCAGGCCCAGGCGCTGGTGATGGTGCCCGAGATCAACCTGACGCCGCAGCTGGAATCGCGCTTCGTCGAGCGCTTCGCGCCGCAGTACGGCGCGGCGGCCGTGGTCAGCATGCACAGCGGCATGACCGGCCCGCAGCGCCTCAGGAGCTGGCTGGCGGCGCACACCGGCCAGGCGCGGATCGTGCTGGGCACGCGCATGTCGGTGTTCGCCAGTTTGCCAGGCCTCAAGGTGATCGTGGTCGACGAGGAGCACGACGCCAGCTACAAGCAGCAGGAAGGCGCGCGCTACTCGGCGCGCGACCTGGCGATCTGGCGCGCGCGCGCCCATGGCGCGCAGATCATCCTGGGCAGCGCCACCCCTTCGCTGGAGAGCTGGCATGCCAGCCGCCCGGCCACGCCGCAGGACCCGGGCGGGCGCTACCTGCGGCTGCACATGCCCAGCCGCATCGGCTCTGCCGCCCTGCCCCGGGTGCGGCTGGTCGACATGACCCAGCAGCCCAAACGCGCGGTGTTCTCGCCGCCGCTGCTCGCCGCCATCACCGAGCGCGTGCAGCGCGGCGAGCAGAGCCTGGTGCTGCTCAACCGCCGCGGCTTCGCGCCCGTGCTCTACTGCGCCGACTGCGAATGGAAAAGCGACTGCCCGCACTGCAGCGCGCACCAGGTGTTCCACAAGAACGACCGCACGCTGCGCTGCCACCACTGCGGCTTCACGCAGCGCGTGCCCCCGGCCTGTCCCAGCTGCGGCAACCCCGACATCCTGCCGCTGGGCAAGGGCACCGAGCAGCTCGAGGAGGAGCTGGTGCGTCTGCTGCGCAATGTGCAGCGCCCCGACCATGCGCCGGCGCGCGTGGCGCGCATCGATGCCGACACCACCAAGACCAAGGGTTCGCTCGAAGCCCAGCTGGCGCAGATGCATTCCGGCGACATCGACGTGCTGGTCGGCACGCAGATGGTCGCCAAGGGCCATGACTTCCGGCGCATCACGCTGGTCGCGGCCGTGCAGCCCGACAACGCGCTGTTTTCCAACGACTACCGCGCGGCCGAGCGGCTGTTCTGCCTGCTGATGCAGGCCGCGGGCCGGGCCGGGCGCGATGCCGGCTACCTGCAGGCCCAGGGCAGCCGCGCCGAGATGTGGATCCAGACGCGCGACCCGCAGCATGCGGTGTTCACCGCGCTGCGCAGCCATGACTATCCCAGCTTCGCCGCGCAGCAGCTGCGCGAGCGCGAGGACGCAGGCATGCCGCCCTTCGCCTACCAGGCGCTGGTGCGCGCCGACGCGCGCACCCAGGAGGATGCGCAGGCCTTCCTGCACGCCGCTTGCCAGGCGGCGCGCGAGGCCCGGCTGCCCGGGCTGGACGAGGTCTTCCTGTTTCCGCCCATTCCCATGACCATCCAGCGCGTGGCCAATGTCGAACGCGCGCAGATGCTGCTCGAGAGCGTGGACCGCATGGCGCTGCAGCGCTTCCTGCATGCCTGGCAGCCGCTGCTGCACCAGCTGCGCGCCCAGCCCGTGCACCGGCCGCTGGTGCGCTGGCTCGTCGACGTCGACCCTCTAGCGATCTGAACGGCCGCGGTCAAGCGCCTGCTGACGCCGTGGCTATGGCGTTGCACAGGCCCGGGCAAAGCGGCATTGTCGTTGTCTGGTGGGCGCGCCGCGGGTCCTCTGCGGCGCGCGCCCCTGCTGGAGCCCATAACTATGAAGACCCTCAATCGCCCCTTCGCGCGCCTGGCCCTGTACGCCGCAGCGCTCACCCTGGCCGCCTGCACGACCGCACCGCCGCGCGAGCCGGGCGCCATGCCCGCCATGGCGCAGGCTGCGCCGTCCACGATCGCAGTGCAGCCCGCGGCGGCCGCCCCCGCCCCGGCCGGCCTTCCCCATGTGGTGGTGCTGGCCACGGGCGGCACCATTGCCGGCGCCGGCGCCTCGGCCACGAGCAGCGCCACCTACCAGGCGGCCAAGGTGCCGGTGGACCAGTTGCTCGCCGGCCTGCCCGAGCTTGGCAAGGCCGCGCGCGTGTCGGGCGAGCAGGTGTTCCAGATCGCCTCGGAAAGCTTCACCAACGAGCAGCTGCTGACGCTGGCGCGGCGCGTGCAGGCGCTGGTGCGCCAGCCCGACGTGCAGGGCATCGTCATCACCCACGGCACCGACACGCTGGAGGAGACCGGCTTCTTCCTGAACCTGGTGGTGCAGACCGACAAGCCCGTCGTGCTGGTCGGCTCGATGCGCCCGGGCACGGCGCTGTCGGCCGATGGCGCGCTCAACCTGGTGGGTGCGGTGAGCGTGGCCGCCAGCCCCGAGTCCGCCGGCAAGGGCGTGCTGGTCAGCATGCATGACGAGATCCACACCGCGCGCGACGTGGCCAAGATGGCCAACATCAAGACCAGCGCCTTTGCCAGCCCCTGGGGGCCGCTGGGCATGGTGGTGGAAGGCAAGACCTGGTGGTTCCGCGCGCCCGTCAAGCGCCATACCAGCGCCAGCGAATTCAGCATCGACCGCATCCAGGCGCTGCCGGCCGTGGACATCGTCTACAGCTACGCCAACGTGCCCGGCACCGCGCTCGATGCCCTGGGCGCGGCCGGCATGCAGGCCGTCATCCACGCGGGCACCGGCAACGGCTCGGTGGCCGACCGCATCGTGCCGCGGCTCAACGAATGGCGCCGCAAGGGCGTGGTGGTGGTGCGCAGCTCGCGCATTCCCGGTGGCTTCGTGCTGCGCAACGCCGAGCAGCCCGACGACAAATACGACTGGATCGTGGCCCACGACCTGAACCCGCAGAAGGCAAGGCTGCTGGCGGCCGTGGCGCTGACGCAGACACGCGACACGCGCGAGCTGCAGCGCATCTTCTGGGAGTATTGAGCGTCAGCGCAGCAGCGGGCGCAGCGGCCCCGGGCCACCTGCGGGCGCTGCTGCGCCGGCAATGCGCCGAATGCCTCGGAGGAAAGATAGGCAAATCCACCGGCCGCTGGCGCCCGATCGCATCGCCGGGCAGCTCCCGGACGGCCGGCTGGCGCATCAGCAGGCCGCCGTCGCCCAGCTGCGCCAGCCACTGCGCCATCCACGCGCCAGAGGCGGCTGCGTCCGGCGCATTGAAAGCGTAGACAACGCCAGAACCGCGGTTCACGCGGACCCCGGCACCGCCCAGGCGGCGCGTGGCCGTCCAGCCGCCCAGCAGCGCGATCGCCCCCGCCTTGGGGCCGCGCCACAGGCCGTGCGCCGGCGCGGTCGAGCGCACCCATGGCATCTCCTGCGCTGCGTAGCGTTGCCGCAGCGCGGCCAGCAGCGCTTCCCGCACGCCAGGCAGCTGGTGCACATGCTGGTGGCCGTCGATGAAATCCGGCGCCGTGCCCCAGCGCAGCGGCTGCGACCAGGCATAGCTCTAGAGCATGTCGTGGCAGGGGTCGAGATTGCCGGCGGACAGGGTGACCATGGCCTTGCAGGCCAGGCACCGGGCAGCAGCAAGAACGCCATGTGGCGCGGCGTCAAAGCCGATGGAGCAGAAAAGGACATAGGCACCGTACGCAAAAAGCCCAATTGCGTCTGGGTTAACTGTTCATCCTCCCCGCGTTCCCAATGCAACCTGCCCCTGCTTCAGGATGCAGGCTGTACCCGCTAGCCGCCCGCCAGCACCGCCACCGCCCCGGAAAACGTCAGGAAGGCCAGCGCCGTGCTGACCAGGATGATGCGCGCCACGCGCCCGCCGTGGGCGCCGAAGCGCTCGGTCAGCATCGCGACATTGCTGGCGCTGGGCAATGCGGCGACCAGCACCAGCACCACCAGCGCCGATTCGGGCAGCGGAGCACCGAGCGCAATGGCCACGCGGCCCGCGAGCCAGACCAGCAGCGGGTGCGCCAGCAGCTTGGCCAGCGCCAGCGGCACGTAGTCGCGCGGCGGCACCCGCTCGCCCGCGATCATCTGCGAGCGCGCCAGCACCGCGCCGATGGTGAACAGCGCCACCGGCGAGGCGGCATCGGCCAGCATGGCGATGGTCCGCTCGGCGGGCGCGGGGAGCTGCCATTGCGCCCACGAGGCCAGCGCCCCCAGCGCGATGGCCCAGGGCATGGGGTTGGCGGCCATGCCCTTGAGCGCGTTGCGCAGCGCCACGCCCGCGCCGCCGGGCATGCCCAGGCGCGACAGGCCGATGCACAGGGAGCTGATGAGCACCATGTCGATGGCGATGCACAGGATCGCCGGGCCCGCGGCATGCGCGCCCAGCAGCGCCACCAGCAGCGGCACGCCCATGAAGCCGGTGTTGGGAAAGACCGTGACCAGCGCGCCAAAGGCTGCGTCGTTCCAGCCCAGGCGCCGGCGCGTGAGCACGACCACTGCGGCGACCAGCACCAGCCCGGCGGCCAGATAGGCGCCGGCCGCAGCCGGGTCCAGCAGCTGCGCGATGGGCGTGCGCGCGCCGAAGCGGTAGAGCATGCAGGGCAGCGCGAAATACAGCACGAAGCTGTTGAGCCCGCCGATGGCCGACAGCGGCAGGATGCCGCGCCGCGTGGCAACAAAGCCACAGAGCACCAGCGCAAAGAAGGGGGAAGTGACCAGCAGGACGGACAGCACGGCGACGAAAGACAGGACAGGCACAGTGGCGCGCATGCCAAAGGCACGCGGTTGGCACGGAGCATACGCCCTGGCTTCGTCCAGTGCCATGGTGCAGTGCAACAACAGCTGCTGCGCGGGGCCGGTATCATGCTGGGTGGTCCGGGCGGCGCACGCCGCTCCCGGCTTTTTCCTCCTCTCCTGCCATTTTCCTGTCCATGTCCGCCGGTCTCAACCTTGCCCAGCTTCAAGCGGTCCATTACACCGAAGGCCCGTGCCTGGTGCTCGCGGGCGCCGGGTCGGGCAAGACGCGCGTCATCACGCACAAGATCGGCCGGCTGATCGAGACCGGGCTGCATCCGAAGCGCATTGCCGCCATCACCTTCACCAACAAGGCCGCCGCCGAGATGCGCGAGCGCGCCAAGGGGCTGATCGGACGCGCCGCCAAGGACGTGCTGATCTGCACCTTCCACGCGCTGGGCGTGAAGATGGTGCGCGAGGACGGCCAGGTGCTGGGCCTCAAGCCGCAGTTCAGCATCCTCGACGCCGACGACGTGGTCAACATCCTCAAGGACGCGGCCGGCGGCACCACGGACGTGGCCACCGCGCGCCAGTGGCAGTGGACCATCAGCAAGTGGAAGAACATGGGGCTCGACAGCCGCAGCGCGCTGGCCATGGCCCAGGACGACAGCGAGCGCAGCATCGCGCTGCTGATGGCGCGCTACGAGGAGCGCCTCACGGCCTACCAGAGCGTGGACTTCGACGACCTGATCGGCATGCCGCTGCGGCTGCTGCGCGACCACCCCGCGGTGCGCGAGAAGTGGCAGAGCCAGCTCGGCCACGTGCTGGTCGACGAATACCAGGACACCAACGCCACGCAGTACGAGCTGCTCAAGCTGCTGATCGGCGCGCGCGGCCACATCACCGCCGTGGGCGACGACGACCAGTCGATCTACGGCTGGCGCGGCGCGACGCTCGACAACCTGAAGAAGCTGCCGCTCGATTACCCGCAGCTCAAGGTCATCAAGCTCGAGCAGAACTACCGCTCGACCAGCGCCATCCTGCGCGCGGCGAACAACGTGATCCAGCCCAACCCCAAGCTGTTTCCCAAGACGCTGTTCTCCGAGCTGGGCGAGGGCGAGCCGGTGCGCGTGGTCGATGCCGACTCCGAGGAGCACGAGGCCGAGCGCGCGGTGGCGCGCATCCAGGGCCTGCGCGCGGCCAGCAACCCGCCGCCGGCGTGGAAGGACTTCGCCATCCTGTACCGCGCCAACCACCAGGCCAAGCCCTTCGAGAAGGCGCTGCGCAAGGCCAATATTCCCTACAAGGTCTCGGGCGGGACCAGCTTCTTCGACCGCGCCGAGATCAAGGACCTCTGCGCCTGGTTCCGGCTGTGGATCAACAACGACGACGACCCGGCTTTCCTGCGCGCGATCACCTCGCCCAGGCGCGGCATCGGCCACACCACGCTGGGCAAGCTCGGCGAGTTCTCCACGCAGCACAAGCTCAGCATGTTCGGCGCGCTGTTCAGCCACATGCTGCCCGCCGTGCTGCCGGCCAAGGCGCACGACAGCGTCATGGAGTTCGGCCGCTACGTGAACGACCTCGAATACCGCGCGCGCCACACGCTGGGCGCCGAGGATTCGCGTGCCTTCCTGGCCGACTGGCTCAAGGAGATCGACTACGAGAAGCACATCTACGACAGCGAGGACAGCGAGACCGTCGCCGCCGCGCGCTGGAGCAATGTGCTGGAATTCTGCGACTGGATGGCGCAGCGCGCCGGCGGGCAGGTCGACGACAGCAGCGGCAGCGTCATCACCAGCGAGAAGAAAAGCCTGCTGGAAGTCTCGCAGACCATTGCCCTGCTCTCCACCATCAGCGAGCGTGAGAAGGAGCAGGACATGGTGGTCCTGTCGACGCTGCATGCCTCCAAGGGGCTGGAGTGGCCGCATGTGATGCTGGTCGGCGTGACCGAGGGCATGCTGCCCTTCAAGCTCGACGACGACAACGGCCGCCAGGAAAAGGTCACCGACGAGACCGCGCAGCGGCTGCAGGAAGAGCGCCGCCTGATGTACGTGGGCATCACGCGCGCCCAACGCAGCCTGGCGGTGAGCTGGACCAAGCGGCGCAAGAAGGGCCGCGAGATGGTGGCCGCGATGCCCAGCCGCTTCATCAAGGAGATGGGGCTGGACCAGGCGACGATGCGCGAGGACCCGCGCGAGAAGCTGCGCCAGCTGCGCGCCGAATTCGCGCGCAAGGCCGCGCAGGCCCCCGTTACCTGATTTCCAGCGACATGCATTCCTCTCCCCCTTCGTTGCTGCGCCATGCCGCGGCCTCCGTCCTGCTGTGCCTGGGCGCCAGCGCCCTGGCACAGACGGCCCCCTGCGTCGATGCCACCGAGGCCAGCCACGAGACG
Organism: Comamonas endophytica; assembly: GCF_023634805.2. Lineage (NCBI taxonomy): Bacteria > Pseudomonadati > Pseudomonadota > Betaproteobacteria > Burkholderiales > Comamonadaceae > Comamonas > Comamonas endophytica. The sequence continues at coordinate 1,539,629 of NZ_CP106881.1, forward strand.
CTGCTGGGCCATTGGGAGGCGCAGTTCCGCGCGCCCGATGACTCGCCCTCCGGCACGGCGCATCTCGAGCTCATCCCCCACCCCGAGCTGGCGGCGAGCGTGCGCGGCCGGCTGCAGCGCGCGGGCGTCGAAGCGCTGCTGGCCGGCGACGTCGACCAGGGCGATTTCACGCTCGAAGAATCCATCAACGGCACCAACATCAGCGCGACCTGGATCGGTCAGGTCGTACCCGACAGCTGCGGCAAGGAAATACGCGGAACATGGACTCAGGAAAATCCTCCCCTCTCCCTTTCTTTCGTCCTGCGCAAGCAGGCCGGGCAATGAGCGCGCGGCACGCGCCCACGCTGGTCGCCGCCGCGGCCTGGGGCCTGATGGCGCTGCCGGCGCTGGCCCAGGGCAACGCCGCACCCGTCGGCAGCACGCCCGCCGATGCCTGGCGCCTGTGCACGGCGGCCACCGATGGCGCCGAGCGCCTGGCCTGTTTCGATGCCTGGGCCGACAAGCAGCCCTGGCAGTCGCCGGCCGCCAGCGCCCGGTCCGAGCCGGCCGGCACGGTGCTGCCCGCGCCCGCGCCGATCGTCGCCACCTCGGCCGCGCCGCTCACGGCCGACCCGATGCCGGCCGACCCCGTGGTGCGCGGCTGCAATGACGCCAAGTACAGCGCCATGACGCGCTTCTGGGAGCTGACCGAGGGCACCGACTGCGGCACCTTCACCGTGCGCGGCTACCGGCCGATGTCGATCTCGGTGGTGGCCGGCAACCGCGTCAACCGGCTGCCGTCCTCGCCCGCGCCCGACCACCAGAGCACCACCGCCACCGACTACCGCAGCACCGAGACCCGGCTCAACATCTCGGTGCGCACCAAGCTGGCCACGGGCCTGCTGGCGCACGCGCCCGAGCGCAAGGACTCGCTGTGGTTCGGCTACACCCAGCAGTCGTACTGGCAGGTGTTCAGCCCGGGCCTGTCGCGCCCCTTCCGCACCACCGACCACGAGCCCGAGGTGATGTACGTCTACCCGCTGTCGCTGGCGCTGCCCGGCGGCTGGAACTGGGCCTACGCGGGCGCGGGCCTGGTGCACCAGTCCAACGGCCAGAGCCTGCCGCTGTCGCGCAGCTGGAATCGCTGGTACCTGATGAGCGGCATCGAGAAGGGCAACGACTTCGCCCTCACCGGCCGCATCTGGAAGCGCGTCAGCGAAGGCGCGCTGAGCGACGACAACCCCGACATCAGCAACCTCCTCGGCCGCGCCGAGCTCACCGGCACCTGGAACCCCAACCGCCTGCACACGCTCAGCGCCACGGTGCGCAGCTCGCTGGGATCGGCGCCGCGCGGCTCGCTGCGCCTGGAGTGGCTGCGCACGCTGGGCGAGGGCATTGGCGGCGGCCGCAGCAACCTGCGCCTGCATACCCAGCTGTTCTCGGGCTATGGCGATAGCCTGATCGACTACAACCGCAAGCGCACGGTGTTCAGCGTCGGCTTCAGTCTCCTGGACTTCTGATGGCGGCTTTGCCGTGGGCAGCCACGGTAAAGGCCGGTTACAGAGCTTGTGGGCAGTACAAGTACCATGGGGAGCCCCGGGGACGAACAGCCCGGCTTTCACACCGCTTACTGGCCCTTGCCAGGCCCTCCAGGCCGCGCAGAATGGTGCCTGAAGGAGGACCGATGGAACTGCAGTACCAGCTCAAGGCCGGCCACTACTATCTCTACGACATGCGCGATGCGCCCAGCGCCGTCACGGGCGAGCGGCGCTTTCGGCTGCGCACAGAAACCGTGGCCATTGCCTTCGACCTGCACACCGGCGAGGTGCACCAGCACGGCACGCCCACGCGCATCCTGTCCTGGGCGCTGACGGCGCGCCGGCGCCTGCGCGCGGCGGGGGCGTGGGACTCGGCGGACGACATCGTGGTGGTGTCGGGGCCGCTGCCGGTGGAGGAGATCAACAACTGCCTGCGCATACGGGGGTATTGCAGGAGGATGTTCCAGCGGCTTTCGAGTCTTCCGCATGGAAAGTGGCAGGCGGCAAAGCCGGGATCTGACAAGGGACAGCGGGCTTGAAGGCCAGCCGTTTCCCTGTTTTTAGGACAGGCCGTCCATCCTTCGATCCTTCGACAAGCTCAGGCTCAGGACGAACGGATTTGAACCGTTCGTGGTGAGCTTGTCGAACCATGGACGGCCTGGCGACAAGAATCTCGCCGGGCGCAAGCTTTAGGCACGGCACAAGCGGCCTGACCAGCCCCTCCTCACCGCAACGGCGGAACCCCCGCATCCACTTCCGCCTCCACCTCCGCGATATCCTCCAGATCCTCTGGATCCGGATGCTTCACGATGGTCACCGGCACCGGGCTCAGGCGTGCCACCTCGCGCGAGACCGAACCGACCAGCGCGCGGCGCACGCCGCCCTGGCCCAGGGCGCCGATGATGATCATGTCGCAACCATTGCGCTCGGCCAGCGCGACCAGCGTGGCGGCGGTCTCTCCCAGGCCGATGTCGGTTTCATAGGGCACGCCCGCCGCCTCGGCCAGCGCCACGGCCGGCTCCATCAGGTGCCGGCCCGCGGCGACGCTGGCGCGCGCGATCAGGTCCGGGTCCTGGGTCGCGAGTTCATAGAGCGTGGCTTCCTGTTGCGCATGGGCCAGCACCAGGCTGGCCTGCAGTCCCTGGCGCACCAGCTGCACGCCATGGCGCACCGCGTCCAGGGAGGGTTCCGATCCATCCACCGCAATCATGATTCTGAGCATCCAGGTCTCCGGAAATTGACGATGGCCCAGTGTGCCAGACGGCAGCCTTCCCCCCATGAAGGACGACCTCGCAAGCACTCTGGGACAATGGCGCCCATGCTGCAGTTCGAAACCCTTCAAACCGACCCCTCCAGCCACGCGCGCCGTGGCAAGCTCACGCTCAACCACGGCGTGGTGCAGACCCCGATCTTCATGCCCGTGGGCACCTATGGCACCGTCAAGGGCGTCATGCCGCGCAGCCTCGAGGAAATGGGCGCGCAGATCATCCTGGGCAACACCTTCCACCTGTGGATGCGCCCCGGCCTGGACATCATGCAGAGCTTCGGCGGCCTGCATGGCTTCGAGAAGTGGAACAAGCCGATCCTGACCGACTCCGGCGGCTTCCAGGTCTGGAGCCTGGGCGCGATGCGCAAGATCACCGAGGAAGGCGTGCACTTCGCCTCGCCCGTGAACGGCGACAAGCTGTTCATGTCGCCCGAGGTGAGCATGCAGATCCAGACCACGCTCAACTCCGACATCGTGATGCAGCTCGACGAGTGCACGCCCTATGAGACCAAGGGCCACCTCACGACGCAGGCCGAGGCGCGCAAGTCGATGGAGATGAGCCGGCGCTGGGCCCAGCGCTCGAAGGACGAGTTCGCGCGGCTGGAGAATCCGAACGCGCTGTTCGGCATCGTGCAGGGCGGCATGTTCGAGAACCTGCGCCAGGAATCGCTGGAGGCGCTGGTCGAGATGGACTTTCCGGGCTATGCCATCGGCGGCGTCAGCGTGGGCGAGCCCAAGGAACTGATGCTGCAGATCATGGCGCACACGCCGCACCGACTGCCGGCGCACAAGCCGCGCTACCTGATGGGCGTGGGCACGCCCGAGGACCTGGTGCAGGGCGTGGCCGACGGCGTGGACATGTTCGACTGCGTCATGCCCACGCGCAATGCGCGCAACGGCACCATCTTCACGCGCTTTGGCGACCTGAAGCTGCGCAATGCGCGCCACAAGAGCGACCACCAGCCCATCGACACGACCTGCACCTGCCACGCCTGCGCCGGCAGCTCGGGCGTGAGCTGGGAGCAGGGCGGCCGGGACGGCTTCTCGCGCGCCTACCTGCACCATCTGGACCGCTGCGGCGAAATGCTGGGGCCCATGCTGACCACCATCCACAACCTGCACTATTACCTGAACCTGATGCAGGAAGTGCGCGATGCGCTCGATAGCGGCACTTTCGCCGCATTCCGCGCGCAGTTCAGGGCAGATCGCGCCCGCGGCATCTAAGTCAGGAGGGTCGGCGCCGCGCCCCGCGCCGGGGCGGGCTGCCCTCCGACAAAACATGACACACGCTGTCAACGGGGCCCGCTATATTGGCTGGGACCTTGGTTCCGTGCCTCTTCCATGTCTCGAATCGCCTCCGCTTCGTCCCCGCGCAAAACGCTGCTTCTCGCATCTTCCCTGGGCCTGGGACTCTGTCTGTTCCTGGCCTGCCTGATCGGAATACTGAGCCGCCCCGAAGGTTTCCTGGCCGCGCTCTGGCCGGCCAATGCGCTGCTGCTGGGCCTGCTGCTGCGCTGGCCGGCGCTGGCGCGCGCCAGCAGCTGGCTGCTTGCCGCGGTGGCCATGGTGCTGGCCGACCTGGTCATGGGCAGCAGCCTGCTGAGCACCCTGTGGCTGTCGGCCGCCAACCTGTGCGGCGTGGCCTGCGGCTGGTGGTTCCTGCGGCGCCTGGACGCGCCGCTGCTGCAGCTGCGGCGCCAGCTTTCGGCGCCGTACCTGCTGACCGGCTGCATCCTGGCCGCGGCGGGCGCGGCGCTGGCCGGCGCGGGCACCGGCCCCTACCTGTTCGGCGTCGGCTGGACCGAGAGCGCGCTGATGTGGTTCAGCAACGAGCTGATGAACCACATGCTGATCGTGCCCGTGCTCCTGAGCATCCCGCGGGGCGCACTGCCCCGCTGGCGCCCCCGGTTCGCGCCGCGCGCCGCGCTGCTGCGGCTGCTGCCGCTGCTGTGCCTGATCGCCACCGAAACCACTGCCATCGCGCTGGGCGGGCCGGGCGCGCTGGCCTTCAGCGTGCCCTCGCTGCTGTGGTGCGCGCTGGCCTATGGCGTGTTCACCACGACGCTGCTGGGCCTGCTGGTGTGCAGCTGGAAGATCTTCAGCATTTCACTGGGCGTCATGGATTTCACGCCCAACGACCTGGAGCAGGCGCTGTCGCTGCGCCTGGGCCTGGCCCTGCTGTCGCTCGGGCCGCTGGCCGTGGCCTGCACGCAGGCGGCGCGCAGCGAGCTGCTGGACCGGCTCAACCGCGCCGCCAGCCATGATTCGCTGACCGATGTGCTGATGCGCGGCGCCTTCATGGCCCACGGTCAGCGCCTGCTCGAGCGCCTGCAGCATGAAAACCGTCCCTCGGCCGTGCTGATGCTGGATCTCGACCATTTCAAGCGCGTCAACGACCTGCATGGCCACGCTGCGGGCGACGCGCTGCTGCGCGCCTTTGCCAAGACCGTGGGCCGGGTGCTGCGCCCCCTGGACCTGCTGGGCCGCGTGGGCGGCGAGGAATTCGCGGTACTGCTGCCCGGCGTGCGCGCCGCGGCCGCCGAGCAGGTGGCCGCGCGCATCTGCGCCGCGGTGCGCGCGCAGCGCCTGGCGCTGCCGCAGGGCACGGTGCTGGAGGTGACGGTGAGCATCGGCCTGGCCTGCAGCGACGGCAAGCAGCAAACCCTCGATGCCCTGCTGCAGCGCGCCGACGCGGCGCTCTACCAGGTCAAGGCCGCGGGCCGCGATGCCTGGCAGCGCTGCCGCGCCAGCGAGCTGCGCCCGGCGCTGGCGCCGGCGATGCACGCCTGAGGGCCCACCCGCCCGGGGCGTCCCTCACAGCGCGGAGTCCGGGACGAACGGGTGCTTTTGCATCCAGTGCCGCGCGATGTCCAGCCGGCGCGTGATCCAGACATCGGGAAACTGCTGCACATAGTCGAGGAACTTGCGCAGCCCCACGGCACGCGCGGGGTGGCCCACCAGGCGCATGTGCAGGCCCACCGACATCATCTTCGGCTGGGTCGCGCCCTCGGCATACAGCATGTCGAAGGCGTCGCGCAGGAAGCTGAACCACTCGTCGGAGGTGCCGGTCCAGCCCGCGTACTTGCCGTCGTTGTTGGTCAGCGAGTAGGGAATCACCAGGTGCGGCTTGCCCTCCACCAGCTGCCACAGCGGCAGCTCGTCGCCGTAGTAGTCGCTGTCGTAGAGAAAGCCGCCCTCCTCGGCGATCAACCGGCGCGTGTTGACGCTCGGGCCGTAGCGGCAGTACCAGCCCAGCGGGCGCTCGCCCATGGTCGCCTGCAGCGAGGCGATGGCGCGGCGGATGTGCTCGCGCTCCTCCTCCTCGCTCAGCTCGAAATGCTTGATCCAGCGCCAGCCATGGCAGCAGATGTCGTAGCCGTTGTCGCGGATCTTGGCCACGGCCAGCGGGTTGCGCTCGAGCGCCAGCGCGCAGCCGAACACCGTCATCGGCAGGCCGCGCTCCTCGAACAGCCGCACCAGGCGCCAGAAGCCGACGCGGCTGCCGTATTCGAACATGCCTTCGGCGGCCAGGTCGCGGCCGTTGCCCATCTGGTTGAGGCCGTGCGCCTCGGACAGGCCGGTCTCGCTGAAATTCTCGCCATCGTCGAAGGAGGGCTCGGAGCCTTCCTCGTAGTTCATCACGAAGTTCAGCGCCAGCCGCGCGCCGCCGGGCCATTGTGGGTCGGGCGGCTGGTTGCCGTAGCCAATGAAGTCGCGCTGTGGTTGCCAGGTCATGGAATGCCGATCAAGAGTGGAACAAAGCAAGGCTAGGAAGCGACGACTTCGAATGCGGGAATGTCGACGAACTCCTCGTCGCCGGCGTCGTGCGCCTTCCACATCCAGACCGCGAAGCGCGCCGGGCCTTCCAGCAGCGTCAGGCTGTAGTGCCAGGTATCGGGGTGGTAGGTGATGGACTGTCCGCCGTGGACGATGAAGGCCTCGGCGCGCGCGCCATCGGGCCCGCCCCGGGCATCGGGCGGCGCCACGATCACCAGGTAGCTGCAGGGGTCCAGCGGCATGAAGGTCTGCGAGGAGAACTCGTGGCGCTCCATGAAGGTGACTGCCAGCGGCAGCGCCTGGATCTGCTCGACGCAGCTCACCGACAGGTCGGGCTGTGCGTGTTCACGCAGGTTGGCCAGCGCCGGCGGCAGCACCGCCTTGCCCGCGGCGGATGGAATCTCGAGCACCGCGCCATAGGGCGCGAAGGCGTCCGCCGTCAGTGGCTTCGTTGCCAGTTGTCTCATGCATCACCCCTGAATACGTTTGGTCAGACCCACCGCGCGCTCCATGACCAGCATCAGCAGCAGCACGCAGACAATCAGCACGCCCGAGACCGCCGCCACGCGCACGTCCAGCGTCGATTCCATCATTCCCCACATGCGGATCGGCAGCATGTCGGTCTCGGCATCGGCCAGGAACAGCGAGACGGGCACGTTGTCCATCGAGGCCATGGTCGCCATGAAGGCGCCGGCGGCAATGCCCGGAGCGATCAGCGGCAGCGTGATGCGGCGAAAGCCATACCACTGCGAGGCGCCCAGGATCGCCGAGGATTCCAGCAGCCCGCGGTCGAGCTGCAGCAGGCTCGAAGTCGTCGTGCGCAGCACGAAGGGCACGATCATCACCAGGTGGCCGGCGACGATCAGCGTCAGCGAGGGCTCGAGCCCCAGCAGCGAGAAGAACATCAGCGCGGACAGGCCGAAGGAGATGCCCGGCAGCACCAGCGGCGACAGGAAGAAGGCCAGCAGCCCGCGGCTCCAGCGCGCCGAAGGCTGCGCCTGCAGCCCCAGCGCGGCGCAGGTGCCCAGCAGCACCGCCGTGCCCGCCGCCACCAGCGCCACGCTGACGCTGTGCCCGGCCGCGGCATGGATGGGCGCCGAGCGCTGGGCATCGAACAGCTGCTGGTACCAGCGCAGCGACAGGCCCTTGGGCGGGAAGGACAGCGTCTGGCTGTCCGTGAGCGAGGACAGCAGCACGATCGCCACCGGCCCGACCAGGATCAGCAGCGCCAGCGCCGCGATGCCGCCGATCGCCAGCTGGTAGGAGACGTCCATCTTGTTGTCGCGCCTAGACATGCAGATACCTCATGCTCTTGCGTCCCATCAGGTTGATGACATACAGGCAGGCCAGCACCGTGCACAGCAGCACGATGGAGATCACCGCCGCCATGGGCCAGTGGTAGACCACCGAGGTCTGCTGCCAGATCAGCAGCGGCAGGTACACCAGCCGATTGCCGCCGATCACCGACTGCGAGATGAAGGCCGTGGTCGAGCTGGCGAAGACCAGCGTGCAGCCGGCGATCAGCCCCGGCAGGCTCAGCGGCAGGATGACCTTGAACAGCGTGCGCCAGCGCGAGGCGCCCAGGATGCTGGAGGCGTCGAACAGGTTGCGGTCGAGCCGTGACAGCGCCGCGATCAGCGGCAGCAGCAGCATCGGCAGCTCGATCTGCGTCAGCGAGATGACCAGCCCGAGCTCGGTCTGCAGCAGCCGCAGCGGCGCCGCCGTCAGGCCCAGCGCCAGCAGCGTCTGGTTCACCACGCCCTCGTGGGAGAGGATGACGATCCAGGCGAAGGTGCGCACCACCACCGACAGCAGCAGCGGCATGATGATGATGAACAGCAGGATGCGCTGGCCGCGCTCGCCCAGCGACAGGTAGGTCAACGCCAGCGGATAGCCCAGCAGCACCGCGGCCACCACCGTCGTCGCGCCCAGCCGCAGCGTATCGAGCGTGGCCTGCCAGTAGAACCCGTCCTGCACGAACTTCTTCCAGGTCAGCAGGCCCCACTGCTCCAGCTCGGGATCGTTGTGCAGGCTGACCCCGAGCAGCAGCACCAGCGGCGCGGCGAAAAGCAGCATGAAGGTCAGGAACAGGGGCAGCACCAGCGCCCCCTCGCCCGCGCGCATGGCGAGCCCGCGCATCAGCGCGCCACTTCGCGGTTGAAGCGCTCGATCCAGCCGGCGCGCAGCGGATTGATCTTGGTCCAGTCGTGCTGCACCATGTTCTTCATCTCGTCCAGCGAGCGCAGCGGCAGCCCGGCATTGGCCAGGCTGACCTCGCTGTTGACCGGCGCCATGAAGTAGGGGCTGGCCATCAGCTGCTGCTGCATCGGCGTGCTGATCGCGGTATCGATGAACTTGTAGGCGTTGTCGACGTTCTTGCTGCCCTTGGCGATGTGGAAGGTCGTGAAGAAGGCGATCAGGCCGCTGCTGGGGACCGCCATCTCGATGTCCACGCCCTTGGCCTTGAGCGTGCCCACGGTCTGCGTGTTGGTGTACATGATGTCGCACTGGCCCTGCTGGAACAGGCTCGGCATCGACGCCGAATTGCCGATCACCGCGACCTTGGGCAGCACCTTCTTGAGCTCGGTGAAGAAAGGCTCGACATCGGTTTCGGAGCCGCCGAAGGCCTTGGCGATCTCGATGATCGATACCGTGCCGAAAGTGGTCTGGAAGCCGGTCAGCCCCAGGCGCGAGACATAGGGCTCGGCAAACAGCTCCTTCCAGCTGGTCGGCGGCTTGGGGAATTTCTTCGGGTTGTAGGCAATGCCGACGAACTGCCCGGCCACGTTGACGCCATGCGCGTCGATCATGCCGGGCGGCAGCTTCGAGGCGTTCTTCAGGCGCGAGGCATCGAATTTCTCGAACAGGCCGGATTCGATGGCCGTGACGCGCGGGCCCGGGTCGAGGATGAAGGTATCGAAGGGCGCGCGGCCGCGCGCCGCGCGCGCCTTGGCGATCTGGTCGACGGCCCACAGGCTCTGCATGCGCAGCTCCACGCCCGCATCCCTTTTCAGGGCCGGGGCGACGATGCTTCGATAGGCTTCCTCCCAGCTGCCTGGATAGATCGCCGTCGTCACGGTCCCGTCGTTGGCGAAGGCGCCGGGCGCCAGGCCGCAGGCCGCCGCGGCGCTGCCGAATTGAATGAAGTCGCGTCGATTCATGAGAACACTTCCTTTTTTCAGACCGCAAAAACCCGAGGACTGGCCGTATCGGACAACCCTATCCAGATATCTCCAGGCAAATCCGCATCCAGCGCCGAGCGTTTATGGATGGATTTGACGCTGAGGCTTTCACCCATTTGAATCTGATGCACCGCATTCCCGCCAAGCGGAGTGCTCAAAATCCTGCGGGCGGGAATGAAACCAGGGCGCTGGCTCGAAGCGATTTCAAGCTGCTCGGGCCGGATGGTCAGGATCACCGATTTACCCGCAGGGAAACCTTCTCCAGTCCAGGGCACCGCCAGCTCCTTGCCATCGGCGATGCGCAATTGCATGAAACCGCTGCCGCTGGAAATCACATTCGCCTGTATCTGATTGCAATTGCCGACGAACTGATTGACGAAAAGGGTTTTGGGGCGGTCGTAGATATTCACCGCGGTATCGAGCTGCTCGAGTTTCCCCTGGTTCATCACCGCCACCTTGTCGGCGACCGTCATGGCCTCTTCCTGGTCGTGGGTCACGAGAATCGCCGTGATGCCCAGCTGCCTTTGCAGCCGCTTGATCTCCAGCTGCATGTCCAGGCGCAGGTTCTTGTCGAGCGCGCTGAAGGGCTCGTCCAGCAGCAGCACCTGGGGCCGCGTGGCAATGGCGCGCGCCAGCGCCACGCGCTGCTGCTGCCCGCCCGAGAGCTGGCGCGGGTAGCGGTCGCGCGCATGCGGCAGCTGCACGATCTCCAGGCACTCCATGGCGCGCTTCATGACCAGGCTGGGGGATTCCTTGCGCGCCTGCAGCCCATAGGCGACGTTCTCGATGACCGTCATATGGGGAAACAGCGCGTAGTTCTGGAATACCAGGCCGATATTGCGCGCATTTGGCTGCAGGTCGTCGACCGTGCGCCCGTCGATGCGAATGGCGCCTGCCGTCTGCCTGGCAAAACCCGCGACGATGCGCAGCAACGAAGTCTTGCCGCAGCCCGAGGGGCCGAGCAAGGCCAATATCTCGCCTGGATTGATGGAAATGCTGACGTCGTCGAGTGCGGTGAAATTCCCGAAACGCTGGGTGATCGACTCTATATCCAGGGAACTCGATTTCATCTTGCAGCGCACCTTGAAATGGCAACACCACAGTCATAGCGATAATCGTGCCAGCTTCAGCACGTCGAATGAACAAGGCTTTGGCAATATGCAATCGCCAGAATGAAGACTGATTTGCACCCCTATGGAATGCATTGCACGCCTTGGGTGCCGCAATGCACCAGTTGCGGCCGCGGGCGGCGCGCCCCTCAGTTCAAGGGGTCGGGCGCCGCAACGCTTGCCACCGCCGGCCGCGCGTCGCCCGCCGGCGTGCCGCAGGCGTGGCAAAAGCGCGAGAAGGTGCTCTTGCGCGTATTGCAGGCGCCGCAATGGTCGAACAGGCCGATGCCGCAATGCGGGCAGAAATCGATGCCCGGGTCCTTGAGGTCCACGACCCGCTCGCAGCCCGGGCACACGCCCTTGCCCAGACGCGACAGCGCGGTGTCATAGCTCAGCTCGATGCGGCGCTCGGCATCAGGCATGGCTTCCTTGAGCTTTTGCCGCTCCAGATAGCGGTTGTAGGCCTGTATGGCCGCGCGCCCCAGCACCATGGTGAGCACGATGCCGACGATATAGCGCACATAGCCACCGTAACTGGGCAGATAGGGCACGAGCTCGACGAAGAAAGCAAACAGCGCGAAGAAAATGAAGCCCCAGACGAAAGGCCACCAGCTGCTGTGGCGCTTCCTTGCGAACAGCCAGCCCGCCACCAGCAGCAGCGGCAGCGTCAATGCCAGGCGGTAGAGAAACACGCGCAGCTCCTGCGCACGCTGCGCGGCCCGCCATTGCTCGCTTGCGCCCTCTTCCAGCTGGTGCCGGGTCTGCAGGGCGCGCTCGACGGCCTGTTGCGCATCGAGTTGCTGCTGCTGCTGCGCTTCCACGGCAACGCCTGCGCGGCGCTCGGCCTGCTTGAGCTGGTCCAGCGCGCGGGTGCGCGTCAGCAGCTCGGTGTCCTGGTCGGCGCGCTGCGTGGCGCTGCGCGTGGCGACCCAGTTGTCGAAGGCTTCGCGCGCCCCGGCATAGGCTTTCTGCGCCGCGCGATAGCGCAGCTCGGCCTGCTCCAGCGCGCTGGACGCCTGGGCGTGCAGCCGCTCGGCGGTCTCCTGCTCCAGCCGCACCTGGTCGGCGCGCCCGGGCGGCATGAAGTCCTCGATGCGCTGGGGCTCCTCCACCTGCGGCAGGTCGCCCACCACCAGGCCGCCCAGCCCCACGAGGAACGAGGCAAACACCAGCGCCACCAGCCACAGGCCGCGGCGGAACCATTTCTCGGGCAGACGCAGGGCTTTGCTCATGGAACCTCCTCGATGGATCTCAGGTACGCGCTGGCCGCAGCAGCGCCGCGCAGCGCGACAGGTATTCGGGCACCAGCAGGAACACCGCCATGGACACCAGCAGATTGGCGCCGGCCGTGAACAGGAACAGCTGCGGAATGCCGAAGCCCGCGGACAGCAGCGCGCCGGCGATCAGGCTGCTGGCAATCATGAACAGCGCATTCAGTATATTGTTCGCGGCAATGATGCGCGCGCGGTGCGTGGGCTGGCTGCGCAGCTGCACCAGCGCATACATGGGCACGCTGTAGATGCCCGCCGACGCCGACAGCAGCAGCAGGTCGGCCACCACGCGCCAGTGCGCGGGCCGCGAGAGGAAGGCCGAGATATCCATCAGCGCGTCCGGCGGCAGGCTGCGCGAGGCCAGGTACAGGTCGGCGGCAAACAGGCTCATGCCCAGGGCGCCCAGCGGCACCAGGCCGACCTCGACCTGCCCGCGGCTCAGGCGCTCGCACAGCAGCGCGCCCGCGCCCACCCCCACCGAGAACACCACCAGCAGCAGCGACGCCACGCGCTCGTCGCCATGCAGCACCTCGCGCGCAAAGGCCGGGAACTGGCTCAGGAACACGGCGCCGAAGAACCACATCCAGCTGATGCCCAGCAGCGAGCGGAACACCACCGGCTGCGCATAGGCAAGCCGCAGGTTGCGCCAGGTCTCGCTGAACAGGTTCCAGTTGATGCGCAGCCCGGGGTCGGTGGCCGGGCCCGCGGGAATGAACTGCGCCGACAGCCGCCCGAGCAGCGCCAGCAGCAGGCCGGCCGCGGCCACCTGCGCATGGCCGACCTCGGGCGTGGCCACCAGCAGGCCGCCGGCCACATTGCCCAGCAGGATGGCGACGAAGGTGCCCATCTCCACCATGCCGTTGCCGCCCGTGAGCTCGCGCGGCGACAGCACCTGGGGCAGGTAGGCGAACTTCGCCGGGCCGAACAGCGTGGAATGCGTCCCCATCAGGAAGATGCAGGCCAGCAGCAGCGCCACGTTCTGCGTGAGCATGCCCCAGGCCACCAGCGCCATGATGCCGATCTCGAGGTTCTTGGTCAGCACGAAGATGCGCCGCTTGTCCCATTTGTCGGCGAGCTGGCCCGAGGTGGCGGAAAACAGCAGGTACGGCAGGATGAACAGCGCGCCGATCACCAGCCCGGCATGGGAGGGCGGCAGCCACGACACGCCGAGCTGGTAGGTCACCAGGACGGTGAACGCGAACTTGAACAGGTTGTCGTTGGCCGCACCCGCGAACTGGGTCCAGAAGAAGGGGCCGAAGCGGCGTTGGCGCAGCAGCGCGTACTGGTTGGGGCGGTCCATGCCGGCATCCTAGAAGAGGTTGAGCCGGCATTGTGCCGCGCTCAGGAGGCGCGGCGCGGGGTTTTGCGTGCAGCCTTGGCGGCGGGCGTGGCGGGTTCGGCCTTGGGTGGCGTGGTCGGGGTGGGTTCAGGCTCTGATGCGGGAGCCGGCGCGGACGCGGACGCAGAAGCCTTGGCCAGATCGGCCGCGGACTGCATGGCATTGCGCGTGAATTCAGTGGCCATCTGGGCGCCCGCTTCCATGGCTTTCTGGTTCGCAGGCTCCTGCATGGCCTGGGTTGCGATCTGCTGGAACTGCTGGGTCAAGGCGCCCCACCATTGCAGGGGATCGACGGCGCCATTGGCGGCGGTAGCCTCGGCTGCCGAAGCGGACGCAGGAGGCGCAGTGGCGGGTGCAGGAGGTGGCGCGGAAGGCGATGGTGCGGAGGCAGGAGCCGATGCTGCACCCGCCTCGGGCATCTTGAAAGCCGAAGCCTTGGCCCATTCGCTGATGCCGCCCTGCATGCTCTGCAGCGCCGCCAGGGTCATCTTCTGCACCTCGAGCGCCTGGATGGTGGCCGTCAGCGCCCGGCCGTTCTGCTCGAGCCAGAACTGCACCGCGCGCAGCTCCTGGATGCGCTTGTCGATGTCCTCGACGCTCATGGTGGGCGCCACCCAGGTCGGCGGCGTTCCGGCGCCGGCCCCTGCCGCGGCACCGGCCGCCGCGCCCTGCGACAGGCTCTGCAGGAAGTCGAAGCCGGGAATGAATTTGCCAAAGCCAAAAGGATCGGTACTGCCGGTGTTGCTCATTGCCTACCTCTTTGGAAAATGGAGGACATCAGGCAGCACCCCGGAAGACCGCAAGCGCGCCACTGCAGGCTACTGTACCAGCGGCTGGCGTACCAGCGGCTGGCGTACCCGCGGCTGCCGCCAGCAGCCCGGTGACACGCCCTTTGGCTCTCAGTGCGCGTGGCCGTGCCCGTGGGCCGCGGCCGGGCTTGCCCCTGCCGGCGCCGAGGTTGCCACCGGCAGCCGCAGATGCAGGCGCGACAGCTCGCCCTTGGCATCCCTGAACTCCAGCGTGACCGGCACCTCGCTGCCATTGATCAACGGCGCCTTGAGCTGCTGCAGCATCAAGTGGTGGCCGCCCGACTTGAGCTCGACGGTCTTGCCCGCGGGCAGCGCCAGCGCGTCGATGGGGCGCATGCGCATCACGTCGCCTTCCATCTTCATTTCATGCAGTTCGGCGACTTCGGCAGCGGGCGAGCGCACGCCCACCAGGGTCATGGCCTCCTTGGCCTTCAGGCGCATGAATCCGCCCGTGCCCTGCTGGCCGGGCACGGTGGCGCGCACCCAGGCGCCCTCGACTTCGACATGCGCGGCCTCGGGGTGGGCAATGGCGTTGCCGGCCGTCAGGGCGGCGGCAACGAGAAAGGGGGAAATCCAGCGGTTGTGTTTCATGGGAATGCTCCTGTCCCGCAAGGGGAACTCTGTGTGATGGTCTGTGCGGGCGGCATCGGCGCCGTCCGTTATCGATATACAGGCCGCTGCCGTTGAGGCAGGACCCCTGGGTCATCACACAGCAGGAGGTCCGCGCGCGGGCGGCGGACAGGCCGAGGGCACGGGTATCCACGCCATGGCCTGCAGCCGCGCGGGCTGCGCAGCGCGCGGCCCGTCGGCGGGCACCGCCCCTGCGTCCTGCGGCGGCGCGGCCAGCTGCGGCAGGCACAGCGGACAGTCGAGACCATGCAGCGCATGCGCCAGGCTATCTGCATCAGGCCCGAGACGGTAGCTGCCATGGCCCGTTCCCGAGCAGACGGCTTCGAGTCCTCGCGCTTGCGCCCAGGGCGTGAACAGCCCCGCCGCCAGCACCAGCAGCCAGGCTGCCAGGCAGGCGCGCACCAGCGCTGCCTGCCGCGAGGGCAGCAGCGTGGGGGAGGAGGAGCGCAGCCAAGACATGGGCATATTGTAGGTAGGCAGGGATGGGAGCCGTCAGCGGTGGCAGTCGGCTTGGGCGGCGAACGATGTGGAGAGGATGACGGACGGAGGGCGGAAGTAGAAGCGGAGAATTATTTCGAGGACTGGCCGTCCATCCTTCGACAGGCTCAGGACAAACGGTTTCGGAACCGTTCGCCCTGAGCCTGTCGAAGGGTGAATGGCCCCAACGACCTATTCAACAGAGCCTTTCCGAAGTGCGCGGATTCATACTGGTGGATAGGCCGCCTATTTTTTGCCTCACGCAACCCCTCACTCCACCCACGGCGCAAACCCATCCGCCGGCGCCAGCGGCGGCGCCTGCCGGATTTCGCGCGCCCGCTGTTCGAGAAATCCCAGCAGACCACTCGCACGCTGCGTCGGGCTATGGATGGCGCTGGCCAGCAATCCCGGCGCCTGGGACATCAGCGTGAAGGCGCGGCGCGCGCGCGTGATGCCGGTGTAGACCAGCTCGCGGCCCAGCACGCTGCCGGCGTGGGCCGAGAGCACCAGCGCCGTGTGCTCGAACTCCGAACCCTGGCTCTTGTGCACCGTCATGGCAAATGCGGTCTCCACATGCGCCAGCCGCGCCACGCCGACATCGCGCGGCTTGGGCTCGTCCAGGAAATAGACGCGCAGCCCGGCGCCCGCGCTGGCAGCCGGCAGCGTCACGCCGATATCGCCATTGAACACGCCCAGCGCCGCGTCGTTGCGCGTGACCATGACCGGGCGGCCCGCATACCATTCGCCGCGCGGCGCGATCGCGCCCTGGCTGGCGAGCGCCTTTTCCACCGCGCGGTTCAGGCCCTGCACGCCCCATTCGCCCTCGCGCACCGCGCACAGCAGGCGAAAGCGCTCGAAGGCCAGCAGCACGCTGCGCACCCAGGCCGCATGCGCCTGGGCGCCTGCAGAGACCGGCGGGCGCGCGGCCAGTGCCTGCGCAAAGGCCTGGTAGTTGATGCGTCCGGGCGCGGCTTCGACAGCCATCTGCCACACGCTGTGCGCGGGCGCGCCCTCGCGCAGGCGCAGCTCGCCGCCGTCCCGGGTCTGCGCCTGCAGCAGCGCCAATGCACGCGCGCTGTTGCCGCTGTTCACGGCCTCGGCCAGCTGGCCGATGGGTCCGCCAAAGCGCCGGCTCTCGCGCAGCATCACCGTCTGCTGGGCCAGCGGAAGGGCCTGGCTGGCAGCCGCGCGGTAGGCGTCGGGCACATGCTGGCCGGCCGCGTCCAGCGCGTAGCGCGCGGTCTCGGGCGTGTAGTGGCCGGCTTCCGCACTGCGGCACAGGTCTCCCAGCACCGCGCCGGCTTCGACCGACGCCAGTTGATCCTTGTCGCCCAGGAAAATCACGCGCGCCGCCGCCGGCAGCGCATCGAGCAGCGCGGCCATCATCTCCACATGGATCATCGAGGCCTCGTCGACGATCAACACATCGACATCCAGCGGCCGGCCATGGTGGAACGCAAAGGCGCGCGTGTCGGGGCGCGCGCCCAGCAGCGAATGCAGCGTGCGCGCCGCGCCCATGCGCTGCACCAGCGTCTCCAGATCCAGCATGCCGCCCAGGCTGCCATGCAATTCCTTGAGCGAGGCATCGATGGACTGCTTGAGCCGCGCCGCGGCCTTGCCGGTGGGCGCGGCCAGCGCCACGCGCAGCCGCTCGGGTTCGGGGGCGGTGGCGAACAGCAGCGCCAGCAGGCGCGCCACGGTGTAGGTCTTGCCCGTGCCGGGGCCGCCGGTGATGACCGAGAAGCGCCCGCGCAGCGCCACCGCGCAGGCCAGGCGCTGCCAGTCGAAGGACGCGGGGGCAGAAGAAAACATCCGGTCCAGCCACTGCTGCACCTTCGCGCTCTCGACGGCCAGTTGCGCCGTGCTGCGCTGGGTGATCTGCTGCGCCACCTGGCGTTCGTAATCCCAATAGCGGCGCAGATAAAGCAGCGGCGCATGCGCGGGCCCGCCCAGCACCAGCGGCTGGCCGTGGTCGGGCGCGCTGCCCGTGCGCAGCAGCGGGCTTTGTTTCAACGCCTGCTGCCACTGCCCCAGCTGCCGCGGCAGCTGTGCCCACAGCGCGTTGAGGCCTTCGAGCGCATCCGCGGGCCAGGCCAGCACCGCGTTCGGATCGGCCACCAGCGTCGCCAGCGGCAGGCAGCTGTGGCCGCGGCCTTCCATCTGCACCAGCACGGCCGTGGCCACCAGCAGCTCGGGCGCGGCATCGCGGTCCTGCGCGGCCAGGAAGCGCGCCATGGCAATGTCGAGATGGCGCAGCAGGCCCTGCTCGCTCCATTCGCGCAGGGTAGCCAGAACACTTTCAGCCGTTGCCGGGGAAACGGGCGCCTCCGGCTCCAGCTCGGCAAACAGATCGAAGGTCAGCGTGTCGACGTTTTTCATGGCAGCCGGGCCTCCATCTCCAGATCGGGCGCATCCAGCAGCGCGCCCAGGGCATCGAGCAACTCCAGCGAGGGCGGCACCACATGCATGCCCTGCGCCGGGCCGTCGATGCCGCGCACGAAGAAATACAGCGCGCCGCCCAGATGCTGCTGCGGGTCGTAATCGTCGCCCAGGCGGCTTTGCAGCAGCCGGTGCAGCGCCAGCAGATAGAGCGCGGCCTGCACGTCGTAGCGGTGCGCCAGCATGGCATCGGCCAGCGCCTGCGCGCCATAGGCTGCCCCATCGCGGCCCAGGAAATTGGTCTTGTAATCGAGCACCCAGTAGCGCCCGTCCTGCTCGAACACCAGATCGGCAAAGCCCATCAGCATGCCGTGCAGCTGGCGCGCGGGCAGTGCGGGCCGCGGCTGTCCGGGCAGCAGATGCTGCTGGCACAGCGCGTCGATCCGCGGCGCGGGCAGCTGTTCGGCGGGCAACCAGAATTCCATTTCGGGCAGCACCTGGTCGAGCCCCGACAGCGGCACGCCCAGCGGCTCCAGCGGATGGTGCACCACCGCCGCCAGCCATTGCACCAGGTCAGCACCCTGGGCGGAGCGCCCGGCGCGCGCGCTGCGCTGCAGCAGGCGCTGGGCCAGCGGGCCGTTGCCATCGGCTTCGAGCGCGAAGTCCTCGCCCGCCAGCCATTCCAGTTCGTCGTGCACCCAGTTGCCAATGACCGGCCCCTTCATGAAGCGGTGCCAGACCGCGCCCTGCGCGGCCGGCGCGGCAACGGCGGCTGCCGGTGCATCCGCCTCGATTGGCCGCTCGTCATCGGCAGGCTGCTGCTGCGGCACGGGAGAAACCGGCAATGCCGACGCCGCCAGCGCGCGCACCAGAGACGAAAAGCTGCCAATGCCCCAGCGTCTGTCAAACTGCGCCGCATAGTGCGGTGCATCGAGCAGCGGCGCCGGCGCCTCGCGCGCGCGCAGCCGGCTGCGGCCCGGCGCATCCTGCACCGGCTGCCACCGCAGGCCGGCCGTGCCGGCATCGAGCTCTTGCAACAGCGCGCGCCAGTCGTCGGGCGTGCGCGCCTCAGGCCCGGCCAGCGTGTAGCCGGTGGCGCAGCGGTGATTGAGGCAGGTGCTGGCCTTGCTGCGCGCGGCCTGCAGCATCGGCACGCCCAGCCACAGCGCATGGCGCGCGCGCGTCAGCGCCACATACAGCAGCCGCAGGTCCTCGCGCAGGCGCTCGTCATCCGCCTGGGCCAGCTCGTCGTCGTCATAGTCCAGGCGCAGCGCGCGCCCGCCGCCGGGCTGCGGCAGGCTGACGAAACGGTCCATGCGCCGGTTGATCTCGCGGAAGCTGCAGGCGAAGGGCAGGAACACCAGCGGATATTCCAGCCCCTTGCTCTTGTGCACCGTGACCACCTTGACCAGGTCGGCATCGCTTTCCAGCCGCACGATCTGCGCGTCGCTGTGGCTGCCCTCGCCCGCGCACTGCGTGGCCAGCCAGCGGATCAGCGCCTGCTCGCCCTCGAGCTGCGCGCTCGCGGTCTGCAGCAGCTCGGCCAGATGCAGGTAGTTGGTGAGGCGGCGCTCGCCGCCGGTGTCGGCCAGCCAGCGCGCGGGCAGGTCGAACTGGTGCAGCGTCTGGCGCAGCATGGCCAGCACGCCCTGCCCCAGCCACACGCCCTGCAGCGCGCGCAATTGCTCGCAGCGCGCATCGAAGGCCTCGTCATCAGCTGCCAGCCAGCCGAGTTCGTCGAGCGAGAGATCGAGCAGCCGCGTCGCCAGCCCGGCGCGCACCGCGCGCGCATCGCGCGGCGCCGCCACCGCCTGCAGCCACAGCACCAGGTCCTGCGCCTCGCTGCCGGCGAACACCGATTCGTTGTCCGAAAGATAGACCGAGGCCACGCCGCGCGCGCCCAGCTCGCGGCGCACCGAGCGCGCCTCGCTGCCGGTGCGCACCAGCACCGCGATGTCCGCCGGGCGCAGCCGCGCCAGCGGCTTGCCGGGTTCCGCAAAGCCGGCCTCGGGGTCGTTGAGCCACTGCACGATCTGCTCGGCGCAGCGCGCCGCGAAGCCGCGTTGCGCGCGCTTCGGGGTCTGCATCGCATCGAGCTCGACCTGCAGCTGCAGCGCCGCCACCGGGCCCTGTCCATCACGAAAAACTTCCTTGCGGCCCTGCGCCTGCACGGGAAGGAAGGGCAGCGGATTGGCGGCTGCATCGCCATTGCGGAACATGAAGGCCCCGGCGCCATCGCGCCGCTCGGCCTGGCCGAACCAGTGGTTGACGGCATCGACCAGCGCCTGCGTCGAGCGGTAGTTGGTGCCCAGCACATAGTGCCGCCCGGCCGTGGCGCTGCGCGCCTGCAGATAGCTGTAGATATCGGCGCCGCGAAAGCCGTAGATCGATTGCTTGGGGTCGCCGATCAGCAGCAGCGCAGTCTGCGCATCGTTGTCCGGCGTGCGGTAGATACGGTCGAACAGCCGGTACTGCAGCGGCGAGGTGTCCTGGAATTCGTCGATCAGCGCCACCGGGTACTGCGACTTGATGCGCGCGCACAGCGTCGCACCGCTGTCGCCGGCCAGCGCCCGGTCCAGGCGCTGCAGCAGGTCGGCAAAGCCAAAGGTGCCCTGCTGGCGCTTGAGCTGCGCCAGCCGCTGCAGCACGCGCGCCGCGGCATGCAGGCGCAGCCTGCCGCCCAGCGCCGGCAGCCTGGCGTGATCGGCCAACAGCTGCTGCAATGCTTCGAAACCGGATGGCAGCGCCAGCGATGGAGCGCCCTTTTTACGCGCTTCGAGCAGCCCCTCGGAGCTGAGCCGGTGGCGTGCGGAATCGGTCAGCGCCAGCTCCACCTGCAGTGGATCTTCGGCCCAGTCGATGACGCCTTGCAGCCAGCCGGTGTAATTGCGCGGCGCGAGCTTGCGCCCGTCCCAGTGCGCGCCGTGATCGGCCACCTGCGCATCGAGCCAGTCGCGCAGCGATTGCGCCCGCGCGCCCCAGCCCTCGGCCAGCGCCGTCAGGGCCACGGCACGCTCGGCCTGCGCGGCCTGCACGCACTCGCCCAGGCTGCCTTCGCCGGCCGCGGGATCGATCTCCTGGTCCAGCAGGCTGTGCATGTCCTTGAGCAGCGCATCGAGCCCGCTCCAGATGCCCAGCACCGCATCCAATGGCTCGCCATCGAGCGGATAGCATTGCTGGCGCCAGTAGTCCTGCACCGCGTCGCGGCGCAGCTGCTCCTCGTCGGCCGCCAGCTCCTCGTCGAACAGATTGCCGCTGTCGAAGGCATGCTCGCGCAGCATGCGCTGGCACCAGGCATCGATGGTGAACACCGCCGCGTCATCCATTGCCTCGGCGGCCATCGCCAGGCGCCAGGCGGCCTGGGTGCGCGCGGTGCCCTCGGGGTGATCGGCCAGCAGGCCCTGCAGCAGCTGGTCGTGCTCGGCGGGCTCGCGCTCGCCGCGAAAGCACTGCACGGCCTCCGTGAGGCGCGCGCGGATGCGGTCCGAGAGCTCGCGCGTCGCGGCGCGCGTGAAGGTCATGACCAGGATCTCGGGCGGCATCAGCGCGCGCGGGTGCGCGTTCTCCTCGCCATGGCCCAGCACCAGCCGCAGGTAGAGCGCGGCAATGGTCCAGGTCTTGCCCGTGCCGGCGCTGGCCTCGATCAGGCGGCTGCCCCACAGCGGGAAGTCGCGCGCATTCAATACATGGCTCATGCCGGCTCCATCGGCGAAGAATAGATCACCGCAGCGACTTCGCCGGGCTCCAGCACCTGCACCTGCTCGGCCAGCCAGGCCAGCAGCGGCGCATGCACCGCCTCGGCCAGCGGCGCGAAGCGCCCGTCTTCCAGCAAGGCATCGAAATCGGGATAGATGCGCGCCCAGCAGGCATCATCGGCCTCGCCGGCCTGGGCAAAGCCGTCGCCTTCGTAGACCGTCTCCACGCGCGTCAGGTCCTCTCCCGCGGCGGCCGCGGCCAGCGCGGTCTTGAGCGGCAGCGGCAGCGGGCTGTCCTGCCCCGCCTGCCAGACCTGCAGCAGCGTCTGCAGTTGCGCCAGTGCCTCGCCCTGCGGCATCGGCTGCAGCACCAGCGTCGCGTCGCGCCCGGCCACGATGCCCTGCACCGCCACGCCGCAGGCCGCGGCCACCAGGCTGCGCAGATAGGGCAGCAGCACCGCCGACGGCCTGACCTCGCCGCGCGGCCCCAGCAGCGCGCGCGCCTGCAGTGCCAGCCATGCCGGCACGGCCTCGCCATCGCCGTCGGGCACGCGCAGGTCCTCGAGCCAATCGTCGAGCACCAGCCCGTCCTGCGCCAGATGCAGGCGCTGGCGCTGCAGCGGCCGGTCGAAGCGCTGGCGGTGCGCCAGCCACGATTGCAGCGAGGGCAGCACCGCCTCCTGCAGCTCGGCGCTCTTGCGCGCGCCCAGGCCCGCCAGCGGCAGCGCGCCCGCGCGCTGGATGCGCGCCAGATGCGCCGCCACGCGCTGCTCGAGCGCCTGCGGCGCCGGTGCATGCTGCGCGGGCGCGGCCTCGATCTCGGCCACCATCTGCTGCTGCAGCTGCTCCACCAGGCGATAGCCCGCCAGGCCCTGCAGCCCAAAGGCCTCCTCGTCGAAGCTCAGCTCCAGTTCCTTGTCGAAACGCACGTTCAGGCGGCTGCGGAAAAAGGCCTGCGCCGGGTGGCGCACGAAGCTGTGCAGCTGCGCCAGCGTCAGCGGCACCTGGATATCGGGCACGAAGGGTGCCAGCGGAGGCACGGCGGCAGCCGCGGCATCGGCCTGCAGGAGGTGCGCCGCACGCCATTCGCGCGCATAGGTGCGCAGCGGCGAATCGGGCGCGAAATAGCGCCGGCTGAAGGGCTGCAGCGGATGCTGGAAGCTGCGCTGCGCCAGCAGGCTGCCCTCCTCGCCGCCCTCGCCGGTCCAGCCCGCGGCCAGGTAGTCGCGCAGCTGCGACACCAGCACCGAGGGCGGCTGTTCGCTGTTGTCACGCACGCTGCGCCCGGCCCAGCTGATGTAGAGCATGCGCCGCGCCGACAGCAGCGCCTCGAGCATCAGCTGGCGGTCGTCGTCGCGGCGCGCGCGGTCGCCGGCGCGCAGCTGGCCCGGCAGCGCCATCAGGTCGAAATCGCTGCGCATCGCGCGCCGCGGGTAGTCGCCATCGTTCATGCCCAGCAGGCACACGGCCTCGAAGGGAATGGCGCGCATCGGCATCAGCGTGCAGAAGGTGACGCCGCCGGCGCGGAAACGGCTGTCCACGGAGGGCTGCTGCACGATGTCCAGCCAGGCCTGCTGGGCCACGGGCAGCTCGACATCGTCGTCGAAGCCGCCCAGCTCGCAAGCTTCCAGCCAACAAGAGAGTGCATTGTCCAGAGCTGCCAGCAGCGCGCGGTCGCCATCGGTCTCGGCCGCAAAGAAGTCCGCCAGCAGCTGGCGAAAGCGCCGCGCCCAGCCCGCGGGATCGCAGGCTTCGCCAGCCAATGACCACCAGTCCAGCAGGCGCTCGAGCAGCGTCGCCAGCTGGCCCGCGAGCTCGGCGTCCAGTCCGCCGACTTCGGCATAGGGCTCGATCTGCGCCAGCCCCGAGCCTTCATGCAATGGCCCCCCAGCGTGCGCGCCACCCGTATGCGGGCCGCTGCCGCTGGCAAAGCCCAGCAGCATGCGGTGCAGGCCGAACCAGGCGCTGTTCTGCTCGCCGCAGGCCTCGAGCCCGAGCGCGCCGCGCTGCTTCGCATTGAGCCCCCAGCGGATGCCCGCGCCCGCCATCCAGGCGCTGAGCTGGGGCAGGTTCTCGGGATCGAGCCCGAAGCGCGCGGACACGGCCGGCACGTCCAGCAGGTCGCGCAGCTCGCTCAGCCGGCAGCGCTGGCGCGGCAGGCGCAGCAGCCACTGCAGCGCCGCGACCAGCGGGTTGTTGTCGCTGGCGCTCAGGTCGGCGATGTCAAAGGGAATGTGGCGCGGATCGTGGCGGCCGTACTGCCCGAACACCGCGCGGATGGAGGCCGCCACGCCTTCGATGGCCGGCACCATCACCACCACATCGCGCGGCTGCAGCGCCCGGCCGCCGGGCGGAGCGGGCTCGGCCAGCAGTTCCAGCAGCTGGTCGTGCAGCACCTCGAGCTCGCGCACGATGCTGTGCGCGCAGTGGAAAACGATGGAACGGTCGCTGCGCGGCACGGCGCTGCGCGGGTGCTCGCCCAGCGGCACCATGTCGCGGATGGCCTGCTGCACCTGGGCCAGCAGCGGCGCCTCGGGGTCGACTTCCTCGTCGAAAATGTCCACGCGCGGCAGCTCGGCCACCGCGCCCGCGGGCAGCACGGTCTCGAAGGCATCGAGCTGGCGCACATAGTCGCGCGCCTGCCGGCCCCAGGACGACAGCAGCGGGTGCGCATGCGCATGCATCATCTCCAGCGGCAAGGCGGCCAGGTCGCGCCCGTTCTTCAGTGGCTGGCGCCGGCGCTGCATGCGCAGCAGCTCGCGCCCGTCGATGGCATCGGCCCAGTGGAAGCGGCAGGGATTGGGCACGGCCAGCAGGATCTGGCTGTGGCGCGCCATGGCGGCCAGCGTCTGCAGCATCGACAGCGGCAGATGGCTCATGCCGAACAGCACCACGCGCCGCGCGATGGGCCGCGCCGGCGGCGTATCGCCCTCGAGCGCCGCGATCACCTGGCGGTGCAGCTCGGGCCGGGTGCTGGCGCGCTCGGCCTCGCTCAGGCCCGCCAGGATGCAGCGCCACAGCTTCGGCTGCCAGATCTGCTCCTCGGGCACCGGGATGTCCGGCTTGCCTGGCGTGCGCAGCACATCGCGTTCGGCGGCCCAGTCGTCGAGCCAATCGGAGCGGTAGATCTGGTATTGGTCGAACAAATCGGCCAGCCGCTCGGCCAACTGAAGCAACCGCTCCGGGTCTCCAGGCGACAGAAACCCGGCAATCGATTCGTACCCGTCCTGCGCCGCGCACTCCGGCAACTGCCGCATCAGCCGCCAGGTCAGCGCCGTCTTGTCCAGCGGCGACTGGCGCGGCACGGCAGCGGCGCCCAGCACCTGGCGGTAGGTGCGCCACAGGAAACGCGCCGGCAGCTCGACGCGCGCCGCGGCGCACACGCCCAGCGCCTCGGCCATGCCCATCTTGAACCACTCGGCCATGCCGTTGCTCTGCACCAACACCACTTCCTGCTCCAATGCCCCGAGCGGATGCGCGCGCAGCCACGAGAACACCGTCTCGGCCAGGGTTTCGGTGCGGTTGCCATGCAGGGCAATGAGCCCTGGCTGCAGTGTCGATGCCAACGTTTTGTCCTTGGAATGCAGCGCCATGCGGCTGGATTTCCTGTCTCCGGCCGTTGCGCAAAGCGCAAAGCTTAACCCGGCGCGGGTGGATTTCCGGGGGAATGGGGGGAAATCGTTGTGGGTGAGGCCGAAGCGAGGGTTTAACTTGGCGAAGGCCTCCGGGTCTATTGAGGGCAGGACGTCCACCCTTCGACGGGGCCGCCCAGGCAAGCTCAGGGCGAACGGAAAAACCGTTCGTGGTGAGCCTGCCCTCTCGACCGTTCGTGGTGAGCCTGCCCTCTCGACCGTTCGTGGTGAGCCTGCCCTCTCGACCGTTCGTGGTGAGCCTGTCGAACCATGGACGGCCTGTCCTCAAGAAAGGACATGCCCTGCACCAGAAGGCAATTCCCCAAAGAAGTTTTCCCACATTGCATATGCACATTTCTTCGTTGGAAATGCAGTGGCACATGCATAGATTCGATCTGGCAGCGCGCAGCGCTGTCAGCCGATCCATCCATTGCAGCGCGCACTCATCTCCTTTCCCATGCCCTCCCCCTCTTCCTCCCCATCCCCGCCACCACCCTGCGCGCCTGGCTCAATGACGGCGCCGAAATCGCGCTGCTCGACGTGCGTGAAGCCGGCCAGTTCGGCGAAGGCCACCCCTTCTTTGCCATTCCCGCGCCCTACAGCCAGCTGGAAAAGGATGTCCCCCGCCTGGCTCCTCGCCGCGACACGCGCGTGGTGCTGCTCGACGCCGGCGATGGCGTGGCCGAGCGCGCCGCCGCGCGCCTTGCGGCGCTGGGCTACACCCAGTTGCATGTGCTCGAGGGCGGCGCCCCTGGCTGGGCCGCGGCCGGCTATGTGCTTTTCCAGGGCGTGAACCTGCCCTCCAAGACCTTTGGCGAACTGGTGGAACATGCCTTCGACACGCCGCGCCTGTCGGCGCAGGAACTGCAGCGCCGCCAGCAGGCGGGCGAGCCGCTGGTGCTGCTCGACGGCCGCACGCTCGCCGAGCACCGCAAGATGACCATTCCCGGTGCCACGCCCGTGCCCAACGGCGAGCTGGCGCTGCACTGGCAGGCGCTGGCGCCCGATCCGCACATGCCCATCGTCGTGCATTGCGCCGGGCGCACGCGCAGCATCATCGGCGCACAGATCCTGCGCAGCCTGGGCGTGCCGAACCCCGTGCTGGCGCTGGAAAACGGCACCCAGGGCTGGGCGCTCGCGGGCCTGCAGCTCGAGCACGGCAGCCCGCGCAGCAGCCCTGCCAACGGCAAAGCCCGCGCGCAGGACCAGGCCGCAGCCGCCGCGCTGGCTGCCGAAGTCGGCGTGCCGCAGCTCGATGCCGCGCAGGCCCAGGCCTGGATCGACGACCGCACGCGCACCACCTATGTGCTCGACGTGCGCAGCGCCGAGGAATTCGCCGCCGGCACGCTGCCCGGCGCGCACCATGCGCCCGGCGGCCAGCTGCTGCAGGCCACCGACCAGAGCATCGGCGTGCGCCACAGCCGCGTGCTGCTGCTCGACGACGAAGCGGTGCGCGCGCCGGTCGTCGCCAGCTGGCTCTGGCGCCTGGGCTATGAAACCGCGACCGTGCAGGGCGGCATCCACGCGCCGCTGCACCTGCCGCCCGACACCGCTGCCGCGCCCCAGCCCGCCACCGCGCCCATCGCAGCGCAGGACCTCGCCGCCTGGGTCGCAAGCCATGCGCCGCTGCTCGTCGACCTGCAGCCTTCGCCGGCCTACCGTCAGCAGCATGCCGCCGGCGCGCTCTGGTCCGTGCGCCCGCGCCTGGCCGCGCAGTTGCAAGCCGCGGCACGCGATGGCCAGCCCGTGCTGCTGCTCACCCCCGATGCCGCCACCGCCGCGCTGGCGCTGGGCGAGCTGCCGCAGCGCGACGCAGGCACGCTGCGATGGGCGCATGCCGCCGACTGGGTGGCCGCAGGCCTGCCCGTCGAAAGCACGCCGTACAGCCCCGCCGACAGCGAAGCCATCGACTACCTGTTCTTCGTGCACGACCGCCACGACGGCAACCTCGACGCCGCGCGCCGCTATCTGGCGTGGGAAACCGGCCTGATTGCGCAATGCGAGCCTGATGAGCTGGCAGGGTTCAGGCTGCCCAAAGCTGAGGCGACCTCCAGCGCTCCCTGAGAAAGGTCTTGGTTGTCCAGGCTTGGGCAATGTTCACGCCACATGAACAAACGCCATCGATAAACGGCCGCCAGCGGGCCCAGCGCCTTAACGCATTGCCCGCATATCGTTCATCGATAAGCTTTGTTGGCGCATCGGCCGGGCTGCCAGAAGATCACTGCCCATCTGCCATTTTCTTTTGCCCGCCATGCGCCACCTCCAAGCCTCTTTCTGCTCCTTCGCCCGGCCGTTGACCGGCGTGGCCGCCGCCCTCGCGCTGCTGGCCGGCACCGCCCATGCCGATGCCACGCTGGACAGGATCAAGCAGCGCGGCAAGGTCACCATCGGCGTGCTGATCAATGGCGGGCCCTTTGGCTCCATCGATGCCGCGACCCAGCAGCTCGTGGGCTGGAACCCCGAACTCGCGCGCGCCCTGGCCAAGGGCCTGGGGGCCGAGGCGGAGCTGGTGCAGGTGCAGACGGCGACGCGCGTGCAGTTCCTGCAGTCCGGCAAGGTCGATCTGCTGATTGCCTCGATGGAGCTCAACCCCGACCGCGCGGAGATCCTGGGCTACGCGCCCACCCCCTTCTACCGCGTGGGCGGCGCCGCTGCCGTGCGCAAGGACAGCGGCATCGCGCAATGGGCCGACCTGCGCGGCAAGCCGGTCTGCGTGTCGCAGGGCAGCAGCTTTGCCAAACCGCTCACCGCCGAATACGGCGCGCAGGTGCAGGGCTACAAGAGCGCGTCGGATTCGCTGCTGGCGCTGCGCGGCGGCAATTGCGTGGCGGCCGTGCATGACAGCACTTTGATCCACCCGCTGGTGCGCAGCAATCCCGAATGGACGCAGTACGCCGCGCCCATCGCCAGCGAGATCCTGCCGGCGCCGTCGGTGGTCTGGACGCGCAAGGGCGAGGCCGACACCATTGCTGCGGTCGACAAGGTGGTGCGGGAATGGCACCGCAGCGGCTGGCTGATCGACACCGAAAAGCGCGTCGGCATTGCACCGGCCAACCCTTTTCTTGCCGAACAGCAAGCGAAGTTCAAGACCGCCTCGCGCTGAAGCCGCAGCATGAGCGATAGCCTGCTGGTGCAGGGCGTGCAGGCACTCAAGGCCTTGGGCCTGAACTACGCCTTCATGCTGGACGACATGGAGCGCCAGGCCTTCGTGCGCGGCCTGGGCGTGACGCTGCAGCTGTGCCTGCTGACGATTCCCGGCAGCCTGGCGGTGGGCGTGCTGCTGGCCGCGCTGCTGGCCTCGGGCCGCGCCTGGCTCGCGGCGCCGGCGCGCGCCGTGGTCGAAGTCACGCGCAACACGCCGACGCTGGTGCAGCTGTACTGCGCCTTCCTGGTGCTCAACATGCTGATCACGCAGCAGTTGCGCGACTGGGGCGCGGGCCCGAATCCGCTGACGCCCTTCATCTGGGTGGTGATCGTCGTTTCACTGCACAAGGGCGTGTTCCACGCCGAGGCGCTGCGCGCGGGCATCGAGAGCGTGCCGCAGGCCACGCTCGAGGCCGCGCGTTCGCTGGGGTTCTCGCGCCGCCAGCTGCTGGCGCGCGTGCAGCTGCCGCTGGCCGTGCGCTTTGCACTGCCCTCGCTGGTCAACAACCTGGTGGACCTGGTGAAGATGACCGCCGTGGCCTCGGCCATCGCGGTGGGAGACGTGACCTACCAGTCGATCATGATCTGGTCGCAGCGCGACAACGTGCTCGAGCTGCTGCTGCTGATCCTGCTGTGGTTCGGCCTGCTGACGGGGCTGGTGAGCCTGGCGGGCCGCTGGCTCGAACAACGAATGAGGATGCCTGGCTATGGCCAATGATGCCGCCCTGCCCGCCATCGCGCCGCCCTGGCGCTTCGGCCTCGCACGCAGTCCCTGGCTGCTGGCCGGCTTGGCATCGCTGGCGCTGCTGGCGTTCTGGAGCGCCACGGGCACCACGCCGCAGGCCGTGGCGTTGCTGTGGAAATGGCTGCCGGCGCTGCTGCGCGGTCTGTGGGTCAACATCGAGATCAGCGTGCTGGCCGTGGCGCTGGGCACCATCGTCGGGCTGGTCGTGGGCGCGCTGCTGCTGTCGCCCGCAGCCCTCGTGCGCCGCATCGCGCGCCTGTATGTGCAGGCCTTTCGCAATGTGCCGCTGCTGGTGCTGATCTATTTCACGACCTATGTGTTTCCCTTCGAGGTGCAGCTCTGGCAGTGGCGCTTTCCCTTCCCCGACTGGCTCAAGGTGGTGCTGGGCCTGGCGCTGCCGACCAGCGCCAACGTGGCCGAGATCTTCCGCGGCGCGATCCAGTCGATCCCGAGCGCCCAGTGGGAGGCGGCGCAGTCGCTGGCCTTCAGGCGCCGCCAGGTCCTGCGCCTGATCGTGCTGCCGCAGTGCCTGCGGCGCATGCTGCCGCCCTGGATGAACCTCTACGCCAGCATCACCATGAGCACCTCGCTGGCCTCGCTGGTGGGCGTGCACGACGTGGTCGACATGGCGCAGATCGCCAGCAACACCGTGGTGCGCACCGACTTCACCATCCTGGTCTATTTCACGCTGCTGGCGCTGTTCTTCGCCTACTGCTACCCCATTGCCCGCGCCACCCGCGCCCTGGAGCGACGCCATGAACGCCACTGATTCCTTTCTCGCCAGGCACACGGCCCCGGCTGCGCAAGCGCCGCTGGTGCAGCTCAGGAACGTGCACCTGTCCTTTGGCGACAACGCCGTGCTCAAGAGCATCGATCTCGAGGTGCGGCGCGGCCAGGCGGTGTCCATCATCGGGCCCTCGGGCTCGGGCAAGTCGACCATCCTGCGCTGCATCACCGGGCTGCTGCGGCCGCAGGCCGGGGAGATCTCCGTGGGCGGCACGCGCGTCGATGCGCTGCGCACCGAGGCCGAGCTGATCGCGCTGCGCAAGCGCGTGGGTTTCGTGTTCCAGCAGTACAACCTGTTTCCGCACCTCACGGTGCTGCAGAACCTGGTGATCGCGCCAACCCGCGTGATCGGCCGCAGCCACGCCGCGGCCGAACGCGATGCGCGCGTGCTGCTCGAGAAGGTGCGGCTCGCGCACAAGGCCGATGCCTACCCTGGCGAGCTCTCGGGCGGACAGCAGCAGCGCGTGGCGATTGCGCGCGCGCTGGCCATGCAGCCCGAGCTGATCCTGTTCGACGAAGTCACTTCCGCGCTCGATCCCGAAACCGTGGGCGAGGTGC
Source organism: Comamonas endophytica (assembly GCF_023634805.2). Classification (NCBI taxonomy): domain Bacteria; kingdom Pseudomonadati; phylum Pseudomonadota; class Betaproteobacteria; order Burkholderiales; family Comamonadaceae; genus Comamonas; species Comamonas endophytica. Next base: position 1,569,946 of record NZ_CP106881.1, read on the forward strand.
TCACCGTGATCCGCGAGCTGGTGCGCGAAGGCCTGACCTGCGTGCTGGTCACGCACGAGATGCGCTTTGCCGAGGAGATCAGCGACCAGGTGCATTTCACCGAGGCCGGCCGCATTGTGGAACACGGGCCTGTGTCGCAGATCTTCGGCCAGCCGCGCAGCGAGCGCACGCGCCAGTTCCTGCAGCGCGCGCCGGGCGTCGTGCCAGGCGAAGGCCCGCGCGTGCGCAACGCAGCGCCGGAGCTCGGCGAGTGCCGAAACGCTGCGCGCCAGCCAGCTGCGCTTTGCCCTTTGATCCATTGCCCCAAGAAATATCGATGACCAACACTCCCACCCATACAGGCCGCACCACGCGCCTGCTGCACGCCGGCGCACCCGATCTGCGCGGCGGCTCCGGTCCCGTCAACGTGCCCGTGGTGCGCACCAGCACCGTGCGCTTCGAGAGCAGCGCCGCCCATGCCGAGCACAACCATCGCCGCAGCGCGGGCGAACGCATTGCCACCTATGGCCGCCATGGCCTCGACACCCACCGGGCGCTGGAGGACGCTGTGACGGCACTCGAAGGCGGGCACCGCGCCTTTCTCGCGCCCTCGGGGCTGTCGGCCATCACGCTGGTGCTGCTGGCGCTGCTGGCGCCCGGCGACCATGCGCTGGTGGCCGACAGCGTCTACTCGCCGGTGCGCCGCGTCGACGACACGCTGCTGCAGCGCCTGGGCATCACGCTCGAATACTTCTCGCCCTCGCGGGACGACCTGGCCGCGAGGATCCGCCCGAACACCCGGCTGATCTATCTCGAATCACCCAGCTCGCTGCTCTATGAGGTGCTGGATCTGCCCGCGCTGGGCGCCATCGCGCGCGCGCATGGCATTCCCGTGGCCATCGACAACACCTGGAGCGGCGGCTGGTTCCACCAGCCCCTGGCGCTGGGCGCGAACATCTCCATCCACGCCTCGACCAAATACATCTGCGGCCATTCGGATGTGATGCAGGGCATCGTGGTCACCGATTCGGCCGAGTTGTCCGGGAAGATCGCCACGGCCCATGAAGCGCTGGGCCTGACGGTCGGCGCCGACGACGCCTACCTGGCGCTGCGCGGCCTGCGCACGCTGCCGGTGCGGCTGGCGCAGCACCAGCGCCATGCAACGCAGGTGGCCCAATGGCTGCTCGAGCAGCCCCAGGTCGGCCGCGTGTTCTATCCCGCGCTGCCCTCGGACCCCGGCCACGCACTGTGGAAGCGCGACTTCAGCGGCGCGAACGGCCTGGTGTCTTTCGCATTTGAAGACGCCATCGACGCGCGCGGCGCCGAGGCCTTTGTCGATGCGCTGCGCTTCTTTGCCATTGGCGCCTCGTGGGGCGGCTACGAAAGCCTGGCCTTGGTTGCCGCACGCGACCGCGTGCGCGAGCACAGCTTCTGGAGCGGCACCCAGCCCGTCGTGCGGCTGCATGTGGGGCTGGAGGAGCCGCAGGATCTGATTGCGGATCTGGGGCAGGCGTTTGCGCGGGTGGAGGAGCGCTCTTCCATCGCAGTGGAACCACCCTTCGACAAGCTCAGGGCGAACGGACTTTCGACCGTTCGTCCTGAGCCTGTCGAAGGATGAAGGGCCTGCGCTCAATTTGAGGACGGCCGTCCAAACACAACACCTCTGCCAACAACAACGGCGCCCAAGAGCGCCGTTGTTGCTTGCCTTCCAGCAGCAGCCCTTGCGGACTGCCGCCCCTCACCCCGCCACCAACCGCATCCCCGTAGCCCCCTCACGCTCGAGCTGCGCCACCAGCCCCAGCTCCCAGTCCAGATACCGCTGGAAGCCCGCGTTGCGCAGTTCCAGATCATGGTGCGCATAAGGGCTGTACCAATGGTCGTCATCCCCCGTCAGTACGCCTTCGGCGCCGCGCGCCAGCGGCAGCTCTGCGGCTATCCAGGCCGCGGTGCCGCCGGCAATCGCGCGCACGTCGCGCCCGGTGCGCGCCGCCAGCTCGGCCGCGGCAATGCGCGCCAGCACGCCATCGGGCGAATGCAGCAGCACGGCCTGCTCCTGCGGCAGTTCCGCCACAAAGGACTCCAGGCGGTCCGGCACCGCAAAGCGCGCGCCGGCGATGTGCTGCTTCTCGAAGGCCGCGCGGCGGTCGATGTCGAAGATGCTGGCCTGGCCGGCCTGCACCAGCGCATGGGCCTGCTGCGGCGACACCAGCTTTGCCGGCGCATGCGAGGCCAGCACGCGCACCGGCTCGCTGCCCACTTCCAGCGTGGCCAGCGCGGGCGGCGCAAACACATAGACTTCGTAGCCGCCGAGCTGCGCCAGCCACGCGCCCGTCGTGAGCGCGCGCACGCCGTCCCAGTCGGCCAGCACGATGCGCGCGCCGCGCACCGCGGCGTATTCATCGGTCGCCTGCACCAGCTGGCCGCCTGGCGCCCAACGCCAGCCCGGCAGATGGCCAGCCTCGTATTCCTGCTGCGTACGCACATCGAAGCGATAGAGGGAGCGTTCGTTGGCCTCGGCCTCGAAGCGCGCCAGCTCCGCACCATCGATGCGCTGCACCCCCGCGCGCTGCGCCACGGCGGCGGCACGTTCGCGCGCCTGGGCCAGCGTTTCAGGCGCGGGCTCCGGGAAGCTTGCCTCCCGGCCGTGCGCCAGCGTGCGGCCCGTCATCAGCCAGTCCATGGTGCCGTTGCGCAGCGAGGCCACGCGGTTGGGAATGCCGGCATCGATCAGCGTCTGCGCGCCGACGATACTGCGCGTGCGGCCCGCGCAGTTCACCACCACGAAGGTTTCGGGGTCGGGCGCGATCTCGCCGATGCGGTAGACCAGCTCCGCGCCCGGCAGGCTGTGCGCGAACGGCAGGCTGAAGGCCGCGAATTCCTCGGGCGTGCGGCTGTCCACCACCACGATGTTGTCGCCGCGCTCGACGCGCGCGTGCAGTTCGTCGGAAGTGATCCAGGGCGTGTGCTTCTCGTGCTCGACGACTTCGCCAAAGGCCTTGCTCGGCACATTGGTGCCGCTGAAGATCTCGAAGCCCGCGGCGGCCCAGCCCTCGGTGCCGTCCTGCAGCACCGACACATTGCGCCAGCCCAGGCGCGCGAGCTTGGCCGCGGCCTGGTGCGACAGCGATTCGTTGCCATCGACCAGCACGATGCGCGTGCCGCGGCGCGGCACCAGGCGGTCGATCAGCAGCTCGATGCGCCACAGCGGCGCCGAGGCCGCGAACAGGATATGGCGGTGCGCGAACACGCCGGTCTCGCGCACATCGAGCACGGCGATCTCCTCGCCGTCGGACAGCGCGGCCTTGAGCGCCCGGGGCGAGATCAGCGCATGGCGAATGGATTTCGGCGGGCCGAAGGTGCGGTAGCTGCCGCCCTCGCGGCTTTCGAACACCACGCGCCCGGGCAGGCGGTCGATGGCGAGGCCGTAGAAATGCAGGTGCAGGCCGGGCTCGTCGCCGACCAGCTCGATGGTGTGCACATCGGTGGGCGAGAGCACGACCGACACGCCGGGCGTCACATCGACGCTGCGCTCGGCAGTGAGCGCGTCGCGCGCCGGGTCCTGGGTCTTGTCGCGGCGCAAGAACACATTGCGCTCGTTGCCCGCGACCCCGGCAATGATGGCCCAGGTCGTGTGGTCGTGCGGCGGCTGCGACTTGCCCGGCAGCCCCGCCGACAGGTAGAGCGCGTAGCGGCCCGCCGCGTCCTCGCTCAGGCGGTACACCTGCGACGGGTTCTGCGCCGACACCGGGAAATGCTCGGGCGCAAACAGCGCGCGCTGCGTTCCCAGGCGCTCGAGCAGCGTGGCGACGGCGCGCAGCTGTTCGGGCGCCGCGCGCTCGGGGTCGGGCACCAGGCGCCGCGCCTGGGCAATGAAGTCCGCAACGGCGGCGGCGCGGCGGCTGGCAACGTCGCTGCCGCTGAAATCGAGGGAAACATGGGTCTGGGTCATGGTGGGCCTTGCAGGAAAACGCCCCCACGGTACGCACGCGCCCGCGCTGGTCCAACGAAGAAAAGCGCAGATCGATAGCCGAAAAGCTTCGTTCACTCGGTGCGGGGCGACGCCTAGATTCTGGCTATCCATACATCCTGCCGAGTTCTCCCATGAGCACCAAACGTTTCTTCCTGCGCACCCTGGCCTCGGCTGTGGCCCTTGCGGCCGCCGGCGGCGCCGCGCTGCATATGTCCGCGCTGCACGCCGCCCCGGATGCCGCCGCGACGTTCCCTAGCAAGCCGGTGCGCATCATCGTGCCGATCGCGCCGGGTGGCAGCGCCGACAAGCTGACGCGCACGCTGGGCGAGCGGCTGTCGGTGCTGTGGGGGCAGACGGTGATCGTCGAGAACGTTGCCGGCGCCAGCGGCACCATCGGCGCCGCCAAGGTCGCCAAGGCCGCGCCCGATGGCTACACGCTGCTGCAGCAGGGCGAGGGGCTGATGCTCAACAGCATCCTGTTCCGCGAGCTGCCCTACGACTCGGCGCGCAGCTTCGTTCCGGTCGTCAAGGCCGTGGTCAACCCGCAGGTGCTGGTGGTGAACCCCGGCACCGGCATCAACACGCTGTCCGAATACCTGGCGCGCGCCAGGGCGCAGCCCGAGAGCATCAGCCTGGCGTTGCCGGGCAATGGCGGCATCGCGCATGTGGCGCATGAAATGCTGGCGCAGGAAACCGGCGCCAAGGTCAACTACATTCCCTACCCCGGCGGCGGCCCGGCTTCGGTCGACGTGCTTGCCGGCCATGCCAACGCCACGCTGATCACGCTGGCCGCAGTGACCGAATACGTGCGCGCCGGCAAGCTGCGCGCGCTGGCCGTCACCACCAGCTACCGCTCGCCGGCGCTGCCGGGCGTGCCGACGATTGCCGAAGCCGCGCAACTGCCGAATTTCTCGGTCGAAAGCTGGCAGGGCTACTTCGCGCCCGCAGGCACGCCGCCAGCCATCGTGCAGAAGATCAACCGCGACATCAACCAGGTGCTGCAGTCGCCCGAAGTGCGCGCGCAGCTCGAGGCGCAGGGCTTCAAGGTGGCGGGCGGCTCCTCGGCCGATCTCGCCAGGAGCCTGCAGACCGAGCAGCCGCGCTATGCGCAGGCCATCAAGACCGCAGGCTTGTCGATTCGCTGAGCGGCTTCATGCAAGCCCCGCCATGCTCAGCAGCTTCTGCAGGTCCTCCAGCGCCACCGGCTTGAGCAGACGCGTGTCGAAGCCCGCGAAGTCCGGGCGCTCGGCGCGCTCGTCTCCGGCGCCATAGCCGGTCACCGCCGTGGCATGGATGGCTTTTCCACCCGGCAGCGCGCGCAGGGCACGCAGCACCGAGGGCCCGTCCATGTCGGGCATGCCTATGTCGAGGAACACCGCGCTGGGCTTGTCCCGGAGCGCGGCCTCGAGTGCCGAGCGTCCGTCGTAGGCGGTGCTCACCCGGTAACCCAGCAGGCGCAGGATCTCGGCCAGGCTGTCCGCCGCATCGCGGTTGTCGTCCACGACGAGCATGCGCACCGCCAGGCTGGACTTGAGCTCCGGGTTGTCGCCATCGGCCAGGCCCGACTTGACGATGGCACCCGGCAGCTCGAAGCTGAACACGCTGCCCTGCCCGACGCCCGGGCTCCTGGCCGAGATCGAGCCGCCATGCATCTCGACCAGCGAGCGCGCCAGCGACAACCCGATGCCCAGACCCGACTGGCGCGACGCCGCCAGCCCGTCGCCCTGCGAGAAGAGCTCGAAGATGCTGTCCATCGCGGCCGCGGAGATGCCTTCGCCATTGTCCTCGACATCGACGTGCAGCCGTCCGCCCTCGACGCGCGCCGACAGCGTGATTTCGCCGCCCACGGGGGTGAACTTGGTGGCGTTGCTCAGCAGGTTCTGCAGCACCTGCGCCAGCCGTGTCTCGTCGGCGTTGACCCACAGGTCCTCGGGCGGCACCAGCAGCTTGAAACGGTGCGAGCGCGCGTCCATTGCCGGGCGCGTGGCCTCGATGGCGCGGGCCACCACCTTGTTGAAGGAGATAAGCTCCGGCTTGATGCGGATCTTGCCGCTGGTCAGCCGGCCCGCGTCCAGCAGGTCGTCGACAAGGCGCGTCAGATGCGACAGCTGGCGGTCGATCATGTCGCGGCTGGTGCGCACCGTGGTGCTGGGCGCGGGCTCGAGCTGCAGGATCGACACCGCATTGCGGATCGGCGCCAGCGGATTGCGCAGCTCGTGCGCCAGCATCGCCAGGAACTCGTTCATCTGCCGCGACGAATGCTCGAGCTCGCGCAGCCGCCGGCTTTCGGTCATGTCGCGCGTGACCTTGGCAAAGCCCAGGTGCGTGCCGTCGGCGCCCCACATCGGCGCCATGACGATGTTCGCCCAGAAGGTGGAGCCGTCCTTGCGCACGCGCCAGCCTTCCTCCTCGGTGCGTCCATTTTTCAGGCAGTCGCGCAGCTCCTTGCCCGGCACCCCCCGCTCCACGTCCTCGCTGCGGAAGAACATGCGGAAGTGCTTGCCGACGACCTCCTGCGCCGTGTAGCCCTTGATCAGCTCGGCGCCGCTGTTCCAGCTCTGGATCATGCCCATCGGGTCCAGCATGTAGATCGCATAGTCGCGCACGCCCTCGATCAGCAGCCGGAAGCGCTCCTCGCTCTGGCGCAGCGCCTCCACGTGCAGCCGGCGCTCGGTCAGGTCGCGCGTGACCTTGCCGAAACCGGTCAGGTTGCCCTCCGTATCGCGCAGCGCGGTGATCACCACGTTGGCCCAGAACATGCTGCCGTCCTTGCGCACGCGCCAGCCCTCCTCCTCGTAGGTGCCGTGCTCCGCAGCCAGCCGCAATTCATGGTCGGGCCACAATCTCTGCTTGGCCGGTTCGGGATAGAAGATCGAGAAATGGCGCCCTATCACTTCCTCGGCCGTGTAGCCCTTGAGCCGCGCCGCGCCCGCGTTCCAGGACATCACGATACCCGACTGGTCCAGCATGAAAATGCCGTAGTCCTGTACGGCTTCGACCAGCAGCCGGAAACGGTCGGCGTTGGTTACATCCAGTTTTTTTTGTTGCGCCATGGGACTCCGTGTGTTTTTTTCGCCGCTCGCGGGCACAATTGCTCACTCGCGCTGACTTGCACGTGTAAGGAATATCTTGGATCAGCTGACAGTCTACGTCGTTGACGACAACAAAGATGCTGCGGACTCGCTTGCGACGCTGCTGGGTTTGATGGGGCACCACGCCCATCCCTTCTACAACGGGCAAGACGCGCTGGCGCGCGCGCAGACCGAGCCTCCCCATTGCGTCATGCTGGACATCGCCATGGCCGGCATGGACGGTCTGGAACTCGCGCGGCGTTTTCGCGAGCAGTTCGGCGACGACGTCATCCTGGTCGCCATCACCGGCTCGCCCGCCGACGACCCGCGCGTCAAGGCCACCTTTGTTACCGTGGACCACTACTTCGTCAAACCGGTAACGATCGAGCAGATACAGAAGCTGTTTCCGGACTGAGGCGCGTCCCGGACTTGTCGGCCACAGCGGCGCCTGGCGGCCGCTCCCAGCGCCTTGGGCCGCACGCCTGATCCCTACCGCACAGCTGAACGGCTCCGACTGCAAGTCGCGCCTACAGGAGATCGGCCTGCAGCCCCGCCGGCCCACGATGGCAGTACCAATGCGGTACTCTGCGCGAGACCGGATCCGCCTCCTGCAGCAACGGCTGGCCGCAACTGCTTCGCAGGCATCAAGAGCATCGGCTTGCACGCAGGCTGCCTCGAGGCAGTACCTGCAGTTTTCACCCAGACTTATCTGCGGCCGGGCACGCGCAATGATCCGGCTGGCACGCAGAAAAACAGAAAAGCCCCAGACCATTTCTGATCTGGGGCTTCATGTTTGGTGGCCTGGGACGGAATCGAACCGCCGACACAAGGATTTTCAATCCTCTGCTCTACCGACTGAGCTACCGGGCCTGCTGAAGCTCAAATTATAGGGGCGTTTTTCGACCCGAATTTGAAAATCGCGATTTTTTTCAAAAAATCTCAATTGCGCTTGTTGCGGCCCAGGTCGACACCCAGCTGGCGCAGCTTGCGGTACAGGTGGGTGCGCTCCAGGCCGGTCTTTTCGGCGACGCGGGTCATCGAGCCGCCTTCGCGCGCCAGATGGAATTCGAAGTAGGCTTTCTCGAAGCCGTCGCGCGCCTCGCGCAGGGGACGGTCGAGGTCGAAGCCCTGGTGCTGCTCGGGACCGGTCTCGGCCGAAACGCGCACCGCCGCGGACATCGCATGGTGGTGCGGCAATTCGGCGGCTGCCGCGGGGCTGGCGACATCGGCGGGGGCTGCGTGGCCGGGCGCCGATGCCGCCTGGGCGCTGCTGCGCGCCAGGCCCTGCTCCACGGCCTTGAGCAGCTTCTGCAGCGTGATCGGTTTTTCCAGAAAGGAAAACGCGCCGATGCGCGTGGACTCCACCGCGGTGTCGATGGTGGCGTGGCCGCTCATCATGATGACCGGCATGGTCAGCTGTCCTGCAGCGGACCATTCCTTGAGCAGCGACACGCCGTCCGTATCGGGCATCCAGATATCCAGCAGGATCAGGTCATAGCTGCCGGAAAGGCGTGCCGCCCGGGCCTGGGTCGCGTTCTCGGCCAGATCGACGCTATGTCCTTCGTCATTGAGGATCTCAGACAACAGATCCCGAATCCCCAGTTCGTCGTCGACCACCAGTATGTTTGCCATGTGTATTGAAACGCCTATGTACTGCGCTGAGCGGCGTCCTCTGCGAGGACCTTGGTTACTGGGGCAAATGATAGCGACACTTGGGCTCCCCGCACTACCCCGTTTTCCACCCGGTTGCTCAAGTTGATGCGGGCCGAATGCTCATCTGCGATTTTCTTGACCACGGCCAGGCCCAAACCGGTGCCGCGTGCCTTGGTTGTGACATAGGGCTCGAAGGCCCGCTGCAGGATATTCGCGGGAAATCCTGTCCCTCGATCGCTGATGCTTAAATGCACGCGACCGGTGACTTCGTTCCATTGCGTGGCCAGCTCCACCGCCTCGGGAGCGCTGCCGTTCTCGGCAGCGGCCTGCTCGGTGGCATGCTGGGCATTTTGCAGCAGGTTATGCACGATCTGCCGCAGTTGCTGCGCATCCCCTGCAATCCAGGGGCAGTTCGGGTCGAGCTGCGCGTTGATGCGCACTGCCGCATTCTCCTCGCCGTAAAGATGCAGCACATCGGCCAGCAGGCCGTTGAGGTCCAGCGGCACCAGCTGGGCCGCGGGCAGGCGCGCGTAATCGCGGAACTCGTCCACGAGGTGCTTCATGGCGCCCACCTGCTCGACGATCGTCTTCACCGACTTGCCCAGCAGCGCCTGCTCGGTGGGCGCCAGCTTGTCCATCAGCTTCATGGCCAGACGCTCGGCCGACAGCTGTATCGGCGTCAGCGGATTCTTGATCTCGTGCGCCACGCGCCGCGCCACCTCGCCCCAGGCCTGCGCGCGCTGGGCCGACACGATCTCGGAAATGTCGTCGAACACCAGCAGCCGCTGGCTGCCCGGCAGCTCGGCGCCGCGCACCACCAGGCTGGTGCTGTCCTGCACCACGCCGCCGCCGCCGCCCGTGCCGTGGACCTCGTGCACCATCTGCCAGCGGTCGCGCCCCGGCGCCGCGCCGCGCTCGCCGAGAAACTGGGCAAACTGCTCGCGCACCATCTGCGCGAATTCCGCCAGGCCCGGCACCTCCTCCAGCAGGCGCCCCTGGTAGGCGGCCATGGGCACGCGCAGGATGCGCGTCGCGCCGGGGTTGCTCGACACCACATGGCCGGTCTCGTCGAGCACGATCACGCCCGAAGTCAGGTTGTCCAGGATGGTCTGCAGGTTGGAGCGCGCCGCATCGACATCGGCCATGCTCTGGCCCACCGCAGCATGCGCCTCGGCCAGCTGCCGCGTCATCAGCGCAAACGCGCGCGTCAGCCCGCTGAGCTCGTCGGCGCTGGGCAGCGAGGCCTTGGGGCGCAGATCGCCGCGCGCCACCTCGCGCACGCCCTGCGCCAGCAGCAGCAGCGGCCGCGCCAGCTGATTGCCCAGCACCACGGCCAGCAAGATGGCACCGAACACCGCCAGGAACAGGCTCAGGGTGAGCGTGCCTATATACATGCGCTGCAGGCCTTCGCGCGCCAGCGCACGCTCCTGGTATTCGCGGTTTGCCTCCTGCACCGCCATGGCGTTGGTCAGCAGCGCCACCGGCATCTTCAGCGTGGCCTGCACGTAGCGCGCCTCGGCCAGCAGGCCGACGGCGGGATTGGGCACCAGCGCCAGCGTGCGCACGCGCACCGCGTCCAGCATGCGTGCCAGGGCCTCGGGATCGTCGACCGCCGACACGTCATCGAGCCCCTCGATGCGCGCCGAGGCCTGCTGCTCGCGCAGCGCACGCATCTGCTGCGCGCTGGGCCGCTCGGGCAGCAGCAGGTCGAATTTCGACGGCCCGACGCTGGCCAGGACCTTGCCCGAAGCGCTCCACAGCACCACATCGATGGCGCCGAGCTGCTCGCGGATGCGCTCGAGCTCGAAACCGGCCGCCGCGTTCGGCACCTGGGCCAGCGACTCGCTGGCGGTGCGCGTGTTGTGCGCCATGTCATTGGCCACCGTGTCCAGCGTGACGCTGGCCAGGCTCACGCCCGCCGACAGCGCGCCTTCGACCTTGACGTCGAACCAGCTCTCGATCGAGCGCGAGACGAATTGATAGGACACCACATAGATCAGCAGCCCCGGCACCACCCCGACCAGCGCGAAGATGCCGGCGAGCTTGAGCAGCAGGCGGCTGCCGAAGCGCCCGCGCCGCAGCCGCAGCGCCAGCCGCACCCCGCCCCACAGCAGCAGGCCCAGCAGCACGGCCGCGACCAGCACGTTCATCGTGAACAGCCAGCTGTAGTTGCGCTCGTAGGCCTCGCGGTTGTTGGTGGCCAGCGCCAGCATGAACATCAGCACCAGGCCCATGGCGCACATCAGCGCCACGCCCACGCCCACGGCCCAGCGCACCGTGCGCGACCAGCGCGACGCCGGCATCGGTGCGGCCGGCGTAGGTGCGGCCGGCGTAGGCATATGCAGGCTCAAGGCAGGCCTCCGCCCGCAAGCCGCAGGCTCTGCGACATCTGCAGGATCCAGCCCGAGCGGCCGAAGGCGCCGATCTGCAGCGGCCGTGGCAGCTGCGACAGGTCCAGGCCAAAGCGCATCTGCACCGTGACCGGCAGGTCCTCGGGCACCTGCGCGCTGTCGGCGATCTTCCAGCGCGCCACGCGCTGCATGGCGCCGATCGCGTCGGCCAGCTCGTCATAGGTCTGCGCCAGCGCCAGCCCCTGGCCCGGGCCCGTCAACGGCTCGGGCGAGATATGCAGCCGCCAGCGCCGCGTCAGCGGTTGATAGCTCAGGCGCAGATAGCGCGCGGCGTGCGCCATCTCGAGGTCCGACCAGTACCAGCGCTCGCGCAGCACCTGCGCCTGCAGCACGAAATGCATGGTGATGCCCTTGCGCAGTGCATCCTCGACATGCTCGGGCAGATCGAAGGCCAGCGCCGCGCTCAGCAGCATGCCTTCGGGCGTGCGCTCGACCTGCATCTGCGTGATCTCGGCATGCCCCTGGGCGCGGGCTTCGCCGCACAGGCCCCAGGTCCACAGGCACAGCAGGCAGAGGAGGCACCAGTGCCAGGCGCCTGCGCGCGGCATGCGCTCAAGCGGTCTTTTCCAGCAGGGCGTAGAAGAATCCATCATGGTCACCCGGTTGATTGTCCGGGACAGCCGCGTTTTGCGCGATATTGCCCGGAATTAAATGTCCGGGCGAAGGCAGCAGCCGCGCCTGACTGTTGCGCGCAAGGAACGCTTTCACCTGCTGGTCGCCCTCGGCCCTGAAAACCGAGCAGGTGCAGTAAAGCATGCGCCCGCCGTCGCGCAGCAGCGGCCACAGCGTGTCGAGCAGCCGCGACTGGATCGCCGCCAGCTGCGCCACATCGCTTTCGCGGCGCAGCCAGCGCACGTCGGGGTGGCGCCGCACGATGCCCGAGGCCGTGCAGGGCGCGTCCAGCAGGATGGCGTCGAACTGCGCGCCGCCGGCCTGCGGCCACCACTGTTCGGGGCGCGCCGCATCGGCCACCAGCACCTGCGCCTTCACGCCCACGCGCTCCAGCGTCTCGTGGATGCGCTGGCTGCGCTCGGGGTCGATCTCCAGCGCCGTGACCTGCAGCGGCGCCCTGTTGCCCATGTCTGCGCCCGCGTACTCCAGCAGATGCGCCGTCTTGCCGCCGGGCGCGGCGCAGGCGTCGAGCACACGTAGCGGCCGGGCGAGATCCAGGCCCGCCAGCAGCAGCGGCGCGGCCATCTGCGCGGCCGCATCCTGCACCGACACCTGGCCCTGCGCAAAGCCGGGCAGCGCCTGCACCGGCTGGGGCTGGGCCAGCTCCAGGCCGTCCTCACCCACGGGCGTGGCTGCCAGCTGCTGCGCCGACAGCAGCTGCCGGTACTCCTCCACCGTGCCCTGCAGCCGGTTGACGCGCAGCGTCATGGGCGCATGCCGGTTGTTGGCCGCGAGGATCTGCTGCCAGTGCGCGGGATGGTCCTGCTTGAGCCGCTCGATCCACCACTGGGGATGGTTCCACAGCGCCTGCGGCTGGGAATCCGTCTTGCGCACCAGCGCATCGCGCTCGCGCAGGAAGCGCCGCAGGCAGGCATTGATGAACGCCGCCTGGCGCTGGGCCGGGCCGCGCTTGGCGGCCTCGACCGCCTGGTTGACCAGCGTGAACGGCGGATACGGCGCCTGGGTTTCATCCCAGGCCAGCGCCAGCGCCGTGCACAGAAGCGCGTTCACGCGCGGCGGCGGCGTGCGCGGTGCCAGCTCGGCGCGCAGCGCCTGGGCGCGGCCGAGCTGGCGCAGGACCTGGAACAGCAGCGCCTGCACGCCCGGGCGCAAGCGCTGGGGCACGGCCGACAGCGCCTGCGTGCCCGACTGGCCGGCCAGGATGGCCTGCAGCGCCTGGGCGACTTCGGCCAGCTGCTGCGACAGCGCGGGTGCGCCGCCTGCGGCCGGCGCAGGTTCTCGCGAAGAAGGAGGAAAGATTCGGCTCATGCGGCAGTATCTGGAAGCGGGCCCCCGAGGGCCGGTTGGAGCGCTCGCGCGGCGCGGAATCCGAAGAACCACGCCAGCACGCGCGCTGGAAATTGGGCAATGGCCGCGTTGTATTGCGCCACTGCGGTGTTGAACTGGTCGGCGGCCAGTCCGGTCTGGGCCTGCTGCTGCTGCCAGCGCAGGCGCCATGCGGCTTCGTCGGGCGATCCCGGCAGGTTCTTCAGGGCTTGCCAGGCCACGAACTGCGCTTCGTGCGAGCGCTCGAAGCGCTGCACTGTCGGCGCATGCAGCGGCCGCGCCCGGGCGGCGGCCAAAGCCGCGCCCATGGCCGCCAGGCTCTGCTGCCAGGCGGCATCGGCCAGGCGCCGCGGCGCCGTCGGGTCTTCATCCATGGTCTGCGTCGCGCTCCATTCGCTCAGCAGCCCTTGGGCCTGCTGCAGATAGCTGTCCAGCGCGCCAAAGGCCTGCACGCAGGCGGTGCGCAGACGCATGATGCGGTTATAGGCACCCACGGCCCAGAAGACCAGCACGGCCAGGACGATCCAGTCCAGGGATACAGACCACATGCACAGGGATCGGCCCGCTTCGCTGTTCGCGGGCCGCTTCGTGAAAGACCAATGAAAACGCCCCCGTCCAGCAGCAGCGGAACGGGGGCGCGGCTCAGTTCAAGTCAGAAGACTTAATCTGCAGAGGGGTCACCGGCGGAGACGGTGTCCGCACCTTCCTCAACGATGCCAGCCAGTTCGGCGGCTTCGGCTTCGGCGATGGCGCGGCGCTCGGCGTCGTCCATGGCGTCCTTGGCCTTGCGTGCCTGGTGGTAGGCCAGGCCGGTACCCGCAGGAATCAGGCGGCCGACGATCACGTTCTCCTTCAGGCCGCGCAGCTCGTCGCGCTTGCCCATGATGGCAGCCTCGGTGAGCACGCGGGTGGTTTCCTGGAAGGAAGCCGCGGAGATGAACGAATCGGTCGACAGCGATGCCTTGGTGATACCCAGCAGCACGTTCGAGTACGTCGCGGGGATCTTGCCCTCGGCTAGCAGCTGCTCGTTGGTGTTGAGGATCTCCGAGCGCTCGATCTGCTCGCCGGCGATGTAGGTCGACTCGCCGGGGTTCTCGACCACGACGCGGCGCAGCATCTGGCGCACGATCACTTCGATGTGCTTGTCGTTGATCTTCACGCCCTGCAAGCGGTACACGTCCTGGACTTCGTCCACGATGTAGCGCGACAGCTCCTCGATGCCCAGCAGGCGCAGGATGTCCTGCGGATCGGCCGGGCCGTCGACGATCAGCTCGCCCTTGTTCACCACCTGGCCCTCGTGCACCAGGATGTTGCGCTCCTTGGGCACCAGTTCCTCGGAGACCTTGCCTTCCAGATCGGTGATCTGCAGGCGCACCTTGCCCTTGGTTTCCTTGCCGAAGGAGATCGTGCCGGTCATCTCGGCCAGCGTGCCCTTGTCCTTGGGCGTGCGGGCTTCGAACAGCTCGGCCACGCGCGGCAGACCACCGGTGATGTCGCGCGTCTTCTGGCCTTCGACCGGAATACGTGCCAGCACTTCGCCGGGGCCCACTTCCTGGCCGTCGCGCACCTGGATCAGCGCGCCCACCTGGAAGCCGATCGTCACCGAGTGGTCGGTGCCGGGGATCTTGACTTCCTGGTTGTTCGCGTCGATCAGCTTGACCTGGGGACGGATCACCTTGGTCGAGCCGCGGCGCTTCGGATCGATCACCACCAGCGTGGACAGACCGGTCACCTCGTCCAGCTGCTTGGCAACCGTCAGGCCTTCCTCGACGTTCTCGAACTTCACGCTACCGGCGTACTCGGTGATGATCGGTCGGGTCAGCGGATCCCAGTTCGCCAGGATCGTGCCAGCCTTGATGGTCTGGTCGGCCTTGATCGTCAGGATCGCGCCGTACGGCACCTTGTGGCGCTCGCGCTCGCGGCCGTGCTCGTCCTGGATGACGATCTCGCCGGAACGCGAAATCACCACCAGCTCGCCACGGGTGTTGGTCACATAGCGCATCGTCGGGTTGAAAGCGATCAAGCCATTGGACTTGGCTTCCACGCTCGACGCGATGGCCGCACGCGATGCCGCGCCACCGATGTGGAACGTACGCATGGTCAGCTGCGTGCCGGGCTCGCCGATCGACTGGGCAGCGATCACACCCACGGCTTCGCCGAGGTTGATCTGGCCGCCACGGCCCAGGTCGCGGCCGTAGCAGCTGGCGCACAGACCATAGCGGGTCTCGCAGTTCAGCGCCGTGCGCACCTTGACTTCGTCGACACCGGCGGCTTCCAGGCCTTCGATGACGTCTTCCTCGAGCAGCGTGCCCGCGGGAACGACCACGGCGCGCGTCTCGGGGCTGAGCACGTCCTCGGCCGTGGTGCGGCCCAGCACGCGTTCGCGCAGCGATTCGATGACTTCACCGCCCTCGACGATGGCGCGCATCAGCGTGCCGTTGCTCGTGCCGCAATCCTGCTCGGTCACGACCAGGTCCTGCGTCACGTCGACCAGGCGGCGCGTCAGGTAACCCGAGTTGGCCGTCTTCAGCGCCGTATCCGCGAGACCCTTGCGGGCACCGTGGGTGGAGATGAAGTACTGCAACACGTTCAGGCCTTCGCGGAAGTTCGCGGTGATCGGCGTCTCGATGATCGAGCCGTCGGGCTTGGCCATCAGGCCACGCATGCCGGCGAGCTGGCGAATCTGCGCCGCGGAACCGCGGGCGCCGGAGTCGGCCATCATGTAGATCGCGTTGAACGATTCCTGGTCCACCTCGTTGCCGTGGCGGTCGATGGTCTTTTCCTTGGCCAGCTGCTGCATCATGACCTTGGAGACTTCGTCACCGGCCTTGCCCCAGATGTCCACGACCTTGTTGTAGCGCTCGCCGGACGTCACCAGACCGGAGACGTACTGCTGCTGGATCTCCTTCACTTCGGCTTCCGCGCGGCCGATGATCTCGGCCTTCTGCGGGGGCACCAGCATGTCGCCGATGGCGATCGAGATGCCGGCGTGCGTCGACAGGCGGAAACCGTTTTGCAGCAGCTTGTCGGCAAACACCACCGTCGCCTTCAGACCGCACTTGCGGAACGAGGTGTTGATGAGCTTGGAGATTTCCTTCTTCTTCAGCGCCTTGTTCATGTTGCTGAACGGCAGGCCCTTGGGCAGGATTTCCGACAGCAGCGCGCGGCCGACGGTGGTTTCCACGAGCTGGGTCGAGGGCTCGAATTCGCCCGTCGCCTTGTTCTTGGTCCACTCCGTCATGCGCACGTTGATCTTCGCGGTCAGTTCGACCTGCTCCGCGTCCAGCGCGCGCTGCACTTCACCGATGTCGGCGAAGACCATGCCCTCGCCCTTGCCGTTGATGCGCTCGCGGGTGGCGTGGTACAGGCCCAGCACCACGTCCTGCGAGGGAACGATCGACGGTTCGCCCGAAGCCGGGAACAGCACGTTGTTGGAGGCCAGCATCAGCGTGCGGGCTTCCATCTGCGCTTCCACCGACAGCGGCACGTGGACAGCCATCTGGTCACCGTCGAAGTCGGCGTTGAAGGCCGCGCAGACGAGCGGGTGCAGCTGGATGGCCTTGCCTTCGATCAGGATCGGCTCGAAAGCCTGGATACCCAGACGGTGCAGCGTGGGCGCACGGTTGAGCATCACCGGGTGTTCCTTGATGACCTCTTCCAGGATGTCCCACACCACCGGCGTGCCGGATTCGACTTCCTTCTTGGCGGCCTTGATCGTCGTCGCGATGCCCATGGCTTCGAGGCGCGAGAAGATGAAGGGCTTGAACAGCTCGAGCGCCATCAGCTTGGGCAGACCGCACTGGTGCAGCTTGAGGTAAGGACCCACCGTGATGACGGAACGACCGGAGTAGTCCACGCGCTTGCCCAGCAGGTTCTGGCGGAAGCGGCCGCTCTTGCCCTTGATCATGTCGGCCAGCGACTTGAGGGCGCGCTTGTTCGCGCCCGTCATGGCCTTGCCACGGCGGCCGTTGTCCAGCAGGCTGTCGACGGCTTCCTGCAGCATGCGCTTTTCGTTGCGCGCGATGATTTCCGGCGCCTTCAGCTCCAGCAGACGGCGCAGGCGGCTGTTGCGGTTGATGACGCGGCGGTACAGGTCGTTCAGGTCGGAGGTCGCGAAGCGGCCGCCGTCCAGCGGCACCAGCGGACGCAGGTCCGGCGGCAGCACGGGCAGCACCTCGAGCACCATCCAGCCGGGCTTGATGCCCGACTTCTTGAAGGCTTCGAGCAGCTTCAGGCGCTTGGCGTTCTTCTTGATCTTGACTTCGGAGCCCGTCAGGTCGTTGCGCAGCTTGTCGATCTCGATCTCGATGTCGATCGACTCCAGCAGGTCCTTGATGCCTTCGGCGCCCATCTTGGCGATGAATTCATCGCCGTATTCCTTGCGCTTGGCGTCGTAGTCGTCCTCGGACATGATGCCGAACTTCTTCAGCGGGGTCATGCCGGGGTCGGTCACCACATAGGCTTCGAAGTACAGCACGCGCTCGATGTCGCGCAGCGTCATGTCGAGCACCAGGCCCAGACGCGACGGCAGCGACTTCAGGAACCAGATGTGCGCGCAGGGCGCAGCCAGGTCGATGTGACCCATGCGCTCGCGGCGCACCTTGGTCTGCGTGACTTCAACGCCGCACTTCTCGCAGATCACGCCGCGGTGCTTCAGGCGCTTGTACTTGCCGCACAGGCATTCGTAGTCCTTGATGGGACCAAAAATCTTGGCGCAGAACAGGCCGTCGCGTTCGGGCTTGAACGTGCGGTAGTTGATGGTCTCGGGCTTCTTCACTTCGCCGAAAGACCACGAACGGATCTTCTCGGGCGAAGCCATGCCGATGCGGATGGCATCGAAATGCTCATCCGGCGTGAATTGCTTGAATAGGTCGAGTAGCGATTTCATAGTGACTCTTTCCTTTTCCGCTTAGGAGCGTTCCAGCTCGATGTCCAGGCCCAGCGAACGGATTTCCTTGACCAGCACATTGAACGATTCCGGCATGCCGGCCTCGATGGAGTGTTCGCCCTTGACGATGGATTCGTACACCTTGGTACGGCCCACCACGTCGTCGGACTTCACCGTCAGCATTTCCTGCAGCACATAGGCGGCGCCGTAGGCTTCCAGCGCCCACACTTCCATCTCACCGAAACGCTGGCCGCCGAACTGGGCTTTACCGCCCAGGGGCTGCTGCGTGACGAGCGAGTACGGGCCGGTGGAGCGCGCGTGCATCTTGTCGTCGACCAGGTGATGCAGCTTCAGGTAGTGCATGTAGCCGATGGTCGTCGGACGCTCGAAGCGCTCGCCGGTGCGGCCGTCGAACAGGTAGGCCTGGGTCAGGCTTTCCGTCAGGCCCTTGCGCGCGGCGATTTCCGGCGGGTAGGCCAGCGCCAGCATGTCCTGGATTTCCTTTTCGGAAGCACCGTCGAACACGGGCGTCGCATACGGCACGCCGGTCTTGAGGTTCTCCGCCATGGCCATGACTTCGGTGTCGCTCAGCTGCGCCAGGTCTTCCTTGCGGCCGCGCGAGTTGTACACCTGTTCCAGGAACTCGCGCATTTCCGCAGCCTTGGCTTGCTCCTGCAGCATGTCGCCGATGCGCTGGCCGATACCCTTGCCGGCCCAGCCCAGATGGACTTCCAGCACCTGGCCGATGTTCATGCGCGAAGGCACGCCCAGCGGGTTCAGCACGATGTCGGCAGTGGTGCCGTCGGCCATGAAAGGCATGTCTTCGACGGGCGTGATCTTCGAGACCACACCCTTGTTGCCGTGGCGGCCGGCCATCTTGTCGCCAGGCTGCAGGCGGCGCTTGACGGCCAGGTAGACCTTGACCATCTTCAGCACGCCCGCGGGCAGCTCGTCGCCCTGCGTGAGCTTCTTGCGCTTTTCCTCGAAAGCCAGGTCGAAGCTGTGGCGCGTCTGCTCCAGCGAGTTCTTGATCGACTCGAGCTGCGCTGCCACGTCGTCTTCCGCGGGGCGGATGTCGAACCAGTGGAACTTCTCGACGCCGTCCAGATAGGCCTTGTCGAGCTTGGCACCCTTGGCCAGCTTCTGCGGGCCGCCATTGGCCACGCGGCCGATCAGCAGCTTCTCGATACGGTCGAACGCGTCGGCTTCAACGATGCGCAGCTGGTCGTTCAGGTCCAGGCGGAAGCGCTTGAGTTCATCGTCGATGATCTGCTGGGCGCGCTTGTCGCGCTGGATGCCTTCACGCGTGAAGACCTGCACGTCGATGACGGTGCCCGAGCTGCCCTGGTCCACGCGCAGCGAGGTGTCCTTCACGTCCGAAGCCTTCTCGCCGAAGATCGCGCGCAGCAGCTTCTCTTCCGGCGTCAGCGTGGTCTCGCCCTTGGGCGTGACCTTGCCGACCAGCGTGTCGCCAGGCTGGACTTCTGCGCCGACGTAGATGATGCCCGACTCGTCGAGGCGGTTGAGCTGCTGTTCCGACAGGTTCGGGATGTCGCGCGTGATTTCCTCGGCACCGAGCTTGGTGTCGCGGGCCATCACGACCAGTTCCTCGATATGGATCGAGGTGTAGCGGTCTTCGGCCACCACGCGCTCGCTGATCAGGATCGAATCCTCGAAGTTGTAGCCGTTCCAGGGCATGAAGGCGATCAGCATGTTCTGGCCGATGGCGATCTCGCCCAGGTCGGTCGAGGCGCCGTCGGCGATCACGTCACCCTTGGCCAGCAGGTCGCCGCGCTTGACGACGGGACGCTGATGGATGTTGGTGTTCTGGTTGGAACGCTGGTACTTGATCAGGTTGTAGATGTCCACACCGACTTCGCCGGCCACGGCTTCGGCGTCGTTCACGCGGATCACGATGCGGGTCGCATCGACGTAGTCCACGATACCGCCGCGGGTCGCCGTCACAACGGTGCCCGAGTCGACCGCGGCCACGCGCTCGATACCGGTACCGACCATGGGCTTCTCGGGGCGCAGCACGGGCACGGCCTGGCGCGACATGTTGGCGCCCATCAATGCGCGGTTCGCGTCATCGTGTTCCAGGAACGGAATCAGCGAGGCAGCGACCGACACGATCTGCGCCGGCGACACGTCCATGTACTGGACGCGGTCGGCGGAGATCAGCGTCGATTCGCCCTTCTCGCGCGCCGAGATCAGCTCGCCCGTGAGGCGGCCTTCGGCGTCGAGTTCGGCGTTGGCCTGGGCAATGATGTACTTGCCTTCTTCAATAGCCGACAGGTAGTCGATCTCGGCCGTCACCTTGCCGTCCACCACGCGGCGGTAGGGCGTTTCGATGAAGCCATACTCGTTCAGGCGCGCATACAGGGCCAGCGAGTTGATCAGGCCGATGTTCGGGCCTTCGGGCGTTTCGATCGGGCAGACGCGGCCGTAGTGGGTCACGTGCACGTCGCGCACTTCGAAGCCCGCACGCTCGCGCGTCAGACCACCCGGGCCAAGGGCCGAGACGCGGCGCTTGTGGGTGATTTCGGCCAGCGGGTTGGTCTGGTCCATGAACTGCGACAGCTGCGAGGCACCGAAGAATTCCTTCAGCGCGGCCGAGATCGGCTTGCTGTTGATCAGGTCGTGCGGCATCAGCGGCTCTTGCTCGGCCTGACCCAGACGTTCCTTCACGGCCTTCTCGATACGTGCCAGGCCCGTGCGGTACTGGTTCTCGGCGAGTTCGCCCACGCAACGCACGCGGCGGTTGCCCAGGTGATCGATGTCATCGACTTCGCCATTGCCGTTGCGCAGGTCGACGAGGATCTTGACCACGGCCAGGATGTCTTCGTTCGACAGCACCATCGGGCCGGTCGCGCCTTCGCGGCCGATCTTGGCGTTGAACTTCATGCGGCCGACGCGCGACAGGTCGTACGTGTCGGGGTTGTAGAACAGGCGCTGGAACAGGGCCTGCACGGCGTCTTCCGTCGGCGGCTCGCCGGGACGCATCATGCGGTAGATCGCGACGCGGGCCGCGAACTCGTCCACCGTCTCATCGATGCGCAGCGTCTGCGAGATGTAGGCGCCCTGGTCGAGTTCGTTGGTGTAGATGCACTGCAGCTCTTGCACGCCGGCGCTGCGCAGCTTCTTCAGCAGCGCTTCGGTCAGCTCTTCGTTGGCCTTGGCAATGATCTCGCCGGTGTCGGGATCGACGATGTGGCGCGCGCAGACGCGGCCGATCAGGAAGTCCTCGGGGACGCTGATGTACTTGGTGCCCGACTGCTCGAGTTCACGCGTGTGGCGCGCGGTGACGCGCTTGTCCTTGGCCACGACCACCTTGCCCGACTTGTCGGTGATGTCGAAGCGCGCGACTTCGCCGCGCAGGCGCTCGGCCACGAATTCCATCTGCGCGCCACTGTCCATCAGACGGAAATTGTCGTTGACGAAGAAGTTGGCGAGGATCGACTCCGGCGTCAGGCCGATGGCCTTGAGCAGGATCGTGACCGGCATCTTGCGGCGGCGGTCGACGCGGAAATACAGCATGTCCTTGGGGTCGAACTCGAAGTCGAGCCAGGAGCCGCGGTAGGGGATGATGCGCGCCGAGAACAGCAACTTGCCCGAGCTGTGGGTCTTGCCCTTGTCGTGCTCGAAGAACACGCCAGGCGAACGGTGCAGCTGCGAAACGATCACACGTTCCGTGCCGTTGATGATGAACGAGCCCTTTTCGGTCATCAGGGGCACCTCGCCCATGTAGACCTCTTGCTCCTTCACTTCCTTGACCACCTTGGACTGGCTGGTCGAGGATTCGCGATCGTAGATGATGAGCTGGACCTTGGCGCGCACGGCCGAGGCGAAGGTCAGACCACGGGTCTGGCACTCGCGCACGTCAAATGCGGGCTTGGCAAGGTTGTACTCGACAAACTTCATCTCCACAAAACCGTTGTGCGAGACGATGGGGAACGCAGCGTTGAAAGCTGCTTGCAGGCCTTCGTGGGTACGTTTTTTTGGGGCTGCATCTGCTTGCAAGAACGCGGTGTAGGCGTCCTTTTGCATCT
Source organism: Comamonas endophytica (assembly GCF_023634805.2). Classification (NCBI taxonomy): domain Bacteria; kingdom Pseudomonadati; phylum Pseudomonadota; class Betaproteobacteria; order Burkholderiales; family Comamonadaceae; genus Comamonas; species Comamonas endophytica. The sequence continues at coordinate 1,591,926 of NZ_CP106881.1, forward strand.
GGAGCAGATACGGCACTTCGAGCACGCTGTCGCGGCTGCCGAAACTTTTGCGGATCCGCTTGCGTTCGGTGTAAGAATAGGCCATGAGATCTCCGGGCAAAGACATGAGTCCTGGGTCTTCGACGACTGCCCCACATGGAAAGCTCCCTGCGGGCTTGGCGGTTGGCCACTACCAACCATGGCTGACGACGGTGCCTTGCACACCGCCCGAACCAAGGCGTCTTCTGCTGTCGGGTTGTCAGAAGACACTAAAAAGCGCTCGCTTGCACGACCGCTTTCTGGTGCGTTCTGGAAACTTAGTTCCATAAGCGCCAAAGGCTGGAGCGCCTTGCGGTCACTCCAGCCCAGGGATTGCACTCAATTACTTGAGTTCAGCCTTGGCACCGGCTTCCACCAGCTTCTTCACGGCAGCTTCGGCGTCAGCCTTGGCAATGCCTTCCTTCACGTTCTTGGGAGCGCCGTCGACCAGGTCCTTGGCTTCCTTCAGACCCAGACCGGTGATTTCGCGCACGGCCTTGATGACGGACACCTTGTTGGCGCCGGCTTCTTGCAGGACGACGTTGAATTCGGTCTTCTCTTCGGCAGCAGCGCCGCCAGCAGCAGCACCACCAGCAGCGGGAGCGGCCATGGCGGCAGCGCTCACGCCAAACTTCTCTTCAATGGCCTTGACCAGGTCATTGAGTTCCAGAACCGTCATGCTGTCCAGAGCGGTCAAGAATGCGTCTTTATCGAATGCCATTTTGATTTCCTAACAAATTTGTTGGTTGACTGCCGGGCGCTCAGGCCGCAGCAGTTTCTTCGGCGGCCACTTCGGCAGCGCCTTCGCCTTTTTTCGCCGCCAGGGCGCCCAGCACGACGGCCGTACGCGACATGGGGGACATAAGCAAGCCACACAGCTGTGCCAGCAGAACTTCCTTGGAAGGAATGTTTGCCAGCTGCTTCACGCCTTCGACATCCAGGGCCTTGCCACCGAAAGCGCCTGCGCGAATGACCAACTTGGTGTTGGTTTTCGCGAAGTCGGCCACCACCTTGGCGGCGGCCACTGCGTCTTCAGAGAAGCCATAGATGAGCGGACCGGTCATCTGGTCAGCCACCACTTCAAACGCGCTGCCGGCGACAGCACGGCGGGCCAGGGTGTTCTTCAACACGCTCAGGCTCACACCCTTGCTGCGGGCATCGGCACGCAGTTTGGTCATGTCGGCGACCGTGATGCCGCGGTATTCCGCGATCACAAGCGTTTGAGCTTTAGCGGCGAGGCTGGTCACTTCATTGATGACCGCTTCTTTCTCACTGCGATTAAGACTCAAGGTCTACTCCTTAAAATGCATACGCGAGGAAACCCCCTCGTACGCGCTCTTGTTGCAGCGACCAACTGTTGAGGAAATACATCCATCTGCAGCGGGATCGCCATCTGCGTTGGCCCATCCGGGTTTAAGCACAGCCAGGTGTGCACCAACGGTCTTGGATGGCCTGGACCCCGCGCCTGAGCGCAGGGCCGCAGCCCACCACATCAGGCCGGTCCGGAAACCAGCCTGAAGATTTTTTGCAATTACGCTGCGATGGTCTGGGTGTCGACGCGAACGCCCACGCCCATCGTCGAGGAAACTGCCACCTTGCGCAGGTACAGGCCCTTGCTCGTGGCGGGCTTGGACTTGTTCAGGGCGTCGATCAGCGCAGCCAGGTTGCCCTGGAGCTTTTCGTTGTCGAACGAGCGGCGGCCGATGGTGCTGTGCACGATGCCGGCCTTGTCGACACGGTACTGCACTTGACCAGCCTTGGCGTTCTTCACGGCCGTGGCGACGTCAGGCGTCACAGTGCCAACCTTGGGGTTGGGCATCAGGCCGCGGGGGCCGAGGATCTGACCGAGCGTACCCACGACGCGCATGGCGTCGGGAGCAGCGATGACCACGTCGAAAGGCATGTCGCCGGCCTTGACCATGGCGGCCAGGTCGTCCATGCCAACGATGTCGGCGCCGGCAGCCTTGGCTTCTTCAGCCTTGGCGCCTTGGGCGAACACCGCCACGCGGGTGGTCTTGCCGGTGCCATGGGGCAGCACGACAGCGCCGCGCACCACTTGGTCCGACTTCTTTGCGTCCACGCCCAGTTGCACGGCCACGTCGATCGACTCATCGAACTTGGCAGTTGCAGCTTCCTTCACCAGCACGACGGCTTCAGTGAAAGCATACAGCTTGTTCGAATCAACCTTGCCTGCCAGGGCTTTTTGCTTCTTGGTCAACTTCGCCATTTTACAGACCCTCCACCAGCACGCCCATCGAACGGGCGGAGCCAGCCAGCGTGCGCACAGCGGCGTCAACGTCGGCGGCGTTCATGTCCTTGAGCTTGGTGTTAGCAATCTCAACCAGCTGCTCGCGCGTGATCTTGCCGACCTTTGCCTTGTTGGGGTTCGAGGAACCCTTGTCCAGCTTGATGGCCTTCTTGATCAGGACCGTCGCAGGCGGGGTCTTGATGATGAAGGTGAAGCTCTTGTCGGCAAAGGCCGTGATCACCACGGGCAGGGGCAGACCGGGCTCGACACCTTGGGTCTGCGCATTGAATGCCTTGCAGAACTCCATGATGTTGAGGCCACGCTGGCCCAGTGCGGGACCGATTGGTGGGGATGGGTTGGCCTTACCAGCTGGGACTTGCAGCTTGATGAAGCCGACGATTTTCTTCGCCATGATTGCTCCTTGCGGGTATAACGCTGCGCGTTTGCATGCGCGGCTCCCCGGGGGTTAACGACTCATTTGAAAATTCCGCACCGAGCCGGGAAATGCGGAAACACAAGACATGAGGCCTGAGCCCCATGCGGGGTCTTAGGTCTTTTCGACCTGGGAGAATTCGAGCTCGACGGGAGTCGAGCGGCCGAAAATCATCACCGACACGCGCAGGCGATTCTTCTCGTAGTTGACTTCCTCGACCGAGCCGTTGAAGTCGGTGAACGGGCCGTCCTTGACGCGCACCAGCTCGCCGGCCAGGAATTCGATCTTGTGGCGCGGCTTGTCGGTGCCTTCCTGCATCTGGCTGACGATCTTCTGCACTTCGTCTTCCGAGATCGGGGCCGGGCGGTTCTTCGCGCCGCCGACGAAACCGGTCACCTTGTTGGTGTGCTTGACCAGATGCCAGGTGTCGTCTTCCATGACCATCTCGACAAACACGTAGCCGGGAAACAGGCGGCGCTCGGTGGTCTTGCGCTGGCCGTTTTTGATCTCCACCACTTCCTCGGTGGGCACCAGGATGCGGCCGAACTTGTTTTCCATGCCGGCGCGCATGATGCGCTCGGTGATGTTGCGCTCGACGGCCTTTTCCATGCCGGAATAGGCATGAACGATGTACCAGCGCAGGTCAGGATTGGATGCGGGAGCAGCACCCGAGGTGTCTGTCACGCCCATTTCGACAGCATCTGTCATTACTTCCTCCAGCCCAAAATCAGATCGTACAACACCCACTCCAGTGTCTTGTCGGTGAACCACAGGAACAAAGCCATGATCACCACAAACACGAAAACGTAGGCCGTCATCTGCATGGTCTCTTTGCGCGTAGGCCAGACCACCTTCTTGACTTCGCGCCAGGCGTCCTGGGCAAAGCCGACGAACTGCTTGCCTGGCTCGGAAACCAGGAACACACCGGCTGCAGCCACCAGACCGACAATCAGCACGCCCCACTGCGCCACAGGACCCTGCTTGGACAACAGGTAGAAACCTGCGATCGCGGCAACGACCAAAGCCGCTACTGCGGCAAGCTTCGCCTTATCGGCAGCGGAACTAACGGTTTCAACCTGACTTGTGGCCATATAACATTCTCTCGCGCTCATCGCGCCACGCCCAAGACGCTGAAGCCCGCCAGAGGCTGGCGGGCTTTTTTATTTCACCACCGAGGTGGCAGGGGCAGTAGGAATCGAACCTACAACCTTCGGTTTTGGAGACCGACGCTCTGCCAATTGAGCTATACCCCTAGAAACTCTCTATTATGCCAGGACCTTGGCAACCACACCGGCGCCGACGGTACGACCGCCTTCACGGATGGCGAAGCGCAGGCCTTCTTCCATGGCGATCGGGGCGATCAGCTTGACGGTGATCGACACGTTGTCGCCGGGCATGACCATTTCCTTGTCGGCAGGCAGTTCGATGGCACCGGTCACGTCCGTGGTACGGAAGTAGAACTGAGGACGGTAGTTGTTGAAGAAGGGAGTGTGGCGGCCGCCTTCGTCCTTGCTCAGCACATACACTTCAGCGGTGAAGTGGGTGTGGGGCTTGATCGAGCCGGGCTTGCACAGCACTTGGCCGCGCTCGACGTCTTCACGCTTCGTGCCGCGCAGCAGCAGGCCGACGTTGTCGCCAGCTTGGCCCTGGTCCAGCAGCTTGCGGAACATTTCCACGCCGGTGCAGGTGGTCTTTTGCGTGTCGCGGATACCGACGATTTCGATTTCTTCGCCGACCTTGATCAGGCCACGCTCGATACGGCCCGTCACCACGGTACCGCGGCCGGAGATCGAGAACACGTCTTCCACGGGCATCAGGAAAGCGCCGTCCACAGCGCGCTCGGGCGTGGGGATGTAGCTGTCCAGGGCTTCAGCCAGCTTGTCGATGGCTTGCTCGCCCAGGGGACCCTTGTCGCCTTCCAGAGCCAGCTTGGCCGAGCCGCGGATGATGGGGGTGTCATCGCCAGGGAAGTTGTACTTGTCCAGCAGTTCGCGGACTTCCATCTCCACCAGTTCCAGCAATTCCTCGTCGTCCACCATGTCGCACTTGTTCAGGAACACGATGATGTAGGGAACGCCCACCTGGCGAGCCAGCAGGATGTGCTCGCGGGTCTGGGGCATCGGGCCGTCGGCGGCCGAGCACACCAGGATCGCGCCGTCCATCTGAGCGGCGCCGGTGATCATGTTCTTCACATAGTCGGCGTGGCCGGGGCAGTCCACGTGGGCGTAGTGACGGCCGGCGGTTTCGTATTCGACGTGCGAGGTATTGATCGTGATACCGCGGGCCTTTTCTTCGGGCGCCTTGTCGATTTCGTCGTACTTCTTGGCTTCGCCGCCGAACTTGGCCGACAGAACGGTTGCGATGGCAGCCGTCAGGGTCGTCTTGCCGTGGTCGACGTGACCAATGGTGCCCACGTTGACGTGAGGCTTGGTGCGCTCGAATTTGCCTTTTGCCATTTTTCCGACTCCGAAAAAAATCTTTAACTACAGGACTCGGCGCAACCATCTAGCGGAAGCACCAGAAAGCTGGTGCCCATGGCGGGAATCGGACCCGCGACCTCTCCCTTACCAAGGGAGTGCTCTACCACTGAGCCACATGGGCATTCAAATCACCTTGCGGCGACTCGAAAAAAATACTCTACACACAGTCTGGAGCGGGAGACGGGAATCGAACCCGCGTCATTAGCTTGGAAGGCTAGGGTTCTACCATTGAACTACTCCCGCACTTTTCAGTGCGCGGATGCCGGTAAAAGCATCCCTCAAACTCTTCAACCAAAAACTGGTGGAGGGGACTGGATTCGAACCAGTGTAGGCGTAAGCCAACAGATTTACAGTCTGCCCCCTTTAGCCACTCGGGCACCCCTCCGAAGAATTCGATTGTAGCAGCATTTTTGACATCAAAAACAAAACTGCCACTTTTTCGCTTTGTCCCGCACTTTCATGCAGAGCTGGTGCGGCTGGCGGGGATCGAACCCACGACCCTTGGCTTCGGAGGCCAATACTCTATCCACTGAGCTACAGCCGCCCCGGACCGAGATCCAAAGCAAGCGTGCATTGTCGCACGACTTTGCGACCATTCACACGATCTTGCTTTCATATGCGCAGGGCATGCGCGCCAGTCCGGGCAATGCGGCGGCTTCCTCGAAGGCCGCAACCACTGCCGCATGCGGCAAACCCGCGCCCACCAGATAGACCTGTATGGCTGCGATGCCGTCCTTTTCCAGGTCGAAGCCCTCGACGCCCATGAGCCAGGAATGCATCAGGCCATCGAGCAGCGAACGCAGCCCGGTCGCGAGCAGTTGCGGCGGACTCAGCAGCTCCACGCCCTCATGCTCGGCCGCCGCCGTGAAATCCAGCGCCAGTCGGCGCGTGAATTCGTTCATCGACGAGGTATGCCGCACCTGCAGCGCCGCAAGCTCGCCGACGAACTCCATGCGGTGCATCATGATCGTGAAGACGCGGCGGATGCGCTCGTCGGTCACCAGGCCGTTGAGCAGCAGATGGATCACGCGGCACATGCGCGACAGCGGCGCAGCCCCCGAAAGCTGCCCCGCGCCCTCGAACACCACCTGATCCAGCGGCATGGTCACGCGATCGATCATTGCAGTGAACAGATCGAGCTTGTCCTTGAAGTGCCAATAGACCGCGCCTCGCGTGGCGCCAGCCTGCTGCGCGATCGCCGCCAGCGAAGATTGCGACACGCCCTGCGCCAGGAAAACCTGCTCGGCGGCGTCAAGCAAGGCATTGCGCGTCGCCACCGCATCTTCTTTGGTTCTACGGGCCATAACCATGTCTCCATTTTGGTAGTGCGCTTGACACGCACCAGGGCCACAATGCCCTCAACTCATCCAGGGGTCTTATTATACATCCATGAATGTATGTACAATCGCCAAGCTCTTTTGAGGGGCATTGCGCGTGCGTACGGTTTCAACTGTTACCGGCACTCGATGCTCCGACGCTGATTCTTCTTAGGAAAAAAACCATGCACAGCACGCGCAATGCGCCCGACGCCCAACCTCCCCGTCGTCTATTCCGCCACGCAGCGCTGGCACTGGCTGTTTCGGCGGCAGTGGCATTGGCTGCCTGCGGCGACAAGCCCGCGGAAGGCCAGCCCCCTGCGGCCGCCGCCCAGCAGGCGCCCCAGGTCCAGGTCGGTGTCGTGGTGGCCACGCCCCGCGACGTCGGCCTGGTGACCGAACTGCCCGGCCGCGTCGAAGCCTCGCGCGTGGCGCAGGTGCGCGCCCGCAGCGCCGGTATCCTGCTCGAGCGCCTGTACCGTGAAGGCAGCGACGTCAAGGCCGGCCAGCCGCTGTACCGCATCGATGCCGCCTCCTACGAGGCCACGGCGCAGAGCGCGCGTGCCGCGCTGTCGCGCTCCGAAGCCAACCTGGCGCAGGCTTCGGCCCAACTCGAACGCTACAAGCCCCTGGTCGAAGCCAATGCCATCAGCAAGCAGGACTTCGTGAACGCCGAAGCCGCATACAAGCAGGCGCTGGCCGATGTCGCCGCGGGCAAGGCCAACGTGCGCACCGCCGAGATCAGCCTGGGCTATGCCCGGGTCACCGCGCCGATCTCCGGCCGCATCGGCCAGTCGCTGGTCACCGAAGGCGCACTGGTCGGCCAGGGCGAAGCCACGCCGCTGGCCGTGATCCAGCAGATTGATCCGGTCTACATCAACTTCACCCAGTCCTCGAGCGAGGCCTTCAAGCTGCGCAAGGCCATGGCCGAAGGCCAGCTGAAGAAGGCTTCCGGCAATGACGCCGCCAGCGTGAAGGTGATCCTCGAGGACGGCAGCGTGTACGAACGCACGGGCCGGCTGCTGTTCACCGACCTGTCGGTTGACAGCGCCACCGGCCAGGTCACGCTGCGCGCCGAGGTGCCGAACCCCAAGGGCATGCTGCTGCCGGGCCTGTATGTGCGCGTGCAGGTCGAGCAGGCCCAGGCTGCCAACGCCATCACCCTGCCCCAGCAGGCGGTGACGCGCAGCGAGAACGGCGACACCGTGTCGGTGGTTGGCGACGACGGCAAGATCACGCAGCGCCCCATCAAGGTCGGCGCCGCGCAGAACCAGCAGTGGGTCGTGCTCGAAGGCCTCAAGGGCGGAGAGAAGGTCATGGTCGACGGCTTCCAGAAGCTGCAGATGCTGCCTCCCGGCACCCCCGTCACTCCCGTGCCCTGGCAGGCGCCGGGCACCGCGCCGACCGCTCCTGCGGCAGGCGCGGCTGCGCCTGGGGCAGCTCCTGGAGCAGCCCCAGGCGCTGCGCCAGCCGCGCCGGCACCGGCTCCAGCAGCCGCCGCCGCTGACAAGTAAAAGGCATCGTCATGGCCAAGTTTTTCATTGAACGCCCCATTTTTGCGTGGGTGATCGCACTGTTCATCATCGTGATGGGCGCGGTCTCGCTCACGCAGCTGCCGATCGCGCAGTATCCGCCCGTGGCCCCGCCGGCCATCGTGATCAGCACCGCCTATCCCGGTGCTTCCGCCCAGGTGCTCGAGGACAGCGTGCTGTCCGTGATCGAGCGCGAGATGAACGGCTCGCCGGGCCTGCTCTACATGGAGTCGACCGCCCAGGCCAACGGCACGGGTTCCATCACCGTGAGCTTCGCGCAGGGAACCAACCCCGAGCTGGCCCAGGTCGACGTGCAGAACCGTCTGTCGCGCGCCACGCCGCGCCTGCCGCCCGCGGTGACCCAGCAGGGCGTGCGCGTGGACAAGTCCGCCGCCAACTTCCTGCTGTTCGCGATGCTGTCGTCCAAGAACCCCGACTGGGATCCGACGGCGCTGGGTGATTACGCGACACGCAACGTCGTGCCCGAGCTGCAGCGCGTTCCCGGCATCGGCCAGGTGCAGGTGTTCGGCTCCGAGCAGGCGATGCGCATCTGGATCGATCCGGCCAAGCTGCAGGGCTTCAACCTGTCCTCGGCCGACGTGACCGCCGCCATCCAGGCACAGAACGCGCAGGTCGCCAGCGGCGCGATCGGCGAGCTGCCCAACATCACCGGCCAGAGCATCTCCGCCACCGTCACGGTGCGCGGCCAGCTGTCCACGCCCGAACAGTTCGGCAACATCGTGCTGCGTGCGCAGACCGACGGTTCGACCGTGCGCCTCAAGGACGTGGCGCGCATCGAGATCGGCGCGCAGAGCCTGTCGACCTCGGCGCGCCTGAATGGCCAGCCGGCCGCGGGCATCGGTGTCCAGCTCGCGCCCTCGGGCAATGCGCTGGCGGCCGCCGAGGACGTGCGCGCCAAGCTCGAGGAGCTGGCCAAGTACTTCCCCGAAGGCGTCGAGTGGTCGATTCCCTACGACAGCTCGAAGTTCGTGAGCATCTCCATCCAGCAGGTCGCCCACACGCTGATCGAAGCCGTGGCGCTGGTGTTCCTGGTGATGTTCCTGTTCCTGCAGAACTGGCGCTACACCATCATCCCGACCATCGTCGTGCCGATCGCGCTGCTGGGCACCTTCGGCACGCTGCTGGCGCTGGGCTTCTCGATCAACGTGCTGACCATGTTCGGCATGGTGCTGGTGATCGGTATCGTCGTGGACGATGCCATCGTGGTGGTCGAGAACGTCGAGCGCATCATGGAGGAGGAGAAGCTGCCGCCGCGCGCCGCGACGCGCAAGGCCATGGGCCAGATCTCGGGCGCCATCATCGGCGTGACCGTGGTGCTGATCTCGGTTTTCGTGCCGCTGGCCTTCTTTGCCGGCTCCACGGGCAACATCTACCGCCAGTTCGCCACCGTGATGGTGGCCTCGATCGGGTTCTCGGCCTTCATGGCGCTGTCGCTCACGCCGGCGCTGTGCGCCACGCTGCTCAAGCCCATCGATCACGACGCGGAAAAGAACAAGTTCTTCCGCTGGTTCAACCGCAGCTTCAGCCGGACCGCCAAGGGCTACGAGAGCGTGGTCGCGCGCATGCTCAAGAAGGCGGCGCGCTACCTGATCATCTACGCCGCCATCCTGGGCGCCGTGGCGCTGATCTTCAAGAACCTGCCGACCTCCTTCCTCCCCGGCGAAGACCAGGGCACGGTCATCGCCAACGTGCAACTGCCCCCTGGCGCGACGCTGCAGCGCACGCAGGCGGTGATGGAAGAAGTCGAGAAGTTCGCGCTGCAGCAGCCCGAAGTCTCGAGCATGGTCAGCGTGCTGGGCTTCAGCTTCTCGGGCCAGGGACAGAATGCCGGCCTGGCATTCATCTCGCTCAAGGACTGGAGCGAACGCGACGGCGCCGCGCATTCCGCAGACGCGCTGGCGGGGCGCATCATGGGCGCGATGTCCGGCGTGCGCGATGCCTTCATCTTTGCGCTGAGCCCGCCACCCATTCCCGAGCTCGGCAACTCGACCGGCTTCACGCTGCGTCTGCAGGACCGCGGAGGCAACGGCCATGCGGCACTGGTGAACGCCCGCAACCAGCTGCTGGGCATGGCCTCGCAAAGCAAGGTGCTGACCCAGGTACGCCCTGAAGGCCTGGAAGATGCGCCCCAGCTGCAGATCGACATCGACCGCGACAAGGCCAGCGCGCTGGGCGTGGCGTTCAACGCCATCAACTCGACGCTGTCCACCGCGCTGGGTTCGAGCTATGTCAACGACTTCCCGAACCGCGGCCGGCTGCAGCGCGTGATCGTGCAGGCGGATGCGCCGGCGCGCATGCAGGCCGAAGACCTGATGCAGCTCACGGCGCCCAACGCCCAGGGCCAGCCCGTGCCCTTCTCGGCCTTTGCCACGACGCGCTGGGTCAATGGCGCGCAGCAGACCGTGCGCTACAACGGCTATCCCGCGATGAAGATCACGGGCGTGCCGGCACCGGGCTACAGTACCGGCGACGCCATGGCCGAGGTGGAGCGCATGGTGTCCCAGCTGCCTGAAGGTTTCGGCTATGAATGGACCGGCCAGTCGTTCGAAGAAAAGCTCGCAGGCTCGCAATCGCTGATTCTCTACAGCTTCGCCATCCTGGCCGTGTTCCTGTGCCTGGCCGCGCTGTATGAGAGCTGGACGATTCCGCTGGCGGTGATCCTGGTCGTGCCGCTGGGCGTGCTCGGCGTGGTGCTGGGCACGCTCCTGCGCGGTTACTCCAACGACGTGTACTTCCAGGTCGGGCTGATCACCATCATCGGCTTGACGGCCAAGAACGCGATTCTGATCATCGAGTTTGCCAAGGACCTGCAGGCCCAGGGCAAGAGCGTGATACAGGCCGCGATCGAGGCCGCCCACCTGCGCTTCCGCCCGATCATCATGACCTCGCTGGCCTTTGGCCTGGGCGTGGTGCCGCTGGTGCTGGCCTCGGGCGCAAGCTCGGCCAGCCAGCGCGCGATCGGCACCGGCGTGCTCGGCGGCATCGTCACCGGCACGGTGCTGGCGGTGTTCTTCGTGCCCGTGTTCTTCGTGATCGTGCGCACGCTGTTCAAGGGCAAGAAGCATGCGGAGGATGCCGACAACGCCGACACCCCCCACGCTCCCGCCCACAACCCGGAGGCCCTGCGCCATGATTAACCGCTGCACTCCCGTAGCGCTCGCAGCGGCCCTGCTGATGGCCGGCTGCTCGTTCATTCCCACCTACGAGCGCCCCGCGGCGCCCGTGCCCGAAGCCTACCGCTCCGCCCCGCAAGGGGCAGCGGGCACCCAGCCGGCGGCCGCCCTGCCCTGGCAGCAGTTCTTCACCGATGCGCGCCTGCAGCAGCTGATCGGCCTGGCGCTGAACAACAACCGCGACCTGCAGGTGGCGGTGCTCAACATCGAGCAGGCCCGGTCGCAGTACCGGATCACGCGCGCCGACCAGTTCCCGACCATCGGCGGCGGCATCAATGCATCGCGCGCGCCGGACGTGGTCAACGGCGGCTATGCCAATTCCTTCCAGGTGGGCCTGCAGACCACGGCCTGGGAGATCGACTTCTTTGGCCGCATCGGCGCGCTCAAGGAACAGGCGCTGGCCCAGTACCTGGCCACCGAGGAAGGCATGCGCGCCACGCAGGTCAGCCTGGTGTCTTCGGTCGCCAGCACCTGGTACGCGCTGCTGGCCGACGAGGAGCTGCTGGCGATCTCGCGCCGCACGCTGGAGACGCGCGAGGCATCGGTCGAGCTGACCCGCCTGCGCTTCGACGCCGGCGCCGCTTCGGAGCTCGACTACCGCCAGGCGGTCTCCCTGACCGAATCCGCGCGCGCCACGCTGGCGCAGCAGCAGCGCCAGCGCGCGCTGGATGCGAATGCGCTGGCCCTGCTGCTGGGCCAGCCGCTGCCGCCCGAGATCGACGCCAGCATCGCCGGCACGCGCCTGGACCAGGCCGCGGCATTGCCGGCGCTGCCGGCGGGCCTGCCCTCCGACCTGCTGATCCAGCGGCCCGACATTCGCCAGGCCGAGCAGGCGCTGATCGGCGCCAACGCCAACATCGGCGCGGCGCGCGCGAACTTCTTCCCGCGCATCGCGCTCACGGCGCAGGTCGGCACCGCCAGCAGCGAACTCTCGGGGCTGTTCAACGGCGGCTCCTGGGGCTTCTCGCTGGCGCCTTCGGCACTGCTGCCGATCTTCGACGCGGGGCGCAACAATGCGACCCTCGATGCCGCCGTGGTGAACCGGCGCATTGCCGTCGCGCAGTACGAGAAAGCCATCCAGACGGCGTTCCGCGAAGTCTCGGATGCGCTCGACAGCCAGGCCGCGCTGGCCGAGCAGGACCGCGCGCAGCGCGCCCAGCTCGAAGCCGAGAGCGTGCGCCTGCGGCTGTCCGATCTGCGCTACCGCAACGGCGTGTCCAGCTACCTGGATCTGCTCGATGCCCAGCGCACGCTGTTCGCGCTCGAGCAATCGGTGGTGCAGGTACGCCTGGCCCAGCTGCAGAACCAGCTGCTGCTGTACCGGGCGCTGGGTGGCGGCGTGACTTCGCCCACGCCGCTGGCAAGCGCGGCCGTGGCACGCTGAAGCAGCGCAGGCGCCACGCGGTGCCCTGCATACCAGGCCATGACCGGCGCGGTCATGGCCTTTTTTTCTTCCAATCCGTGGGGAACTGGCGCCTGGATGGGCGGGGAAACGCGCAGCAGCCCGGCGCAGGGCGGCCCATATAATTTGTTGCTGGTCTATATCCCTAAAAACATTGAGGACGACATGAGCGCCAATCTCCACGAAGAAGGACATTCAGGCCCGATCAAGAACCCCAAGCAGTTGCTGATCGCGGTGTTCCTGTCCTTTGTGATTCCGGTACTGGTGATCATTGGGCTGGTCATGTTCGTCACTTCCCAGAACAAGCCCGGCCCGGGCGCGGCGGATCCGGAGATGGCCAAGGCCCAGCGCCTGCAGAAGGTGGGCCATGTCGAGATCCGCGACGCCAACCGTCCGCTGCGCGGCGGCGAAGAGGTCTACAAGACCCAGTGCGCAGCCTGCCATGCGGTGGGCGCGGCCGGTGCACCGAAGTTCCAGGACGCTGCTGCCTGGGGCCCGCGTCTGGCGCATGGCTTCGAGGCGATGGTCGAAGCCGCCATCAAGGGCAAGGGCGCCATGCCGCCCCAGGTCGGCGAGTTCAACGACACCGAAATCGCCCGTGGCGTGGTGTTCATGGCCAACGCCGCCGGCGCGAAGTTCGAGGAGCCCCAGGCAACGGCCGCCGCGGCACCGGCCGCCGCAGCCGAAGGTGGCGCTGCTGCACAGGCCGCCACAGCTGTACCGGCAGCCGCCGCACCAGGCGCCGCAGCTGCGCCGGACGCAGCCGCGCCAAAGGCCCCGGATTCCGGTGCCGAGGCCCCGGGCGCTGGCGAACCCAAGTCCTGACCCAGCTTCATTCCCGAGGCCTTCGGCCTCTTTCGATGCGCTAGGCAAGCGCCTGCTGCGCGGGACTTGCCACGAAGCGAAAGCGCTGCGGCAGGCTGTCTGCCAGCACCTCCTCCTGCGGCCAGCGCTTTTGCTCCAGCCATTCGGCCAGCAAAAGCACATCCTGGCTGTGCACCAGCCCCAGGCCGGGCGCCGCCACCAGATACACCCGCCCCTGCTCATCGACCAGACAGGCCTCGGGCATGACCCGCACGCCGGTATGTGCCTGCACCTGTCCATCGGGTTGCAGGCGCCAGACGAAGGGCGCGGCCTCGAGCTCCACATACACGCGCTGCGGGCCGTTCTGGAAGAACCAACGCCCCAGTTCGTCCCTGGCGTAATTGCGCGCGATGAAAGCCTGCAGCTTCTCATGCTCCACCAGCGAGCCCTTGCTCTGCGCGAAGGGCCCCCGCGATTGTGTCTCCTCGTCGCGCAGAAACCACTGGCCGCGCGCATCCAGGCCCAGCCAGCCGAAGCAGTCGGGCACATTGGGCCAGCGGGCCATTGCCTGTTTCACGATATCGTCCATCCTTGCCTCCTCGTATGCGGCCGGCTCCTACCGCCGCCCCGATGGTACAGCGGCACAATTCCCGGCATCGGCAACCATCCCAAGCAATCTCGCCCACCCGGGTGCCGCAAGAGCCCATCATGAAACGATTTCTCGCGATTGTGTTCACAGCCCTGGCCCTGACGGGTTGCGGCTACAACGACTTCCAGCGCCTGGACGAGCAATCCAAGGCCGCGTGGAGCGAAGTCCTCAACCAGTACCAGCGCCGCGCCGACCTGGTGCCGAACATCGTGGCCACCGTCAAGGGCGAGGCCAACTTCGAGCAGGAAACCCTGACCCGGGTGGTGGAGGCCCGCGCCAAGGCCACTTCGATACAGGCCACCCCCGAGCTGATCAACGACCCTGAAGCCTTCAACCGCTTCCAGCAGGCACAGGGCGAACTGTCCGGCGCACTGTCGCGCCTGATGGTGGTCTCCGAGCGCTATCCGCAACTGCAGGCCAACCAGGGCTTTCGCGACCTGCGCGTGACGCTGGAAGGCACGGAAAACCGCATTACCGTTGCGCGCAACCAGTACATCCAGACCGTGCAGGCCTACAACGTCCTTGCGCGTAGCTTCCCGAGCAATCTGACGGCCAAGGTCTTCAGCTACGAACCCAAGGCGAACTTCACGGTGCAGAACGAGGCGCAGATCTCCACGCCGCCGAGCGTCGACTTCTCGGCCCCGGCCCCTGCGCCTGCACGCTGACCGGAGCGCGACATGCCGTTTCCGCTGGCCTGGCGCTGGCTGTTCACCCTGCTGCTGGCCTGCGCACCGCTGCAAGTGCTGCAGGCGCAGGCGCTGCAACCGGTGCCTGCGCTCACTGCGCGTGTCATCGACCAGACCGGCACGCTCACTCCGGCCGAACGCAGCGCGCTGGAGGCGCAACTGGCATCCATCGAAAGCCGGCATGGCTCGCAGGTCGCAGTGCTGATGGTGGCCACTACGGCACCCGAAGACATCGCCGCCTATGCCTATCGCGTCGCCAGCAGCTGGAAGATCGGCCGGCGCGACGTGGGCGACGGCCTGCTGCTGCTGGTGGCCAAGGACGACCGGCGCATGCGCTTCGAAGTCGCGCGCAGGCTCGAGGGTGCCATCCCCGACATCGCGGCCGCACGCATCCTGGATGAATACATCCAGCCGCGCTTTCGCGCCAACGATTACGCCGGCGGCCTGGGCGCGGCGATCACGCAGGTCGAAAGGCTGATTGCAGGCGAGCAGCTGCCCGCGCCGGCACGTGCGCAGAAGAGCAACAGTCTCGACCTGGAGTCGCTGGCCATCTTCCTCTTCATTGCCGTGTCCGTACTGCGCCCCCTGGCGCGCCGCATCTTCGGCAACCGCTTGGGCGCAATGCTGATGGGCGCGGGCACGGGCGCGGTGGCTTTCTGGCTGACCACCAGCATGCTGCTGGCGGGCGGCGCCGGCCTGGTAGCACTGCTGATCACGCTGCTATCCAATGGCAAGGGCATGCATGTCGGTGGTGGTGGTGGTGGTTTTGGCGGCGGCTTTGGCGGCGGATTCGGCGGCGGCGGCGGGTTGGGCGGTGGCGGTTTCGGCGGCGGCGGGTTGGGCGGTGGCGGTTTCGGCGGCGGCGGCTTCAGCTCCGGCGGCGGTGGCAGTTTTGGCGGCGGCGGCGCCTCGGGGAGCTGGTGAACATGCGCAACTGGATGCAACGCTTCACGCGCCTGGTGCGCCATCGCTGGGCCGAGGGCCGGCTGCACTCCGCCGTGCCCGACAACCTGCTCGAGCGCCTGGCCCGGCGCGTGGCCGCCAGCGAACAGCGCCACTCGGGCGAGATCCGCATCTGCGTCGAAGCCGGGCTGCCGATATCCTATATCTGGCGCGATGCCTCGGCACGCGAACGCGCGGTCGCGCTGTTCGGCAAGCTGCGCGTCTGGGACACCGAGCACAACAATGGCGTGCTGATCTATCTGCTGCTGGCCGACCATGCCATCGAGATCATTGCCGACCGGGGCCTGACGCGTGCCATTGCCGCCGACACCTGGGAAAAGCTGGTGCAGGACATGGGCACCGCGTTTCACGACGGCCATTACGAGGATGGCTTGACGCATGCCCTGTCGCACGTCACGGCGCTCCTGCATCAGCACTTCGCCACCGACGCAGGCGCACCCATCGATCCCAACGGTTTGCCCGATGCGCCGGTGCGGCTGCGCTTCGGCCGCCGGGGCCGTGCGCAGTGAGGCATGGCACCGTCACACCTGTCACACCTGTCACAAGCTGTGATAGCTTCGAAGCATTCCCATTACCGGAGTTTTGCATGAAATCATTGGCAGTCCTTGCATTGGGCGCAACCCTTGGCCTGACCGGCTGTGCCAGCCTGGGCGTTGGCGGCGCCGAACCCGTGGTCTATGACTATGCGCTGAGCTGCAAGCTCAAGGAAGACGACCCCAGCAAGTGCGAGGCACAGGTCCGGGCCCTGTGCCCCGCACCGGAGAAGGCCAAGCTGGACAAGCGCCGCACGGTGGATCCCAAGGACAACGCCGTGATCTATGTCTATCAGGCCAAGTGCAATCCCTGACAGCTGTCCGGGCATGAAAAAACCGCTCCAAGGAGCGGTTTTTTCATGGGAAGCTTGAAGCTCAGCGCTTCTGGCGATATTTGCGCAGGGCAGCGATTTGCGCCGCCATGACGGCCAGTTCGGACTGGGCCTTGGCCAGGTCCAGCTCGCCCTTGGCGTTCTTCAGCGCTTCCTCGGCGGCGGCCTTGGCCTTGTTGGCCTTCTCGTCGTCGAGGTCCTTGCCACGGATGGCCGTGTCGGACAGCACGGTGACGCTGTTGGGCTGCACTTCGAGAATGCCGCCGGCCACGAAGACGAACTCTTCGCTGCCGTCCGCCATCTCGATGCGCACCGAGCCGGGCTTGATGCGCGTGATCAGCGGGGTGTGGCGCGGGTAGATGCCCAGTTCGCCGGCCTCGCCGGGCAGCGCGACGAAACGCGCTTCACCCGAGAAGATCGACTCTTCGGCACTGACCACATCGACGTGGATGGTGTTCATCTTTGCTCCTAAATGTCAAGAATGGGCTGGGAACAAGGGCCCTTGCGGGCCCCGGTGCCTCAAGCAGCCAGCTTCTTGGCCTTTTCGAAGGCTTCGTCGATGGTGCCGACCATGTAGAACGCCTGCTCGGGCAGGTGATCGCATTCGCCAGCCACGATCATCTTGAAGCCGCGGATGGTTTCAGCCAGGGGCACGTACTTGCCGGGAGCGCCGGTGAACACTTCGGCGACGTGGAAGGGCTGCGACAGGAAACGCTGGATCTTGCGCGCACGGGCCACGGCCATCTTGTCTTCGGGCGCGAGTTCGTCCATGCCCAGAATCGCGATGATGTCGCGCAGTTCCTTGTAGCGCTGCAGCGTGCCTTGCACGGCGCGGGCCACTTGGTAGTGCTCGTCACCCACCACCTGGGGGTCCAACTGGCGGCTGGTCGAATCCAGGGGATCGACTGCGGGGTAGATACCCAGCGAAGCGATGTCACGCGACAGCACGACGGTGGAATCCAGGTGGGCGAAGGTCGTGGCGGGCGAGGGATCGGTCAAGTCATCGGCAGGCACGTAGACGGCCTGGATGGAAGTGATCGAGCCGACCTTGGTCGACGTGATGCGCTCTTGCAGGCGGCCCATTTCTTCCGCCAGCGTGGGCTGGTAGCCCACGGCCGAAGGCATGCGGCCCAGCAGTGCGGACACTTCGGTACCGGCCAGCGTGTAGCGGTAGATGTTGTCCACGAAGAACAGCACGTCCTTGCCTTCGTCACGGAAGGCTTCGGCCATCGTCAGGCCGGTCAGCGCAACGCGCAGACGGTTGCCTGGCGGCTCGTTCATCTGGCCGTAGACCATGGCCACCTTGGACTCGTTCAGGTTGTTCTGGTTCACGACGCCCGCATCGGACATTTCGTGATAGAAGTCATTGCCTTCACGGGTACGTTCGCCCACACCGGCAAACACCGACAGACCACCGTGGCCCTTGGCGATGTTGTTGATGAGCTCCATCATGTTCACGGTCTTGCCCACGCCGGCGCCACCGAACAGACCCACCTTGCCGCCCTTGGCGAACGGGGAGATCAGGTCGATCACCTTGATGCCGGTTTCCAGCAGTTCCTGCGAAGGCGACAGTTCGTCGTAGGCAGGAGCTTCGCGGTGGATGGGGGCCGTCAGCGTCTGGTCCACGGGACCGCGTTCGTCGATGGGCGCGCCCAGCACGTCCATGATGCGTCCCAGGGTGGCCTTGCCCACGGGCACGGTGATGGGAGCGTTGGAATTGCTGACCATCAGGCCGCGGCGCAGGCCGTCGGAAGAACCGAGGGCAATGGTACGCACCACGCCGTCACCCAGCAACTGCTGCACTTCCAGCGTCAGGTTCGAACCGTCGAGCTTGAGCGCGTCGTACACCTTGGGCATTGCGTTGCGGGGGAACTCGACGTCCACCACCGCGCCAATACATTGAACAATCTTGCCTTGCACTTGAGCCATTTTTTGCTCCAATAAGTTTGTCGGTTGAGCTGCTTACACAGCGGCGGCGCCGGCCACGATTTCCGACAGCTCGGTCGTGATAGCTGCCTGGCGCGTCTTGTTGTAGACCAGCTTCAACTCGCTGATGACGTTGCCTGCGTTGTCGGTTGCGGCCTTCATGGCCACCATGCGCGCCGACTGCTCGGACGCCATGTTGTCGGCAACGGCCTGGTACACCAGGGACTCCACGTAACGCACGAGCAACTCGTCAATGACGGTTTGCGCATCGGGTTCGTAGATGTAGTCCCAGCTGGCGCCAGACGTCTTCTCAGCCTGCATTTGCGCGGACGACAGGGGCAGCAACTGCTCCATGACCGATTCCTGCTTCATCGTGTTGATGAAGCGGGTGTAGCTCAGGTACACCTTGCTGATCCTGCCTTCGGCATACGCGTCGAGCAGCACCTTTGCAGGGCCGATCAGAGTTTCCAGATGCGGGGTGTCGCCCAGACCCGTGACATGCGAAACCACCTTGGCGCCGACACGGTTCAAGAAGCCCAGACCCTTGCTGCCAATGGCCACGGCCTCCGCGGAGATACCCTGGTCCTGCAGCTCGCGCAGCTTGGCCGTGACGACACGCAACACGTTGGTGTTCATGCCGCCGCACAATCCCTTGTCGGTCGTCACCACGATGACGCCGACCTTCTGTGCATCGTTCACCTGCATGAACGGATGCACATATTCGGGATTGGCTTGGCCAAGATGGGCTGCAATGTTGCGGATCTTCTCGCTATAGGGACGGGCCGCCAGCATCCGTTCCTGCGCCTTGCGCATCTTGGATGCCGCGACCATTTCCATGGCCTTCGTGATCTTCTTGGTGTTCTCCACCGATTTGATCTTGCCGCGAATTTCCTTACCTGCTGCCATGATGGCTCCTCGTCCGGATTAAGCGAACGACTTCTTGAACGCAGCGATGGCAGCGGTCAATTCGGCTTCGGATTCCTTGTCCATGGCCTTGGTGGCATTGAGCTTGTCGATCAATGCGCCGTGGCTGGTCTTGAGGAACTGGTGCAGACCGGCTTCGAAGGGCAGAACCTGCTTGACTTCGATGTCGTCCATGTAACCCTTGTTCACCGCGAACAGCGAAGCACCCATCAGGGCCACCGACAGCGGGCTGTACTGGGCCTGCTTGAGCAGTTCGGTCACGCGGGCACCGCGGTCGAGCTGCTTGCGGGTGGATTCGTCCAGGTCGGAAGCGAACTGCGCGAACGCAGCCAGTTCACGGTACTGTGCCAGGTCGGTACGGATACCGCCGGACTGGCCCTTGACGAACTTGGTCTGGGCGGCGCCACCGACGCGCGACACCGAGATACCGGCGTTGATCGCGGGACGGATACCGGCGTTGAACAGGCTGGTTTCCAGGAAGATCTGGCCGTCGGTGATCGAGATCACGTTGGTAGGCACGAAAGCCGAGACGTCACCCGCCTGGGTTTCAATGATCGGCAGCGCGGTCAGCGAACCGGTCTTGCCCTTGACGGCGCCCTTGGTGAACTCTTCCACGTAGGTGGCGTTCACGCGGGCAGCGCGCTCGAGCAGGCGGCTGTGGAGATAGAATACGTCGCCGGGGAAGGCTTCGCGGCCTGGCGGACGGCGCAGCAGCAGCGAGACCTGGCGGTAGGCCACGGCTTGCTTGGACAGGTCGTCATAGACGATCAGCGCGTCTTCGCCGCGGTCGCGGAAGTATTCGCCCATGGTGCAGCCCGAGTAGGCCGACACGTACTGCATCGCGGCCGATTCGGCAGCGGTGGCAGCCACCACGATGGTGTATTCCATGGCGCCGGACTGTTCCAGGGCGCGCACGACGTTCTTGACCGACGAAGCCTTCTGGCCGATGGCGACGTAGATACACGTCACGCCCTGGCCCTTCTGGTTGATGATGGCGTCGATGGCCACGGCGGTCTTGCCGGTCTGGCGGTCGCCAATGATCAGTTCGCGCTGGCCGCGGCCCACGGGAACCATCGAGTCGATCGACTTCACGCCGGTCTGCAGCGGCTGGTCCACCGACTGGCGTGCGATCACGCCGGGAGCGACCTTCTCGATCACGTCGGTCATCTTCGCGTTGATCGGACCCTTGCCGTCAACGGGATGGCCCAGCGCGTTCACCACGCGGCCGATCAGCTCGGGGCCGACCGGCACTTCCAGGATGCGGCCCGTGCACTTGACGGTATCGCCTTCGGAGATGTGCGTGTACTCACCCAGAATCACGGCGCCGACGGAGTCGCGCTCGAGGTTCAGGGCCAGGCCGTACGAGGGTTGACCGTCAGCGGTGGCCGGGAATTCCAGCATTTCGCCTTGCATCACGTCCGACAGGCCATGGATGCGCACGATACCGTCCGTCACCGACACCACGGTGCCCTGGTTGCGGATATCGGTGCTCGCAGCCAGACCTTCGATGCGGCTCTTGATCAATTCAGAAATTTCTGCGGGATTGAGTTGCATGACTCTTTCCTTCTTTCTTTGTTTAGCCGGGACCTCAGCGCGGTTAGGCAGTGAGGGCTGCTTTCATTTGTTCCAGACGGGCCTTGACCGAGGTGTCGAGCACTTCGTCACCCACGACCACGCGAATGCCACCGATCAGCGACTCATCGGGCTGAACGGTGAGATGCAGCTTGCGGCCAAAACGCTTTTCCAACGAAGCGCCAAGCTCCGTCAGTGCGGCAGGTTCGATCGGGAAGGCGCTATAGACCACCGCATCCGACGAGCCCGCGAGCTGGTTGACCAGACCACGAAACTGATCTGCAACCTCGGGCAGCGCGTTCACGCGGCCGTTCTCGATGATGACGCGCAGGAAATTACGGGCGGCATCGGGAAGTGCCGAACCGGCAACACCCGTGAAAACGTCGAACAGCTGTTCTTCGCTGACCTTGGGGTTGTCTGCCAGTTGGCGCAATTGCGAATCGGCGGCAACCGCCGCCAATTTCTCCACCCAGCCGACTGTGCCGTTCAAATCCGCACCGCTGGCGGTGCTGGCTTTGAACAGGGCTTCAGCGTAAGGGCGGGCAATGGTGGCGAGTTCTGCCATGTTTGCGTTCCTTACAGCTCAGTCTTGAGGCGGTTCAGCAGATCGGCGTGGACGCCGGCGTTGACTTCCTTGCGGAGAATCTGCTCGGCACCCTTGACGGCCAGTGCGGCCACCTGCTCGCGCAGGGCCTCACGGGCTTGAATTGCTTGCTGCTCGGCTTCTGCACGGGCGGCTGCAATCAGCTTGTTGCCTTCTTCAGTCGCACGGGCCTTGGCCTCTTCGATGATGGACTGGGCGCGGCGGTCGGCGTCCGCAAGCCGCGATGTCGTTTCATTGCGCGTCTGGGCCAGTTCCTGCTCGACGCGCTTGTTGACGGCGGTCAGTTCGGATTTGGCCTTGTCGGCAGCAGAGAGGCCATCGGCGATTTTCTGGGCTCGCTCATCCAGCGCCTTCGCGATCGGAGGCCACACGAACTTCATCGTGAACAGCACCAGGATCAGGAAGACGATGGCCTGAACGAACAGGGTCGCGTTGATACTCACGGCAACACCTTTCTATATGGGCGTTGAGGGGGAGCTTAGACCAGGGCGAACGGGTTGGCGAAAGCGAACAGCAGAGCGATGGCCACGCCGATCAGGAAAGCAGCGTCGATCAGACCGGCCAAGATGAACATCTTGGTTTGGAGTTCGTTGATCAGTTCAGGCTGGCGAGCCGAAGCTTCGAGGTACTTGCCGCCCATCAGAGCGATACCGATAGAAGCGCCGATAGCGCCCAGACCAACAATCAGACCACAAGCCAGAGCGACGAGACCGAGAATGTTTTCCATGATGACTCCAGAGGATTAAAAAAGTGAAAGGAAAGGAAAGAAAGGGTCAGTGGGCTTCATGTGCCTGGCCGAGGTAAATCAGCGTCAGCATCATGAAAATGAAGGCCTGCAGGGTGATGATCAGAATGTGGAAGATCGCCCAGATAGAACCTGCAATGATGTGCCCCACAGGGAGCAACACACCAGAGAGAGACATGGCAGCCGCACCACCCATCAGGGCAATCAGCATGAATACCAACTCACCAGCGTACATGTTGCCAAACAGTCGCATGCCATGCGAGACGGTCTTGGCAACGTATTCGATGATCTGCATCAGCAGATTCACGACGCCCAGGATCAGGGCGAAGACAGGATTCTTGCTGGTGCCGAAAGGTGCGGTCACCAGTTCATGGGCCCAGCCGCCGGCGCCCTTGATCTTGACGCTGTACCAGAAGCACAGCAGCAGCACGGCGGACGACAGGCCCAGAGTGGTCGAGAGGTCGGCGGTAGGCACGACGCGCAGATAGGCGTGGCTGTCGCCGGTCGCGCCTTGCCACAGCAGCGGCAGCAGGTCGACGGGCAGCAGGTCCATCGCATTCATCACGAAGATCCAGACGAACACCGTCAGTGCCAGCGGCGCAATGAACTTGCGGCTTTCGGCATTGTGGATGTTGGCCTTGGCCTGGTTGTCGACCATTTCCACCAGCATCTCCACGGCCGCCTGGAAGCGTCCGGGAACGCCGGCAGTCGCCTTGCGGGCTGCCAGCCAGAGGGCAAAAAGGGCCAGACCACCGACGATCAGGCCGATGATCACGGAGTCATAGTTGACCACCGAGAAATCGACGATGCTCGTCTGCTTGATGTTCTGGAGATGCTGCAAGTGGTGAACGATGTATTCACTTGCAGTTGGTGCGTGCGCGTCTGCGGCCATCGGACAACTCTTCTCTCAATATCAATCGGTTTTTCGGACACCGGAGCGTCGCAGCAGCAGCGCAATCCAGTACGTTTTCATCGTTACCACCATGCCGGCCAGCAAAGCCAACCAGCTCAAACCTGCCACCAGCCTGGGCGCCATCGCCAACATGGCAATGCACAGCACCAGCTTGGCCAATTCCCAGCCGAAGAACCCCACCATCGCCGCGCTCGCATTGGACGCCGCCTGCTGGCGGGCCATGCCGCGCGCAAACAGGGCGGCGGGAAGCACCACCGCGAGCGCACCATAGGCAGCCGACCAGCCCACCGTGGGCCTGCCGCTCACCAGCCAGGCCAGCAGCGCCACCAGCGCGCCCACCAGCACTTGCCCTGCCACCACACGCCATGGCGACACCGGCGGATTGCGCTGGCGCCACTGCTGCGCCTCTTCGGCAGTCAGGGGGTTGAAGTCGGAGTCTTCAGCCTCAGCTTCAGTCCCGGGTGCATATTTTTCTGACATCTGGCGCCCAGGTTGAGACTGAAACTTTCACAAAGCCTCTGATTATAAGTAAAAACCCCTGCCTTAAGATAGGGGTTGTCACGGGTGTGGCCAAATTTATCTTGTGCCACCGGCTCTGCGCCGCTCACCCAACAATGCAGGCAAGCCTTTGCCGCGCATAGGTTTTTCGCTGGACCTGCACCACATCGGTGCCGGCGGAACGTTACCGCATAACCGTCGGTTCCGACAAGGTATTAACCTTTGAAAGTCTCTGTCATGAGCTCGTCAACTCCCCTTTCCCCCTCCGCCAGCATCATTGGCGCCGGCGATGACGCCGTGGCACGCAAGGACTCGCTGATCGAGTATCCCTCGCTGTTCCCGATCAAGGTCATGGGCCTGAAGCACGACAACCTGGTGTCGGCCATCACTGCCATTGCACACCACTTCGATCCGGCCTTCGATGCCAGCACCATCGAGCTGCGCCCCAGCAGCACCGGCAAGTACCTGGGCGTGACCATCACCGTCACGGCAACCAGCCGCGAGCAGCTCGACGACCTGTATCGCGCGCTGACCTCCGATCCCCACGTCAAGGTGGTGCTCTGAACGTGCCGGACGCCGGCATGGATACGCGCCTGCTCGGCCGCACCGACTACCGGGCCACGGTACAGGCCATGCAGGATTTCACGCAGCAGCGCGGGCCGGACACTCCCGATGCGCTATGGATCTGCGAGCACGCACCGCATTTCACCCAGGGGCTGGCTGGAAAGGCCGACCATGTGCTGGTGCCCGGCGACATCCCGGTGGTGGCCACCAACCGCGGCGGCCAGGTGACCTTCCATGGCCCGGGCCAGGTCGTCGCCTATCCACTGCTGGACCTGCAGCGCCGCGGCTACTTCGTCAAGGAATATGTCCACCGCCTGGAAGAAGCCGTGATCCGCACGCTGGCGCATTTCGGCGTCACGGGCCACCGCGTCGCGGGCGCGCCCGGCATCTACGTGCGCCTGGGCGATCCTTCCAGCCACGCGATGCTCGAACAGCGCCCGCAGCTGCGGCTGCCGGGCAGCGCCGCGCCCACGCCCGACTTCCACGGCCTGGGCAAGATTGCCGCTTTGGGCATCAAGGTCAGCCGCCACTGCACCTACCACGGTCTGGCGCTGAACGTGGCCATGGACCTGGAACCCTACTCGCGCATCAATCCTTGTGGCTATGCCGGCCTGCCGAGCGTGGATCTTTCTACAATCGGAGTCCAGACAACCTGGGACGAGGCTGCGCATGTGCTTGGCCGACAGCTGGAAATCCGGCTCGCCCCCTGACCCCCTAGAGCCATGAGCACCATAGACGTCGTACGCGAAGCGCAGTCCGCAGCCACCTACAACCCGCTGGCCAAGCAGAAGGCCGCGGCCAAGCTGTCGCGCATTCCCATCAAGGTCGAACAGGGCGAGGTGCTCAAGAAGCCCGAGTGGATCCGCGTCAAGGCCGGCTCTCCGACCACGCGCTTCTACGAGATCAAGGACATCCTGCGCGAGAACAAGCTGCATACCGTCTGCGAGGAAGCGAGTTGCCCGAACATCGGCGAGTGCTTCGGCAAGGGCACGGCGACCTTCATGATCATGGGCGACAAGTGCACGCGCCGCTGCCCGTTCTGCGACGTCGGCCACGGCCGCCCCGATCCGCTCGATGCAGATGAGCCGCTGAACCTGGCCAAGACCATCGCCCAGCTGCGCCTGAAGTACGTGGTGATCACCAGCGTCGACCGCGACGACCTGCGCGACGGCGGCAGCGGCCATTTCGTCGAGTGCATCAGGAATATCCGCGAACTGTCGCCCACCACGCAGATCGAGATCCTCGTGCCCGATTTCCGCGGCCGCGACGACCGCGCGCTCGAGATCCTCAAGGCCGCACCGCCCGACGTCATGAACCACAACCTCGAGACCGCGCCGCGCCTGTACAAGGAAGCGCGCCCGGGCTCCGACTACCAGTTCAGCCTGAACCTGCTGAAGAAGTTCAAGGCGCTGCACCCGAACGTGCCGACCAAGAGCGGCATCATGGTCGGGCTGGGCGAGACCGACGAGGAAATCCTGCAGGTCATGCGCGACATGCGCGCGCACGACATCGACATGCTGACCATCGGCCAATACCTGGCGCCCTCGAACAGCCACCTGCCGGTGAAGCGCTACGTGCACCCCGACACCTTCAAGATGTTCGAGGAAGAAGCCTACAAGATGGGCTTCAGCCATGCGGCCGTGGGCGCCATGGTGCGTTCGAGCTACCATGCCGATCAGCAGGCACACGGGGTATTAAGCAGCTCCTGAGACGCTTTTCGACGGTGCTGCCCTTGGCCTGCGCACGGTAAACAGGAAACAATGAGGAGCACTTGCTCCAAACCACCGTTCGCCCCGAGCCCGTCGAAGGGTGGACGGCCTGTCCTCAAGCTCATCGGCTAATTTGGGCCATCGCCACTCCCACGAAACAAAAAAGCCTTCCATTTGGAAGGCTTTCTTCGTTGGCTTCATCAAAAAATGCCTGGCTAACCGGCGAGCCGCTGGCTGGCAAAAAACGACTGAGGGCTTGACAGGCCCACGAGTCGCCCCACGATGAAACTGAAAAACTGCTGGAGCACGGCTCCCACCAGGATATGTGCTGCGTCAGTGGATGAATCATAACATCTAAATGAGAAGCACTCGCAACTATTTTTCAAAAGGATTTTGCGTGGTGCTTTTCAGGGTCCCGCGGCCAGCAACGCTGCGGGGTCATCGGCCAGCACCACCTGCCGCGCCCAGGCGCCGAGCCGGCCCGCGTCGGCGCGCAGTATCTCCTGCTTCACGGTGAGAATCTGCGCCGGGTGCATGGAGAAGCTGCGCAGGCCCAGGCCCAGCAGCAGGCGCGTCATGCCGACGTCGCCCGCCACCTCGCCGCAGACGCAGATGTTCTTGCCCTGGCGCTGCCCTTCGGCAATGACCTCGGCCACCAGGCGCAGCACGGCCGGGTGCAGCGGGTCGTACAGGTGCGCCACGGCCTCGTCGGCACGGTCGATGGCCAGCGTGTACTGGATCAGGTCATTGGTGCCTATCGACAAGAAGTCGAAGTAGCGCAGGAACATGCGCACCATCAGCGCCGCTGCCGGAATCTCGATCATCGCCCCCAGTTGCACCGCGCCCCAGGCCATGCCGCGCGCGTCGAGCTCGGCGCGCGCCAGCTCCACCTGGGCCAGGGTCTGCTCGATTTCGCGCTGGTGCGCGAGCATAGGGAACAGCAGGCTCACGGGCCCGTGCACGGCCGCGCGCAGCACGGCGCGCAGCTGGGTGCGGAACATGCCGGGATCGGCCAGGCTCCAGCGGATCGCCCGCAGCCCCAGCGCCGGGTTGAGCGAGTATTCCCGGGCCTGCGCCCGGTCCAGCGGCTTGTCCGCGCCCACGTCGATGGTGCGGATGGTCACGGGCCGGCCCTGCATTCCCTCGACGGCCTGCCTGTAGGCCAGGTACTGCTCTTCCTCGCCGGGCATGGGACCGTCGCGCCCCATGAACAGGAACTCGCTGCGAAACAGCCCCACGCCCTGTGCGCCCGCGCCCAGCGCGGCCGGACCGTCGCCGGGCTGCTCGATATTCGCGAGCAGCTCGATCGACTGCCCGTCCATGGTCACCGCCGGCGTATGCCGCAGCAATTCCAGGCCCTCGCGCTCGAGCGCATGCTCGCGCTGGCGGTCTTCATATTCGGCCAGAATCGCCGGGGAAGGATCGACGATCACCACGCCGGCATTGCCATCGATGATCAACCAGTCGTCGGGCCGTACCAGCTGGCCCGCGGCACGCGCGCCGACGACGGCAGGAATGTCCATGCTGCGTGCGACGATCGCCGTATGCGAGGTCCTGCCGCCCACCGCCGTCACGAAGCCGGCAAACACGCTGGTCTTGAAATGCAGCATGTCGGCCGGTGCCAGATCCTGCGCCACGAGGATCAGCGGCCATTCCGGCGTGGTGCCGGAATGCACCGCAGGCACCGGGCCGGCCACGCCCTTGAGATGCCGCAGGATGCGGTCCACCACCTGTTCGAGATCGGCCTTGCGTTCGCGCAGGTATTCGTCCTCCATCTCGTCGAACTGGCGCGATATCGCCTCGAGCTGCGTGGTCAGTGCCCACTCCGCGTTGTACAGGCGCTCGCGGATCCACTGTTCCACGCCATGGACCAGCGATTCGTCCTGCAGCAGCATCAGGTGCACGTCCAGCAGCGCATCCAGCTCGGCCGGTGCGTCATGCGGCATCTCGGTCTGCAGCCGCTGCAGCTCCTCGATGACCGCATGGCGCGCCATGCGCGCCCGCGCGATTTCCGCCTGCACTTCGGTGGCAGCAATGAAATAGTGCTGCACTTCGATGCGGCTCGAGCTCACGAGCACCGCCCGCCCGATGGCGATGCCGCGGGAAACCGCCAGGCCGTGAATTGCAAACGTCATCCGGACTGTCCTTCAGTCAATCATGCCGGCCCGTGCGCGCGACACGCAGGCGGCCAACCGTCTGGACAAATGCGATGCCTGCAGCGCATCGGCTCACTGCCCTTCGCCAAACTTGTCGTCGATCAATGCCAGCAGCGCATCCATTGCTTCCTGCTCCTGCTCGCCGTTGGTCTCAAGCTCCACCTGCGAACCGATGCCCGCTGCCAGCATCATCACTCCCATGATGCTCTTGGCATTGATGCGCCGCTCCCCCTTGGTCATCCACACCTCGCAGGGATAGCTGCCCGCGAGCTTGGTGAGCTTGGCCGAGGCGCGCGCGTGCAGCCCCAGCTTGTTGCTGATGGTGATGGTGGTCTTGATCATGGATGGAACGGAGGTTCTTGTTCTTCGACGGGGTGGCCAGCCACGGCCATCACCCCCTGAGTGCCGCCCGCGACGGCCCGGGCCGCAACGGCTTCGAGCGCTTCATGGCGGTAGCCGATGGCGCGCAGCAGCATCGGCAGGTTCACGCCCGCCACCAACCGGGCGGCATGGCCCGCCACCAGGCGCTGGGCCACATTGCTCGGGGTCGCGCCAAATACATCGGTCAACACCAGCACCGGCGCATCGCCCTGGCCCAGCAGCTGGCGCGCACGCGCCAACGAGGCTTCGGGGCTTTCATCGGCCTCGATGTCGAGCGCCAGCACATCGGCGGCGCTGTCGGCAAACACATGCAGTGCGCAAGCCCGCAGCGCCTGCGCCAGCGGGGCATGGGTGACGAGGAGAATGCGCGTGTTCATGCAGGGCATTATCGCGCGAGCTCCGCCGATACCGTGCAAACCATTGCCGCATTCCCGCGCCCATTCGCCCATTTGGACGGCCCTGCCCGGCGCGGACTTCGGCGCGCATGGCGCCCATAAACCCCGGATTGCCGGATCGCCGGCGGCTTTGGGCACAATTGGGGCATGGCACTCAACAAATGGATAGCAGGCGTGGCGCTGGCCGCCGTCGTCGGCATGGGCGGCTTCATCTACCTGAATGCCGGCACCAGCCCGGCGCCGGCGTCGACCTTCGTGCTGCTGGACGGCAGTCAGAAAACCACTGCCGATCTGCGCGGCAAGGTCACGCTGGTCAACTTCTGGGCCACCAGCTGCACCACCTGCGTGGCCGAAATGCCCGAGATCGTCGCCACCTACAACAAGTATCAGCCAAAGGGCTTCGAGACCGTGGCCGTGGCGATGAGCTACGACCCGCCCAGTTATGTGGTGAATTTCGCGCAGAGCCGGCAGCTGCCATTCAAGGTCGCCATCGACAACACCGGCATGGTCGCCAAGCAGTGGGGCGATGTGCAGCTCACGCCTTCGACCTTCATCGTCAACAAGCGCGGCGAGATCGTCAAACGCTATGTCGGCGCTCCCGATTTTGCCGAGCTGCACCAGCTGATCGAGAAGCTGCTGGCCGAAGCCTGAGCCTTGCATTCCATGAAAAGACGCCCGCGGACTCCCCGTCCCGGGCGTTTTTGCATGGCAGCGGTTGCGGCGTCACCGGTTGCGGAAACTGTCGTGGCAGGCCTTGCAGCTGCTTGCCAGGGCGCCAACAGAGCGGCCTTGAGGCTGGCCAGATCGCCCTGCTTTGCCGCTGCCGCCAGCTTGACGGCCTCCCGCGAAACCACAGGGGCCGTCACGCGCTGGCATGCCGGAGCCGGCCAGTATCTGCTGCTGGCACTGCTGGGCCTGCACCTACTACACCCTGCTGCGCCGCCAGCCGCTGGTACGCGCCATGCTGAGCGGCAACCGGGAGCTGCCCGAGCCGCTGCCCGACGCCGCGGACGGCATGCGCGAACGCCTGCTGGCACTGGCCATTGCGCTGGTATGCGGCGCCATTTCCTGGGGTTATCGGCCTGCTGCGCAACGGCTGAAAGTTTCACCCTGCGCAGCACATGCCCTACACTGCAGTTTCCGTTGTTTTTGCGCTTCGCCCGTGGACAAGCCTTCTGTGGCCCTGCTGACAGCGACTTTCCCCCAGGATCTGGACGCCGTGCGCCAGATCTTCGAGGAATACGCCGAGAGCATAGGCATCGATCTGGAATTTCAAAATTTTGCCGCCGAACTGGCCTGCCTGCCCGGTGACTATGTCCCGCCGCGCGGGCAGCTGCTGCTGGCCTGGGTCGATGGCGCGCTGGCTGGCTGCTGCGCATTGCGTCCGCTCGATGGCAGCGACTATGCCAACGCCGCCGAAATGAAGCGCCTCTATGTGCGCCGGCCGTTTCGCGGCTTCGGGCTGGGCCGCGAACTCACGGCCGCCATGCTGGACCTCGCGCGCCAAGCCGGCTATGACCGCGTTCTGCTCGACACCCTGGACGACATGGAAGCCGCCCGCGCGCTCTATACCGAGCTGGGCTTCGAGGAGATCCCGCCGTACTACTACAACCCCATGGCGGGGGCGCACTACCTGAAGGCAGAGCTGTTCTAAGTGCTCGCGCCATGAGAAACGCCTGGAGCCGAACTCCCCTCAGGAAGATCAGCGCCAGGCGCCTTCCGGTATCGATCCTCAGCGAGCGTCAACACGCGCCCGGGAGGATTTTGCCGCTCAGCCCTTGACTTGGGAAAGCAGGGTTGCCGCGTCGCTGACTTCGAACTTGCCTGGAGCTTCATTGTTCAGCTGCACCACCTTGCCGTCCTTGACCAGCATCGAGTAGCGGTTGCTGCGCAGGCCCAGGCCCTTGCCGTTGAGGTCCAGCGTCAGGCCGGCGGCCTTGGCGAAGGCAGCGTCGCCGTCGCCGATCATGCGCACCTTGGTGCCGACGTTCTGGTCGCGGCCCCAGGCGCCCATCACGAAGGCGTCGTTCACCGACAGGCACCAGATCTCGTCCACGCCCGCGGCCTTGAGCGCGTCGGCCTGCTCGACATAACCGGGCAGGTGCTTGGCGGAGCAGGTGGGGGTGAACGCGCCGGGCACGGCAACGATGGCCACCGTCTTGCCTGCTGCCGCTTCCTGCACGTTGACAGGGCTCGGGCCGATGCTGCAGCCATTGCCTTCCACGGCAACGTACTCGGTCAGCGTGACGGCGGGCAGGGTATCTCCAACTTTGATCATCAAAAGCTCCGGTTGACTCAAAAAAACGGTCTGCGCGAAAAGCGCAGCCCCAAACGAAAAAACGACCCACATTGTGGGTCGTTTTCTTCAGCTTTGCAGCACTAAGGCCCAAGAGGCTTTAGAGCAGGCCAGCCTTTTGCACCAGACGGGTCGCAACCCAGTTCTTGGTCTTGGACAAAGGACGGCTTTCCGTGATTTCAATGGTGTCGCCCAGCTTGTACTCGCCATTTTCATCATGAGCGTGGTACTTGCTCGACTTGGCCACGATCTTGCCGTACAGCTCGTGCTTCACACGGCGTTCGACCAGCACGGTCACAGTCTTTTGACGCTTGTCGCTGACCACCTTGCCAATCAAGGTGCGCTTGAGGGATTTTTTAGCTTCCGTCATGTCGGCTCCTATTACTTGGCGGCTTGCTTTTGAGCAAGGATGGTCTTGGCGCGAGCGATATCGCGGCGCGTGGTGCGCAGCGTGTTCGTGTTGGCCAGTTGTTGCGTAGCCTTCTGCATGCGCAGGCCGAAATGCGCCTTTTGCAAGGACTTGATTTCAGCTTCGAGGCCGGCAACGTCTTTTTGGCGCAGTTCAGTAGTTTTCGTCATTGTGAATTCTCCTGATTAAGCGCCAACCTGGCGGGCAACGAACGTGGTGCGCAGCGGCAGCTTGGCGGCAGCCAGGCGGAACGCTTCGCGGGCCAGTTCTTCCGGCACGCCCACGATTTCATAGAGCATCTTGCCGGGCTGGATTTCAGCCACGTAGTACTCAGGGTTGCCCTTACCGTTACCCATACGCACTTCTGCGGGCTTGGTCGAGATTGGCTTGTCAGGGAACACGCGGATCCAGATGCGGCCGCCACGCTTCACGTGACGGGAAATCGCACGACGTGCAGCTTCGATCTGGCGGGCCGTCAGACGGCCACGGTCCGTGGACTTCAGGCCGAAGTCACCGAAAGCAACGGAGTTACCCCGCGTTGCAACACCGGTGTTGCGACCCTTTTGCTCCTTGCGATATTTGCGGCGAGCAGGTTGCAGCATACTTATTCTCCTTTACCGTCCGCTGCTGTAGCGGGCGCGTCTGCCTTGCGAACGCGCTTAACGGCGTTGGTGTCGGCACCGGCGCCGGCAGGCTTGTCGCTGCCGTCGGCCGGAGCCACGTTGCCACCCACAGGACGGCGAGGTGCACCGCGGCCGGGGCCGGCGTTGCGATCGCCATTACGGCCATCGCGACGCGGGCCACGGGGGCGACGCTCTTCTTCGGGACGCGGCGTCTCTGCCAGAGGCAGGTCGTTGCGGCCCAGCGTGTCACCCTTGTACACCCACACCTTGACGCCGATGACGCCGTAGGTGGTTTGCGCTTCAGAGAAGCCATAGTCGATGTCGGCACGCAGCGTATGGAGCGGCACGCGACCTTCGCGATACCACTCGGTACGAGCGATTTCGATACCGTTCAGACGGCCCGACGACATGATCTTGATGCCCAGGGCGCCCAAACGCATGGCGTTTTGCATGGCGCGCTTCATGGCACGGCGGAACATGATGCGCTTTTCGAGCTGTTGGGTGATCGAGTCGGCGATCAGCTTGGCATCGATTTCGGGCTTGCGCACTTCTTCGATGTTCACTGCCACCGGCACGCCCAGGCGCGACGCGAGTTCCTTCTTCAGGTTCTCGATGTCTTCACCCTTCTTGCCGATCACCACGCCAGGACGTGCCGAGTAGATCGTGATGCGGGCGTTCTTTGCAGGACGCTCGATCAGGATGCGCGACACAGCGGCGTTCTTCAGCTTGGCCTTCAGGTACTCGCGAACCTTGATGTCTTCGGCCAGCATGCCGGCGAAGTCACGGTTGCTCGCGTACCAACGGCTGGCCCAGTTCCGGCTCACAGCCAGACGGAAGCCGGTAGGATGGATTTTCTGTCCCATATTCTTCCAGGCCTTTCAGTTGCCAACCGTCACGTACACATGGCACGTGGGCTTGCTGATACGATTGCCGCGGCCTTTGGCGCGCGCGGTGAAGCGCTTGAGCGTCGTGCCTTGTTCGACGTAGATCGTCTTGATCTTCAGTTCGTCGATATCGGCGCCGTCGTTGTGCTCGGCGTTGGCAATGGCGGACTCCACAACCTTCTTGATGATCACAGCAGCTTTTTTCTGCGTGAACGTCAGGATGTTCAGAGCTTGATCAACCTTCTTGCCGCGGATCAGATCAGCGACCAGGCGACCCTTGTCCACCGACAGACGGACGCCCCGGAGGACTGCACGTGTTTCAGACATGGTCGTTCCTTACTTCTTCTGGACTTTTTTGTCCGCGGGGTGACCCTTGAAGGTGCGCGTCAGGGCGAATTCGCCCAGCTTGTGGCCCACCATCTGGTCGGTAACGTAGACCGGCACGTGCTGCTTGCCGTTGTGCACGGCAATGGTCAGACCGATGAACTCGGGCAGAACCATGGAGCGACGCGACCAGGTCTTGACTGGCTTCTTATCCTTGGTGGCGACGGCCTTTTCGACCTTGGCAACCAAGTGATGGTCAACAAACGGACCCTTTTTGAGAGAACGAGTCATTTGCTACCCCTTACTTCTTACGACGCGACACAATCATCGATTGCGTGCGCTTGTTGTTACGGGTACGGTAGCCCTTCGTCAGGTTGCCCCATGGGTCAACTGCGTGACGGCCTTCACCGGTCTTGCCTTCACCACCACCGTGCGGGTGATCCACAGGGTTCATCACCACACCGCGAACGGTCGGGCGGATACCCATCCAGCGCTTCACACCGGCCTTGCCCAGACGGCGCAGGCTGTGCTCTTCGTTGGCGACTTCGCCCAGGGTTGCGCGGCACTCGATGTGAATCTTGCGCACTTCGCCCGAACGCATACGCACTTGAGCGTAGACGCCTTCACGGGCCAGCAACGTGGCGGAGGTACCTGCGGAACGCGCGATCTGTGCACCGCCGCCCACTTGCAGTTCGATGCAGTGGATGGTCGAGCCCACGGGGATGTTGCGGATAGGCAGGGTGTTGCCCACGCGGATCGGGGCTTCCGAACCGCTGACAATGGTCGCGCCCACTTCCAGGTTGCGAGGAGCAATGATGTAGCGACGCTCACCGTCGGCATAGCACACCAGGGCGATGTGGGCCGTACGGTTGGGATCGTATTCGATGCGCTCGACCTTTGCGGGGATGCCGTCCTTGTTGCGACGGAAGTCCACCACGCGGTAGTGATGCTTGTGGCCACCGCCCTTGTGACGGGTGGTGATGTGGCCGTTGTTGTTGCGACCGGACTTCTGGAACTGGGGTTCCAGCAGGGGTGCATACGGCTCGCCCTTGTGCAGGTGATCGCGCGTGACCTTGACGGCACCGCGTTGACCTGGCGTCGTGGGCTTGAGTTTGATGACTGCCATTTAAGCGGCCTCCCCAGACAGATTCAGCTCTTGGCCGGGCTTGAGCATCACATAGGCCTTGCGAACGTTGTCGCGGCGACCCATGGTCTTGCCAAAGCGCTTGGCCTTGCCCTTGGTGTTCAGCACAGAAATCTTCGACACTTCCACCTTGAACATCAATTCCACAGCGGCCTTGATTTCGGGCTTGGTAGCGTTCTGCAGCACCTTGAACGTCACGACGTTGGCCTTCTCGGCAACCATGGTGGCCTTTTCGGACACGATGGGAGCGACCAGCACTTGCATCAGACGACCTTCGTCAAACTTGAGCGTGCTCATGCGAACATCTCCTTGAGTTTGTCGATTGCGCCCTTGGTGACGAGCACTTTCTTGTAATGCACCAGCGACACGGGGTCGGCGTAACGTGGTTCGACGACGAACACGTTCTTCAGGTTGCGGGAAGCCAGGTACAGGTTTTCATCCACTTCGTCAGCGATCACCATCACCGACTCGGCCAGGTTCATGGCCTTGAACTTGTCGGCCAGCACCTTGGTCTTGGGAGTATCCAGCGTCAGGGAGTCCACCACGGCCAGGCGGCCTTCGCGGGCCAGCTGCGACAGGATGGAAGCCATGCCGGCGCGGTACATCTTCTTGTTGATCTTCTGCGTGAAGTTTTCTTCGGGCAGATTCGGGAAGATGCGGCCGCCGCCACGCCACAGAGGCGAGGAGGACATACCGGCACGAGCGCGGCCCGTACCCTTTTGCTTGAACGGCTTGGCCGTCGTGTGACGGACTTGCTCGCGATCCTTCTGGGCGCGCGTGCCCTGGCGTGCGTTGGCACGGTAGGCGACGACCAGCTGATGGATCAGGTCTTCGTTGAATTCACGACCGAACACGGTTTCGGGCACATCGAAGGACGATGCTGCCTGGCCTTGTTCATTCAGGAGTTCGAGCTGCATTAGTTCGCTCCTTGGGAAGATTTAGCCTTGACTGCGGGACGCACCGTCACGAAGCCACCCTTGGAGCCCGGAACAGCGCCCTTGATCAAGAGCAGTTGGCGTGCTTCGTCGATACGAACCACGTCGAGGTTTTGGGTGGTCACGGTGACGTCGCCCATGTGGCCCGTCATCTTCTTGCCAGGGAACACGCGGCCCGGATCCTGTGCCATCGAGATGGAACCAGGAACGTTGTGCGAACGGCTGTTACCGTGCGAGGCGCGCTGCGAGCTGAAGTTGTGACGCTTGATCGTGCCAGCGAAGCCCTTACCGATGGAAGTGCCCTGCACGTCCACCTTCTGGCCCACTGCGAACAGCTCGGCGACAGGCAGCGTGGCGCCAGCAGCATACTTGCCGGCCACTTCGTCGGTCACTTGGAATTCGCGGGTCACTTCACCGGCTTCGACACCTGCCTTGGCGAGGTGGCCGGCTTGGGGCTTGGTCACGCGCGAAGCGCGGCGCGAACCGAACGTGACCTGCAGGGCCACGTAGCCATCGTTCTCTTGGGTTTTGACCTGAGTCACACGGTTGTTGGACACATCCACCACCGTGACGGGCACTGCGTCCCCGTCATCGGTGAACAGACGCATCATGCCCACCTTGCGACCCAGCAACCCCAGGGAGTTGCTCAGACTCATTTGTTTGCTCCAAAACTTCCGCCGCTGTAACTGCAATTGGCCCAGCGTTTGCCGCGTCTCGCATTTGAGATTTGGCGCGAAAGAAGGTTAATAAAACTCCGCCCAAAAAAGGCGGAGCCCCAAATTCTAACGCGAACCGCTTTTTCAAGCAAGTTCGCGTTAGATCAAGACCTTGAGAGGCTTCCGGGGAAGCCTTCAGGAACTTATTGCAGCTTGATTTCGACGTCCACGCCAGCTGGCAGGTCCAGCTTCATCAGCGCGTCAACGGTCTTGTCCGTGGGGTCCACGATGTCCATGAGACGCTGGTGGGTACGGATTTCCAGCTGGTCGCGGCTGGTCTTGTTGACGTGCGGCGAACGCAGGATGTCGAAGCGCTTCATGCGGGTCGGCAGGGGCACGGGGCCCTTGACGATCGCGCCGGTGCGCTTGGCGGTGTCAACGATTTCAGCTGCCGACTGGTCGATCAGCTTGTAGTCAAACGCCTTCAGGCGGATGCGGATCTTTTGCTTGGACATGGTCAATTCCCAGTAAGTCTAAGAATTAAGCCAGGACCTTGGCAACCACACCGGCGCCGACGGTACGACCGCCTTCGCGGATGGCGAAGCGCAGGCCTTCTTCCATGGCGATGGGGGCGATCAGCTTGACGGTGATCGACACGTTGTCGCCGGGCATGACCATTTCCTTGCCTTCGGGCAGCTCGATGGCACCGGTCACGTCAGTCGTACGGAAGTAGAACTGGGGACGGTAGTTGTTGAAGAAGGGAGTGTGACGGCCGCCTTCGTCCTTGCTCAGCACATACACTTCAGCGGTGAAGTGGGTGTGGGGCTTGATCGAGCCGGGCTTGCACAGCACCTGGCCGCGCTCGACGTCTTCGCGCTTCGTGCCGCGCAGCAGCAGGCCGACGTTGTCGCCAGCTTGGCCCTGGTCCAGCAGCTTGCGGAACATTTCCACGCCGGTGCAGGTGGTCTTTTGCGTGTCGCGGATACCGACGATTTCGATTTCTTCGCCGACCTTGATCAGGCCGCGCTCGATACGGCCCGTCACCACGGTACCGCGGCCGGAGATCGAGAACACGTCTTCCACGGGCATCAGGAAGGCACCGTCCACAGCGCGCTCGGGCGTGGGGATGTAGGTGTCCAGGGCTTCAGCCAGCTTGTCGATGGCTTGCTCGCCCAGGGGGCCCTTGTCGCCTTCCAGGGCCAGCTTGGCCGAACCGCGCACGATGGGGGTGTCGTCGCCGGGGAAGTTGTACTTGTCCAGCAGTTCGCGGACTTCCATCTCCACCAGTTCCAGCAGTTCCTCGTCGTCCACCATGTCGCACTTGTTCAGGAACACGATGATGTAGGGAACGCCCACCTGGCGAGCCAGCAGGATGTGCTCGCGGGTCTGGGGCATCGGGCCGTCGGCGGCCGAGCACACCAGGATCGCGCCGTCCATCTGGGCGGCGCCGGTGATCATGTTCTTCACATAGTCGGCGTGGCCGGGGCAGTCCACGTGAGCGTAGTGACGGCCGGCGGTTTCGTATTCGACGTGCGAGGTGTTGATGGTGATGCCGCGGGCCTTTTCTTCGGGCGCCTTGTCGATTTCGTCGTACTTCTTGGCTTCGCCGCCGAACTTGGCCGACAGAACGGTTGCGATGGCAGCCGTCAGGGTCGTCTTGCCGTGGTCGACGTGACCGATGGTGCCCACGTTGACGTGGGGCTTGGTGCGTTCGAACTTACCTTTTGCCATGAGATTTCTCCAAAAGAGCAAAACCTGTGTGATGGTTTAACGTCTGCATCGAGTTGCTGATTCCCCCCGCACAGGAAACAGGGGGGCACTCCATCGCAGACCTGGCACGCCAAAACGGCTGCCCCGCAAGGCAGCCGTTTGGCAAAGACCGGTATTTTACTTCGCGCGGGCGGCCATGATGGCTTCCGACACGTTACGAGGGGCTTCAGCGTAGTGCTTGAATTCCATCGTGTACGTGGCGCGGCCTTGCGTTGCCGAACGCAGCGAGGTGGCGTAGCCGAACATTTCCGACAGCGGGACTTCGGCACGGATGGCCTTGCCGCCACCGACCATGTCGTCCATGCCCTGGACCATGCCGCGACGCGAGGACAGATCGCCCATCACGGTACCGGCGTAGTCTTCGGGAGTTTCCACTTCCACGGACATCATGGGCTCGAGGATCACGGGGTTGGCCTTGCGGCAACCTTCCTTGAAACCGAAGATGGCAGCCATCTTGAACGCCAGTTCGTTCGAGTCCACATCGTGGTACGAACCGAAGTGCAGCGTGACCTTGACGTCGACCACGGGGTAGCCGGCCAGCACGCCTTGCGTGACGGCTTCGTTGATACCCTTTTCCACCGCGGGGATGAATTCGCGAGGAACCACACCGCCCTTGATGGCGTCGACGAACTCGATGCCCTTGCCGGCTTCGTTGGGTTCGATCTTCAGCACCACGTGGCCGTACTGGCCCTTACCGCCCGACTGACGCACGAACTTGCCTTCGGCTTCTTCGACGGTCTTGCGGATGGTTTCACGGTAGGCCACCTGGGGCTTGCCGACGTTGGCTTCCACGCCGAATTCGCGCTTCATGCGGTCGACGATGATTTCCAGGTGCAGCTCGCCCATACCGGCGATGATGGTCTGGCCCGATTCCTCGTCGGAACGCACGCGGAACGACGGATCTTCAGCGGCCAGGCGCGACAGGGCGATGCCCATCTTTTCCTGGTCTGCCTTGCTCTTGGGCTCGACGGCCTGGGCGATCACGGGCTCGGGGAAGACCATGCGTTCCAGGATGATGGGGTTGTTCGGATCGGCCAGCGTTTCGCCGGTCGTCACGTCCTTCAGGCCCACGCAGGCAGCGATGTCGCCGGCGCGGATTTCTTCCACTTCCAGGCGTTCGTTGGCGTGCATCTGCACGATACGGCCGATACGTTCCTTCTTGCCCTTGACCGCGTTCAGCACGGTGTCGCCCTTGGTCAGCACGCCCGAGTAGACGCGCACGAAGGTCAGCTGGCCCACGAAGGGGTCGGTCATCAGCTTGAATGCCAGCGCCGAGAACTTCTCGTTGTCGTCGGCCTTGCGCGTCAGCTTCTTCTCTTCGTCTTCGGGGTCGGTACCTTCGATGGCAGGCACTTCCACGGGAGCGGGCAGGAACTGGATCACGGCGTCCAGCATGCGCTGCACGCCCTTGTTCTTGAAGGCCGAGCCGCACAGCATCGGCTGGATTTCCACGGCCAGCGTGCGCGTGCGCAGGCCGTCCATGATTTCCTCTTCCGTGAGCGTGCCCTCTTCGAGGTACTTGTTCATCAGCTCTTCGCTGGCTTCAGCCGCGGCTTCGACCATCTTCTCGCGCCATTCGTTGGCCACGTCGACCAGGTCGGCGGGGATGTCGCGGTATTCGAACTTCATGCCCTGCGACTTCTCGTCCCAGAAGATGGCCTTCATCTTGACCAGGTCGACCACGCCTTCGAAGCCGTCTTCGGCACCGATGGGCACCACGATCGGCACGGGGTTGGCCTTCAGGCGCAGCTTCATCTGGTCCACGACCTTGAAGAAGTTGGCACCGGTACGGTCCATCTTGTTCACGAAGGCCAGACGGGGCACGCGGTACTTGTTGGCTTGGCGCCACACGGTTTCCGACTGGGGCTGCACGCCGCCCACGGCGCAGTACACCATGCAGGCGCCGTCCAGCACGCGCATCGAGCGCTCGACTTCAATCGTGAAGTCCACGTGGCCGGGGGTGTCGATGATGTTGAAACGGTGTTCGGAGAACGAGCGGTCCATGCCCGACCAGAAGCAGGTCGTGGCAGCGGAGGTGATCGTGATGCCGCGCTCTTGTTCCTGCTCCATCCAGTCCATGGTGGCAGCGCCATCGTGCACTTCGCCCAACTTGTGGTTCACGCCGGTATAAAACAGGATACGCTCGGTGGTGGTGGTCTTGCCGGCGTCAATGTGAGCGGAAATACCGATGTTGCGGTAGCGCTCAATGGGGGTCTTGCGAGCCATGGTGGATCCTTAATTGATCGTATGGAGGGGGGCTGCCAATCCCCGGAACTCTCTGGCAGCAGTTAATGTGGGGCCACTCTCCATCGAGACAAGGCCGCAGGCAAAAAATGCCAGCGGCCTCGAATCGAAAGGGGCTGACGCCGATTTAGAAGCGGAAGTGGCTGAATGCCTTGTTGGCTTCTGCCATGCGGTGCACTTCGTCACGCTTCTTCATCGCGCCGCCACGACCTTCGGTCGCTTCGAGCAGCTCGTTGGCCAGGCGCTGGGCCATGGACTTTTCACCGCGCTTGCGGGCAGCTTCCTTGATCCAGCGCATGGACAGGGCCAGGCGACGGACAGGGCGCACTTCCACAGGCACCTGGTAGTTCGCACCACCCACGCGGCGGGACTTGACTTCCACCATGGGCTTCACGTTGTTGATGGCAACAACGAAGGCTTCCAGAGGATCCTTGTCGGGGTGCTTCTTTTGGATCAGTTCCAGGGCGCCGTAAATGATGCGCTCTGCAACTGCCTTCTTGCCGCCTTCCATGATCACGTTCATGAATTTGGACAGCTCTACGTTGCCGAACTTGGGATCCGGCAGAATTTCACGTTTGGGGACTTCGCGACGACGTGGCATTTTTTACCTCTATCTTTGCTTCAGTTGGCATCTTTTCAGACACCGCGAGAGCCAACAGGACTCCCACTTACTCGACCCACGCAAAACACTTGCGCTTGGGGTCACTACGTTTGCACCGCCTGCCTGGCAGGCAAACACCGAAAAATCTGTCTACAGGAAGGCTCAGGCCTTCTTGGGACGCTTGGCACCGTACTTCGAACGGGCTTGCTTGCGATCCTTGACGCCTTGCAGGTCCAGCGAACCGCGGACGATGTGGTAACGCACACCGGGCAAGTCCTTGACACGACCGCCGCGAACCAGCACGACGCTGTGTTCCTGCAGGTTGTGGCCTTCACCGCCGATGTAGGAGATGACTTCAAAACCGTTGGTCAGGCGCACCTTGGCGACCTTACGCAGAGCGGAGTTGGGCTTCTTGGGCGTCGTGGTGTACACACGGGTGCACACGCCGCGGCGCTGGGGGGAGTTTTCCATCGCGGGGCTCTTGGACTTGATCGTTTCGACCGAGCGCCCCTGACGAACGAGCTGGTTAATGGTTGGCATGTATACGTCCCTAAACGTAAAAAACGAAAACGTGAATCCCTTCGGAATTTCCGAAAAGCATTCGACTGTAGCAGCTTGGGCTTGGCAAAGCAAGCCTGGCTCCTGGCACCCCTGCTCGGATGACTTGTATTTGGGTACGGGCTCGTGGGCAGGCCCGTCCTCCTTCGACGGGGTCGCCTAGACAAGCTCAGGACGAACGGATGAGGGGCGTTGCGGTCACGAAGTTTGAACAGTGCCGGCCAGGGCGAAGACAAAGATGTCTGATTGAAATACGGAGCACCAACCGTTCGTCCTGAGCCTGTCGAAGGATGAACGGCCTGCCCTCAAGCGAAAGCCCTAGCCTTACCCTTAGTGCGCTGCCGTGCAATGTGCTCTAACTGCTTCGAATTCTCACTTGATCCAAAGACGGATCGCATCCCACAGCCGGCCGAAGAAGCCTGCCTGCTCGACCGCCTCCAGTGCCACCAGCGGCACTTCCGCCACGACCTTGTCGTCCAGCGTCACCTTGAGCGTGCCCATGGCCTGGCCCTTGGTGAAGGGCGCGATCAGCGGATCCTGGCGCACGACCTCGGTCTTGAGCTTGCCGCCCGAGCCCGCGGGCACCGTGACGACGATCGGCTTGGCCTGGCCGATCTGGATGGTGCTGGCCTGGCCCTTCCAGACCGCGGGCGTGGCCACCGGCTGGCCGGCGTCGAACAGCTTGACCGAATCGAAGGCGGTGTAGCCCCAGTTCAGCAGCTTCTGGCTTTCGGTGGCGCGCGAGTTGGCGCTGGCCGCGCCCAGCACGATCGACAGCAGGCGGCGCTCGCCGACCTGCGGCATGGTGCGCTTGGATGTGGACACCAGGCAATAGCCAGCCGCGGCGGTATGGCCGGTCTTCAGGCCGTCGACGGTGGGGTCGCGGAACAGCAGCGTGTTGCGGTTGGTGCCGTTCGACGCGGGCGTGCCTTCATAGTGGTACTGCTTGGTCGCGTAGTAGTGCATGTACTCGGGGAAGTCCTGCATCAGACGCTGCGCCAGGATGGACAGGTCGCGCGCCGTCGTCAGGTGGCCCGGCTCGGTCAGGCCTTCGGGGTTCTTGTAGTTCGTGCCCTTCATGCCCAGGGCCTTGGCCTGCTCGTTCATCAGGCGCACGAAATTTTCCAGCGAACCGCCGACGCCCTCGGCCAGCGCCACAGTGGCGTCGTTGCCCGACTGCACGATCATGCCCTTGATCAGGTCGTCGACGGGCACCTGCATCTTCGGGTCGATGAACATGCGCGAGCCGGGCATCTTCCAGGCGCGCTCGCTGACCGGGAAGCGCTGCTCGAGCGTGATCTTCTTGGCGCGCAGCGCATCGAACACCAGGTAGCCGGTCATCAGCTTGGTCAGCGAGGCCTGCTCGATGGGGGCGTCGATGTCCTTGGCGCCCAGCACCTGGTTGGCCGTCACATCGACCAACAGGTAGTTGCGGGCGGCGATCTCGGGCGGCTGGGGCAGGCTGATCTGGGCGAGGGCAAGGGCAGGCGCGATTGCCGCGGTCGCGGCAAGTACACGCAAGGTGCGGATGAGGGTCATTTGAGGCTCGGAGAAAGACTGAAAAACGCCCGCCGGTGCAGCGGGAGGGGAAGCGTGCGGGCGGCTGCGGCTGGGCGTCACAGCCCCGGCAGCAGGTGGCGCACCACCAGGCTCTTGAGCAGCGGC
This sequence comes from Comamonas endophytica, assembly GCF_023634805.2. Taxonomy (NCBI): domain Bacteria; kingdom Pseudomonadati; phylum Pseudomonadota; class Betaproteobacteria; order Burkholderiales; family Comamonadaceae; genus Comamonas; species Comamonas endophytica. The sequence goes on from NZ_CP106881.1 coordinate 1,635,012, forward strand.
AATTGTCCGTGAAAGAAATGGCCGCCCCCTGGAACAACTGTGACAGGGAGTATCTGCGGGCGCGCCCAATCCATGACCGAGGCCAGCTCCACGGTATCGTCGGCCTCGCCGTGGATCACCAGCGTGCGCTGCTGGGCCTCGGGCGGCACTGGCGCGACGCTGAAGCGGCTGGTGGCCGTGCCGACCAGCACCGCGCGCTCGATCCGCCCCTCGGGCCACAGCTGCGCCAGCGCATGGCTGGTCACGAAGGCGCCAAAGGAGAAGCCGGCCAGCGCGATCGGGCCTTCGGGCGCGACCTGGCGCACGACCTCGAGCAGGTCCTGCAGCTCGGCCCCGCCCGCATCGTAGGTGCCGGCGCTGGCGCCCACGCCGCGGAAGTTGAAGCGCACGGCGGTGAAACCGCTTTGCACGAAGGCGCGTGCCAGGGTCTGCACCACCTTGTTGTCCATGCTGCCGCCAAACAGCGGGTGCGGATGGGCGATGACGGCGACGCCGCGCGGCGCCTGGCCTGCGGTCAGTTGGGGGGCGTCACGCAGCGCCTCGATGGCGCCGGCGGCGCCCGTCAGGGTCAAGCGTTCGGTCTGGGCATTCACGTTGCAATTCCAGGGAGGCGAATGGTTCCGCCTGAAAAACAAAAGGCTGCTGGGATGGAGCGCGTTTCAGCGGCCGAGTTCCGGCGGCGTGAGCAGGCGCTCGACGATCTGGCCGTTCTTCAGATGCGACTCGACGATCTCGTCGATATCGTCATTGTCCACAAAGGTGTACCAGGTGCCTTCGGGATAGACCACGGCCACCGGCCCGCCCGCGCAGCGATCCAGGCAGCCGGCCTTGTTGACGCGCACCTTGCCCGGGCCGGACAGGCCCGCGGCCTTGACCTGGGACTTGCAGCGGTCGAAAGCGGCCTTGGCGCCATGCAGCGCGCAGCAGTCCTCACCGTTTTGACGCTCGTTCAAGCAGAAGAAAATATGGCGGGCATAGTAGTTGCTCTCCCCTGAGCGGCTCACGCCGCTTCCCCCCAGGGGGACGGCACCGTCGGTGCGGGGCGGCCCTTCCTCGGTGCCCTGCCGCTGGGCCATGCCAATTTCATCGGCTGCTAGAGCTGCCTGGGCTGCGGATAGCTGATTGGAAGTGTTGTCGCTCATGGCGCCCATTCTAGGCCTACCCCTTGGAGGATGTGCGCTCGCGCCGCGCCACCATGAGCAGCACGTAGACCAGCGCGGCATAGGGCCAGAGCCAGCCCAGCCACTGGCCCAGGCCATAGAAGCGGATGAAGCGCCCCTGCTCCCAGGTCTGCAGCGTCTGCGCGAAATAGGCGCTGGTCGGCGCCTGGTTGAGCAGGCTCAGCTGCCACATCAGCACCAGCAGCAGCACCGCCGCGCAGGCGCGCGCGGGCAGCGCGATCAGCGCGGCGGCCAGCGCCAGCGCGAACCAGATCGCCAGATGGGCCGGCAGCCCCAGCCATTCCCAGGCATGCACGGGACCGTAGCTCAGCGCGGCCGACAGCGCCGTAGCCGCGATGCCCAGCCCGACGCCCAGCACCGCCAGCACCGCGCGGCGCCCGATGTTGGGCACCACGCAATAGGCCAGCAGGCAGGGCGCCAGCAGGCCCAGCACCTCGCACAGCAGCTCGCCGCCCGGCGACAGCGGCACCAGCGGCGTGTCGCGCAGCGGCAGCCAGTCGAGAAAGGGCGTGCCCTCGAGCAGCTCGGTCAGGAAGGACTCGAGGCGCTCGAACACCTGGCCCAGGCTGAAAGGCACCGCCGCCGGCACCAGCAGCGCCACGGGCCAGAGCACCAGCAGCACGATGGCGCCGCGCGCCTGGGCCGTGAACCAGCGCGCGCGGAACAGGCTCCAGCGGTCGATGGCGCCCAGGCGCTCGAGCGCCAGCGCCAGCAGCGCGCCGAGCAGCGTGCCGGCGGCGTTCAGCGCCAGGTCCATGTTGGAGGGCACGCGCCGCGGCAGGTAGATCTGCAGGAACTCCATGGCCGCCGACAACAGCGTGCCCGCGAGGGCCGCGACCGGCACCGCCGCGCGTGGCGCATCGGAGCGCAGCAGCGCCAGCGCCAGCAGGAAGCCCAGCGGGCCGTAGCCGACGATGTTGATGTTGACGTCGAACCAGGTCCAGTACGGAGGGGGAATGTCGGCCGAGAAGAACACCCAGGGGTTGATGCCCTGGGCGCGCCAGCCGGCGAAGGGAAACAGGCTGGCGAAGACGATCAGCGCCGCATACACCAGCGCCAGCGGCCAGGCGGAAGTCTTGTGCACTGCGCCGCGGCTCCCGGCGTCAGAAGGGTTTGACGACGACCAGCACCACCGCCGCGACCAGCAGCAGCACCGGCACCTCGTTGAACCAGCGGTACCAGCGGTGGCTGCGCTGGTTCACGTCATCGATGAACTTGCGCAGCAGCCGCGCGCAGGCATGGTGGTAACCCACCGCCAGCAGCACGGCCAGCAGCTTGGCATGCATCCAGCCGTTGCCGGGCCCGCGGCCGATGCCGTAGCCCTGCCACAGCCACAGGCCCAGCAGCAGCGCCGGCACGGCCAGCAGCGTGGTGAAGCGCAGCAGCTTGCGCGCCATCAGGATCAGGCGCTCGCGCTCGGCCACCGATCCGGGCGTCACCATGGCCAGGTTCACGAAGATCCGCGGCAGATAGAAAAGTCCCGCGAACCAGCTCGCAACGAACACGATATGAAAAGCTTTGACCCATAGCATGCTGCCAGTGTACGGGCGTAGGGCGTGCCGGCACGCAAAACCATGCGCCGCAGGCCTGCGCGGCACCCGCTTCCCCGCCTGGCGCCGCAGTTTTTGCCGTGCCGCTGCGCCACCCATGCAGCGAATGGGGCACAATTTTCCGATGCATCTTTCCAGCCCCACCCCCTTTCCCCACAACCGCCCGCGGCGCCTGCGCCGCGATCCGTTCACGCGCAATCTGGTGCGCGAGAACGTGCTGACGGCCCACGACCTGATCTACCCGGTGTTCGTGCACGAGGGGACGCAGCGGCGCGAGGCCGTGCCCTCCATGCCCGGCGTGGACCGCCTGAGCCTGGACCTGCTGCTGCCGGTGGCCGAGGAATGCGTGAAGCTCGAGATCCCGGTGCTGGCGCTGTTCCCGGCCATCGATGCCGGCCTCAAGACACCGGACGGCAAGGAGGCGCTCAACCCCGACGGCCTGATCCCGCGCGTCGTGCGTGCGCTGAAGAAGGAATTCCCCGGCCTGGGCGTGATGACCGACGTGGCGCTCGATCCCTACACCAGCCACGGCCAGGACGGCCTGCTGGACGCCTCGGGCTACATCCTCAACGACGAGACCGTCGAGATCCTCATCGGCCAGGCGCTGGCGCATGCCGAGGCCGGCGTCGACATGATCGCGCCCAGCGACATGATGGACGGGCGCATTGCCGCCATCCGCGAGGCGCTGGAGAACCACGGCCACATCCACACCCGCATCATGGCCTACAGCGCCAAGTACGCGAGCGCGTTCTACGGGCCCTTCCGCGATGCCGTGGGCACGCGCGGCGCGCTCGGCAAGGCCGACAAGAACGTCTACCAGATGGACCCAGGCAACAGCGACGAGGCGCTGCGCGAGGTCGCGCTGGACCTGGCCGAAGGCGCCGACATGGTGATGGTCAAGCCCGGCATGCCGTACCTGGACATCGTGCGCCGCGTGAAGGACGAGTTCAAGGTGCCGACCTTTGCCTATCAGGTGTCCGGCGAGTACGCGATGGTCAAGGCCGCGGCCGCGAACGGCTGGGTGGACCATGACGCGGTGATGATGGAAAGCCTGCTGGCCTTCAAGCGCGCGGGTGCCGATGGTGTCTTGACCTATTTCGCCATCGACGCCGCAAAGAAATTGCGCGGCATCCTCTGAGCGGCTCATGCCGGGCGGCCGGCCCCGGCTTCCTCCGGGACCGCTAGACTCGCGCCATGCGCACGCTTCACATTGCCGCCACCGGCCCCGCCCAGGACCTGGGCGAGGAGCTGCCGCTGGCGCCTTCCTCTGCCACGGGCTTCTATTGGGTCTCGTGCACCCGCGCCGAGTTTGCCGCCCAGCTGCCGGCGCTGCAGGCCATGCTGCACAGGCAGTGCGGCATGGCGCTGGTCGACCTGCATGTCTCCGACCTGCTCAACGCGCAACTGCCGTCGAATTACGACGCGACTTCGCAATATGACCTGATGGTGTTCCAGCGCCTGGCCTCGGCGGAAAGCGGCGAGGCAGCGCCAGGCGCGCCACCGGCCGGTGCGCAGCATGGCGCGCCGGTGCTGGCGCGCATCGTGACGCGGCCCGTGGGCATGGTGGTGTTCGATCATCTGCTGCTGACCGTGCATCCCGAGGCCTGCCCGGTGCGCGCCCATTTCGTGCAGCGGCTGCTGTCGGAGCAGCCGACCGACACGCGTGGCGGCCAGGCCCGGCGCACCAGCAGCCCGGCCGACCTGATGCTGCGGCTGGTCAACCATATGGTGGACAGTTACCTGGAGCTGCGCCGCGAGCTCACGCGCCAGCTCGACCACTGGCAGGCGGCACTGCTCGAGCCCAAGGCGCGCATCTCCAACTGGAGCGCGATCCTCGATGCCCGGCTGGCGCTGCACCAGCTCGACGAGATCTGCGAAGACCAGCGCGCCGCGATCCAGGAATGGATCGAGGCGCTGGACGCCTGGCCCCCGGAAGCCATGCCCCACGCGCAGCGCGAGCGCGAGCTGCTCAAGGTGCGCTCGCGTGACGTGCTGGAACATATCGAGCGCGTGGTCCACCACGTGCGCCGCCTGGAGCAAAGCGCCGAAACCGCGGTGCAGATGCACTTCTCGCTGCAGAGCAACCGCGCCAACGACATCATGCGCACGCTGACCACGATCACCGCCGTGTTCCTTCCGCTGAACCTGATTGCCGCGGTGTTCGGCATGAACTTCGAGTTCATTCCGCTCGTGCACAAGCAGGACGGCTTCTGGTGGGCCATGGCCGGCATGGTCGTGGTGTCGCTGGTGCTGATCGCCTACTTCTGGCGCAAGCGGTACCTGGAGCACATCGACAGGGATGTTTGAGGCGGGGCGATGGCTCGAGGATGGACGTTCATCCTTCGACGGGCTTACCGCGAACGTTCTTCAACGCTCGCCCAGCGCCTTCAAGCCAGGTACTTATCAAAAAATGCCAGCGTCCGATCGCGCGCCAGCAGCGCACTGGCTTCGTCATAGGAACCGCGCTGGTCGCAGTTGAAGCCATGGTCGGCATCGTAGAGATGCACTTCGACGTCCGGGTGGTCACGGTCGAAGGCCTGGACCGAGTCGAGCGGGATCCAGTGGTCCTGGCGCGCGAAGTGGGCCAGCACCGGGCACAGCGCCTCGCGTCCCATTTCGGCGGGCGAGGTCATGCCGCCGCCGTAATAGCATACGGCCGCGGACAGGTCGGGAAGCGTGCAGGCGGCGCGCCAGCTCACCAGGCCGCCCCAGCAGAAGCCGACGATGCCGACCTTGCCGGCGCTGATGGCCGCAGCGTGCGCCACGGCGGCCTCGACTTCGGCCATGGCACCGGGTGCCGGCAGGGCCTCGGTCGCGGCCTTGAGCTCCTGGCCGCGCTTCATGTCGGCGCCTTCATAGCCCAGATTCACGTCGGGCTGCACGCGCGCGAACATCGAGGGTGCCACGGCAACGTAGCCGCGCGCCGCGAAGCGGTCGGCCACGGCCTGGATGTGGGCGTTGACGCCGAAGATCTCCTGCAGCACCACGATGGCGCCGCGCACCGGGCCGTCCGGCACAGCCACCCAGGCAGGTGCGACAAAACCGTCAGCCGAGGTCAAATTCACGAAACTTCCCATGCTGTCTCCCTTTGCAATTGGTTGGCATCCACCTGCGCAGCGCCCGGGCCGCGGCAGGTGCCGTAACGCGCGGCAATGCGCGAGTCCACTGCTGCATTCTTACAGGAGAAAGCGGGATGCACCAGCCGCCGCGAGCATAGGCCCGAGGCGCGTGGCAGCCTGCTCAGGAAGCTGCCGATGCCGGCGTTGCACTGACGCAGGGTGCGAGCCGGTGCTGCAGCAAGGCGCCGCACTGCGCCGGCCCGCCGACGCGATGCATTGCAACCCGGCGCCTGCTTGCCTGCCGCAGGGCGTGGCGCTGCACCTGCAGCTCGCTCCTGGCCACCTCGGCATGGTGAAAGGCCTGCTGTCGGCAGAACACTGCCTCGCCCCCGTCAAGCTGCACGCATTGCGCGATGTCCTGTTGCAACTGCTGGGAAATACGGCGTTTTGTCGCCATCTGCTGGGAAGCTGCCGAGCCCATGGCCATACTGGCCAAGGCTGCGACAGCCGAAAGAATGCAGATGCACAACGGCACCTGCAGGTGGTGTGGGGAGCGCATGGTTCCTTCCATTTCTTCTCGCAGCAGCCCAAGGGGACGCTGGATCGACACATTGATTAGTTTTTACAATCGATATTGTAGTATCGATGCATTTATTGATGTGTGCTTTGAAGGAAACGGCATGCGCTCGAGTGCGCGAAAGATACACCGGCCCGTTGCCGGCTCCACCGCCGCGGCACCGACCATTCAATGCCCCAGCTGGCTCAGCCATGCCTGCAACTCGGCAATCACCTGATCGGTGGCTTGCGTCAGTGCGCGCACGCCGCTGGCCGCGTCCGGGCTGGCGGCGGGGTGCTGGGCCACGAAGGTGGTCTGGCCCAGCAGCACGTCGCCCTGTGCCTGGCGGTCCACCAGCGTGGCGCGCAGCCGCACCCAGCCGACGCTGTCCTGCGCAGAGCGGAACACATGGCTGAATTCCTCGAGCTCGACCTTGAGCACTGCGGGCGTCTGCCCCTCGACCTTGGGCTGCGCGGTGCCGTCGCCGCCCAGCAGCACCGCACGATCACGCCCCAGACCGCTGCTCAGCCGCTGCTGCACCAGCTGTGCGGGCGGCAGCGTCCAGCGCGCCAGCTGGTAGGGACGCACCACCTGCGATTCGGCATAGGCCAGGCGGTAGAGCACGGAGGTCTCGGAGTCGCGCAGGCCCGGGGCTTCGACTTCGGCCAGCGCGATGGCGGGCCGTGGCACCTGGGGCACGGCGGCCGCCGCAGCCGCCGCCGCAGGCATGACGGGACCAAAGTCATAGCGCACGGGCTGCGCCGGCGGACGCGGCAGCACCGAGCAGCCGGCCAGCCACAGGCAGGCGATGGAGGCGGCGGCCCGCAGCGCGCCGCGGCGTGCGATCTCGGGGAAAGAAGCGGACATGGCGGATTCCTAAGGCTGGGTGGTAGGGGCCGCAAAACCGGGCTCGCCCGGGCCGGGAATCGCGCGGCCGCTGCCGTAGATCACCGATTGCGGGTTGTCGCTGAAGCTGCCGGCGGCAGCGCCGAGCTGGCGCGCGGCGCGCGACACGTCGTCGGCGGCGCGGCTCACATGGGGCAAGGTGGTGCGGCCCAGGCTGTCCGCGGCGCGCACCAGCGCCTGCGTGCCTTCGGCGATCTGCTCGAGCGGCCCTTCGGGAGCATTGATGCGCTGCACCGTCTCGCCCAGGTCGGCCGCGACCGCGGCGGCGTTCTGGCCGGCCTGGTCCAGCGACTGCAGCGTCTTGCGCGCATCGGAGGTCAACGCGGGGAAATCGGCCAGCGCCGGGTTGACGCGTTGGGTGAGCGTGTGCTGCACGTCGGCGCTCAGATCGCGCACGCTGGCCGCCGCGCCCGAGATGTTGTCCAGCATCTCGCTGAAGCGCCGCTGGTTCTCGTCGCCCAGGATGTCGTTGACCCGGCGCGTGACTTCGTCGACGCGCCCCAGCAGCGCCGGCCCCTGGTCGGCCAGCATGCTCAGCGGCGAGGACTTGAGCCACAGCCGCGGCAGGCCGCTCTGGCCTGGCGGCTGCGGCGGCGGGGGTTCGGTGGCGTCGTCGAGCTGTATGTGCGCCAGGCCGGTGACGCCCTGGTAGCCCATGGTGGCGAAGGTGTTGGGCGAGATCGGGGTTGCGGTGTCCACGGCGATGCGGATCAGCACATTGCCGTTGGCTTGCGGGTCGAAGCCGATGTTCATGACCTTGCCCACGGGCACGCCCTTGTAGCGCACGGCCGCCTGCGGCTGCAGGCCGCCGATGCCGTCCTTGGTGGTCATCTCGTACAGGGTGTACTGGTTGCGGTCCCGGGTCAGCCACAGCGCCAGCCCGGCCAGCAACGCCGCCACCAGCACCACGAAGATCCCGGCCGCCATGGCATGCGACTTGTTTTCCATCAGGTTTCTCCCGCGGCCTCGGGGCCGTTGCTCAGGGGCGCCATGGCACGACGGCCCCGCTCTCCCCGGAAAAAGGTTTCAATGAAGGGATGGTCATGGGCCGCGACCTCGCGCGGCGTGCCCGTGACCAGCACCCTCTTCTCGGCCAGCACCGCCACGCGCGAGGACAGCGCGAACAGCGTGTCGAGATCATGGGTGACCATGATCAGCGTCAGCCCCAGCGACGCGTGCAGCTCGCGCAGCAGCGCGCAGAATTCATCGGCGCTGGTGGGATCGAGCCCGGCCGTGGGCTCGTCCAGCAGCAGCAGCGGCGGGTCCATGATCAGCGCGCGCGCCAGCGCCACGCGCTTGATCATGCCGCCCGAGAGGTCCGAGGGCATGCGCGTTGCATGCGCGGGCTCGAGCCCGACCATCTGCAGCTTGACCATGGCCGCGTCGTACACCAGGTCGTCGGGCAGGCTGCCCTGCTCGCGCAGCGCAAAGGCGATGTTGTCGAGCACATTGAAGGCCGAGAACAGCGCGCCATGCTGGAACAGCATGCCGACACGGCTGGCCGCGCCCTCGCGCCCCATCTCCGCGGCCGGGCGGCCCAGCACCTCGACCGTGCCCTTGCTGGGCTTGAGCAGCCCCAGCATCTGGCGCAGCAGCACCGTCTTGCCCGTGCCCGAACCGCCGACGATCGACAGCATCTCGCCGCGCTCGACCGTCAGCTCCAGGTCCTGGTGCACGGCGAATTCCTTTTCGCCCTGCCCGAACACGCTCCACAAGCCTTCGATGCGGACCACGGGCGCTTCCTGGGAAGCGTTCTGGGAAGATACGGAGCGATCGGTAGCCGCCATTGCCTAAATCCCCACATCCTTGAAGACGATGGCAAAGATGGCGTCGACGATGATCACCATGGTGATCGCCGAAACCACCGAGGCCGTCGTGCCCTTGCCCAGGCTCTGGGTGTTGGGCTCGACGCGCAGCCCCCAGTGGCAGCCGATCAGCGCGATCAGCACGCCGAAGACCATCGACTTGCCCATCGCCATCCAGAGGTTGGCGGACTCCACGGCCGAGGGCAGCGCCTGGGCGAAATAGGCGGGCGTGATGCCCATCGTCAGATCGGCTGCCAGCATGCCGCCGGCCAGCGCCGCCAGCGTGGTCCAGACCGCCACCAGCGGCATGGCCAGCGCCAGCGCCAGCGCGCGCGGCAGCACCAGCCTGAAGCCGTGCGATATGCCCATGACCTGCATCGCGTCCAATTCCTCGTTGACGCGCATGACCCCGATCTGCGCGGTGATGGCCGAGCCGGTGCGGCCCGCCACCAGGATCGCCGCCAGCAGCGGCCCGAGCTCGCGGATCAGCGAGATGCCCAGGATGTTGACGATGAAGGATTCGGCGCCGAACTGGCGCAGCTGCAGCGCCATCAGGAAGGCCAGCACCACGCCGATCAGGAAGCCCACCAGCGCCGTGATCGGCAGCGCCGTCGCGCCCATGCTGTAGAGATGGCCCGAGAAATCGCGCCACGGCCCGCGCTGCGGCCGGCGCAGCAGGCGGCAGAAGTCCAGCAGCAGCTGGCCGATCAGCTCCACCAGGTCCTTGACATGGCTGCAGCCGGCCAGCACCAGCACCCCGAAGCTGTCGATCTGGTCCAGTGGATGCCAGCGCTCGCGCTCGGGCTTCTCGACCTGGCTCAGTTCCGCGACGCGCTCGAGGATCTCGCGCTGCGCGTCGCTCAGCGCATATTCCGCCGGCCATTTGGCGCCCCAGTGGCGCCAGAGGATCTGCGCGCCCACGTAATCGAGGCGGCCGATGTTGGCCAGGTCCCAGACCGCGTCCTTGTCCACCGCATCCAGCTCGCGCTGCAGCCGGCGCCAGGCTGCGCGGTCGGCAATGCCCGCGGCAGTCCAGTCGCCCTGAAGCAGGGCGCGGCCGGCTGAGGCGCGGCCGGCTGAGGCGCGGCCGGTTGGGGCGCGGCTCGCCGAAGCGGGATCAAGCACGACGGAAGGGATGGACGATGGCGGCATGAAGACGGTGAAGGCGGAAACGACCCGCCCCACAAGTACGGGTCGGCAACCAGTTTTGCATATCCGGCAGGCCGCTCCACGCAGGACGCGACCTCGACCTGCACTCTAGCGCAAGCCACCCCACGCGGCAAAAAAAGCCGCCGCCACGCCCCCGTGCTCCCTGGCCGCCCCCCGCGCTTTCCCTATCGACAGCCTGCAGGCGATCCGCACAATGGACCGCAGCCCCTCCATTTCCGCGCGCCGCGCCGCCCCACGCACATGAGCGACACCACCTTCGACTACATCATCATCGGCGGCGGCACGGCCGGAGCGCTGCTGTGCAACCGCCTGAGCGCCGACCGCAGCAAGCGCGTGCTGCTGATCGAGGCCGGGCGCAAGGACGACTACCACTGGATCCACATTCCCGTGGGCTATCTCTACTGCATCGGCAACCCGCGCACCGACTGGCTCTACCAGACCGAGGCCGAACCCGGCCTCAACGGCCGCAGCCTGCGCTATCCGCGCGGCAAGACGCTGGGCGGCTGCAGCAGCATCAACGGCATGATCTACATGCGCGGCCAGGCACGCGACTACGACCACTGGGCGCAGCTCACGGGCGACGATGCCTGGCGCTGGGACAACAGCCTGCCGCACTTCATGCGCCATGAGGACCACTGGCGGCTCGATGTCGGCGGCAATGCCGGTGCCCCGGGGGCCGATGCCCGTTTCAAGAGCCTGCATGGCCATCGCAGCCACGGCAGCAGCGGCGAGTGGCGCGTCGAGAAGCAGCGCCTGCGCTGGGACATCCTGGATGCGTTTTCCCAGGCCGCGCAGCAGGCCGGCATTCCCGCGAGCGACGACTTCAATGGCGGCGACAACGAGGGCGTGGGCTATTTCGAGGTCAACCAGAAGTCCGGCTGGCGCTGGAACACGGCCAAGGCCTTCCTGCGCCCGGCCTGCTACGGCCGCGCCAACTTCGAGATGTGGACCATGGCCCAGGCCAAGCGGCTGCTGGTGCAGACGCAGGCCGACGGCAGCCGGCGCTGCACCGGCGTCGAGGTCGCGACCGGCGAAGGCATCGAAACGGTGCATGCCAACTGCGAGGTGCTGCTCTGCGCCGGCGCCATCAACTCGCCGCAGCTGCTGCAGCTGTCGGGCATCGGCCCCGGAGCACTGCTGCAGCGGCACGGCATCGCAGTGGTCCAGGACCTGCCCGGCGTGGGCGCCAACCTGCAGGACCATCTGCAGATCCGCACGGTGTTCAAGATCCAGGGCGCGCCCACGCTCAACACGCTGGCATCGAGCCTGCTGGGCAAGGCGCGCATCGGCATGGAGTACGCGCTGCGGCGCAGCGGGCCGATGAGCATGGCGCCCTCGCAGCTCGGCGCGTTCACGCGCAGCCGCCCCGACCAGCCCCATCCGAACCTCGAATACCACGTGCAGCCGTTGTCGCTCGATGCATTCGGCGAGCCGCTGCATGCCTTCCCGGCTTTCACCGCCAGCGTCTGCAATCTCAACCCGACCAGCCGCGGCACGGTGCGGATCCAGGGCCCGGATTTCCGCCAGGCGCCGGCCATCGCGCCGAATTACCTCAGCACTGCCGAGGACCGTCAGGTCGCGGCCGACAGCCTGCGCCTCACGCGGCGAATCTGCGCCCAGCCGGCGCTGGCGCGCTTCGCGCCCGAGGAGTTCAAGCCCGGCGTGCAGTTCCAGACCGACGAGGAGCTCGCACGCCTGGCGGGCGACATCGCCACCACCATCTTCCATCCCGTGGGCACCACGAAGATGGGCCGCGCGGACGACCCCATGGCCGTGCTCGACAGCCAGCTGCGCGTGCGTGGCATTGCCGGGCTGCGCGTGGTCGATGCGGGCGCGATGCCGACCATCACCAGCGGCAACACGAATTCGCCGACGCTGATGATGGCCGAGAAGGTGGCGGAATGGATACGCAAGGGACGGGCCGAACCGGCCGCCACCGCGGTCACCGCGCCGCGCGCGCCTGCGGCAGTGGGCGCCTGAGGCCGACCTCGACGAAAGCACCGCCACGGTTGCAAAAAGTTACCTTTTAGCTGCGCTGTGGCCGCAATGCACCTCGGGAAACCCCCAATGCACCAAGCGGGTGCAGGCGCTAAAGTCCATGCACTCAAGTGCACCTCGGTGCGACGAAGAGGAGCCGAGGAGACGACTCGACAAGCAGACCAATATTCAAAAAGCATACAGCGAGATGCCTTCACGAAGCGCCGGCCAGTCCGGCGCTTTTTTATTGTTCTGGCTGTCGCTTTATTGGTCTGAGGACGGCCTGCAGCCTCGTCCGCAGTGCGACAATTCCGGTCCATATGGAATGGCTCCTCGTATCGCTGGCCTCGCTGCTGGCCGGGTTTATCGATGCAATCGTGGGCGGCGGCGGGTTGATCCTCGTGCCGGCCATTTTCGCGGCGTTTCCCCATGCCCCGCCGGCCACGCTGCTGGGCACCGGCAAGAGTGCATCGGTCTGGGGCACGACGATGTCGGCCTGGAAATACAGCCGCCGCGTCGACATTCCCTGGGCTTCACTGACCCCCGCCATTGCCGTCAGCTTCGCCGGATCCTTTGCCGGCGCCTGGGCGGTCACCGTCATCTCCTCCGATTTCCTGCGCAAGCTGCTGCCGCTGGTGCTGGTCGCCGTGCTGATCTATACGCTGATCAAGAAGGACATGGGCCGCCACCATGCGCCGCGCTATGCGGGCCGGGCCCAGACCCTCGCGGCCTGCGCCATCGGCCTAGTGATCGGCTTCTACGACGGCTTCTTCGGCCCGGGCACCGGCAGCTTCTTCGTGTTCCTGTTCGTGCGCCTGCTGGGCTATGACTTCCTCAATGCCTCGGTCTCGGCCAAGCTGCTCAACATCGCGACCAACGTCGCGGCCATCGTGCTGTTCGGCATGAAGGGCCATGTCTGGTGGCACTTCGCGGTGCCGCTGGCGCTGGCGAACGTGCTGGGCAGCCTGCTGGGCACGCACATGGCGCTGCGCCACGGCACGGGCTTCGTGCGCGGCATCTTCATCGTGGTGGTCAGCGCGCTGATCCTGAAGACCGGCTACGACGCTTTTCTGCGCTGACCAGGCAGCAACCCTCAAGCCAGCAAGCGCTTGCAACGGCTGCAGGCCTTTCAGCGCAACACTATGCGTTTCAGGCGCGTGCCGCAGTGCGCTGCGCGCGCCATCATGACGCCAGGGTCCGGCCCTGCTCAGGAGATGCGCATGAACATTCTGCAGACCTTTGCTCTCGTGGCGCTGCTGTGCGCGGGCGCCACTCCGCTGGCGGCACGGCCGCTGGACGCGGTGCGCAAGGACGGCACGCTGCTGCTGGCCACCGAGGGCCAGTACGCGCCCTTCAACTACTTCAAGGACCAGCAGCTCGCGGGCTTCGAGGTCGAAGTGGCCGAACTGGTGGCGCGCAAGATGGGGCTCAGGCCGCAATGGAAGGCGCTGGGCTTCGACGCGCTGCTCACCGGCCTGCAGCAGGACCGCTGGGACGTGGCCATCGCCTCGCATGCCATCACCGACGAGCGCGCCAAGGCCGTCACCTTCACCGCGCCGCACTATTGCTCGGGCGGCACCGTGGTCTCGATGAACCCGGCGCTGCGCAGCGCCCGGGATCTTGCCGGCAAGCTCATCGCGGTGCAGACCGGCACCACCTATGCGGCCGAGGTCCGGCGCCTGCCGGGCGTCAAGTCGGTGAAGAACTTCCCGTCGGACAGCGATGCGCGCAGCGCGCTGGCCTCCAGGCGCGTCGATGCCATGGTCACCGACCGCTTCGTCGCCAAGGAGCTGCTGCGCAAATCGCCCAACGCGGGCTTCCATATCGGCGACCGGGTCACCACCGAGCGTATCGCCGCGGCCGTGAAGCTGGGCAACACCGCGCTGGCCGACGCCTGGTCGCAGGCGCTGCAGGCGGTCATGGACGACGGCAGCTATGCCCAGGTCTCGCAGAAATACTTCCAGGAAGACATCCGCTGCCCGGCCCAGCCCTGACGGCCGATCCACTACACAAGCCTAACTGCCGGTCCTGCCCCATGCCCAATCCTCTGTGGCCCGCCGACTGGACGCGCCTGCAACGCAGCAACGCCACGCTGGTGCTGGCACTGCTGCTGCTGGTGCTGGTGATGGCCGCGCTGGGCTGGCTGCTGTCCTGGCTGCCCGAGCCCATAGGCTCGAGCGCGCAGATCTTCGCCGAGGGCGCGCGCACCACTTTGGGACTGACGCTGATCAGCGGCGCCGTGGGGCTGGTGCTGGGCACGGCCACGGCGCTGGCGCGCACCTCGCGCTGGGCGCTGCTGCGCTGGATCGCGCGCTTGTACCTGTGGGTGATCCGCGGCACGCCGCTGCTGGTGCAGATCCTGTTCGTGTATTTCGCGCTGCCGGTGCTGGTGCCCAGCCTGCGGCTGCCGGAATTCTCGGCGGCCGTGCTGGCGCTTGGCCTCAATGCCGGTGCCTACAACAGCGAAGCCATCCGCGCCGGCCTGCTGGCCGTGCCGCAGGGCCAGACCGAGGCCGCACGCGCGCTGGGCCTGGCCCGGCGCCAGGTGTTCTTCGACGTGGTCATGCCGCAGGCCTTCAAGATGGCGCTGCCGCCGCTGGTCAGCAACTTCGTGGCGCTGCTCAAGGACTCGTCGCTGGCCTATGCGATCGGCGTGGTCGAGCTGACCAATGTCGGCAACCGCCTGCAGTCGGAAACCTTCCAGCCCATCGCCTCGCTGGGCACGGTGGCGCTGACCTATCTGCTGCTGACCACGCTCGTGACCCAGGCCACGCAGGCCATCGAGTACCGCTTCGACATCGAGGGGCGCGCGCAATGAGGGGCCTGCCCTATATCGTCGTCGAACGGGTCTGCAAGTCCTTCGGTCCGCACCTGGTGCTGCGCGACGTCACGACGCAGTTCTGCACCGGCGAGGTCAGCGTCATCATCGGCGCCTCCGGCTCGGGCAAGTCCACGCTGCTGCGCGCGATCAACCGGCTCGAGCCGCACGACAGCGGCAGCATCACGATCGGCGGCGTGCCTGTCAGCTCGAACGAGGCGACGCTGCAGCGCCAGCGCATCGACGTGGGCATGGTGTTCCAGCATTTCAACCTGTTCGGCCACCTGACGGTGCTGGACAACCTGACGCTGGCGCCGCGGCGCGTGCACCGCACGCCGCGGGCGCAGGCCGAGGAACAGGCCATGGCGCTGCTGCGCCGCGTGGGCCTGCACGAGCATGGCGGCAAATACCCCTGGCAGCTGTCGGGCGGGCAGCAGCAGCGCGTGGCCATCGCGCGCGCGCTGGCGATGCAGCCCAAGGTCATGCTGTTCGACGAGCCGACTTCGGCGCTGGACCCGGAAATGGTCCAGGAGGTGCTGGACGTGATGCGCGAGCTCGCGCACGCGGGCATGGCGATGGTGGTCGTGACCCACGAGATGGGCTTTGCGCGCGAGGTGGCCGACCGCGTGCTCTTTTTCGACCAGGGCCGCATCGCGCATGAAGCCCCACCGGCGGAATTCTTCGGCCAGCCCGCCAGCGAGCGCATCCGCGCGTTCATCGGGCGCCTGGACCGGTAGGACTAGAATCATTCTCTTTCGCGTCCATACAGGCCATCCCCTTGAACTCCGCCCCTCTTGGCGCCTCCGCGCACCGCAGCCGCTGGCTGCCCTCTTCCGAGTCGCTGCTCGGCCTGTATGTCACTCTTGCGGCCGCCGCCATTGCCATCGTGGTCGGGCTGCTGGTGCCGCAGGTGATCCCCCTGGGGTTCCTGCAGGAAGACGGCTTTGTCGAGCGCAGCACCATCTGGGTCTATGCCGTGGCGTTCGTTTGCGTGCTGGCCTGGCATGGACGTGAAGCCCCGCTGGACGCCGTGAGCGCGGCGCTGCTGCTGCTGGCCATGGCCCTGCGCGAGATGGACCTGCACAAGGCGCTGTTCGACATCAGCATCCTGAAGTCGCGCTTCTACATCGATGCACCGCTGTGGCAGATTGCCGTGGCGCTGGCGATCCTGCTGCCGATCGTGGCCGCGGGCGCCTGGCTGGCAAAGCGCCATCTGCGGCGCTGGCTGGCGCCCCTTTCGCGCTGGAATGCGCCCATGGTCACGGTGGCCATGCTGATCGCCGCCTTGGTGTTTGCCAAGATCGCCGACCGCACGCCCGCCTCGCTGGAGGAATGGGGCGTGCATCACTATGTGCCGCAGACGCTGCTGCACGTGCTGCTGAGCCTGGAGGAAATCCTCGAGTGGATGCTGCCGGCGCTGGCCATCGTGGCCGCGCTGCAGCTGCGCCGGCTGCGCGAAGGCCGCACGCGCTAGTCTTCGGGTACCCAGGCCGCACTGGCCGCCGCTGCGGCAGCAGTCGCTGCGGCAGCCGCAGCGTTCGGCGGGCGCAAGTTGCCGGGAGCCGTGGCCGGAGCCGTTCCCTCAGGCGTGGCCGGCGGGAAGGGATCGGGCAGCGGGCGGCGCGGCAGGCCTTCGAGCGCAATGCTGTCGGAAGGCACGGGAATGTCGTTGGCGCGGCGCGGCTGGCCCATCGGCGTGCGTGCCTGGCCCGCGCGCACCGAGGCCATGTCCTCTTCGCTGGGATACTGTCCCAGCAGCCAGTAGTCGAACACCCGGCGCGCGATCGGCCCTGCGGCGGCAGCGCCAAAGCCCGCGTTCTCCACGATCAGCGCCAGCGCGATGGTGGGGTTGTCGGCCGGCGCGTAAGCCATGTAGAGCGAATGGTCGCGCTGGTATTCGCTGAGCCGCGCGGCGTTGTACCGGTCCTTCTGGCCCACGGTCACGGCCTGGGCCGTACCGGTCTTGCCGGCCGAGGTGTAGGGCGCGCCCATGAACAGGCCGCGCGCCGTGCCCTCCACGGTGACCGCGGCCACCGCGCGGCGCACCGCCTCGACGTTCTGCGGCTTGTAGCCCAGGTCGATGCCCGCGGGCTGCGCCAGCGGCTCGTAGCGCCGGGTCAGCGCGTCGACCTTGCCCAGGCCCAGGTGCGGCTGGTGCTTGACGCCGCGGTTGGCCAGCGTGGCCGTGGCGTGCGCCAGCTGCAGCAGCGTGAAGTTGTTGTAGCCCTGGCCGATGCCCAGCGAGATGGTCTCGCCCGCATACCACTTCTTCTGCTCGGGGCGCTTGTAGGTGTTGCGTTTCCACTCCTGGCTCGGCAGCACGCCGCGCGCCTCGCCGCGCACGTCGATGCCGGTGAGCTGGCCGAAGCCCAGCGGCTTCATGAAGTCGTGCATGGTGTCCACGCCCATGTCGTTGGCCAGCTGGTAGAAGTACACGTTGCTCGACTTGACGATCGCGCGGTGCATGTCGACCGGGCCGTTGGGGTGGCCGCTGCGGAAGGTGTGGCCGCCAAAGGTCCAGCTGCCGTTGTCCTGGACGACGGTGTCGGTGCGGCGCGCGCCGAGCTCCAGCGCGCCCAGCGCCATGAAGGGCTTGTAGGTCGAGCCCGGCGGGTAGGTGCCGCGCAGCGCGCGGTTGAGCATGGGGCGGTCCATCGATTCGTTGAGCTGGGTCCAGCTTTCCTGGTCGATGCCGTCGACGAACAGGTTCAGGTCGAAGGCCGGGCGGCTGACCATGGCCAGCACCTCGCCGTTGCGCGGGTCGATGGCGACCAGCGCGCCGCGGCGGTTGCCGTAGAGCTGCTCGATCATGCGCTGCAGGCGGATGTCGAGCGACAGCACCAGGCTGTCGCCCGGCGTGGCGGCGCGGCTGCCGAGCTTGCGCACCGCGTAGCCGCCGGCCGAGGTCTCAAGCTGCTCCCAGCCGGTGAGGCCGTGCAGGTCCTGCTCGTAGCTCTGCTCGATGCCCAGCTTGCCGATGACCTCGGTGCCGCGGTAGTTCGCGGCGTGCTCGGAGTCCTCGAGCGCCTCCTTCTCGCGCTGGTTGATGCGGCCGATGTAGCCGATCACATGGCTGGCGGTCTCTTCCAGCGGATAGGAGCGGAACAGCCGCGCCTTGATGTCCACGCCCGGGAAGCGGTAGCGCTGGGCCGCGAAATGCGCGACCTCCTCGTCGCTCAGGCGGGTGCGGATCGGCAGGGACTCGAAATTCTTCGAGTCCTCGACCAGGCGCTTGAACTTGCGCCGGTCGCGCGGCGTGATCTCGACCAGGGTCGCGAGCTCGTCGATCGTCGCCTCCAGGTCCTTGACCTTGGAGCGCGTGATCTCGAGCGTGTAGGCGGCGTAGTTGGTGGCCAGCACCACGCCGTTGCGGTCCAGGATCTGGCCGCGGTTGGGCACGATCGGCACGACCGCCGTGCGGTTGCTCTCGGCGCGTTCGGACAGGTCTTCATGGCGCACCACCTGCAGCACCAGCAGGCGCCAGACCAGCAGGCCGAAGGCCAGCAGCACGACGGCCCCGACCACCCAGACCCGCAGCCTGAAGCGCGACTGTTCGGCTTCGGAGTCGAGCACTTCCATCATGCTGCGGCCCTCCATGCATGCCGCGCGCAGCCCAAGGCGGAACGTACCCCCGTCATGCGCACCTCACAGCGGCCGGTTTTCGTCGGCATCGGGCGCGCGCCGCTGGGGCGCGAGCAGCAAGCCGCTGGCCAGGGGCCAGAGCAGGGCCTCGACGGCCGGGGCGATGACGACGCTCCAGCCCGGGAAATCGCCCCCGCCGATCATCCGCACGACCAGCGCCACGGCATGCGCCAGGAAGAACAGCGGCAGCAGCTGCAGCGCCTGCACCGGCAGGCTGAACCAGAGCAGGCGCCGGCGCACGCTCTTGGTGCCGAACAGCAGCAGGCAATAGACCAGCGCGTGCTGGCCCAGCAGCGCGCTGTGCTGCACGTCCATGCACAGGCCGAAGACGAAGGCCAGGCCCATGCCCACACGCTGGGGCTGGTGCACGCTCCAGAAAGCCAGCAGCAGCAGCAGCAGATCAGGCAGCCAGGCGACGCGGCCCAGCGGCAGCATGTTGAGGGCCAGCGCCGCAAACAGGCTGGCGCCCATGAACACCGGATTGACCGGCAGCAGCAGCGGCTGGCCGCGCGGCATGATCATCGCTGATTCTCCTGGGGCGCGCGCGCGGCCGGGGCAGCGGGCGCAGCGGGCGCCGCTGCCGGCCTGGCGGCAGGCGTTGCCGCGGGCTTGGCGGCCGGGGCCTGCGCCGCGGGCGCATCGTCCGCCGACGCCAGCGCCTGCGGCGCCAGCACCAGCACGTGGCGCGCCTGCTGGACCCGGGCCATGGGCTCGCAGTGGATGCGCGAGAACGCCGAATCGGCGCGGTGCTCGACGCGCAGCACGCGCGCCACCGGGATGCCGGCGGGATAGACGCCATCGACGCCGCTGGTGGTGAGCAGGTCGCCCTCGACCACATCGGCGTTGCTCGGCACGAAACGCAGCTCGATGCTGCCGCCGCCGCCGGGCGCAGGGTCGCCATAGGCGACGCTGCGCGCGCCGGTGCGCGGGTTGAAGACGGGAATCGCCTGGTCGCGGTCGATCAGCAGCGTGACCTCGCTGCGCAGCGGATAGACGCGCGTCACCTGGCCCAGCACGCCGTTGGCATCGAGCACCGGCGAGCCGAGCGCGATCTTCGAAGTCTCGCCGCGGTCGATGACGACGCGGCGCGTGTAGGGATCGGGGGTGTCGTGGATGACTTCGGCCGCCTGGCCCGGGCTGGGCAGGTGCTCGCGCAGCGCCAGCAGCGCGCGCAGGTGCAGGTTCTCGTCCTGCAGCTGCTCGGCCAGGTGGGCGCTTTGCGCGACCTGTGCCAGCCGCTGGTCGGCAGCGCGCACCTGCGCCTGCGCCTGCTCCATCGACTGCAGGTAGCCCATGCCTTCGTTGACCAGCGCCACCGGCTGGACCATGAGCCATTGCACGGGATAGAGCACGGTGGCCACCGCCTGGCGCACCGGTTCGGTGAGCTTGAAGCGCGCGTCGGCCACCATCAGAAACAGCGCCAGGGCGCTGTAGAAAGCCAGCTGCGACAGGGCCGACGGGCCCTGGCGGAACAGCGAAGGCACGCGCCGGTCAAGAGTTCCCAGCGGCATCATGCCCATCCTGCCTGTGGCGGTGCAAATGCTTGCGCAGCCATGTGTCTCACTTCTCGCCGCTCAGCGCGGTCCATGCAGCCCGCGGCTCACTCGCTGGTGAAGATGCTGCCTTGGCGGTCGAGCGTCTCGAGGGCCATGCCGCAGCCGCGCACCACGCAGGTCAGCGGCTCTTCGGCAACCAGCACCGGCAGGCCGGTTTCCTCGGCCAGCAGACGGTCGAGGTCGCGCAGCAGCGCGCCGCCGCCGGTCAGCATCATGCCGCGCTCGGCGATGTCGGCGCCCAGCTCGGGCGGAGTCTGCTCGAGCGCGTTCTTCACGGCCGAGACGATCTGGTTCAGCGGCTCGGTCAGCGCTTCGAGCACCTCGTTGCTGGAGATGGTGAAGCTGCGCGGCACGCCTTCGGACAGGTTGCGGCCCTTGACTTCGATCTCGCGCACCTCGGAGCCGGGAAAGGCCGAGCCGATCTGCTTCTTGATCAATTCCGCAGTGGGCTCGCCGATCAGCATGCCATAGTTGCGGCGGATGTAGCTGATGATGCTTTCGTCGAACTTGTCGCCGCCCACGCGCACCGAGCCCTTGTAGACCATGCCGCCCAGCGAGATGACGCCGACCTCGGTCGTGCCGCCGCCGATGTCGACGACCATCGAGCCCGAGGCTTCGGACACCGGCAGGCCGGCGCCGATGCCCGCGGCCATCGGCTCCTCGATCAGATGCACGGTGCGCGCGCCTGCGGCTTCCGCCGCGTCCTTGATGGCGCGGCGCTCGACCTGGGTCGAGCCGCAGGGCACGCAGATGATGATGCGCGGGCTGGGCGAAAACAGCGTACGCGGATGCACCATCTTGATAAACTGCTTGATCATCTGCTCGGTGATGACGAAGTCGGCAATGACGCCGTCCTTCATCGGGCGGATGGCTTCGATGTTGCCCGGCACCTTGCCGAGCATGGCCTTGGCTTCGCTGCCGACGGCCTGGATCACCTTCTTGCCGTGCGGACCGCCTTCGTGGCGGATGGCGACAACCGAGGGTTCGTCCAGGACGATGCCCTTGTCTCGGGCGAAAATAAGCGTGTTGGCTGTGCCAAGGTCAATGGCCAGGTCGGTGGAGAAGTACCGACGAAAAGCTCCGAACATTCAAAGTCCTCTCAGGCATGGACGGCGCGTCGGCCGGGCATCGCCAGGTATCAGGGGGGTGGGAGTGCAATAGGGGTCGATGCCGCAAATACCGCTTCAAAAGGTGGTAGTGCGGCAAAGCCGAGATAATACCGTATCCCCTGTGAACAACCCTTGCCGACTTGACCCGGATCACAGCTTTACTTCTGGTTTCCTCCTTTCAAAACCCTATGGCACTGACCTCTCACGACATCGAGCGCATCGCCAATCTGGCGCGGCTCGAACTATCCTCCACCGAGAGTGAGCGCATGCTTTCGCAACTCAATGAATTCTTCGGCATCGTCGAGAAGATGCAGGCCGTGGACACCTCGGGCATCGTGCCGCTGTCGCACCCCGTGGCCGCCATCGAGGACGTGCAATTGCGCCTGCGCGAGGATGTCGCCAGCGAGCCGGACAACCGCGAAGCCAACCAGCAAAACGCACCGGCCGTCGAGCGCGGCCTGTTCCTGGTTCCCAAAGTGATCGAGTAAGGCTTTCCGCATGACTTCGCATTCCACCGACCTGCACGACCTGAGCGTGACCGCGCTGGCCCAGCAGCTGCGCACGCGCCAGGTGTCCGCCGTTGAGACCGCCCAGCATTTCCTGAACCGCGCCAGGGCGCAGACCGAGCTGGGGGCCTATGTGGCGCTCGACGAGGAAGCCACGCTGGCCCAGGCGCGCGCCGCCGATGCGCAGCTCGCCGCGGGCCACGCCGGCACGCTGACCGGCGTGCCCATTGCCCACAAGGACCTTTTCGTCACGCGCGACTTCCCCACGACGGCCGGCTCGAAGATGCTGGCCGGCTACCGCTCGCCCTTCGACGCGACGGTGGTCACACGCCTGGCCGAGGCCGGCGCCGTGACGCTGGGCAAGCTCAACTGCGATGAATTCGGCATGGGCTCGGCCAACGAGAACTCGGCCGTGGCGCCGATCGGCTTCGACGCGCCCGCGCCGGTGCGCAACCCCTGGGACCTGTCGCGCGTGCCCGGCGGCTCCTCGGGCGGCTCCGCCGTCGCCGTGGCCGCGCGCCTGGCGCCGGCCGTGACCGGCACCGATACCGGCGGCTCGATCCGCCAGCCGGCATCGTTCTGCGGCATCACCGGCATCAAGCCGACCTATGGCCGCGCCTCGCGCTACGGCATGATCGTCTATGCCTCGAGCCTGGACCAGGCCGGCCCGATGGCGCGCAGCGCCGAGGACTGCGCGCTGCTGCTGAGCGCGATGTGCGGCCCCGACCTCGACCGCGACTCGACTTCGCTCGACCGTCCGGTCGAGAACTTCGGCGCGGCGCTGAACAACGACATCGCCGGCCTGCGCATCGGCGTGCCCGAGGAGTTCTTCGGCGCCGGCCTGTCGAGCGACGTGAGCGCCGCCATCGATGCCGCGCTGCAGGAATACGTGAAGCTCGGCGCGACGCTGGTGCCGATCCACCTGCCGCGCACCGAGCTGTCGATCCCGGTCTATTACATCCTGGCGCCGGCCGAGGCCTCGTCCAACCTGTCGCGCTTCGACGGCGTGAAGTTCGGCCACCGCGCCAAGGACTACGCCGACCTGGTCGACATGTACAAGAAGACCCGCGCCGAAGGCTTTGGCGACGAGGTCAAGCGCCGCATCATGATGGGCGCCTACGTGCTCAGCGAGGGCTACTACGACGCCTTCTACCTGCAGGCGCAGAAGATCCGCCGCATGATCGCCGACGACTTCCAGGCCGCGTTCCAGCAGTGCGACGTCATTGCCGGCCCGGTGGCCCCCACGGTGGCCTGGGCGCTGGGCGCCAAGCACGATCCGCTGACCGACTACCTGGCCGACATCTACACCCTGCCGGCGTCGCTGGCCGGCCTGCCCGGCATGAGCCTGCCCGTGGGCTTCGGCGAAGGCGGCATGCCCGTGGGCCTGCAGCTGATCGGCAACTACTTCCGCGAAGGCCAGCTGCTGGGCGCCGCCCACCGCTTCCAGCAAGCGACCGACTTCCACCTGCGCCAACCGGCCGGCATGGCTCTGTAATCAGCCGGGAGAACCTCTTACCCATGACCGCCAAACTCATCCACGGCTACGAAGTCGTCATCGGCTTCGAAACCCACACCCAGCTCGCGACCCAGTCGAAGATCTTCAGCCGCGCGGCCACCGCCTTCGGCGCCGAGCCCAACACCCAGGCCAGCGCCGTCGACATGGCGCTGCCCGGCACGCTGCCGGTGATGAACCGCAAGGCCGTCGAATGCGCCATCAAGCTCGGCCTGGCGCTGGGCTCGCACATCGCGCCGCGCAGCATCTTCGCGCGCAAGAACTACTTCTATCCCGACCTGCCCAAGGGCTACCAGATCAGCCAGTTCGAGATTCCCGTCGTGCAGGGCGGCGAGGTGTCGTTCTTCCTGGGCGAGGAAAAGAAGACCGTGCGCCTGGTGCGCGCCCACCTCGAGGAGGACGCGGGCAAGTCGCTGCACGAGGACTTCATCGGCCAGTCGGGCATCGACCTGAACCGCGCCGGCACGCCGCTGCTGGAGATCGTCACCGAACCCGACATCCGCTCCTCCGAGGAGGCCGTGGCCTATGCGCGCGAGCTGCACAAGATCGTGACCTGGATCGGCATCTGCGACGGCAACATGCAGGAGGGGAGCTTTCGCTGCGACGCCAACGTCTCGGTGCGCAAGCCCGGCGGCCCGCTGGGCACGCGCCGCGAGATCAAGAACCTCAACAGCTTCAAGAACATGCAGCAGGCGATCGACTACGAGATCCGCTGGCAGATCGAGGAGCTCGAGGACGGCCGCCAGATCCGGCAGGCCACGGTGCTGTTCAACCCCGACACCGGCGAGACGCGCGCCATGCGCACCAAGGAAGACGCGGCCGACTACCGCTACTTCCCCGACCCGGACCTGCCGCCGCTGGTGGTCGCCGAGAGCTGGGTCGATGAAGTGCGCGCCGCAATGCCCGAGCTGCCACGCCAGCGCGCCGCGCGCTTCGTCGCCGACTACGGCCTGCCCGAGTACGACGCGACCACGCTGACCCAGAGCCAGGACATGGCCAGCTACTTCGAGGCCACGGCCCAGGCCTGCGGCCAGCCCAAGCTGGCCTCGAACTGGATCATGGGCGAGATCTCGCGGCGCCTGAACACCGAGGAAATCGGCATTGCCGAAGCCAAGGTGGACAGCGCCCAGCTGGCCCGGCTCATCGGCCGCATCTCCGACGGCACCATCAGCAACAACGCCGCGCGCCAGGTGTTCGAGGCGCTGTGGAGCGGCGAAGCCAGCGAAGTCGACGCGGTCATCGAGGCCAAGGGCCTCAAGCAGATGAACGACAGCGGCGCGCTCGAAGCCATCATTGCCGAGGTCATTGCCGCCAACCCCGGCAACGTCGAGCAGTACCGCGCCGGCAAGGACAAGGCCTTCAACGCGCTGGTCGGCCAGGTGATGAAGGCGTCCAAGGGCAAGGCCAATCCCGGCCAGGTCAACGAACTGCTCAAGGCAAAGCTCGTCTGAGCCCCTGCGCCTGCTGCTGCGGGCGCTGTTTTCCGGTCCAGGCCTGCGGGCCTGGACGCCCTCACATGCCATCTCTTTCAAGGTTCCTGGGCAGCTGGGGCCCGCTGGCCCAGCGCCCCTCGGGCAGCGACCTGCTGCACAGTTCGCTGGGCGCGGCCCTGGGCCTGGCGCTGGCCGGGCTGCTGGTCTGGGCCACCGAGGCCGGGGCCCACTTCTTCCTGTTTGCGCCGCTGGGCGCCAGCGCGGTGCTGGTCTTTGCCGTGCCCAACAGCCCGCTGGCCCAGCCCTGGCCTGCGGTCATGGGCAACACGCTGTCGGCGCTTTGGACGCTGGCGCTGCTCAACGCCCTGCCCGCCCTGCCCAGCCCCTGGCCCGAGGCGCTGGCCGTGGGCGGCGCCATTGCCGTGATGATGCTGTGCCGCGCGCTGCATCCGCCCGGCGGCGCGATGGCGCTGCTGGTCGTGCTGGCCGCCCCCAAGCTGGTGCCGCTGGGCTGGCATCTCGCGCTCACCGTTTTCCTGCTGACCCTGGCGCTGGTGCTGGCCGGCCTGGTCTACCACCGCGCCACGCGGCGCAACTACCCGCTGCGCCACACGCCGCCGGCGCAGGCGCGGGCCCCCGCGGCGGGCCGGCTGGCGCTGAGCGGTGAGGACCTGGCCGCGCTGCTCACGCGCTTCGACCAGTCCTACAACCTCAGCCCCGAAGACCTGGGCCAGCTGCTGGCCGCGGCCGAGGAGCAGGCCATCCAGCAGCGCTTTGCCGCCGTGACCTGCGGCGAAGTCATGTCGGCGAAGCTGCTGACGGTGGCGCCCACGGATTCGCTGGAAACCGTGGCCGACCTGTTCCACCGCCATCTGGTCAAGAGCCTGCCGGTGGTCGGCCCCGAAGGCGAGCTGCGCGGCCTGCTGCTGCGCTCCGATCTGTTCGACTGGCTCTGGGAAGGCCACCGCCGCAGCCGCTGGCGCCAGCTGCTGCGCCCGCGCATGCCGGCTGCCACGGCCGGGCAGCTGATGCGCTCGCCCGAGCTGTGCGTGCAGGAGGCCACGCCGCTGGGCGAGCTGCTGGGCACGCTGGCCGAGCACACGGTGCCCTTCATCCCGGTGCTGCGCGGCACCCGGCTGGCGGGCCTGATCACGCGCACCGACGTGATCCGCGCTTTGCTGCGCCTGCGCTGACATCTTTGCTGCCGCGCCTGTGGCTACACTATGGCTACGGGCCGGCCGGCGCGCGCCAGGCCGGCGAAGGTTTGACTGCGACGACAGAAAGGGAACTGCCATGAGCACCGCCACTGCCCAGATCGATCTCGACAAGCTGCGCAACATCGTGCAGAAGTTCGACGCCTCCTCCTTCACCGCGGCCGTGATCGCCAGCGAGTACGCCCAGGGCAACGCTTCCGACGAGGACGTGGCCCTGTTCGAGGAACAGCTCCAGCGCCATGCGCCGGTGCTGGGCATCCACGCCGAGCCCGCGCAAGACAGCGGCACTGCCACCGTCTGGCGCACGGTGTGATGGACGGCTGCCGCGCGGCTGAACTTTTGCGCCCGGCGGCCCCCTAACCCAGGCCCCTTACTCATTCCCTCCCATGCCCTCTTTGGATTTCAAGCTTGAAAAAAAGCTGTTTCGCCAGTTCTACGACCAGCACATCGATTCGCTGGAGGAGGCGAAGGAGACCTTCACGGCGCTGGCACGTTCGCTGCTCAAGCAGATTCCCGGACTGCAGCTGTCGAAGATCGAGGCGCGCGTCAAGGACCGGGAGGAATGCATCCACAAGTTCCAGAGCAAATACCTGCTGCAGCTGGAGAGCGCGCAGCAGCCCTATGCGATCCAGGAGCATGTGACCGACCTGATCGGCCTGCGCATCGTCTGCCTCTATGAAGACGAGGTGCGGCAGATCAAGAAGGTGCTCTCCGAGCACTTCGAGGTCATCGACACCACCGACAAGTCGGCGTCGCTGGAGAGCACCGAGGGCGAGTTCGGCTACAAGGGCCTGCATCTGGACCTGCGCCTGGGCGCGGCGCGCCGCAGCCTGCCCGAGTACGCCTCCTATGCCGACGCGCGCGTCGAGGTGCAGATCCGCACCATCATCCAGGACTCCTGGAGCGTGCTGGACCACCAGATCAAGTACAAGAAGTCGATTCCCGGCAGCCTCAAGCGCCGCATCAACACCCTGGCCGCGCTGTTCGAGCTGGCCGACCGCGAGTTCCGCGAGATCCGCGATGCCACGGCGCACGAACTGGCCGAGGCCGCGGGCCCCAATGCCTACGAGGAGCTCGAAGCCGAGGAGCAGCCCGGCGCGCCGGCGCCGGATGCCAGCGCCGCCGCCACCAACGAGGACGGTGCCCGCGCCAAGCCCGCCCCCGCGCCTGCGGCCGCGCGCGGGCATCAGCTCGATGCCTTCGGCTTCCTGCGCATCGCCAACCATTTCTTCAACGACTTCGAGTTCACGCCGCACAAGGTCGACAGCTTCACGCAGGAGATCAACAGCTTCCGTCCGGGTTTCACGCGCACCGGCTTCAACCAGAGCATGCGCACGCACATCAGCACCGTCAAGGACTACAAGAAGCAGTTCGAGCTGTTGCACCCGGGCGATTCCATGAGCCCCTATGAGGTGATCCGCCACTGCATGTACCTGAGCGACCGGAACAGCTTCCAGCATCTGCTGGGGGCGGATATGCGCCAGGCATTCGAGCAATGGCTGAGCGAGGAACAAGGCGCTTCCTGAGCGGCTGCTCCATGGAATGGTCCCAATACCCGCTGGTGCGGCTCTATGCTTCGGTGCTTGCCGCCCTGTTCATCACCCTGGCCGCCATCTGGCGCGTGCAGCGCGGGGCGCAGGCCGTGGCGGCAGGTTCGCCGCAAGGGCGCACGGCGCGGCTATGGGCATGGGTGTATGCCGCCGGGGCGCTGGCCTGGTGGGGATACGCCACCTACACCGGCTATGGACGTTTTCTTGGCGACGCGGCGCTGGCGCGCATGATCAGCACGGACACGCTGATTTCACTGGCCCTGTTCATTGGCGCGATTGCCTGGGGCGGCGCGCTCATGCTGCAGCTGGTGCTGCGCCTGCTGGGGAACGAGCAGCGGCGCGGGGGCTGAAATCTCAGGGGGCCGGAGCCCACAACTGCCGTAGTTGCGCCAGTTCGGCATCGAAGCGCTGGTGGATGCGGCGCTTCTCCTGCTCCTGCGCCGCCAAATAGCGCGCCTGCTCGGCCTGCGATTCGTCGTTGAGCGCGAGCTGGCGGCGCAGCGCCGCCGGCGCGCGCGCCGGGTCCCTGGCGTAGAACTCCATTTCGCTGTCGAGCTTGCGGCGCTCGGCGCGCAGGTCCTGCGCGCGGCGCTGCGCCAGCGCGGCCAGGTCGTCGATCTGGGCGATGGCCGCCGCGCGTTCCGCATCATGCGCAGCCTGGTCGGGATAGCGGTAGGCCAGCGCGCGCTGGCGCCGCAGTTCGTCGCGCGCACGCTGCTCGGCCTGCAGCTGCTGGCGGCGCTGCAGCGCCTGCGCCTCGCGCTCGGCATCGGTGAGGGACGGGCCGACGCGCGCGCGTTCCACGCCCGAGCGGCCATACACGCGCTGCTCGCGGTCCAGGCAGGCAACGATCGGACGGTCGGCCGTGAGCCGCCGGCCCTGCGCATCGGTGCAGCTGTAGATACCGGCCTCGGGCGGGTTCTGCGCCATGGCCGGTGCCGCCACCACGGCGGCCGCCAGTGCCCAGCCCCCCGCGATGATCGGCATCCACTGCATGTACCGGATTACCCCTTGTCGTCGACTCCGTAGCGCTGGCGGTAGGCCAGCACGCGCGCATGGTGTTCTTCCATGGATTGTCCTGCATTGCCCATGCTTTGGTCCAGATAAACCAGCAGGTCGGCGAGATTGGCGATCGTGCAGACCTGCATGCCGAGCTGGTTGCGCACATACTGCACCGCGCTGTGCGGCACGTCCTGGCCGTTCTCGGTGGCCATTTCCTGGCGGTCCAGCGCGATCGCCACGGCATGCGGCGTCGCGCCCGCGGCCTTGATCAGCGCGATCGATTCGCGCGCCGCCGTGCCCGCCGACATCACGTCGTCGATGATCAGCACCCGGCCCTGGAGCGGCGCACCGACCAGGCTGCCGCCCTCGCCATGGTCCTTGGCTTCCTTGCGGTTGTAGGCAAAGGGCACGTTGCGGCCCTGGCGCGCGAGCTCCACGGCGACCGTCGCGGCCAGCGGGATACCCTTGTAGGCCGGGCCGAACACCATGTCGAACTCGATGCCGCTTGCCAAGATGGCTTTTGCATAGAATTCGGCCAGCCGGCCCATCTTGGCGCCATCGTCGAACAGGCCCGCATTGAAGAAATACGGGCTCATGCGCCCGGCCTTGGTCTTGAATTCGCCAAAGCGCAGCACGCCTGCGTCGACGGCAAACCGCACGAATTCCAGCGCCAGCAGATTCTTGTCGTCCTGACGCGCGTCACCTATCACCATTGGATCCATCCTTGTTCAAATTAACCAGCCTCAACCTCAACGGCATCCGCTCCGCCACATCCAAAGGCGTGGAGTCCTGGATCGCGGCCACTGCGCCGGATTGTATTTGCGTGCAGGAAGTCAGGGCCCAGGCGGCCGATATGGCCGGGCGCTTCGAGGTGCTGGCCGAGCTGCGCGGGCACTTCCATTTCGCCGAGAAGAAAGGCTATTCGGGCGTCGGCATCTACAGCCGGCACGCGCCCAGCGACGTGGTCAGCGGCTTCGGCTCGCACGAGTTCGACGTCGAGGGCCGCTATGTCGAGGCGCGCTTCGACACGCCCGCGCGCAAGCTGTCGGTCATCAGCGCCTACTTCCCCAGCGGCTCCTCGGGCGAGCTGCGCCAGAACGCGAAGTTCCGCTTCCTGGCCGAGATGCACGCGCACCTGATGCGCCTGAAGGGCGAGCGCGAATTCGTGCTCTGCGGCGACCTCAACATCGCGCACCAGAACATCGACCTGAAGAACTGGCGCAGCAACCAGAAGAACAGCGGCTTCACGCCCGAGGAGCGCGCCTGGATGAGCGCGCTGCTGCACACCACCGAGCCCACGGGCGGCCTGGTCGACGTCTACCGCCGCCTGCGCCCGGACACCACCGACGATTGCTACACCTGGTGGAGCAACCGCGGCCAGGCCTATGCGAAGAACGTCGGCTGGCGCCTGGACTACCACCTGGCCACGCCAGCCATGGCGCAGCTCGCGCGCACCGAGCAGATCTACAAGGAGGTGAAGTTCTCGGACCATGCGCCGATCACCATCGGCTACGAGTACGCGCTTTGAGAAGACGCCGGCCCGGCAGGATGTGCCTGGCGGGCCGGGGGCGGGCTTACTGCCAGCCCTTCTTCTTCATTTCTTCCAGCACGCGGTTGGTCAGCACGTTGTGGAAGAACGGCGTCGGGTGTTCGCCATCGGCGTAGGCGTAGCGGCTGACGTCGCCCGGCTTCAGGTTCGACGCATTGCAGGCGAGCGAACTCTGCAGGCGGTTCTTTTCCACCGACAGGTCGCAGGCCGTCTCGGTCACGTTGGTCAGCCCGAATGCGGCGGGGTTGGCCGCGGCCTCCTGGGTCAGCGCATACGCATCCACCAGAAGCACGCGGGGCTCGCTTGCCAGGTCGATGCGCAGCTGCTCGTTGAAGGCCTCGGCCATGGCTTTGACCAAGGGCTGGACCGCTGCATCCATTGCGCGGCCGCTCGGGGTGCCGGCCACGTCCGGCAGGTTGTTGACGAGCACGTATGGGGCGCCGTTGGCAAGCATCTGGTTTTTCACCAGCGCGGCCAGTTCGGTGCCCGCCTTCACCATGGCGCCCACGAGCGTGGGCACCTTGCCCTGGATGTATACGGGTACCGCTGCCTTCCCTGCGCCCTCGCCTTCGGCAAGCGCCTGCTGCACCATCGATGCGACGACAGCTATGTCCAGCAAGTCCAGGTTCCCGGTCCCGAAGATGGCGATGCCCACACCCGTCCCGATCACCTGTTCATTCGAGCTCCCCGCAATGGCGCGTTGGGAGGCCATTGCCGCAAGAATGTCCGCGACCAGAGCGTCCGGATCGGGAGCGCCGGTTGCCAGTGCCCGGGCCAGGCTGTTGTCGAAGGCCCGCTGACCCGCGGCCGCTCCTGCGGCCTCGGCCTCGGCGCGAAGCAATTGCAGCTCATACAGCAGGTCATTGCCACCGGCCATCACCAGCAGCAGATCGTCGGCCTGGAACTTGCCGCCCGAACGCTCCAGATGGCGGGAAACCTGTTTCGCCACCGGCACGGTCAGGGCACCCAGCGGGCTGCCGGTGCTCTTGTGCGTCGGGCCCACGTCATTGGTGACACGGGCGCCGCCCTGGGCATAGCCAAAGCACCCGGCATGGTCCGTCACCGGCACGGAGAAACCCATTTGCGCATCGCCACCCAGTCCGGTCTGCGCGGCGCAGGGTGCTGCCAGGCTCAGCTGCCGGGCCAGCTGCTCGACCCAGATCTCAGCGGTGGCGCCGCCATTGATGGTGAATTTCCCGCCGCCCAGCGTCTTGACCGTGCCCACCGCATAGGTGCCCACGTCCGACAGGCTGTCGCCAAAGGAAATCTGCCGGGCAAAGCGCGGCTTGGCCGGCTCCGTGGGCTGAGTGGGCTGTACGACGGCGGGGGGCGTTTCGGGAGTGGAACTACTGCCTCCACCGCAGGCACTCAAGAAGCATGCGGCCAGCAAGGTGGCCAGGTAAGTCTTGCGCATGATGTCTCCGTTCCAAGGGCAGCGCATCGACCACACGACCGGAAGTGGCCAATGGCACCGCATCAACAGGGCGTTGGGGTTCGCACCACCAAAGTGGAATTCTTCGGACGCGTAACAATAGTACACATAAGTTACTAAACGACACAAACAGTTTTATAGGCTTGTGGCTTGTTTGCCTGCCGGGCCGAGGTCCGTCTTGGTCCCTGCCGCCTACGCACAGGCCGCGAACGCGGGCGGCGCGGGCCCTGCGGCAAGGGCCGCAAGCAGTTACCATCGGGATTCGGCAGGTGACAGGCCCGCCTTTTCCCTTGCACCGCCGCATGCCGCCCTCCGACGACGTCCCCGATTCCAGCGCCTTCTCGCTGCGCCGCATCGCGCTGCCCGCCTTCGGTCCGACCTTGATGTTCGGTATCGGCGAGGGCGCGATCCTGCCGATGATCCCGCTGATGGCGCGCGATCTGGGTGCGAGCATTCCGCTGGCGGCGCTGATGGTCACGCTGCTGGGCCTGGGCTCGCTGCTCAACAACCTTCCGGCCTCCTACATCACCATGCGCTGGGGCGAGCGCGGCGCGATCATCGCCGCGGGCTTCTGGAGCGCGGCCGGCATGCTGCTGTGCCTGATGACGCACCGCCTGGAGCTGTTCGCTCTGGGCTGCTTCATGGTCGGCATGTCGCAGTCGGTCTACAACATCGCGCGCCAGAGCTACCTCTCGGCCGCGGTGCCGGTGGGCTTTCGCGCCCGCGCGCTGTCGACGCTGGGCGGGGTCATGCGCATCGGGCTGTTCGTCGGGCCCTTCCTCGCGGCCACGGTGGTGCATGCCTTCGGCATGGCCGCGGCCTTCTGGGTCGGCATCGCGGGCGTGGTCTGCGCCTCGCTGATCGGCATGCGCGTGCCCGACCTGCCCGAGCCGGCGCTGCCCGCGGGGCAGGCACCCGTCAACACCAGCTGGCTTGGCATTCTCAAGGAGCATCGCCGCGTCTTCCTGACGCTGGGCCTGGCGGTGCTGCTGGTCAGCGCCGTGCGCGCCTCGCGCCAGGCGGTGCTGCCGCTGTGGGCCGACCATCTGCTGCTGGCGCCCGCCGCGGCCTCGCTGATCTACGGCCTCGCGGGCGGCATCGAGATGCTGCTGTTCTATCCCGCGGGCAAGGTCATGGATACCAAGGGCCGGCGCTGGGTGGCGCTGCCCTCGATGCTTATCATGGGCACGGCGCTGGCACTGGTGCCGTTCACCACCGGCTTCGTCAGCCTGCTGATCGTCGCCATGGCGATCGGCTTCGCCAACGGCATCGGCTCGGGGCTGATCATGACGCTGGGCGCCGACCATGCGCCGCGCCACGGCCGTGCCTATTTCCTGGGCGCCTGGCGCCTGATGGCCGATATCGGCTCGACGGCCGGGCCGGCGCTGGTGGCACTGCTGGCGGCCGCGGTGTCGCTGCCGCTGGGCGTGGGCGCGACCGGCGCCATCGCCTTCACCGCCGCGGCGCTGATGGCGCGCTGGATTCCGGCGCCGCCGGCGCGGTGAGCCGCGGCGCTCAGGCCCGCAGGCCCTGGATCCAGCGCTCGTAGAGGCGCTTGAGGGTGGCGCGCATCTCGGCGGTGCGCGCGTCCAGGTCGTCGAGCACCTCGGCGCGCGGGCTGCAGGCGGGGTTGCCCGCGGCTTCCTGGCGCTCCATCTGCGCGCCGTTGCGCTCGACGCTCAGCGCCACGAGCGCGGGCGTCATCTCCAGATGCGACTGGATGGCCAGATGCCGGCCATCGGCGACGAAGGCCTGGTTGGGGCAGTGGGCGCTGCCGGCGATGCGCTCGGCGCCCGGTGGAATGCCGAAGGTGTCGCCATGCCACTGGAAGGTCAGCAGTTGCTCGCCCGCAGGCTGGCCGAACCATTCCTGCGCCAGCGCGCCGGGCGCCACGCCGATCCGCGACCAGCCGATCTCGCTGCGTTCGGCGCGCGTGACCTCGGCGCCCAGCGCGGTGGCCAGCAGCTGGCTACCCAGGCAGTGGCCGATCACCGGAATGCCCAGCGCCACCGCGCGGCGGATCAGCGCCAGTTCCTGCGCGATCCACGGCAGGTCGTCGTGCACGGCCATGTAGCCGCCCATGAACACCAGGCCGGAGGATGCCTGCGGGTCCTGCGGCACGGCCTCGCCGTCGACGATGCGCAGCACGCGCGCGGGCACGCCCAGCTCGGCCAGCAGCCCGGGAATGCTGCCGGGCGCGCCGACCTCGGTGTGCTGGAAGATGCCAACGGGTTTCATCGTCATTCCTTGATCCATTGCTCGAGCGCGGCGCCGAAGTCCAGCACCAGCGCATCGGCGTAACGCCGGCCCGCCAGCTGCAGGCCAAAGGGCAGGCCCTGCGCATCGTGCCCCCAGGGCATGCTCAGCGCGGGCTGCTGGGTCACATTGAACGGGTGCGAGAACGGCGTGGCGGCAAGCCAGTTGCCGCTGGCGCGCAGCGCCTCGGCGTCGGGGTGCGCGTCATGCACGAAATCGCCGGCTGCGGGAGCGGCGCCGGGCGTGGATGGCGTGAGCAGCAGATCGAGCCCGGCAAACAGTTCATGCAGGCGCTGCGCGCCCTCGCGCAGCGTGCGCCGCGCGGTGGCCAGCTGCAGCCCCGTGAGCGCCTGGCCCTGTGCCTGCTGGCGCTGCATGTCGGGGCCCAGCTGCGCGATCTGCGCGGCCGACAGGTGCAGGCAGGCTTCGAAGACACGCGCGCACCAGGTCTGCCACAGTGCGTCGGCCAGCCACAAATCGCCAAGGTCGATGGGCAGGAGCTCGATCTGCCGGCCGCGCCAGGTGCGGCCCTTCAGCTGCGCGAGCAGCGTCTGCATTGCCGTTGCGATGGCCGCGTCGAGCCCGGCGTCGGGGCCGATGCGCAGGCAGTGGCCGATGCGCAGCGCCGCGCCCTCCTCGGGCACGGACGCGGCGCGCGCATGAAGAGAAGCCGGATCGCGCGCATCGGGCTGGCCCAGCACCTGCATCGCCAGCGCGATATCGCCGACGCTGCGCGCCATTGGCCCGAGGTGCGCGAATTCGGCAAAGGCGCTGGCCGGCCCCATGGGAATGCAGCCGAAGCTGGGCTTGAACGCCGCCAGCCCCGCGTAGGAGCCGGGAATGCGCACCGATCCGCCCGCGTCGCTGCCCAGCGCCAGCGGCCCCCAGCCGGCAGCCAGCTGCGCCGCGGCGCCGCAGCTCGAGCCGCCAACGCAGCGGCCCGGCGCCAGCGGATGCAGCGTGCGGCCATGCACCGGACCGTCGGCATGGATCGCGCAGCCCATTTCCGTGGTGGTGGTCTTGCCCAGCAGCAGCGCGCCGCTGCGGCGCAGGTGCGCCACCGCGGGCGCGTCCCCGGCCGAGACCTGGGGGGGCGACAGCTGGCTGCCGCGGCGTATCGGCCAGCCCGCGACCGTGACCAGGTCCTTGATCGATACCGGCACGCCATCGAGCGGACCCAGGGGCGCGCCGCGCTGCCAGCGTTCGGCCGAGGCCTGCGCGTCGCGCAGCGCGCCCGCGGTGTCGATGAAGGCGAAGGCGTTGAAGGCATCGCCGCCGATGGCCGCGAGCAGGTCCTGCAGCACCTGCACGGGCGTGAAGGCGCGCGCGCGGTAGCCCGCGAGCAGCTGCTGCGCGGACAGCGCCGCCAGGCTGTCCGGCAGGCTCATGGCCCGACCTTGCCGATCTCGGTATTGCCGAACTCGGCGCCGACCTTCTCGTAGCGCCGGATGTAATGCGTCTGCACGATGTCGCGCGTCTGCGCGTCGAGGCGCACCGGGCCGCGCGGGCTTTCCCAGGCCAGGTCCTTGAAGGCCTGCATCAGCGCCGGGCCGTCGGACTTGCCGCCGGTCTTCTTCAGCGCCGCGTACAGCGCGGCCATGCCGTCATAGGCCGAGACCGCCATGATGGTCGGGCGGCTGCTGTGCCCGGGCGCGATCTGCTGGAAGCCGGCAACGAACTGCTGGTTCAGCGGCGATGCGTGGCGCATCGAATAGGGGTAGGAAGTGACCACGCCCTGACCCTTGTCGCCGATCGCGTCGAACGCCGACTCGAACACGATGTCGCCCGTGCCGATGAGCCGGATGCCCGCGTCGTGCAGGCCCTTCTCGCGGAATTCCTTCATCAGCGCCGGGGCGACGTCGCCGGCATTGACGAAGGTGAACAGCGCATCGGGCTGCGCGTCCTTGATGCGCTGGATGTAGGGCGCGAAGTCCACGGTCATGACCGGCGTGCGCACCGTGCCGACGATCTCGCCGCCCGCGGCCTTGAAGGACTGGATGAACGCCGCCTCGGCATCGTGGCCCGGCGCGTAGTCGGCCACCAGCACATAGGCCTTCTTCACGCCCTCCTTGCGCGCCCACTGCGCGATCGGCGGCACGATCTGGTCGTAGCCAAACGAGGTGCGCAGCATGTAGGGCGACTTGGCCGTGAGGCCAGAGGAGGCGGCGTTCATCACCAGCATCGGCACCTTGGCCTGGGTGGCAAGCGGCGCGACCGACAGCGCGTTGGGCGTGAAGCCGAAGCCGGCAAGCAGTTGCACCTTCTCGCGCACGATCAGCTCGGTCGCCAGGCGCTTGGCCAGCTCGGGGTTGGGGCCGGCCACATCCTTGGTGACGACCACGACCTTGCGCCCGGCGACGGTGTCGCCATGCTGCTTCTGGTAGAGCTTGATGCCGGCCTCCATCTGCCGGCCGAAGTCGGCGAAGGGGCCCGACATCTCGGCGACCAGGCCGACCTTGAGAACCTCCTGGGCCAAGGCCGGGGCGGCCTGCAGGACGGTGATGGCGCAGGCGGCGGCAATCACCAGGCGACGGTTGACTCGATTCATGGGGAACTCCTGCGCAATGCGCTCGTGGGTGGATGGGGATGGTTCAGGCGGCCAGCGTCACGCCCAGCATGCGGTCGAGCAGCGCGCTGTCGTCGGCAAGCGCCCGGCTCGTGCCCTGGTGGATCACCTTGCCGCGCTCGAGCACGATGACCTCGTCGGTCATGGCCAGCGTCAGTACCGGGTGCTGCTCGACGACGATCGAGGCCAGGCCCTCCTGCGCGCACATCCGCCGGATGGCCTCGGCCAGCTCCTCGACGATGATCGGCGCCAGGCCCTCCATCGGCTCGTCGAGCAGCAGCAGTTGCGGATTGGTCATCAGCGCGCGGCCCACGGCCAGCATCTGCTGCTCGCCGCCCGACAGCTGGTTGCCGTAGTTGGCGCGGCGCTCCCTGAGCCGCGGGAACAGCGCATACACGCGCTGCAGGTTCCAGGCGCCCTTGCGCGCCACCACCGTGAGGTTCTCCTCCACCGTGAGCGAGGGGAACACCTCGCGCTCCTGCGGCACCCAGCCCAGGCCGGCATGCACGCGCTGGTGCGAGGGCAGGCGCGTGATGTCGCGGCCGCGCCAGAGCACGCGCCCGGCCATGACGCGGGTGTTGCCCATCAGCGTCTCGAGCAGCGTCGACTTGCCCACGCCATTGCGCCCCAGGATCGCCAGGCTCTTGCCCTCGGCCAGCGCGAAGCCCAGTTGATCGAGCACCACGGCCTCGCCGTAGCCCGCGCTCACGCCTTCGAATGCGAGAAATTCAGCCATGACCACCTCCAATGTGCGTGCTCTTGCCCAGGTAGACCTCGCGCACCCGCGCATCGGCCCCGACCTCGGCGGCCGTGCCTTCCATCAGCATCTGGCCCGCGACCAGCACCGAGATGCGCTGCGCGAAGCGGAACACCAGGTTCATGTCGTGCTCGATGAACAGCACGCCGATCTCGGCCGGCAGCTCGGCCACCACCTCGAACAGCTCGCTGCTCTCGCCCTGCGGCACGCCGGCCGCGGGTTCGTCGAGCAGCAGGATGCGCGGCCTGGCGGCCATCGCCAGCGCGATCTCCAGCAGCCGCTGCTTGCCATAGGCCAGCGTGTCCACGCGCACCTCGGCCAGCGCGTCGAGCCGCAGCCGGCGCAGGATCGCATGCGCCTCGTCGTGCACATGCGTCAGGCGCTTGACCGGCTTCCACCAGCACGCGCCCAGCCCCTCGCGCTCGCAGATCGCCAGCACCACCGACTCGAGCGGCGTGAGGCTGGGAAACAGCGTGTTGATCTGGAAGGTGCGCACCAGCCCGAGCCGCGCACGCTGGTCGCAGCGCAGCTCGGTGATGTCCTGGCCGTCGAGGTAGATGCGGCCACTGGTCGGGCGGTACACGCCGGTCAGCAGGTTGATCAGCGTGGTCTTGCCGGCGCCGTTCGGGCCGATCAGCGCCTGGCGCGCGCCGGGCTCGAGCGTCAGCGAGACATCGCCCACGGCCTGGAACGCGCCGAAGCGGATGCCCAGGCCTTCGGTCGTCAATGTCGAGGAATGCGGCCTGCTCATCGTGCCTTCTCCACCTTGACCAAGCGTGCCAGCAGGCCCATCAGGCCGCCGCCGCCCAGCATCACCACCGCGATCAGGAAACAGCCGATCCAGAACATCCAGTACTCGGGATTCAGGTCGGCAAACCAGTCGTGCACCACCATGTAGACGATCGCCCCCAGCAGCCCGCCATAGAGCCGGCCCGCGCCGCCCAGCACCAGGATGATGAGGATCTCCGCCGAGCGGTTGATGCCCAGCGACTCGATGCCGACGAACTGCGTGGACTGCGCCATCAGCGCGCCCGCCAGCCCGGCGATCGCCGCCGAGAAGCAGTAGGCCATGCGCAGCCGCGCCGCCACCGGCGAGCCGATCGCCTGCATCCGCTTGCTGCTGTCGTGGATGCCGCGCAGCGCCAGCCCGAAGGGCGAGCGCAGGATGCGCCGCGCCACGCAGAACACCAGCAGCACCATCGCGAAGGTATAGACGAAGCCGGTCTTGCCATACAGATCGAACTCGAACAGTCCGAACACCGGCGCCATCGCGATGCCCTGCAGGCCGTCGGTACCGCCGGTGATGTGGACCAGTCGGTTGGCCAGCTCGCTCAGCAGCATGCACACGCCGATGGTGATCATCAGCCGCGTGAGATCGGCGCCGCGCACCACCAGATAGCTCAGCAGGTAGCCGAGCGCGGCGCACACCAGCAGCGCCAGCAGCAGGCCCGAGAACGGCTCGGCCCAGGCATGCTTGGCCCAGAGGCCGGCCGCGTAGGCCCCCATGCCGAAGAAGGCCGCATGGCCCACGGTGAGGATGCCGGCGTAGCCCAGCGCCATGTCGAGCGACACCGCGAACAGCCCCATGATCAGGATCTGGCTCAGCAGCGTCAGATGCTCGGGCAGCAGGAAATAGCCGCTGGCCAGCAGCAGCCAGAACGCGGCTTCGGCCAGTGGCAGCCGGCGCGGGGAAAGGGAGATGGGATGCATGTCAGAGGCCCTTGCGCGGAATCAGGCCATGCGGGCGCAGCAGCAGCGTCACGACCATGAAGACGTAGATCAGGAAGGCGCCGGCTTCGGGCAGGTAGTACTTGCCCGCCACGTCGACCACTCCCACCACCAGGGCCGCGACGAACGGCCCGACCACCGTGCCCGCGCCGCCGACGCAGACCACGATCAG
Source organism: Comamonas endophytica (assembly GCF_023634805.2). Classification (NCBI taxonomy): domain Bacteria; kingdom Pseudomonadati; phylum Pseudomonadota; class Betaproteobacteria; order Burkholderiales; family Comamonadaceae; genus Comamonas; species Comamonas endophytica. The sequence continues at coordinate 1,674,019 of NZ_CP106881.1, forward strand.
GAACAGCACCAGGTACTTGAGCGGAAAGGTCGGCTCGAGCCCGAGCATGCCCAGGCTCAGCGCGCCGCCCAGCCCGGCCAGGCCGCAGCCGAGCACGAAGGTGGCGAAGAACAGCCGCTGCACCGGGATGCCCGTGCCGCGCGCCACGCGCTGGTTGTCCACCGCGGCGCGCACCATGGCGCCGAAGCGCGTCTTGTTGAGCAGCAGCAGCAGGCCGCCCAGCACCACCACGCCGCAGACGACGAGGAACAGCCGGTAGCGGCCGACCTCCATGCCGGCCAGCGCCACCTGCCCGGTCAGCAGCGGCGGCAGCGTGAAGGGCTGCATCGACGGGCCGAAGAAGTAGGTGAAGGAAGCGATGGACACGAACACCAGCCCGATCGACAGCAGCACCTGGTCGAGCGGATGCGAGCGGTACAGCCGCCGGTAGAGCAGCAGCTCGAGCAGCCCGCCGACCAGCGCCGCGACGACGAAGCTCAGCGCCAGCGCCGGAAAGAAGCTCCAGCCGTAGCGGTTCATCGCCACGGCCGCCGCATAGCCGCCGGCCATGGCGAACGCGCCGTGCGCGAGGTTCACGAAATTCATCAGGCCCAGGGTGATCGACAGACCCACGGCGATGAGGAACAACAGCATGCCGTAGGCCACGCCGTCAAATAGCACGATGCCCATGGGGCCTCCTTTGACTGAACCGCTACAGCGGTTTCATCTTGACCGCCGTGGCGTGAAACGCCCTTCGACCGGGCCGCGTAGGCAAGCTCAGGGCGAACGGTGGGGGATTGCGTTCGTCCTGAGCCTGCCGAAGGATAGGTGAGGATTCCGTTCGTCCTGAGCCTGGCGCAGGGCAGCCTGTCGAAGGATGACGGGCCACTCAGCACGGAACCGCGCCAGGCGCGCCGGTGATTACTTGGATTCCTTGGCCGGGTCCTTGACGCGCTCGACCTTGTCGATCTCGACGTTGACCCACTTGCCGTTCTTCAGCTCGGCCTTGCGGATGTAGACCGTCTGCACGATGTCGCGCGTCTGCGCGTCGATCTCGATCGGGCCGCGCGGGCTCTCGAGCTGCAGGCCCTTGAGCGCTGCCATCACCGCGTCGCCGCCCGCGTTGCCGCCGGTCTTCTTCAGCGCCTGGTCCATGGCCGCCATCGCGTCGTAGGCGGCGACGGCGAAGTAGCTCGGGCGCATCTTCGTGCCGAATTCCTTCTCGAAGTCGGCGACGAACTTGCGGTTCTTGGCCGAGGCATGGTCGTAGGAGTAGTGGTGGCTGGTCATTAGGTCCTTCGCCACGTCGCCGGTCACGTCCATGTAGCTGTCGTCGGTGGCCTCGCCGGTGGCGAACAGCTGGATGCCGGCCTCGGCCATGCCGCGCTCCTTCCAGACCTTGAGGAAGGCCGGGGGCATCACGCCCGAGGGGAAGAAGAAGAACACCGCCTTGGGCTTGGCGTCCTTGATGCGCTGCACGTAGGCCGAGAAGTCGGGGTTGTTCATCGGCGTGCGCACGCTGCCGACGATCCTGCCGCCGCCCGCGGTGAAAGCCTTCTCGAACGCGCCGTGCGCGTCGGTGCCCGAGGCGTAGTCGGCAACCACGGTGTAGGCCTCGTTGATGCCATTGCGCAGCATCCAGCGCGCCATCGGGTCCGACACCTGCTGCACCGTGAAGGACACGCGCGCGATGTAGGGCGAGCTGGTGGTGATGGCCGACGACGAGGCGTTCATCACCAGCGTGGGGATCTTGGCCTGCGTCACGAGCGGTGCGATCGCGTAGGCGTTGGGGCTGAAGTCGAGGCCGGTGAGGAACTGCACCTTGTCGCGCACGATCAGCTCCTGCGCGATGCGCTTGCTGGCATCGGGCGCGGGGCCGCCGGTGTCCTTCCTGATGATCTCCGCCTTCCTGCCACCCAGCAGCCCGCCGCTTTCCTTGAGGTACAGCGCCACGCCGGCGTCGAACTGGCGGCCGTAGTCCGCGTACGGCCCCGAATAGGTGGCGATCATGCCGACGCGCACCGCGTCATTGGCCAGGGCCGGGGCCGCGCAGGCCATGCCGATCAACGACAGCGCGGCAAGGAAACGAGGGGCTTTCATGGGTCTGTCTTTCTAGGTTCGTGAGGAAGGCGGAAAAAAGGACGTCACGCCGGCAGCGCAGCCGCCGGGCCGGGCTCGAGCAGCGACTTGAGCGCGAAGTCGGGATCGGCCAGCGCCGCGGCGTCGGCCTGCACCCGGGATTCAATCAACTTCCGTGCCAACAGATGCTCGGCCGGGCGGTTGACGCTGTGCACGCAGACGACGCGGCCGGCGCGCAGCAGGAACAGGCTGAAGCGGCCCTGCTCCAGCTCGCCGCGCAGCACGCGCAGGTCGCCGGGCAGGCCCAGGCCCGCGATCTGCAGCTTGCTCGCGTACTGGTCGCTCCAGAACCAGGGCACGGCCTGGTAGGGCTCGGGCCGGCCGGCAATGACGCTGGCCGCGGCGCGCGCCAGGTCGTTGGCCGCCTGTATCGATTCCAGGCGCAGCGGCTGCGCCGGATCGGCGCCGAAGGGGTTGGGAAAGCGCGCGCAGTCGCCCGCGGCGAGGATCCACGGGTCGGGCGTGCGCCCGCAGGCATCGACCAGCACGCCCTGCGCGCAGGGCAGGCCCGCGGCCTGCGCCAGCTCGTCATTGGCCAGCACGCCGATGCCGACCACGACCGCGTCGCAGTCCAGCCGGCGGCCGTCGGCCAGCAGCACCGCGGCCACGCGCCCGTCGGCGCCGGGCTGCAGCGCCTCGACCACGGCGCTGCAATGCAGCCGCACGCCCTGCTCGGTGTGCAGGCGCGCGAAATAGTCGGATACCTCGGGCGGCACGACGCGGCCCAGCAGCTGCGCACCGGCCTCGACCACGTCGACTTCGAGGCCGCGCGTGCGCAGCGCGCTGGCGGTCTCCAGGCCGATGAAGCCGCCGCCGATCACGCATACGCGCCGCGCGGTGCGCGCCATCGCATCGATGGCCAGCGCATCGTCGAGGCTGCGCAGCCCGTATGCGCCGGGCAGGTCGCCGCCCGGCACAGGCAGCGGGCGGCTGCGCGCGCCGGTGGCGAGCACCAGCCATTCATAGGGCAGCTGTTCCCCGCCGTGGAGCGTGACGCGGCGCGCTACGCGGTCGATGGCTTCGGCGCGCACCTGCAGCCGAAGCTGGATGCGCTGCTCCGCGAAATAGGCGGGCGCGCGGATCGTCAGGCCCTCGGGCGTCTGCTTGCCCAGCAGCAGGCCCTTGGACAGCGGCGGGCGCTGGTACGGCGCCGCGGCTTCGTCGCCGATCAGCGTGATCGGCCCGGTATAGCCCTTGGCGCGCGCCGCGTCCGCGAGCTGCATGCCCGCGTAGGAGGCGCCGATGATGAGCAGGCCGGCTGTCATGGCTCAGGACTGGCTTGCCGGCACCTGCACGGTCAACCCGTCCAGTGCGGCATCGACCATGATCTGGCAGCTCAGGCGGCTGCCGCGGCGGCGCTCGCTGGCCACGCCATCGAGCAGTTCCTCCTCCATCTCGTCGGGCGCGGGCAGCCGGTCGATGAAGTCTTCGTCCACGTAGACATGGCAGGTCGCGCAGGAGCAGCAGCCGCCGCATTCGGCATCGATGCCGCGCACGTTGTTGAGGATGGCGACCTCCATCACGCTGCGCCCCAGGGGCGCGTCGATGGTGCGGGTGCTGCCGTCTTGCAGCAGGTAGTGGATGGCTGGCATGGCAATCAGTTCAGAAGAGATCGAAGTACTCGCGGTGTTCCCACTCGCTGACCTCGAGGTTGAAGCGGTCGATTTCCGCCTGCTTGATATGGCAGTAGTAGTTGACGAAGCGCTCGCCCAGCCGCTCGCAGAGGTAGGCATCGGCCTTGAGCCGCGCCATCGCATCGGGCAGCGAGCGCGGCAGGCGCTCGGCCGGCGTCTCGTAGGGAACGTCGGCCGAGGCGCCGGGATCGAGCTGGCGGCGCATGCCGTCCATGCCCGAGAACAGCTGAGAGGCCAGGTACAGATAGGGATTGGCCGTGGGCTCGCCCACGCGGTTCTCGATGCGGCTGCCCTTGTCGCCCGGGCCGCCGAGCACGCGCAGCATCGCGCCGCGGTTGTCGCGCCCCCAGGCGGCGCGGTCGGGCGCGAGCGAATGCGCGCGAAAGCGCCGGTAGCCGTTGATGGTCGGGCTGGCCAGCAGCGTCGAGGCCGCGCCATGCTCGAGCAGGCCGCCGAGGTAATGCATGCCCAGCGGGCTCAGCGCCTGGCCCTCCTGCCCGGGCATGAAGGCATTGCTTCCCGAGCCGCGCGCCTGCAGCGACTGGTGCAGGTGCCAGCCGCTGGAGCAGACATTGGGAATGCGCGGGCGGCACATGAAGGTCGCGTGCAGGCCGTTGCGCGCGCAGACCTGCTTGACGGCGCTGCGCAGCAGCATCATCAGGTCGGCCGGCATCACGCCCGCCGTCGGCCCGAAGGTCAGCTCGAGCTGGCTCGGCCCCATCTCGACTTCCAGCGAGCGCAGCGGCAGGCCCAGCGCGACCAGCGTCGAGCGCAGCAGCTCCATCGTGTCGTCCAGGCCGTCGTAGCGCTGCTCGGTCAGGTACTGGTAGCCATGCGACAGCAGGCTCACGCCCGGCGGCAGGCCGGGCTGGCCCGAGTGCGCCAGCGCCAGGTTCTTCTCTTCGCTGCGGAACACATGGAATTCGACCTCCAGCCCGGCGATGAAGTCATAGCCCAGCTCCTGCATCTCGCGCACCGCGCGCTGCAGGATCTGGCGCGTGCCCAGCGGCGAGGGCGTGCCGTCGGCCATGTAGGTGTCGCACAGCAGCCAGCCGGTCTTGCGCGCCCAGGGCAGCACGCGGAAGGTGGCCGGGTCGGCGACCATGGTGAAGTCCGCCCCGCCCTGCATGCCGGCGAAGTCGAAGCCGCCGCCGGCGCTGAAGACCGGGAACACCGTCTTGTGCGCGGTGTCCTTGGCCAGCAGCGTGCTGGTCATGTTCACGCCCGAGCGCAGCGCCGAGATGGCCTCGCTGGCGACGAGGGTCTTGCCGCGCAGCACGCCGTGCTGGTCGGCAAACGCGAAGCGCACCAGCTCGAGCTGGTCGGCGGCAATGCGCTCGGCCACTTCGCGCGCGCGAAGCTCCTGTTCGGCCGTGAACAGGCCGAAACGGTCGACAAAACTCGCCATGGCGGCCTCTTAGTTGGTTTTCAGACGTGCGCTGGCCCAGTCCGAGCCCTGGCGGCGCTTCAGGTCGGCATCCTCGCAGTAGCGGGCCGCCGCGCTCGTGGCGCTGATGCCGTCGATCGAGGGCGGGCCGCTGAAGGCGCGTGCCTGCTCGGCGTCGATCTGCAGCGGGATCTCGCCCGTGCCGGCCAGCGTGTTCTCTATGGCTTTGACCAGCATGCGGCGGAACGCGACGATGCCCTTGTCGGTCGTGCCCAGGTGCTCGCGCGTGCGGTCCTGGATCCGGCCCTGCGACTCGATCGCCCACTGGTCGTGCACGTTGATGTCCATGCCCATGCCGGTGTAGGTCTGCGAGTGCTGCTCGCTGACACTGTAGCCGTAGTTGTTGCGCCTGTTCTTGCGCGAGGTGTAGTCGGGCAGCTCGTAGAGCTCCAGGCGCTGGTCGCGCATCTGCTGCTTGTCCACGGGGCCGGTGAAGCTGGTGAAGATCGCGTACCAGTAGCAGTTCTCGTCATCGACGGGCACATGCCACTGCGAGATCGTCATCTCGGCGCTCATTGGAATGACGAAGGCCTGCGGGAACACCACGTTCGTCACGCGCACATGGGTCTGCGTGTCGTCGAGCTCGCGCAGCGCGGTCAGGCGCAGGCCGAAATCGACGGGCTGCACCTCGATGGTCGGACGGTCGTATTCGCGCAGCACCTGGGTGATCGGCATCTGCGAGTCGGCCGAGGCGCCGCGGAACTGCTTGCCGTAGCTGTCGGACGTGTCCTCGTCCTCGAAGAAGCGGTGCAGGTAGGAGGCATGCGCGGGGTCGATGCCGACTTCCAGAGCCTGCAGCCAGTTGCACTCGAACAGCCCCTTGAAGGCGAAAGTATGCGTGCCGGGCGCGACGAAGCAGTCGAATTCGGGAAAGGCCGGCGGCTCGCCCTGGCCGATATAGGCAAAGATGATGCCGCTGCGCTCGACCACGGGATAGGCGCTCTGGCGGATGCGCGAGCACAGCTTGCTGGTCACGGGCTCGGCCGGCGTCTCCAGGCAGGTGCCCTTGACGTCGAACAGCCAACCGTGGAAGGGGCAGCGCAGGCCGCCGCCCTCGAGCCGGCCGTACGCCAGGTCGGCGCCGCGGTGCGGGCAGTCGCGGTCGAGCATGCCGAGCTGGCCGTTCTCGTCACGGAAAAGCACGAAGTCCTGGCCCATCAGGCGCACGGCGCGCACCGGCCGCTCGCCTTCGAGTTCGTCCACCAGGGCCACGGGTTGCCAGTAGCGGCGCAGCAGCTTGCCGGCAGGGGCCTGGGGTCCAACGCGGGTCATCAAATCGTTTTGTTCTGCACTGATCACGGTATTCACCTTTCTGCCTGTATGCAGCGGGCTGTATGCAATAGGTGTGCCAGCAAGCTTTTCCCTCTGGAAGCTGCATGCATATCTGCGTGAAGATCCCGCCGATACGCTTCGAAATTCACCGAAATGGGGCTTCCGCTGCCGCTTTTTGTGGCACGGATGCGAATTTAAGGCACCTGAAGAATGCATCCCACAGGGTTAACCAGCGAAACTGCACAAAATTGCATGCAATAAAAAACAGAGACAGGAAAGGGAGTACTCCCGCCCCTATGGCACACTTCGGCACCCAAGGAGAACGCCATGCAAAGCCCGATCGAATCCCAGCAAGCCCGCGTGCTGATCCAGTTGCGGGACCTGATCCTCAAGGGCGTCTTCGGCCCTGGAGAGCGCCTGGCGGAGATCCCGCTGGCCGAGCGCCTGCAGACCTCGCGCACGCCGGTGCGCCTGGCGTTGGCCACGCTCGAGCATGAAGGCCTGATCGAGCCCAGCGCCTCGGGCGGCTACCAGATGCGCGGCTATACCGCCAAGGAAGTGGTCGATGCGATCCGTTCGCGCGGCGTGCTCGAGGGCTTCGCCGCGCGCACGCTGGCCGAGCAGGGCGCGTCGCGCTCGCTGCTGCGCGCGCTCAAGGACTGCCTCGACGAAGGCGACCGCGCGGTGCAGAAGGTGGTGATGGATCTGGACGACTACGCGCTCTATGTGGACATGAACGCGCGCCTGCACAACCTGATCCTCGAAGGCTGCGGCAATGCCTCGGTGCTGCGGCTGATGGAGGGCATCAACTCCCTGCCCTTTGCCGCGCCCAGCGCCATGCTGCCGATGCAGTCGTCCATTGCCGAAGGCACGCAGTGGATGCAGCTGGCGCACCACCAGCACCACAACCTGGTGCAGGCCATCGAGCGCGGCCAGGGCACGCGTGCCCAGGCGCTGGGCGAGGAGCATGTGGAGATCGCCTGCCGCAATCTCGAATACGCGGTGGACCGGCCCGAACAGGCGGCCAAGGTCATGCCGGCGATCCGCCTGGTCACGGACACCAGCCGCAGGCTCGGCTGAGAACGCAGGCAACCGCCAGGGCGCCCTTCAGCGGCCGGCTTGCGCCCGGGCCTGGCTCACCGCTTCAGCTGGTACGCGATGACATAGTCCCCGGCCTTGGTGCCCACCGAGCCATGGCCGCCGGCCACCAGCACGACCATCTGCTCGCCCCGGCTGTTCAGGTAGCTCATGGGCGTGGCCTGCCCACCGGCCGGGATGCGCACATCCCAGAGCACCTTGCCGCTGGCCAGGTCGTAGGCGCGGAAGTTGTTGTCCACCGCAGCGCCGAGAAAAGCCACGCCGCCCGCCGTGATCAGCGGCCCGCCAATGCCGGGCACGCCGATGCGGATCGGCAGGGGCAGCGGCGAAAGGTCGCGGATGGTGCCGTTGCGCCGCTGGTAGGCGATCTTGCCGCTGCGCAGGTCCGCCGCCGCCACCGTGCCCCAGGGCGGGACCTGGCAGGGCACGCCGATGGGCGAGAGGAAGGGGTGCATCCTGACGCCATAGCCGGCGCCCTCGATCTCGTTCAGGCCCTGCTCGCCGACATTGGACTGCTGGCCGGGAGCAATGCGCGCCTTGGGCATCAGGGTCGAGACGAAGGCCAGGTAGGTCGGCATGCCGAACATGACCTGGCGCTGCGGATCGACCGCGACGCTGCCCCAGTTGAAGACGCCGAAGTTGCCCGGATAGATCAGGGAACCCTGCATCGACGGCGGGGTGTAGCGGCCTTCGTAGCGCAGCTGCCGGAACGCGATGCGGCACAGCATCTGGTCGACCAGGCTGGCGCCCCACATGTCGGATTCGCGCAGCGGCGACGGCTCGAAGCTCAATGCCGAGAAGGGCTGCATCGGAGCCACGCGCTGGCCCGGGATATCGGTGCCCTGCGGCGCGGGGCGTTCGCCGACCGCATGCAGCGGGCTGCCGTCGCGCCGGTCCAGCACATAGATATCGCCCTGCTTGGTCGGCACCACGATGGCCGGCGTGCGGCCCTGCGGCAGGTCGAGGTCCAGCAGCACCGGCTGGGCCGGCGCGTCCATGTCCCAGAGGTCGTGGTGCACGAACTGCCGCACCCAGCGCGCCCGGCCCGTGGCAAGGTCCAGCGCCACCACCGAGGACGAGTACTTCTCCTCCTCGGCATTGCGGTACATGCCCAGCTGGTCCGGCGTGCGGTTGCCCATGGGGAAATACGCCAGGCCCAGCTGCGTGTCGGCGCTGCCCACCGACCAGCTGTTGGGCGAGGAGGCGGTGTAGGTCTGCGCGGGATCGTCCGGGTCGAAGGGCGCGGTGGCCTCGGGGTTGCCCGAGTCCCAGTTCCACAGCAGCTTGCCGCTGCGCACGTCGTACGCGCGGATGACGCCCGAGGGGGAGCGCACGTCATAGTTGTCGTTGACCGCGCCGGAAACGATGACCCGGTCGCCGGCCACCACCGGGGGCGAGGTCGAGTAGTAGAAGCCGGGCTGCTTGAACGGCATATTGTGCGTCAGGTCCAGCGCCCCGCCCTTGCCGAAATCGGCGCAGGGCTTGCCGGTGGCGGCATCGAGCGCATAGAGCTTGGCATCGGCCGTGGGCAGGAAGATGCGGTTGGCGCACAGGCTTGCGGCCTGCACCCCGGCGCCTGCGGCCGTGGTTGCGGCAGCGGGCGCTGCAGCACTGCCGTGGTAGGCCACGCCACGGCAGGTCTGGTGCTGGCGTTTGGACTCGAGGCCGGACTGGGGGTCGAAGCGCCAGCGCTCCTTGCCGGTATCGGCATCGAGCGCCATGGCCCAGCTGTGCGGCGTGCACAGGTACAGCAGGCCATGCACCTTGAGCGGCGTGGCCTGGTAGGTGGTCTCGCCGATGTCTTTGGGCCCGCGCATGTCGCCGGTGCGGATCTGCCAAGCCACCTCGAGCTGATGAACGTTTGCGGGAGTGATCTGCTTGAGCGGCGAGTAGCGCTGGCCATGCTGGGTGCGGCCATAGGCCGTCCACTCGCCTTCGGGCAGTGCGCCATCGCCCAGCCTGGCATCGGCAGTGACGATGTCCATCGCCAGCGTGCCTTCGATCTCATGCAGCGGGCGTGGAATGCCGGACAGCGCCACCGCGGCCGACAGCAGCGCCGTGCCCAGCACCGGCCAGGCCGGACCAAAGTGGCCCCCGCCCTCGGTGCCTTGGGGATTGCGCCGCACGGCCGGCAGCGCCAGCAGCAGGCCGATGAGCACCGGAATGCCCAGCCGGGTGGCCAGCGGCCACCAGTGCAGCCCCACTTCCCACAGCGACCAGACCAGCAGCGCCAGCAGCCAGGCGGCATACAGCCAGAGGGCCCAGCGCCTGCGCCGCCACAGCCCCGCGGCCACGGCCAGCATGACCAGGCCGCTGAAAAGATAGAACGGGCTGCCGCCCAGGTACAGCAGGTACCCGCCGCCCAGCGCCAACGCCAGGCCCATCAGGACAAGAAGGAGAAGGCTCAAGGCATGCATGGCTGGCCTTTCAATGCCGGCGCAGCTTGACTGTCAAACTGCAGCTGGTTCATTAGGCGGCGACATCATTGTCGGAACAAGCAATCCCATTCAACGGGCAAGCGCTTTAGCCAGCGCCGTCCTGCAGATCCGGCCCTCGCAGCCCACCGGAATCCTGCCGCCTCCAGAAAAAAAGCGCGCCCGTCGCCAATGGACTCCGGGCGCCCGGGATGCACCGCTCAGGCGTTGCCTTGGCCCATCTTGCCCTGGAGCACCAGCAGCAGGTGCTGCTTGGCTTCGGCCAGCTGCGCCTTGTCGGCGTCATGCACCTTGCGGAAGAAGTCCGCACACTCCTTCGAGCCTGCCGCCTGCGCATCCTTGATGTACTGGTCGTAGGCCTCCAGGGCCTCCGACTTGTTCTTGATCAGGGCAACCCAGTCGTAGGTGAGGTCGTCGAGGGGATGGCGGTCGGTGGTTTGTTGTGTCATTTGCGGCTCCATTGGATGAGGGAAAAAGTGACAGCCTCCTTCCAGGTGGCTGCTGGCTCCAACGTACGGCTGCTGCATGCCGCTCCATAGCGGCCTGATGCCCGCCGCTCTGCGGGACCTCGCCTACAGGCCGGCGCGCCTGCCGCGATCCGGCCGCTTGCGCCGGGTGCCCATACTCTTAAACTCTGCTGTCCGCTACCCCACTGCCCCCATGCTTGAATACCTCACCATCCCCGTTACCGCCTTCCAGCAGAACTGCTCGCTGGTCTGGTGCAGCGAAAGCCGCGACGCAGCCGTCATCGATCCCGGCGGCGACCTGCCCCTGATCCTCGCCGAGGTCCAGCGCCTGGGCCTGGCGCTGCGCGCGATCTGGCTGACCCATGCGCATATCGACCACGCGGGCGGCGCGGGAGAGCTGGCGCAGTCGCACCAGCTGCCGATCATCGGTCCGCACGAGGGCGACCAGTTCTGGATCGACGGGCTGCCGCAGCAAAGCGCGATGTTCGGCTTCCCGCCCGCGCAGAGCTTCACGCCCACGCGCTGGCTGCATGACGGCGACAGCGTGCAGATCGGCCAGGAAACGCTGCATGTGCGCCACTGCCCGGGGCATACGCCGGGCCATGTCGTGTTCCATGCGCCGCAGATCGAGCGGGTGTTCGTCGGCGACGTGTTGTTCGCGGGCAGCATCGGGCGCACCGACTTTCCACAGGGGAACCACGAGCAGCTGATTGCCAGCATCGTGGAAAAGCTCTGGCCGATGGGCGAGCGCACGGTGTTCATCCCGGGGCATGGGCCGGAGAGCACGCTGGGGAGGGAAAGGTTGAGCAATCCTTATGTGGGCGGGACTTGAGCCGCGCCGGATTTGGAGGGCCGGCCGTTCATCCTTCGACGCGGCCGGCCAGGCAAGCTCAGGACGAACGGTGAATACGTCACCTCCGGACCGGCGCGGGCCAAACCGTTCGTGGTGATCCTGAGCTTGTCGAAGGATCGAACCATGGACGGCCTGTCCGATAGTGCGTGAATGCCTGCTCTAGAGGGTAGGCCCTTCATCCTTCGACAGGCTCAGGACGAACGGTTTATACAAGGTAGGCTGATCGACTAGCGACACCTACCTCCTCGCCTCCCTATACAACCCCTGCACCTTCGGCACATTCCGCTCCAGCTCCCGGATCCGCTCCGGTCCGCTGGGATGGGTGGACAGGAAGGCCAGCCCATTGCCGCCACCCCCGCCCGTGTTGCGCCCCATCTTCTGCCACAGCGTCACCGCGGCCTGCGGGTTGTAGCCGGCGCGCGCGGCCATCTCCAGGCCCACCAGGTCGGCGTCGCTTTCGTCGGCGCGGCTGAAGCGCAGGCTCAGCAGCTCGCCGCCCAGCCGGGCCGCCATGTTGCCCAGGTCGCCCAGACCCAGCAGCTGCGCGCCCAGCGACAGGCCGATGCCCGTCGCCTGGTTCTTCGCCAACTGCTCGCGCGAATGCTCGCGCAGCGCATGCGCCATCTCGTGGCCCATGATCATCGCGGTCTCGTCGTCGGTCAGCGCCAGCTTGTCGAGAATGCCGGTATAGAAGGCGATCTTGCCGCCGGGCATGCAGAAGGCGTTGATCTCCTGGCTGCCGATCAGGTTCACCTCCCAGCGCCAGGAGCGCGAGCGCTCGTTCCACTGCGCCGTGTGCGGCACCAGCCGGCCGGCAATGGCATGCAGGCGCCTGAGCTGCGCATTGTTCGGCGGTGCCAGCGCGCCCTGGGCCTTGGCCTGGGCCAGCAGCTGCTGGTACTGCTCGACCGCGGCCTGTTCCAGGGTTTCCGCGGGGACCAGCTGGCGCAGGCGCGAGCCGCTGCCGACGTTGACCTGTGCCAGCGCAGATCCGCTGGCGGTCGCCAGGGCCGCGGCGCCGCCCAGGCGCAGGAAGGCACGGCGCGCCTGCCAGGGGCTTGCGGCCGCGCAGGCGCAATGCCAGCAGCTGCCGGCGCTTTGGGAAGCGAGGGAGGGAAGATGGAGGTGCTGCATGCACAAAAGTCTAGCGCTTCCCACAGGCTTGACCGTCAGACAATGCCGCCAGCGCCGTGCACGCCGGCCGCATGCGGATAATGGCTGCGCAGCCTTCACACCTCCATGAACCAATCCTCTTCCACCGCCACGCCCGCTTCTCCCCCCGCCCGCAGCTGGCGCGCCACCTGGCGCGTCTACCGCGAGCCCGCGAGCTGGCGCATGCTGGCGCTGGGCTTCTCGGCGGGCCTGCCGCTGCTGCTGGTGCTGGGCACGCTGTCGTTCTGGCTGCGCGAGGCCGGCATCGACCGCGCCACCATCGGCTACCTGAGCTGGGTCGGTCTGGTCTATGCCTTCAAGTGGCTCTGGGCGCCGCTGGTCGACCACCTGCCGCTGCCGCTGCTCACGCGCCGGCTCGGGCGCCGGCGCAGCTGGCTGCTGCTGGCGCAGACGCTGGTGATGGCCGGCCTGGTCGGCATGGCCTTCAACGACCCGCTCACCAGCCTGCAGCCCGTGGTCTGGTGCGCGCTGGCGGTGGCCTTCGGCTCGGCGACGCAGGACATCGCGCTCGATGCCTTCCGCATCGAGTCGGCCGATGCCGACCGCCAGGCGGCGCTGGCCGCCACCTACCAGACCGGCTACCGGCTGGCGATGATCTGGGCCGGCGCCGGCGTGCTGTGGATCGCCGCGCGCGCCCAGGGCGATGCCCCGGGCTATCTGCACGATGCCTGGCAGGTGGCCTACTGCGCCATGGCCGCCAGCATGCTGGTCGGCGTGCTCACGGTGCTGCTGTCGCGCGAGCCCGCGCCGCACGCGCTGCCGCGGGCGCGCAATGCGGCCGAATGGCTGCGCGGCGCCGTGCTCGCGCCCTTCGCCGACTTCGTCCGCCGCTACCGCGCGCAGGCGCTGCTGATCCTGGCGCTGATCGCCGTCTACCGCATCAGCGACGTGGTCATGGGCATCATGGCCAACCCCTTCTATGTGGACATGGGCTTCACCAAGGATGAGGTCGCGGCCGTGACCAAGGTGTTCGGCGTCATCATGACCCTGGCCGGCGCCTTTCTCGGCGGCGCGATGGCCATGCGCTGGGGTGTGATGCGGGTGCTGATGCTGGGCGCGGTGCTGTCGGCCATGAGCAACCTGCTGTTCGCGCTGCTGGCCACGCGCGGCCATGACCTCACGGCGCTGGCGCTGGTGGTCTCGGCCGACAACCTCGCCGGCGGCATTGCCTCGGCGGCCTTCATCGCCTACCTCTCGGCGCTGACCAACGTGCAGTATTCGGCCACCCAGTACGCGCTGTTCAGCTCGATGATGCTGCTGGCGCCCAAGTGGCTGGCGGGCTTCTCGGGCGTGTTCGTCGATGCGCATGGCTACGTCGATTTCTTCGTCGCCACCGCGGCGCTGGGCCTGCCGGTGCTGCTGCTGGTGTGGGCCGCTTCGCGCGTGCCGCTGCGGCCGCGCGATTGACATCCGGCGCCGGGCCTGCGAGATTTACCCATCTTTACGCAGGCGACAAGCCACAGCGACACCCCGGCGCCACGATGGCCCCATGGCCCTGTTCTCTTCCTCACTTCCCCCGACCGACTCCATGAGCGTGCACCACCTGCTGATGATCGAAGACGACACCCGCCTGGCCCAGATGGTCGGCGAGTACCTGGGCCAGAACGGCCTGAAGCTGACCCACTGCGGCGACGGCCTCGGCGGCCTGGCGGCGCTGCAGGTCGTCGACCCGCAGGCCCTGCCCGACCTGGTGATCCTCGATCTGATGCTGCCCGACATCGACGGCCTGGAAGTGTGCCGCCGCATCCGCGCGCTGCCCGGCGCCGCGGCGCAGATCCCGGTGCTGATGCTGACCGCCAAGGGCGACCCGATGGACCGCGTGATCGGCCTGGAGATCGGCGCCGACGACTACCTGCCCAAGCCCTTCGAGCCGCGCGAGCTGCTGGCGCGCATCCGCGCGATCCTGCGGCGCCAGGGCCATGGCGCGGTGGAGGCGCCCACCCAGGCGCTGCGCTTCGGCTCGCTGGAGATCGACCGCGACGCGCGCACCGTGTCCGTGGCCGGCCAGTCCTGCGAGCTGACCTCCTACCAGTTCGACCTGCTGGTGGCGCTGGCCGAGCGCGCGGGCCGCGTGCTCTCGCGCGAGCAGATCATGGAAGCCGTGCGCGGCCGCGAGCTCGAGGCCTTCGACCGCTCCATCGACGTGCACATGGGCCGCATCCGCGCGGCCATCGAAGCCGACCCCAAGGCCCCCAAGCGCATCCTGACGGTGCGCGGCGTGGGCTATGTGTTCGCCAAGCAGCAGGACTGAAGCCATGCAGTTGCTGCGCCTCTTCTCCCGCCGCCTGTACCTGCGCATCTGGCTGGCCGTGGTCGGCGGCGTGGCGGTGCTGACGCTGCTGGTCGCCTGGGCCTGGCAGACCGCGGCGGAATTCAACGCCCAGCAGAACAGCGCCAGCGCCGCGCCGGCGCGCGAGATCGTGCTGCGCGACGCCGACGGCCGGATCCTGGCGCAGGGCCTGGGCATACGCCGGCCCGGCGACCCGGCCGAAGGCCTGCTGTTCGATATCGAGAGCAAGGACGGCCAGAGCTTCCAGCTGCAGATGGCGCCGCGTACGCAGCGCGGCGAGCGCCCCCCTCCGCACGGCCCGGCCGCGTTCTGGCTGCGGCCCTTCGGCTTCCTGTGGATGCTGGCGCTGGTCGGCCTGGCGGTGGCGCTGGGCGTGTTCCCGATCATCCGCCGGCTGCTCAAGCGCCTCGAGAACCTGCAGCGCAGCGTGCAGCGCTTTGGCGACGGCGACCTGGCCACGCGCGTGCCGGTGCAGGGCAACGACGAGCTGGCCGACCTCTCGCGCCAGTTCAACGCCTCGGCCGGGCGCATCGAGGCGCTGATGGCCTCGCACAAGTCGCTGCTGGCCAACGCCTCGCACGAGCTGCGCTCGCCGCTCACGCGCATCCGCATGGGCATGGAGCTGATGGCCGGCGACCAGCCCTCCCCGGCCTCGCGCGCCGAGATCCTGCGCAATGTCAACGAGCTCGACCAACTGGTCGACGAGATCCTGCTGGCCAGCCGGCTGGATTCGCCCGAGGTCGATGTCGGCACCGAGGAATCGGTGGACCTGATCGGCCTGTGCGCCGAGGAATGCGCGCGCGTCGACGCCGAGCTGCAGCTGCACGGACTGGCATCGCTGGAGGTGCCGGGCGTGGCCAAGCTGCTGCGCCGCGCGGTGCGCAACCTGCTGGAGAACGCGCGCCGCTACAGCGAGGGCGAGATCGTGCTGGAGCTGTCGTGCATCGGCGCGCGCCGCGCCGAGATCCGCGTCAGCGACCATGGGCCGGGCGTGCCGGCCGATCAGCGCGAGCGCATCTTCGAGAAGTTCTACCGGCTGCCCGGCGCCAGCGAGCGCTCGGGCGGCGTCGGCCTGGGGCTGGCGCTGGTGCGCTCCATTGCCGAGCGCCATGGCGGCAGCGTGCGCTGCGAGGGCCGCGCCGACGGCGCGCCCGGCGCCTGCTTCGTGCTCAGCCTGCCGCTGGCCTCATGACCCGCGGCGCTTGGCATCGGGCAGCAGGTAGCGCTGCGCGATGCTGCCCTTCACGTACAGGCCGCGCTCCAGATACAGGTCCAGGCGCTTGCGGTCGGGATTGCGCAGCTTGATCAGCGGCACCGGCGGCTGGCGCACGCGCGAGAACATCAGCCGGATCTTCAGCGCCGTGCGCCGCCACCCGCCCAGCACATGCAGGAAGAACGGCCCGTCCTCGGCGCGCGCCAGGCACATGGCGTAGGGGCGCCCGCTGTGCAGCGTCACCTGCATCGCCAGGTGGATGCTCAGGTACTCGGGAATGTCGATGTTCTGGCGCATGGCCTCGTACACGCCGCGGCGCTGCAGATGCTCCACATACTCGCGGCCGGTGCGCGCGATCACCTCGGTGGTGAACTCGTGCTGCAGGTCGGCGATGAAGGGGCTGAGCGGCGGCGCCGCCATGAACCAGCTCTCGACCACCGGGCAGTCCGGCTCGGTGGTGTAGCGCTCCAGGTAGTAGCCGATGAAATCCGCGTCGCTGACTTCCTGCTGGCGCAGCACCCATTCGAGCGACTCGGTCAGGATGGTGCTGGCATCGAGCCAGATGCCGCCATGCAGGCGCAGCAGCTCCAGGCGGATCCAGTCCGAGCGCTTGGCCACGGGCAGCGCGAGCACCTCGGGCGGCAGATGCGGGATATGCTCGGCCACCGTCTGGTCGTCGAGGATGTGGATCGCGAAGTCCGGATTGAAGCGCCGCCAGTTCTCGAAGCAGCGCTGGACCAGCAGCGGCGGCGCCGCGCCATTCCAGTAGGCCCAGATGACGCGCGGAATGCCGCGCGCCGCCAGGCCCTGCGCGCGCGTGGCGCCGCCCTTGCCGAACAGGTGGAACAGCTGCGGCGGGCCCGCCTCGAGGGGGCGGCGGCGCAGCGCATAGTAGCGCTGCATCCAGCGCGCCAGCCAGAGCTCGCCGCGGGTCTTGAACCCCGTTGCCTTGGTATTCATTCGGGTCTCCATTTCAGCCAGCGGCGCAGCTTCATCCAGCGCAGCAACCAGCCGCGGCGCAGATAGGCCCGCGCCAACCGGGCGGGAAGCAGCGGCGAGGCGCGCTCGAAATCGGCGCGCAGCGCATCGGCCAGCGCCTGCACCCGGGCGCGCGGCGCCGAGCGGCCCAGGCGCTCGGCATAGCGCATCGCGCCGATGAAGCCACGCGCGCACTGGTGCGCCCACGCGAACTGCACGCGCGCGTCCTGCAGCAGCGGCAAGGGCTGGCAGGCGGCCAGCGGCAGCAGCGCGCCGGCCTGGTCGCGCGCCTTGGTCTCGTTCATCGTCGCCAGGATGCTGTCGCCGCGCTGCCGATAGGCGACCCAGGGCTCGGCGCAGTGGTAGAAGCTGGCCGCGCGCGTCGCCAGCTGCGGCATGGTCATCAGGTCCTCGAAATAGCGCCCCGCAGGAAAGCGCAGCCCGGGCCACAGCGCGCGGCGCGAGATCTTCGACCAGGCATGCAGCTGGCCCGTGGCCAGCATGCCGGCGAGCAGCTGCGCCGGGTCGCGCAGCAGCTGGCCCGAGGGCCCCTCGAAGCTGCGCCGGTGGCGCTCGCCGCGCAGCGCGTGCTTGAGGCGCGGGCGCTCGCGCCAGACCGAGAAATCGCACAGCACCACATCGGGCGCATGGGCGCGCACGATGCGCTGCAGCGCGCCGATGCTGCCCGGCAGCAGCTTGTCGTCGGAGTCGAGGAACCACAGGTACTCGCCGTCGGCGGCATCGATCATGGTGTTGCGCGCCGCGCTCAGGCCGCCGTTCTTCGCATGCTGCATCAGCTGCAGCCGCCCGGGCCAGCGCGCGGCCAGCGACTGCATCAGCGCCCAGGAGCCATCGGTGGAGCAGTCATCGAGCACGATGACCTGCACGCCCTCGCCGGCCTGCTCCATGACGGACTCGAGGCACTGCGCGAGATAGGGCTCGACGTTGTAGACGGGGATCAGCAGGCTCAGCCAGTTCATGCCTTGGCTCCCGTATCGAGCAGCGACGCGAACAGGTCCTCGTAGTCGCGCGTCATGCGCTCCAGGCTGTATTGGAGCAGCGCCTCCTGGCGCGCCGCCGAAGCCAGCCGCTGCGCCAGCGCATCGCCCCGCAGCAGCTGCTCGAAGGCATCGGCCATCGAGGCCGGGTCCGCATGTTCGGCCAGCAGCCCGTTGGCGCCATGGTCGATGACTTCCTGCACGCCGATGACGCGGCTGGCCACCACGGCGCAGCCCGCGGCCATGCCCTCGATCAGCGACAGGGGCATGCCCTCGTAATGCGTCGCCAGCACGCAGATGCGGCTTTGCTGCAGCAGCTGCGGCACGTTGTCGCACAGCCCGAGGAAATCCACCTGCTGCTCCAGCCCGAGCTGCGCGCACAGCTGGCGCGCGGCTTTGAGCGCGCTGGCCTTGCCGCCGCCGGCCAGCAAGAGCCGCGGCGCGAGCCCGCGTTCGCGCAGCAGCGCCAGCGCGCGCAGCAGCGTGGCGTGGTCCTTCTGGCGGGCAAAGCGCGCGGCCATCACGATCACCGGCGCGCGCGCGGCAAGCAGAGGCGGCTCCTGCAGATAGGGCGCGAGCCGGATGCCGTTGCTGATCGCCAGCGTCGTTTCCGGTGGGAAACCGCGCTGCAGCAGGCTCTGGCGCACGCCCTCGGAGCAGCCCACCGTGGCCTGGGTGCGCCGGCTCAGCCACAGCGCCTGCGCCAGCCGCCAGCGCGTGTAGCGCTCGCGCGAGTTGTGTTCCACATGCACCAGCCGCGGCACCTTCGCCAGCAGGCCGGCATAGCGCCCCCAGAGATGCTCGCTGAAGCCATGCGCCACCAGCACGTCGGGCTGGAATTCACGGCAGACCTTCCACAGCTCCCAGATGCTGGCCGCATGCGACCAGCCGGCAACGACCTGCACGTCGAGCCCGCGCGCGCGCAGCGCCTCGACGCGCGCGGCCGACGTGTTGCGCTTGCGGCGCAGCACCAGCTTCGCCTCGAAGCGCCCCGACTGCCTGTGCGCCGCCACCAGGTCCACCGCCACCTGCGTGGCGCCGGAAAAGCCGCCGGTCACGAAGTGCAGCACGCGCGGCAGGCGCTGGACGTTGTCCTTGGCGCTCATGCTGCGCTCCCGGCATGGCCCTCTTGGCCGCGCAGCGCCGACCAGAGGATCACCACGCAGAACACGAAGAACACGATGCCGCTGTTGTGCACGAAGAAATGCTGCGTCAGGCCGAAGGAGAAATACATCAGCGGCACCATGCTGCCGGCCAGGCGCAGCGCCAGCACGTTGCGCCAGCGCTCGGGCGCGCCCTCGAAGCGCCGCATGCGCCGCGCGCTGGGCCAGAACAATGCCAGCACGCTGACGTACAGCGCGGCCTGCAGCAGCACGCCGGGCACGCCCAGCTTCACCCACAGGTCGATGAATTCGTTGTGGATGAAGTTGTATTCGCGGATGGACTGGCTGTATTGCCCCGCGTCGACGCGCCGGTGCATTTCATCGATATAGCCCAGCATGCCCCAGCCCAGCAGCGGCTTCTCGCTGACCAGCTGGCCTGCCAGCCGGTACTGCTCGAGCCGGATGCCCAGCGAGGAATGGGTGTGCGATTCCTCGAAATAGTGGCTGATCTCGTCCTGGGCCAGCTGCATGCGCTGCGACAGCATCCCGATGTTGGCGGCTCCAGCCACCGCCAGCGCCAGCGCGAAGCCGGCGATCAGCTTCCACAGCAGCTCGCGCCGGTAGCGCCACACGATCACCAGCACCGCGGGCAACGCCAGCCCCAGCGCGACCCAGCCGCCGCGCGAGGCCGACAGCAGCGAGGCCTGCAGCCCCAGCGCCACGGCCAGCACGACCACGGGTTTTTGCCAGCGGCGCAGCTGCTGCCAGTGCACGCCGGCCTGCACCGCCAGCAGGGTGGCCATCAGCAGGGCGATATTGCCCCACTGGATGGCATTGGTGTAGCCCGTGGCGCGCGGCAATTGCAGCACATGGACCTGCCACAGGCCCGTGAGCCCCCCGCCGATGGTGCCGACCACGAGTCCCCAGAAGAAGGCCGCGGGCCGCGGCGGATGGGCCATGGCGAACAGCAGGCACATCGCGCCCAGCAGGAACTTGACGGGCCGGTCCCAGCGCCTGGCCGCATCCTCCAGCGCGGACAGCTCGAACCACATGCACGCCATGGCGGCAAACAGCACCAGCAGCAGCAGCGTGCCGCGGTCGGGCCGGCGCAGCGCCCAGCGGTGCACCCAGCACAGCGCGGCGATCACCATGATGGCGATGCCATAGGAATAGCCCGATTTCAGCGACAGCGCCGCCGCCGGCAGCAGGAATGCCGCCGCCGTCATCAGCGCCAAAGGCATTTGTTTGCCCCAATCTTTCATCTTCCCTCCCCCTGATTCACAATGCTGCACCCTGTGTACCTGATCTCAGTACGTATGCGAAAAATCCCGGCATCGTTGTTTGAATTCGTGCGGCGCTGCGCGCTCTGGAAGCTCGGCGCCCCTGCGGCTTTCCAGCTGCCGGCGCCGCTGCTGCTGCCGGGCGCCGCCCCGGCGCAGGCAGTGCCCCAGGACGCACCGATTCCCAGGATCCTGTGGACCTACTGGAACCAGCCGCAGACCGATGCCCTCACGGCCCAGTGCATGCAAAGCTGGCGCCGGCACTGCCCCGGGTACGAAATCGTACTGGTGCACCCTGACAACATCCTTGCCCATGTCGCCGCGCAGGATCTGCCGCCCGGGTTTGCCGCGCTGCACCCGACCAAGCAGTCGGACTGGCTGCGGCTGTATCTCGTGGCGCACCATGGCGGCTACTGGCTCGACGCCAGCACCGTGCTGACCGCCTCGCTGGAATGGATGGCGCAGGGCGCGGCGCAGCAGCATGGCGAAATGGTCGGCTTCTATCTGGAGGGGTTCACGCGCGACCGGCGCTATCCGGTCATCGAGAGCTGGGCCTTCGGCGCGCCCGCGCATTCGCGCTTCATGCAGGACTGGCAGCAGGAATTCCACCGGGCGCTGATCGTCGAGGGCACGCAGGCCTATCTGCAGCGGCTGCAGGCACAGCCCGAAAGCGCGGCCATTTTGCAGGGCATTGCCGACCCGAGCTATCTGCTGATCCATGTGACGGCCCAGCAGGTGCTGCGCCGCCAGGCCCATGGCCCGCTGGTGCTCTACAAGGCCGAGGACACCGCGTTTTTCTACCATGCGGCGCTGCGCTGGAAATGGTATTTGCTCTACCCCCAGCTGTGCCTGGCGCCGGCGCCACAGGTGCTGCCGCCGCTGGTGAAGCTGCGCGGCGGCGAGCGCCGGCATCTGGGCGAGATGCTGTCGCAGCATGGCGGCGCGCGCCCGGGCAGCCTGTGGCACCGGGCCTGCGGCGGCTGAGGCGACGCGCCTGAACCGGCTCAGTGGCCGTGGCCCACGGTCTCGCCTTCCTTGAGGCGGTACACCGTGCCGCAATAGGGGCAGCGGGCTTCGCCGGCGTGGGCCAGGTCCATGTAGACCTTGGGGTGGCTGTTCCACACCTTCATGTCGGCAAGCGGGCTGGGGCAATACACGCCGCCAAAGCTGTTGAGGTCCTTGGCGGCCAGTTCTACGACGGCTTGGGTCATTGTCTTGTTCTCTTGTCTCGAGGGGCTGGGAAAAAGCTTACACCGGCGTGAGCCAGTGCGCGTACTTGGGGTTGCGGCCGTTGACGATGTCGAAGAAGGCCGACTGGATCTGCTGCGTGATCGGGCCGCGGCTGCCGCCGCCGATCTGGATGCGGTCGAGTTCGCGGATCGGCGTGACCTCGGCGGCGGTGCCGGTGAAGAAGGCCTCGTCGCTGATGTAGACCTCGTCGCGCGTGATGCGCCGCTGCTGCACCTCCAGGCCGAGGTCCTGGCAGATGGCGAACACCGTGTTGCGCGTGATGCCGTTGAGCGCGCCGGCCGACAGGTCGGGCGTGATGACCACGCCGTCCTTGATGATGAAGATGTTCTCGCCCGAGCCCTCGGAGACGAAGCCTGCGGCATCGAGCAGCAGCGCCTCGTCGTAGCCGTCGTCGAGGGCCTCGGTGTTGGCCAGGATCGAGTTGGTGTAGTTGCTCACCGCCTTGGCCTGGCTCATGGTGATGTTCACATGGTGGCGCGTATAGCTGCTGGTCTTGACGCGGATGCCGCGCGCCATGCCCTCCTCGCCCAGATAGGCGCCCCAGGCCCAGGCCGCCACCATCAGGTGGATGTCGTTGCCCTTGGGCGAGACGCCGAGCTTCCTGTCGCCGATCCAGGCCAGCGGACGCAGGTAGCACGAGGCCAGCTGGTTGGCGCGCACCACCTCGATCTGCGCCTGGTTCACCTGCTCGGGGGTGTACGGGATGTTCATGCGCAGGATCTTGGCGCTGTTGAACAGGCGTTTCGTATGGTCTTCCAGGCGGAAGATGGCCGTGCCCTGCGCCGTCTCGTAGGCGCGCACGCCCTCGAAGGCGCCGCAGCCGTAGTGCAGCGTGTGCGTCAGCACATGCACCTTGGCGTCGCGCCACTCGACCAATTCGCCATCCATCCAGATCTTGCCGTCACGGTCGGCCATCGAGGGAACTGCGGAGCTCATGGAAATCCTTCGCTGAAACGCAAAAAGGAGATTCTACGGCGCGCTCGTGTGTTCGATGGCGGGGGCGGGGGCTTCTTCCTGCTTGGGGCGATACAGCTCCCAGGACACCAGGCGGCCATGGTCGAAGGTGCAGGTCACGTGCGAATCCGAGCCATCGGTCCAGCGGAAGACTTCGGGCTGCTGGCCCTCGGGCGACAGCTGCTGGCCCAGAGCGCGCGTCATGGCCACGACATGCATCATGTTCACGCCCTGGCGCAGCCGGGCATTGAGCATGACGGCGCTGGCGACATAGCCGATCGGGTGCTGCGAGGCCTTGCGCACCACCGCCATCATCCGGTTGAAGTGCAGCAGCAGCCACATCACGATACCGCCGCCGACGCCGGCCACGCCCAGCCAGCCATAGGTTTGATGGGCAGCGTACAACAGCACTGCCAGTCCCACGGGGACCCAGATTTTGCGCAAATTCATGGCCGCCATTGTCTTATGGACGCCGGACTTGGGGGTTGTGGTGAGTGCGTATAACCTTTTGCGCGGTGCGTCAGCTGATTCCGCGCACGATATTCATGGCCTCATCGACGCGTTCGACGGCATGGATAGTCAGCCCTGGAATGGCTTTCTTCGGTGCATTGGCCTTGGGCACGACAGCCATCGTGAACCCCAGTTTCGCCGCTTCCTTGAGCCGCTCCTGCCCGCGCGGCGCGGGCCGAACCTCGCCTGCCAGGCCGACCTCGCCAAAGGCGATGAAGCCGCGCGGCAGCGCCTTGCCGCGCAGGCTGGAAGTGATCGCCAACATCACCGCCAGGTCGGCCGCAGGCTCGTTGATGCGCACGCCGCCGACCGCGTTGACGAACACGTCCTGGTCGGCGCAGGCCACGCCCGCATGCCGATTGAGGACCGCCAGCAGCATCGCCAGGCGGTCCTTGTCCAGGCCCACCGACAACCGGCGCGGGCTCGGGCCGCCCTGGTCCACCAGCGCCTGGATCTCGACCAGCATCGGCCGCGTGCCTTCCAGCGTCACCAGCACGCAGCTGCCGGGCACGGGCTCGGTGTGCTGGCTCAGGAAGATCGCGCTCGGGTTGGTGACGCCCTTGAGGCCCTTCTCGGTCATGGCGAACACGCCGATCTCGTTCACCGCGCCAAAGCGGTTCTTGATCGCGCGCACCAGGCGGAAGTTGCTGTGCGTGTCGCCTTCGAAGTACAGCACCGTGTCGACCATGTGCTCGAGCACGCGCGGCCCGGCCAGCGCGCCTTCCTTGGTCACGTGGCCGATCAGCACCACGCAGATGCCGGTGGTCTTGGCGGCGCGCGTGAGGTGCGCCGCGCATTCGCGCACCTGCGCCACCGAGCCGGGCGCGGACGACAGCTGGTCGGAATAGACGGTCTGGATCGAATCGACCACCACCACCATCGGCTGGGTCGCTTCCACGGTGGCCAGGATCTTCTCCAGCTGGATCTCGGCCAGCACCTGCACCTGGCTGTTGTCCAGGCCGAGCCGGCGCGAGCGCAGCGCGATCTGCGCGCCGCTTTCCTCACCCGTCACATAGAGCGTGGGCAGGCCCTGGCGGTGCAGCGCATCGAGCGCCTGCAGCAGCAGCGTCGACTTGCCGATGCCCGGGTCGCCGCCGATCAGCACCACCCCGCCCTCGACGATGCCGCCGCCCAGCACGCGGTCGAGCTCGTCGATGCCGCTGGGCGTGCGCGCGACGTCGGTGGCCTCGATGGCCGACAGCGGGGTCACGGGCTGGGCATTGGCCATGCCGGCATAGCCCTGGGGCGCGCTCAGCCGGTTCTTGCCGCCGCTGGCGGACTCTGGCACCGATTCGATCAGCGAATTCCAGGCCCCGCAGGAGGGGCACTTGCCCAGCCAGCGCGGGCTGGTCGCGCCGCAGGCATTGCAGACATATTGGGTTTTCTCTTTGGCCATGGAGCGAGCATATCGCCCCTCGGCTTTCGGCTCGGGAGAGCTGTGTGGTACCCATAGTACTGGCTATACTTACAGTCCCTCCGGACGGACCTCAGCCGCTCAGGGGGCGCCGTCAAGTTCAGCGTGGTGAGCAATCTCACCGCGTTTCCAGTACGCCGCGATGCGCATGCGCTTCACATCCACACCGGGCTTGGCCAGCACGACGCGGCGCAGCGCCGCCATCTCGCTGTGCTCGCCCGCGGCCCAGATGAAGCCATCGCCCGCGGGCAGTGCCAATGCCTCGGCAGCAGCCGTGAGCGAATCGACCCATTGCAGGTCCAGCTGGGCGGCGCTGCCCAACGGCCGCTGGTCGCGTGCATCGGCCACGTGGATGCGCACCGTGGCCTTGGCGGTAGCCGGGAGTTCAGCCAGGCGGCGCTCGATGGCCGGCAGCGCGCTTTCATCGCCCAGCAGCCAGTGCCATTCGAATTCCCTGGGAACGAGCATGCTGCCGCGCGGGCCGGCCACGCCGACCCACTGGCCCAGCGGCGCGTTGAGCGCCCAGTCGGCGGCCGGGCCGGTGTTGTGCAGCGCGAATTCGATCTCCAGCTCGTTGCGTTCCAGGTCGTAGCGCAGCGGCGTGTAGTCGCGCGTGGTCGGGCGCTCGCCCTCGAAGCTCGGGCGTCCGTCGACGATCTTTGGCAGGTTCGGGCGCTCCAGGCCCGGCTGCGGCAGGATGAATTTCACATGGTCGTCGAAGCCGGTGCTGACGAAGCCCGCCAATTCGGGCCCGCCCAGCGTCACGCGCACGAAGCCCGGGGTCACGCTCTCGCGCTTGAGCAGCTGCAGGTGGCGCGCGCCAAAGGGGTGGCGCTGGCGCTCCACGCGCAGGGGCTGGGCGGAAGGTGTGTCGGGTGAAGTGGTGGTCATGCAGGCCTCTGGCGTAAAATGTTGATTTAGTCAACGAAATATCGGCTATCTCGTTGATTTAGTCAACCATAAAACCCACACTGCGATGACTGCCAACCACCCTGCAGACGTTTTCGACGCCATGCACGACCTGATGCATGCCTACCGCCAGCGCATGCGTGCGGCGATGCAGGCCGAGCTCACGCCCAACGAGGCGCGCGCGCTGCTGTTCGTCGGCCGCCATCCGATGCGCACGCAAAGGGACCTGGTCGAGCACAGCGGCAACGACAAGGCCCAGATCGCGCGCATGCTCGGTACGCTGGAGGAAAAGGGCTGGCTCGAGCGCGTGCCCCACGCCCAGGACGCGCGCAGCCGCTGCCTGCGCCTGAGCCCCGCGGGGCAGGCGGTCTTCGAGCGCATGGGCGAGCGCCGCAGGGAAATCACTGCGCGGATGCTGCGGGATTTCTCGCCCGGGGAGCAAGAGGTGCTGCGAGGGTTGCTGGGGAGGATGGTGGGGAATCTGGAGGGGGAGTGATCGGGGCTCGAGTTTCAGACACTCCTTTGACGGGGCCACCCAGGCAGGCCCAGGAGTGCCTGCGTAGCCGAACGGTTTCCTCGATTTGAGAGTGGGCCCGTTACCCTTCGACGGGGCCGCCCAGGCAGGCTCAGGGCG
This sequence comes from Comamonas endophytica, assembly GCF_023634805.2. Lineage (NCBI taxonomy): Bacteria > Pseudomonadati > Pseudomonadota > Betaproteobacteria > Burkholderiales > Comamonadaceae > Comamonas > Comamonas endophytica. The sequence goes on from NZ_CP106881.1 coordinate 1,700,050, forward strand.
AACGGATTAGAAACCGTTCGCCCTGATCCTGAGCTTGTCGAAGGATCGAAGGGTGGACGGCCTGCCCTCAAGTAGCAGAAACCGTTTCAATCCACCATCACCGGCACCCTCGCCGCCACCGCGCACATCAACTCGTACCCCAGCGTCCCTCCCGCAGCCGCCACCTCGTCAATGGACAGCCGCGCCCCATTCGACGCCCGCCCCCACAGCGTGACCTCGCTGCCCATGCCCGCGCCCTCGATGGGCGTCAGGTCGACGTTGATCATGTCCATGCTGACCCGCCCCAGCACCCGCGTGCGCTGGCCGTCGACCAGCACCGGCGTGCCCGTGCCGCACGCGCGCATGTAGCCGTCGGCATAGCCACAGGCAACGATGCCCACCGTCATCGGGCCGTCGGCGGTGAAGGTCGAGCCATAGCCCAGCGTGTCGCCGGCCTGCAGCTGCTGCACGCCGATCACGCGGCTGGACAGCGTCATTGCCGGCTGCAGCGCCCAGTCGCCGTGTGTATGCCGTGGAAAGTCGGGCGAGCTGCCGTACAGCACGATGCCCGGGCGCACCCAGTCGCAGCGCACCTGCGCGTCATCGGCCAGCGCCAGCGTCGCGGCGCTGTTGCACAGGCTGCGCTCGCCGGGCAGGTCGCGCGTGGCCTCGTGGAACACCTGCAGCTGGTGGCCCACGCCGCGCGGGCCGTCGGCATCGCTGAAGTGGCTGATGAAGGAGATCTCGTCGACCTGGGTCAGTGCGTTGAGCCGCGCCCAGGCCGAACGGAAGCGCTCGGCGGGGAAGCCCAGCCGGTTCATGCCCGAGTTCAGCTTCAGGAACACGCGGTGGCCGACCTGCGTCTTGTGCGCGGCCAGCCAGTCGATCTGCTCGTCGCAGTGCACGACATGCCACAGGCCCAGGCGCGAGCACAGCTCGAGGTCGCGTGCCTCGAAGGCGCCCTCGATCAGCAGGATCGGGCCGCGCCAGCCGAGCTGGCGCACGCGCTCGGCCTCGGCCAGGTCCAGCAATGCAAAGCCGTCGGCACCGCGCAGCGCCTCGTACACGCGCTCGATGCCATGCCCATAGGCATTGGCTTTGATCACCGCCCACAGCTTGGCATCCGGCACCGCCTGGCGCACGCGTTCGAGGTTGTGGCGCAGGGCGCTGGAATGGATGGTGGCGAGGATGGGACGCGGCATGGTGCTGAAGCAAAAGGAGACAGGGAATTCTGGCACTGCTGGCCCGAAGCTGCATGTTATAACCAGCGCTCACTGCGTTTGAGTCCTCCACCACCTCCGGCAAAGGCCCCGCCGATGCCCGTTCCAGCCATTCCATGAAGCGCGGTTTCTACACCATCATGTCGGCGCAGTTTTTCAGCTCGCTGGCCGACAACGCCCTGTTCGTGGCCGCCGTGGAGCTGCTGCGCACGGGCGGCGCACCCGAGTGGCAGCGCGCCGCCCTGGTGCCGATGTTCGCGTTGTTCTACGTGGTCCTGGCGCCCTTCGTCGGCGCGTTCGCGGACGCATTGCCCAAGGGTCGGGTCATGTTCATCAGCAATGCGATCAAGGTCGTCGGCTGCCTGATGATGCTGTTCGGCCACCATCCGCTGGTGGCCTATGCCGTGGTCGGCCTGGGCGCCGCTGCCTATTCGCCGGCCAAGTACGGCATCCTGACCGAGCTGCTGCCCGCGTCGCAGCTGGTCAAGGCCAATGGCTGGATCGAGGGCCTGACCATCACCTCAATCATTCTGGGCGTGCTGTTGGGCGGCCAGCTGGTCGGCCCGGTGCTGTCGTCCCATCTGCTGGCCCTGAACCTGCCCGGGGTGCAGAACGCCGCCGAGGCCTCGATTGCCGCGCTGGTGCTGGTCTACGTGCTGGCCGCCTGGATCAACACCCGCATTCCCCACACCGGCGTGGCCATGCGCCCGCTGCGCCAGGACCCGGACAAGACCCTGCTGGGCAACGCGCTGGCGCTGCTGCCCGACTTCTGGATCTGCAGCCAGCGCCTGTGGACGGACAAGCTGGGCCAGATCTCGCTGTCCACCACCACGCTGTTCTGGGGCGTGTCGGGCAACCTGCGCTACATCGTGCTCGCCTGGAGCGCCGCGGCGCTGGGCTACAGCACCACGCAGGCGTCGTCGCTGGTCGGGGTGGTGGCGATCGGCACCGCCGTGGGCGCGGTGGCGGCGTCGAGCTACATGAAGCTGGAAACCGCGACCCGCGTGATTCCGCTGGGCATCGCCATGGGCGTGCTGGTGATCTGCATGAATTTCATCGACACCATCTGGCTGGCCGTGCCTTTCCTGATCGTGCTGGGCGCGCTCGGCGGCTTCCTGGTCGTGCCGATGAATGCGCTGCTGCAGCACCGCGGCCACAACCTGATGGGCGCGGGCCGCTCGATCGCGGTGCAGAACTTCAACGAACAGGCCTGCATCCTGCTGCTGGGTGCGTTCTACAGCCTGTCGACCAAGCTCGGGCTGTCGGCGTTCGGCGCGATCACGCTGTTCGGCCTGGCCGTGGCCGGCATCATGCTGTGCATCGGCCGCTGGCATGCCTACAACTGCAGGCACTATCCGCGCGAAGTGGTGCGTCTGCGCAAGATTGCCCGGCAAGACAACAGCCACTGAGATGCAGCCATTGCGGGCATTGGCCCTGGATGCGCTCGTACAGGCGCCGCGTCGGCCCCGGGCATAAGCTCCCAGCCATCACAACACCAGGGATGGACCATGGCTGACCACAGCTCGATCTACGACTTCACCGCTACCGATATCGAAGGCCGCGAAGTACCATTGTCGCAATACCAGGGCCGGGCGCTGCTGATCGTCAACACCGCCAGCGCCTGCGGCTTCACGCCGCAGTACGCGGGGCTGCAGGCGCTGCATGCGCAATACGCCGACCAGGGGCTGACGGTGCTGGGTTTCCCCTGCAACCAGTTCGGCGCGCAGGAAAAGGGCAGCGCCGACGAGATCGCACGGTTCTGCGAGCGCAACTTCGGCGTGCAGTTTCCGCTGATGGACAAGATCGAGGTCAATGGCGCGGGCGCCCACCCGCTGTACCGCTGGCTCACGGCGCAGGCGCCGGGGCTGCTGGGCAGCAAGGCCATCAAGTGGAACTTCACCAAGTTCCTGGTGGGCCGCGACGGCCAGGTGATTCGCCGCTATGCGCCGCAGGATGCGCCGGCGAAACTGGCGAAGGACATCGAAGCCGCCCTGACCTGAACGAAAAAAAGCCCCGGGCGGATGCGCACGGGGCTGGGTCTGGTCAGCGTTGCCGCTGCCTCAGGCCTGGTCGCCAGCCGGCTCGGCGGGAGCCGCAGCAGCGGCCTGCTCCGCCAGGGCCTTGCGCCGGCGCGCGCGCTCGATGGTCTGGGCGGCGGTGCGCGCCACCATGCCATACATGTCGGCAAAGGCGGCGAGCTCCTGGCCGCTGGCCTCGAAGGCGCGCAGCAGGGCTTCGTCCCTGGCGGCGCGCATGGCGGCTTCGGCCAGCGCTTCGTCCACCAGCGCGTTGCTCGCGTCGTCACGGGTCTGCACGCGCTCGGCGTAGGCTTCACGGCTCAGGCCCGAGGCTTCGAAGGCCTGGATGATGCGGTTGACCAGCTTGGGACGCAGGTCCTCGTTCGAGCGCTGCTGGCGGCGGCGGAACACTTCCAGCAGCGCATGGTGCACATGCTCGGGTGCCATGTCTTCGACGGGCTGGCCCTGCAGGTCGTGGCGCGGCTGGCCCGCGGCCACGGCGGTGAGGTAGCGCGAGGAGCGGGTGTGGATGGACAGCGCCACCTTCAGGCCGTCGCGGTCGAAGGCTTCGGGCTGGGCTTCGAGCAGGTCCTGGAAGATGCCGCGCTTCATCGGCAGCGGGTTTTCGCCGAACAGCCGGGGATAGAGCTCGGCCAGCTTCAGCAGCAGCGGATGCTGGCTGCGCGGAGCCTGCGCGGGGCGGTCGGCGGGGGCCGCGGGCGCCGCAGCGCCGTCACGGCGGCCCTGGCCGCCGCGTCCACCACGGTTGCGGCCGCCGCGGCTGCGCGGCTTGCGGGAGGCCTCAGCAGCTGGCGCATCAGCCGCTGAGGAATCAGCCGCTGGGGCACCAGCTCCGGGGGCCGTAGCCGCAGCATTCTGTTCTTGTGGTTCAGACACGGGATCGGTCATGGCGTAGCGCAGCTCAATGCAATAAAAGACAACCTCGCATCATGCCAGCATTGGCAATCGCCGGACAGCGGCGTTGTCTCTCGAAGGCAGGTCAATGGGTGCGCAAACCACATCCTCAGTGGGATGGGAGGGCCTCATCGAGCACCTCCACCCAATGCCGCACCGGCACCTCGGTGCCACTTTGCAGATGGGTGATGCAGCCGATATTGGCCGACAGGATCGCCACCGGCGGAGCCTCGCCGCAGGCCTCGCCCAGCGCGTCGAGCTTGCGCTCGCGCAGCTGGCCGGCGATCTGCGGATGCAGCACCGAGTAGGTGCCGGCCGAGCCGCAGCACAGATGCGACTCGGTGCGCGCCACGCGCAGCGCAAAGCCCAGCTGGCCCAGGTAGGTCTCGACACCGCCGCGCAGCTTCTGGCCGTGCTGCAGCGTGCAGGGCGGGTGGTAGGCCATGACGCCTGCGGGCGGCGCGATGCGGCCCTGCAGGCGCTGCGCCAGCTCGGGCAGCATTTCGGGCAGCAGCTCGCTCAGGTCGCGCGTGAGGGCGCTGATGCGTGCGGCCTTGCCGGCATAGGCGGGGTCGTCGCGCAGCACATGTCCATAGTCCTTGACGGTGGCGCCGCAGCCCGAGGCGTTCATCACGATGGCCTCGACCGCGCCGCTTTCGACCTGGGGCCACCAGGCGTCGATATTGGCGCGCATCTGCGCCATCGCGCCGTCCTGGTCGTCCAAATGGAACTTGACCGCGCCGCAGCAGCCGGCCTTGGGCGCAATGACGGTCTGGATGCCGGCGGCATCGAGCACGCGCGCCGTGGCGTAGTTGATGCGCGGCAGCATCGCCGGCTGCACGCAGCCGGCCAGCAACAGCACCTTGCGCGCATGCTCGCGCACGGGCCAGGCACCGGTTTCCTGCGGCGCCGGCACCTTGGCCTTGAGCGCGTCGGGCAGCAGCGGACGCACCGCCTGGCCCAGCTTCATCGCGGGCGCGAACATCGGCGACGTCAGCCCTTCCTTGAGCGCCCAGCGCGTGAGGCGCTCACCCAGCGGCCGCTCGACCTGCTCGTCGACCACTTTGCGGCCGATGTCGACCAGATGGCCGTACTGCACGCCGCTGGGGCAGGTGCTTTCGCAGTTGCGGCAGGTCAGGCAGCGGTCGAGATGCAGCTGCGTGGCGCGCGTCGGCGCATGGCCTTCGAGCACCTGCTTGATCAGGTAGATACGCCCGCGCGGGCCGTCGAGCTCGTCGCCCAGCAGCTGGTAGGTCGGGCAGGTGGCGGTGCAGAAGCCGCAGTGCACGCATTTGCGCAGGATGGCTTCGGCCTCGGCGCCCTCGGGCGTGCCGCGGAAGGCGGGGGCAAGTTGGGTTTGCATGGCGTGGGAAGAAAAGGAGCCGGATCAGGCCAGGCGCCCGGGGTTGAAGATGCCGGCCGGATCGAAGGCCTGCTGCAGCCGTGCGTGCAGCGCCGCCAGTGCGGGCGGCAGCGGCGCGGCGGGGACCAGCCCTGCGCCGCTGCCGCCCGCACCCGCACTTTGCGCATGGAACATCTGCGCCGAGCCGCCCACCTGCGCCGCCAGCGCCTGCAGCGCCGGGCCCAGCGCGCGCGGCGCCTGCACCCAGCGCAGCGCGCCATGCCACTCGACGAGCGGGCCGCGCGCGCCCTCGGGCAACGCCAGCACCGGCGCCTGGGCCGGCACCGAAAGGCGCCACAGCGCGAGCTCGGGCTGCGCCAGGCGGTCGAGGAACCAGGGCAGCTGGTGGTCGCGGCAGGCGTCCCAGTCGGCGGCCACCTGCGCGTTGTCCTGGCGCTCGCCGCCCAGCGTGGCGCAGGCCGACTGCACCGCGGACTTGGCGCCGCGCAGCCGCAAGAACAGGGTGCCCTGCCCTTGGTCCTCGACCCAGCAGCTGGCGTTCAGCGGCAACGGCTGGCCGCCCCAGGTGTTGAGCCATTGCAGCGCCTGGGCCTGCGTGCAGCGGAACAGCAGCGTGGCCTCGGCCGGAGCCTGGGGCAGCACCTTGAGGCTGACCTCGGTGATCAGGCCCAGCGTGCCCCAGGAACCGGCCATCAGCCGCGGCACGTCGTAGCCGGCAACGTTCTTCATCACCTGGCCGCCGAAGCGCAGCAGCTCGGCGCGGCCGTTGAGCATCTCCAGCCCCAGCACATAGTCGCGCACCGCGCCGACGCTGGCGCGCGCCGGCCCGCTCAGGCCCGCGGCGACCATGCCGCCGACCGTGGCGCCGGGGGCGAAGTGGGGTGGATCGAAGGGCAGGCACTGGCCCTGTTCGGCCAGCAGCGCCTGCAGCTCGGCCAGCGAAGTGCCGGCACGCGCGGTGACGACCAGTTCGCTGGGTTCGTAGCTGAGCACGCCCTGCAGCGCGCGCGTGTCGAGGATCTCGCCCTCCAGCGTGCGCGCATGGAAGTCCTTGCTGCCGCCGCCGCGCAGGCGCAGCGGGGTCCGGTCGGCAACGGCGGCGCGCACGCGCCCGGTGATCTGGCTGAGGGCTGAATCCATGCGCTTATCGTAGCGGCAGGGGTCGCAACGCAACCGGGGCAGGAGCGTGAATTTTTTGCACGCGGGGCGTGAAGCTTGGGCCGGGGGGACGACTTGTAGGGCGGGACGTCCACCCTTCGACGGGCCCGCCCAGGCAGGCTCAGGGCGAACGGAAAAACCCTTCGTGGTGAGCTTGCCGAACCATGAAGGTCCTGCCCTATAGAAAAACCAGTCCCAAAAAAAAGCCCACCGCATGGGTGGGCTGAAATTCCAGCGTCCGAGGAGAACCTGGTATTCGCAATGAAGTTGGGGCAGACGGCCCCGCCACCAGACAGGGCCGCCCGTGCCGGGAGTTACCGCACGTAGGCGGTTTCGCCGTGGGAGCTGATGTCCAGGCCCTGGCGCTCTTCTTCCTCGCTGACGCGCAGGCCGACCAGCAGATCCGCGATCTTGTAGGAAACGAAAGCCACGACACCCGACCACACCAGCGTCACGAGCACGCTCTTGATCTGCACCCAGACCTGGTGGCCCATGGAGTAGTTGGCCGGCTCAACGCCGCCCAGGCTGGCGGCACAGAACACGCCGGTCAGGATGGCGCCGACGATGCCGCCGACACCGTGCACGCCGAACACGTCGAACGCGTCATCGGCACCCAGCATGCGCTTGAGGCCACCCACGCCCCACACGCACAGGGGACCGACGATCAGGCCCATGACGATGGCGCCCATCGGGCCGACGAAGCCGGCGGCGGGAGTGATGGCCACGAGGCCGGCGACGGCACCCGAGATCGCGCCCAGCATCGAGGCCTTGCCCTTGTGCAGCGCTTCGGCAGCCAGCCACGACAGGGTGGCGGCGCCGGTGGCGACGATGGTGTTGACGAAAGCCAGGCCGGCAATGCCGTTGGCCGCGCCGGCCGAGCCGGCGTTGAAGCCGAACCAGCCCACCCACAGCAGCGAGGCACCGACCATGCTCAGCGTCAGGCTGTGCGGGGCCATCGACTCCTTGCCGAAGCCCAGGCGCTTGCCCAGGACGTAGGCACCGACCAGACCGGCGATACCGGCATTGATGTGCACCACGGTGCCGCCGGCGAAGTCCAGCGCGCCGTCTTCGGCCAGCAGGCCGCCGCCCCAGACCATGTGGGCCATCGGGATGTAGCTGAAGGTGAACCACAGCACGGCGAACACCAGCACCGCGGCGAACTTGATGCGCTCGGCAAAGGAGCCGACGATCAGCGCCACGGTGATGGCGGCGAAGGTGGCCTGGAAGGACACGAACACGTATTCGGGAATGGTCTTCAGTGCGCTCGACAGCGTGTCGGGCGTGATGCCCTTGAGGAACAGCTTGTCGAAGCCGCCGAAGAACTTGCCTTCGCCGCCAAAGGTCAGCGTGTAGCCGTAGATGGTCCACAGCACGGTGATCAGCGAGAAGATCACGAAGACCTGCATCAGCACCGACAGCATGTTCTTGGAGCGGCCCAGGCCGCCGTAGAACAGGGCCAGGCCGGGGATGATCATCAGGATCACCAGCATGGTCGAGGTCAGCATCCAGGCGGTGTCGCCGGAGTCGAGCGTGGGCGCGGCTTCAGCGGCTGCAGCAGGTGCTTCGGCCACGGGAGAAGGGGTAGCGACCGCGGCCGCTTCGGGGGCGGGTGCGGCGGCTGCCGGGGCAGCGACGGCTTCAGGTGCAGGCGCCGCAGCGGACGCTTCCACCGCGGGAGTGGTGGCAGTCGCATCGGCCGCAGGCGTCTGCGCCAGGGCGATACCGCCTGACAGCAGGCTCATGCCCAGGCAGAGGGAGGCAAGCAATTTTTTCATGGCAACAATCTTTCTGATCGGTACGAACGCAGGCCTCAGAGGGCTTCCTGGCCGGTCTCGCCGGTGCGGATGCGCACCACCTGCTCGAGGTGGGAAACGAAGATCTTGCCGTCGCCGATCTTGCCGGTGCGGGCCGCGGCCTCGATGGCTTCGAGCGCGCGGTCGACCATGTCGTCGGCGATCGCCGCCTCGATCTTCAGCTTGGGCAGGAAGTCGACCACGTATTCCGCCCCGCGGTACAGCTCGGTATGGCCCTTCTGGCGGCCGAAGCCCTTGACTTCGGTCACGGTAATGCCCTGCACGCCGATGTCGGACAGTGCTTCGCGCACTTCATCGAGCTTGAAGGGTTTGATGATGGCGGTCACCATTTTCATGAGTCGTTCCTCGTTGATCGGGACGCAGGGCGCCCCTTTGCAATTACAGGGCCTTGGTCAGCGAAACCACGAAGCGGTTCTTGTTGACGAAGCCGAAGTGGTTCTTCTTGTTGGCGCCGACGACGGCCGCGCCCAGCGACAGGCCGTCACCGAAGTCGTAGGCGCCGCCCACGCTGTAGTCGGCGTAGTTCGGCGTGCCTTCGACATCGCTCGAGAAGCGCGTGTAGCCGACCGAGGCCTTGAAGGTCACCTTGGGCGCCACTTCCTGGGCAAAAGCCAGGTTGAAGTAGCCGGTGTTGCGCCCGCCGTCGAAGCCGAAGTAGCGCTTCGACACGGTGTGCGAATATTTGGCCGTCAGCGGGCCGAAGCCGGCGGCGGCATAGATCTCGGTGGTGTTGGCCACCTTGCCGCCCGGGTAGACGTAGGTCAGTGCGCCCAGGTCCCAGGCCACGCCGCCGCCTTCGAACTTGTAGCCGGCGTAGAAATCGCTCTCGAGCGAGTTGCCGGGCACCCAGTCGACGCTGGAGTTCCAGTTGCCCACATACCAGCCGGTATCGCCGAAGCTGTAGTCGAAGCCGCCTTGCAGGGCCGGCTTGAAGGCCTTGGTGCGGCTCGCGTCCTGGTCTTGTCCACGGAACTTGTAATTGCTGGTCAGGCTGACGTTGGCGGTCAGCTGGGCGCTGGCCAGCATGGGCAGAGCGGCGGCAAAGGCGACACCGATGGTCTTGATCCAGGCACGGGACATGAGGCTCTCCAGTTGTAAAAATTTTCGACAACCGGTGAAAAGCATGAACTGTGCCAAGGCAAGTAGGTCGAAGCCGCCACGGTATGCAGGCATTACCGGAAAGACATGGACTGGACGCATTGCACCCTATTGGTGCGCAAACAGCCCGGATTCCCCCCATGGCGCTGCACCAAAATGGACAACGCACCAGGCTTGCCGTGCCATGTCACGGATTCAGGGATGCCAGCGCGAAGTGCGCACCGCCGAGGTGCCCGTGTTCCCGGCGGTTCCAGCCAATGCATACGACAGCTGGTTGGCCGTGGCCAGCAGCGTCTGCGCCAGCGACTCGAGCTTCTGAACCGGCAGGCGCGAAGCCGGGCCGGAGATGCAGACCGAGCCGAACAGCCGCCAGTGCATGCCGAAGACCGGCGCGGATACGGTGGCCACGCCCTGCTCGCGCTCACCGATGGAGTAGTGGTAGCCGCGCTCGCGGATCTGTTCATAGAGCGCCCCGGGCTCGCCTGAGAAGGCCAGGATGACGCGCCCGGGCGAGCCCTTGTCCAGCGGCAGTTCCTCGCCCATGCGCGCGTGGTGGCGCAGCGCCTGCGGCCCCTCGACACGCACGATGCAGGTGCGCGCATTGCCCTCGCGCACATAGAAGGCCGCGCTTTCGCCGCACGCCAGCGTCAGCGCGCGCAGCGCCGGCTCGAGCACGTTCTGCACGTCGAAGCCGGCCTTGTAGCGCGCGCCCAGCCAGCCCGCGGCCGGCCCCAGGCGCCAGTCGCCGTCTTCGCGCTGCACCATGTAGCCATGGTGGGCCAGCGTGCGCGCCAGCCGCAGCACGGTGGTCTTGTGCAGCTGGCAGCGCCGGCTGAGCTCGGCCAGCGACAGATGGGATTCGCCCAGCGCATAGGCCTCGAGCAGCTGCAGCGCGCGCGCCACCGCGGTCACGAAGCCATTGGAGGCAGCCGGCTCGCCCTCCGGCCCGGTCATTTCGGACATGGGTGCCAAGACCGCGGGACGGGCGTTGCGGAGCTTCTTCACTGGCGGGGGATGTGGGGTGTCGTCGGGCTTCATCGTGCAATGTGTTTCATCGTGCGAAACGGCATTGTATGCGTTGAAACGTTTTTTTAAACTGCGCTTCCATTGCCGGCATGCACCGCGGCAACCCATAAATACATCGACGGAGACAAGACAATGGCATCGACCACGCGTTTTCATGCATTCGCCGCGCAGCTTTGCGCCGCCACCCTGGGCCTGGCTGCCGCCGCCCTGCCCCTGGCCAGCGCCCAGGCACAGGCTGCCTACCCCTCCAAGCCGGTTCGACTGATCGTGCCCTTTCCGCCCGGCGGCGGCACGGACATGATCGCGCGCACCGTGGCACAGAAGCTCACCGACCTGAACAAGTGGACCGTGGTGGTGGACAATCGCCCCGGCGCCGGCGGCAACCTGGGCGTCGATGCCGCCACCAAGGCCGCACCCGATGGCTACACCCTGGTCATCGGCCAGACCAGCAACCTGGCGATCAACCCCGCGCTCTACCCCAAGCTGCCCTACGACCCGATCAAGGACCTGACGCCGGTGGCGCTGGCAGTGTCCTCCCCGGTCGTGCTGGTGACGGCGGCCAGCTCGCCCTACAAGAGCTTTGCCGATGTCGTGGCCGCGGCCAAGGCCAGGCCCGATGGCATCACGCTGGGCTACTCGGGCAACGGCACCGTGTCGCACCTGGCCGGCGAGCTGGCCCAGCATGCGGCGGGCATCAAGCTGCGCCACGTGCCCTACAAGGGCGCGGCGCAGGCCATGACCGATGTCGTGAGCGGCCAGATCGACCTGTACATGTCGACCATTCCCACGCTGATCGGCCAGGTGCGCAACGGCAAGATGAACGCCATTGCCATCACCTCCAAGGCGCGTTCGACGCAGTTGCCCAAGACCCCGACGCTGGCGGAACTGGGCTACAAGGACTTCGAGGCCGTGAGCTGGTTCGGCGTGCTGGCGCCCGCGGGAACGCCGCCGGCCATCGTGCAGCAGCTCAACAAGGCCATCAACCAGGCGCTGGCCCAGCCCGACGCCGCCGAGCGGCTGCGCTACGAGGGCGGCGAGATCCTGGGCGGCTCGGCGGAAAGCTTCCAGCAGCTGCTGAAAGCGGAAATCCCGCGCTGGGCCCGGGTCGTCAAGGAATCCGGCGCCAGCCTCGACTGAGGCGCTGCCCGCAGCGCTCCTGCCCCATCCCTACAGATCACAGGACATGCCCGCGCGCATGTCCGCGGGCTGCGCATTCCCGCCCTCTGCGCCCTCTCCATTTCCACCGGACGAAGCACCATGAACCAACTTCCAGAAATCATCCGCGACATCGAGCGCGTGGCCCCCGACGTCGTAGAGAAAGCCGGCACTTTCCAGGCAGCGATCCTGGCCGACGTCGCCGGCCGCCGCGGCACCATGCACGGCCGCGTCGCGCCCGTGCACCAGGACATGAAGGTCGCCGGCCCGGCCTTCACCGTGGAAGTGCGCCCCGGCGACAACCTGATGATCCACGCCGCGATCGCGCTGGCGCAGCCCGGCGACGTGCTGGTGATCGATGGCAAGGGCGATCTCACGGCGGCGCTGATGGGCACGCTGATGCTCAGCGCCTGCAAGAAGCGCGGCCTGGCCGGCGTGATCGTCGATGCCGCCATCCGCGACAAGCTGGAAATCCTGGACCTGGACTTCCCGGTGTTCAGCGCCGGCTTCAACCCTGCGGGCCCGACCAAGTACGTGCCCGGCCGCATCAACCACCCGGTCTCCGCGGGCGGCACCGTCGTCAACCCCGGCGACCTGGTCGTGGGCGATGCCGACGGCGTGGTCGTGATCGAGCGCGCCAAGGCCCCGGGCCTGATGGCGCTGGCCGACAGGAAGGTGGCCGACGAAGCTGCGCGCATCGACGCCATTTCGCGCGGCGACACCGCCTCCAAGTGGCTGCCCGCCGCGCTGCGCGCCGCCGGCGTGCTCAAGGAAGGGGAAGCGCTGTGAGCAGCATTCTCGTCACCGGTGCCGACCTGGCACCGCAGGCGCTGGCGCTGCTGGACGGCTATGACATGGTCTATGCCGGCAAGACGCCCACCGAGGAAAGCCTGATCGCGCTGTGCCGCGCGCACAACCCGGTGGCGATCATCGTGCGCTACGGCGGCGTGGGCGCGGCCATGATGGATGCGGCGCCGGCGCTGAAAGTGATCTCCAAGCACGGCAGCGGCACCGACACCATCGACAAGGTGGCGGCCAAGGAGCGCGGCATCGAGGTCGTGGCGGCGCTGGGCGTCAACGCCGCGGCCGTGGCCGAACAGACCATGGCGCTGCTGCTGGCCTGCGCCAAGTCGGTGGTGGCGCTGGACGCGCGCATGCGCGCCGGCCACTGGGACAAGGCCACGCACAAGAGCCTGGAACTGGGCGGGCGCACCGTCGGGCTGGTGGGCCTGGGCGCGATCGGCCTGCGCTTCGCGCGCATGGCCGACGCCATGGGCATGCGCGTGATCGGCTTCGATCCCTATGCGCGCGACCTGCCCGAATACGTGCAGGGCGTGGCGCTCGAAACGCTCTGGCGCGAATCCGACGTGATCTCGCTGCACTGCCCGCTCACCGCCGACAACCGTGGCCTGCTGAACGCCGAAACGCTGGCGCGATGCAGGCGCGGAGTGATCGTGGTGAACACCGCGCGCGGCGGCCTGATCGATGAAGCGGCGCTGCTGGCCGCGGTGCGCTCCGGCCAGGTCATGGCCGCGGGCCTGGACAGCTTTGCCGTCGAGCCGATGACCGCCGGCCACCCCTTCCAGGGCGAGCCGCGCATCGTGCTGAGCCCGCACATCGGCGGCGTGACCAGCGATGCCTACGTGAACATGGGCCTGGGCGCCGCGCGCAATGTGCTGCAGGTGCTGGAGCGCGCCGCCGCACCAGCCCATTGAACCCAGGGCCGCGCCGGGGTGCGCGCGGCGCGGCCCCATCCATTCCTCCGGAGACAAAACCATGCATGCTCTCGCCAAGACCCTGATTGCCACCTGTGCCCTGGCCGCCGCCACGGTGCACGCCGCCTTTCCCGACCGCCCGATCACCATCGTCGTGCCCTACGCGCCCGGCGGCGCCGCCGACGCGGTAGCGCGCCTGGTGGCGACGCACATGGGCCCCAAGCTGGGCACTAGCGTGATCGTCGAGAACCGCGCGGGCGCCAGCGGCACCATCGGCGTCAGCTCCGTGGCCAAGGCGCCGGCCGACGGCTACACCATGCTGTATGACGCCACGCCCTATTCGATCAACCCGCACCTGTTCGCCAGGATGCCGTATGCCGCCAATGCGCTGCAGCCGCTGTCGCTGGTGCTGCAGGCGCCGAACGTGCTGATCGTTCCCGCCAACTCGCCGCTCAAGAACGTGGGCGACCTGATCGCCAAGGCCAAGGCGCAGCCGGGCAAGCTCAATTTCGCCTCGGGCGGCAGCGGCACGGTGCAGCGCCTGGCGTCCGAGCTGTTTCGCCAGCAGCTCAAGCTGGACATGGTGCACGTGCCCTACAAGAGCGGTGGCCCGGCCATTGCAGACGTGATCGGCGGCCAGGTGGACTTCATGTTCAGCACCGTCGCCGCGTCGCAGTCGCTGGTGGCGGGGGGCAAGCTGCGCGCGCTGGCGGTGTCGTCGCCCGAGCGCAGCCCGCGCCTGCCCGACGTGCCCACCGTGGCCGAGACCGTGATTCCCGGCTACGAGGTCTTCGAATGGAACGGCATGTTCCTGCCCGCGGGCACGCCGCCCGCGGTGGCCGGCAAGCTGCAGCAGGCCGTGGTGGAGGTGCTCAAGGAAGAAGCCGTGCAGCAGCGCCTGGCCGACATCGGCGCCAAGCCCGTCGGCTCCACGGCCGCGGAGTTCGCCAGCTTCCTGGCCAAGGAAGACGCGAAATGGGGCGAGGTCGTGCGCAAGGGCGGCATCAAGCTGGACTGACAATGCGCGGGGCCGTGCCGCCGCCCGCGCCGGCTTCCGAGATCGAGAAGGAAAGTGCTCCCATGTTTCTGCTGCAAGCTCCCCGGGTCCGAGACCTGGAATTGTTCACCACGATGCCTGAATCGCTGCGCCGCCGCGAGCGCAGCGACTGGTCCGATGCCAACCGCGGCGGCGCGGTCACCGACTCCTTTCTCGAGGGCCCGGTGTTCGATGCGGCCGGCAATCTCTATGTGAGCGACATTCCCTGGGGCCGCATCTTCCGCATCGACGCGCAGGGCGCATGGAGCCTGGTCGCCGAGTACGACGGCGAGCCCAACGGCATGAAGTTCCTCGATGCCGGCACGCTGCTGATCACCGATTACAAGAACGGCTTGATGCGCCTCGACGTGCACAGCGGCGCAGTCACGCCCTATCTGGAGCGGCGCAACAGCGAGCGCTTCAAGGGCGTGAACGATCTGGTCTTCGACGCCGGGGGCAACCTGTATTTCACCGACCAGGGCCAGAGCGGCCTGCACGACCCCAGCGGGCGCCTGTACCGCCTGCGCCCGAACGGCCAGCTCGACCTGCTGCTGAACAATGTGCCCAGCCCGAATGGCGTGGCGCTGTCGCCCGACGGCCGCGTGCTGTATCTGGCCGTCACGCGCGGCAACTGCGTCTGGCGCGTGCCGCTGCTGCCCGACGGCAGCGTCGCCAAGGTCAGCCAGTTCTTCACCTCCTACGGCCCGAGCGGCCCGGACGGCCTGGCGGTCGATGCCGAGGGCCGGCTGCTGGTCGCCAACCCGGGCCTGGGCTATGTGTGGGTGCTCAACCACCGCGCCGAGCCGGTCGAGGTGCTGCGCGGCGCAGCCGGCAGCTCGACCACCAACCTGGCCTTTGGCGGCGTGGACCGGCGCACGCTGTATGTGACGGACTCCACCCATGGGCGGATCCTGCGCTCGACGCTGGAGGTGGCGGGGCTGGCGCTGCACGCGGGGCGTGCGGGCCAGGGGCAGCTTTCCTACAGGTCCTGCTAGGTTCCGCCCACATCCGGGACCCTTGTGGCGGCACACAGTGCATTCATTGCCCGCCGATGCCCGGCAGGCTGACTGCCCTCGTGATGGCGCCTGGCCGCATGCACCTGCGGCCAGCCATTCATCACCAACCCAGGAGGAATCGATGAACGCCACAAAAACCACCCCACTCGCCGGCTGCAGGATGCTTGCCCTGGCTTCGATCGTCGGCGCCGCGATGGCGCTGTCCGCCTGCGACCGCAACGAGACGCCCAATTGGAAAACGGAAGCTCCCCAGACGGGTACCCAACAGTCGCCATCGCCTGACGCCGGCACCGGCACCGGCACCAATGCCACAGGCTCCGACACCACGGACGGCGGAAAATTCATCAACGGCCCGACCACCGGGTCGGGCGTCGAAACCGGGCCCGTCCCCATCCCGGGCACGACCGGCGCGGGCACGGGCGGCACCGGCACGGCCGGCACGGACGCGGGCACCTCGCCGGGTTCGGCCAACAGCACGCCGGCCGGCGACGGCACCTCGCCGGGGTCGGGCGGCATGCCCGGCAGCGGCACCGGCAATACGGCCCGCTGACGCGCCGCAGGCGCGCCTGGCAGCAGCGCGCCTCGCGCCCGCGGCGGGCCTGAGGCGCGGCAGTGATCGGCCACCGATTCGACAACAGGAGTCGCTGTGCAAACAACCAACAAAGACGTGATGCAGGAATCGGCGCGGGTGGTGGACGAGAAATCCGACATCCCCGATGGCCCGAACGTGGGGCCCAGCCCGCAAGAGCATCTGGCGGCAAAGGGTATCGTGAAGCCGCCTGCCGAGCCAGCGGAGTTGCCGGGCGGCGCGGACAAAGGCTCCGAAGCCGGCGCTGCGGCCACGCGCAGCTAGTCAGCAGCCACCGGCAGCCTGGCAGTCACCTTGATCTCGAACTGGAAACCATAAAGCCAGGTCACGCCCACCCCTGTCAGCGTCGGGTAGGGCGCTTCGCCCCAGAATTCCGGCACGATGCGCCAGATGGTCTCGAAGTGGGCTTCGGGATCCACCACGAAAACCGTGACATCGATCACGTCCTCGAAAGTGCAGCCGGCAGCTTCCAGCACCGCATTCAGGTTGGCAAATGCGCGCCGCACCTGGGCCTCGAGCTCCGGCTCGGGTGAGCCGTCCTCGCGGCTGCCGACCTGGCCGGAGACAAACAACAGGCCATTGGCGCGCACCGCCGGCGAATAGCGGTTGCGTTCATACAGCGCCTGGCGGCCCGCGGGGAAAACGACATCGCGTTGCGTCATGGGTTTCTTTCTTCAATGGAGAGGAAACCGACTTTAGGCACCTCGCAGGCTTCGATAAACCAGCAAGCCTGTCCAACACTGTTCGTAGAATCCAAACAATCTTCATTGGATCCGGAGTTCGGATGGACCGTTTCGACGCCATGCAGGCCTTTGCCCGGGTGGTGGAAACCGGCAGCTTCACCAAGGCCGCGATGACGCTGCACATGAGCAAGACCAGCGTCACGCAGCTGGTGCAGCAGCTCGAAGCGCGGCTGCGCGTGCGCCTGCTGCATCGCACGACACGCAGGGTCAACGTGACCGCCGACGGCGCGGCCTATTACGAGCGCGTGGTGCGCGTGCTGGCCGATGTGGACGATGCCGAGACCAGCCTGTCGGGCGCGGCCGTTTCCCCGCGCGGCCGGCTGCGCGTGGACGTGCCCAGCCCCTTTGCGCGGCTGATCCTGGTGCCGGCATTGCGCGACTTCCATGCGCGCTATCCCGATATCCAGCTCGATCTGGGCGTCAGCGACCGCATGGTGGACATCATCGGCGAGAACGTCGACTGCGTGGTGCGCGGCGGGCAGCTCACCGACCAGTCGCTGATGCACCGGCATATAGGCGACCTGCAGCTGGGTGTCTACGCCGCGCCGGAATACCTGGCGCTGGCCGGCAAGCCGCTGCATCCGCATGAACTGCAGGACACGCATCACCGCATCGTCGGCTTCCACTGGGCCCGCCACGGCAGGGCCGCGTCCTATGCCATGCACTGCGCGGGCGAGAGCATCGAAGTGCGTGGGCGCCACGCGCTCTCGGTCGATGACGGCAACGCCTATCTGGCCGCCGGGCTGGCGGGCCTGGGCGTGCTGTGGCTACCCGAATACATGGCTGCAGCGCACCGGCAAAGCGGCGAGCTGGTGGCGCTGTTCGAGGACTGGCAGCTGGAGCCGATGCCGCTCTATCTGGCCTTCCCGCCGCATCGGCATGTGAGCGCCAAACTGCGCGTGTTCATGGACTGGGTGGCGGCGCTGATGGACGGGCTCGCACCCGTGGCGCGGCATGCCGGCAGGTAGCTGGGCCCCTTGCCGCCCTGCCCCGGGCAAGGTCATGGGATCCTGAGGCCGCATCTGCCCGCGTGGCAAACTGTTTCGCGCCCGGAACAGCCCCGCCCCCTTGCGTGTCACTCCCATGAGCCTTGCCCTCGTTCAAAGCCGCGCCCTGCTCGGGCTGCATGCGCCGCAGGTCACGGTGGAGGTGCATCTGGCCAATGGCCTGCCCTGCTTCACGCTGGTGGGCTTGGCCGATGTCGAAGTCAAGGAAGCGCGCGAGCGCGTGCGCAGCGCGCTGATCAATGCCGGGCTCGAATTTCCCGGCAACAAGCGCATCACCGTCAATCTCGCGCCTGCCGACCTGCCCAAGGATTCGGGGCGCTTCGATCTCCCCATTGCCATCGGCATCCTGGCCGCCAGCGGCCAGATCGACGCGCAGCGGCTTGCCGGCTGGGAGTTCGCGGGCGAACTGTCGCTGTCGGGCGAGCTGCGGCCGGTGCGCGGCGCGCTGGCCACCAGCCTGGCGCTGCACCAGCAGCGCGAGCAGGTGCTGCAGGTGCTGCCGCCGGGCAGCGCCGAGGAGGCGGCCTGGGTGCCCGAGGCGCAGGTGTTCTGCGCGCGCCATCTGCTGGACGTGGTGCAGGCCTTTGTGCCGCGCCACGCGGACGACGAGGATGCGGCATCCGCCGGCTGGCAGCGCATGCCTTGCCAGCCGCGCGAGACCCATGCAGGCAATGCCGAGATGGCCGAGGTCAAGGGCCAGGCGCAGGCCAAGCGCGCGCTGGAGATCGCGGCGGCGGGCGCGCACAGCCTGCTGCTGATCGGCCCGCCGGGCGCGGGCAAGTCGATGCTGGCCCAGCGCTTTGCCGACCTGCTGCCGCCGATGTCGGTCGACGAGGCGCTGCAGACCGCGGCGCTAGCCAGCCTCAGCGGGCGCTTCGATGCGCGGCGCTGGGCGCAGCGGCCCACGGCCAGCCCGCACCACACGGCCAGCGCCGTGGCGCTGGTCGGCGGCGGCTCGCCGCCGCGCCCGGGCGAGATCTCGCTGGCGCACCACGGGGTGCTGTTCCTCGATGAATTCCCCGAGTTCAGCCGCGCCGCGCTGGAAGCCCTGCGCGAGCCGCTGGAGACCGGCCGCATCAGCATCGCGCGCGCCGCGCAGCGCGCCGAGTTTCCCGCGCGCTTCCAGCTGGTGGCGGCGATGAACCCCTGCCCCTGCGGCTTCTGGGGCTCGGCGCTGCGGCGCTGCCGCTGCACGCCCGACCAGGTGGCGCGCTACCAGGGCAAGCTCAGCGGCCCGCTGCTCGACCGCATCGACCTGCATGTCGAAGTGCCGGCGCTGCCCGCGGCGCAGCTGCTGGCGGCGGCGCCCGCCGAAACCACGGCGCAGATCCGCGCGCGCGTGGCAAAGGCCCATGCCGCGGCGCTGCGGCGCCAGGGCGCGCCCAACCAGCAGCTGCAGGGCCGCGCCATCGACCAGCACCTGCGGCTGGCATCCGCGGCCAGCGATTTCGTGCAGGCCGCCGCCGCGCGCCTGGGCTGGTCGGGGCGCAGCCTGCACCGCGTGCTCAAGGTGGCGCGCACGATTGCCGATCTGGCGGACAGCGCCGGCATCGAGACGCCGCATGTGGCGGAGGCGGTGCAGTACCGGCGGGCGCTGCTGCAGGCGCAGTAGCAGCCTTGCTGGCGCATGCCCGGAACCGGCACCGCCTCGAACCGGCATTCGCACCAACTGCTGGATACGCCACGCGGCTGCGCTCACATCACCCTATCCAAGGCATCGCACTCTCCGGCAACAGAGGCGCCGGGATAGCGTTGATACCGTTGACAGTCCATTTGCTTGAAGTCTATAAAGTACAGAATACAAGATAGGAGACAAGATGGAACGTTTTGCACGCGAGGTGGTGATTGTGACTGGCGCGGGGCGGGGCATCGGCCTGGCCATCGCGCAGCGTTTCATGGACGAGGGCGCCTATGTGGCCATCGCGGACAACCAGGCCGAGGTACTGGAGCAGGCCCAGAACACCCTGGGCCACCGGGAGCGCCTGCTCGCCATGGTGTGCGACGTGTCCAGCGCGCAGGATGCGCAACGGCTGGCGCAGCAGACGCTGCAACGCTTCGGGCCCGTCGGCGTGCTGGTCAACAACGCCGGCATCTCGCCCAAGCATGCGGGCGTCAAGGCGCCCATCGCCGAAATGGACGAGGCCGAATGGCGCCAGGTGCTGGACATCAATCTCACAGGCGCGTTCCTGTGCTCGCAGGCCTGCCTGGAACAGATGAAGGGGCGCGGATTCGGGCGCATCGTCAACATCGCCTCGCAGGCCGGGCGCACGCGCACCGACATTGCCGGCGCGCATTACGCCGCCTCCAAGGCCGGCATGATGGGCCTGACCCGGGTGCTGGCCACCGAGCATGGCCGCGACGGCATCACCGCCAACGCCATCGCGCCGGGCCGCATCGAGAGCGCCATGGCGGCTGCCGCCGGCGCCGCGGTCAACGCCGCCTATCTGGAACGCATTCCCGTCGGCCGGCTCGGCACGCCGCAGGACATCGCCGCTGCCGCCGCCTTCCTGGCCAGCCGGGAAGCCGGCTTCATCAGCGGCGCCACGCTCGACGTCAACGGCGGCACCTTCATGATCTAACCACCGCGCATTCACCACCACGAGGGCTGCCAAAGCCCCGCATCCACCGGAGACAAAGCCATGAACAGGATCCTTCAAGTGTTGGCCGCGGCCACCCTGGCCGCCAGCGCGATGAGCTTGCCGCTAGCGGCCGGCGCGACCTATCCCGAGCGCGAGATCAAGCTGGGCGTCGGCTACGGGGCCGGTGGCGTGGGCGACGTCTCGGCGCGCCTGCTGGCCAAATCCATGGAAAAGGAGCTGAAGCACCCCATCATCGTTCTCAACCGGCCCGGCGCCCAGGCGACCCTGAACCCGGCGCAGCTGGCGCGGCTCGAGCCCGACGGCTACAACGTCGGCGTGCTGACCTTCGCGCCCATGGCCATCGTGCCGCACATGCTGCCGGTGACCTATACCGCCAAGGACTTCATCTTCGCCGGCGCCTTCGGCCGTTTCCAGTACGGCCTGGCCGTGCGCGCCGACTCGCCCTACAAGACGGTCAAGGACCTGGTGGAAGCAGCCAAAGTCAAGCCGATCTTCTTCGGCGCACCGGGCGCGCCCAACAACATCGCCCTGTACGAGCTGGGCCGCAAGAGCGGCGCGCGCTTCGAGCAGGTGCTGTACAAGTCGGGCAACGACACCGTGCTGTCGCTGATCGCCGGGCAGACGGAGGTCATCATCCAGACCCCGTCGGAGATCATGCCGCACGTGCAGTCGGGCAAGCTGCGGCTGCTGGCCTCGGTGAGCCCCGCGCGCTGGCCCGACCGGCCCGACATGCCCACCGTGAAGGAAAGCGGCTATGACGTGGAGATCGAGTCCTGGATGGGCCTGGCGGTGCCCAAGGGCACGCCCGCACCCATCGTCGAGCGGCTGCAGGGCGCGATGATGACGGCCATGAAGGACAAGGACGTGCTGGACGGGTTCAAGCGCATGGGGCTCGATGCCGTCACCATGACCGGCCCCGAATACGCGCGCATGATCGACGAGGGCTACGTCGCCATGGGCAAGGCCCTCAAGGAAGCCGGGCTGACCGGCAAGCAGCCATGAGCGCGGCCATGGGCGCCCTGAGCGGCATCCGGGTGCTGGACCTGAGCCGGGTGCTGGCCGGCCCCTGGGTCGCGCAGATGCTGGCCGACTTCGGCGCCGACGTGATCAAGGTCGAGCGCGCGGGGGTGGGCGACGAATCGCGCACCCAGGGCAGCCGGCCGGCGCAGCGCGCGGGCCACAACACCGAGGACAGCTCGGGCTTCAGCGCCGTCAACCGCGGCAAGCGCTCCATCGAGCTGGACCTGTCCCTGCCCTCGGGCCAGGAGGTGGCGCGGCGCCTGGCCGCCGAATGCGACATCCTGATCGAGAACTTCAAGACCGGCGACCTGCAGCGCTACGGGCTCGACTACGCCACGCTCGGCCGCATCAACCCGCGCCTGGTCTACTGCTCGATCACCGGCTTCGGCCAGACCGGGCCGTACCGCCAGCTGCCGGGCTACGACCTGATCTTCCAGGCCATGAGCGGCCTGATGAGCGCCACGGGCGGGCCGCACGACGCCCCGGGCGGCGGGCCGCAGCGCGTGGGCTACCCGATCTCCGACGCCACGGCCGGCCTGTACGCCACCATCGGCATCCTGGCCGCGCTGCGCTGGCGCGACACGCCCGGGGGCAGCGGGCAGCACATCGATCTGGCGCTGCTCGATGCGCAGATCGCCGCCATGACGCTGGTGCCCACCAATTACCTGATCGCGGGCCAGCTGCCGCAGCGCGTGGGCATCGCCTCGCAGATGAGCTGCCCCTACCAGGCCTTCGACTGCGCCGACGGGCAGCTGGTGGTGGCCGTCAACAATGCCAAGCAGTTCACTGCCATGTGCCGCGTGCTGGGCCTGGAGCATCTGGCGCAGGAGCCGCTCTACGCCAGCAATGCGCTGCGCGTGGCGAACCGCGCCAGCCTGATTCCGCCGCTGGCCGAGGCCATGGCGCGGATGCCGGTGGCCGAGTGCCGTGCGCGCCTGTCCGACGCCGGCGTGCCCTGCGGCCCGCTCAACGATATCGGCCAGGTCTTCGAGGACGAACAGGTACGGCACCGCGGCCTGCGCCAGCAGGTGGCGCATCCGGTCAAGGGCATCACGCCGATCGTGGCGAATCCGCTCAAGTTCTCGGCCTCGCCCGTGGCCTACCGGCGCGCGCCGCCGCAGCTGGGCGAACATACCGCCGAGGTGCTGCGCGAGCTGCTGGGCATGGATGAAGCCGAACTCTCCGACCTGCGCGCCGCCGGCGGCGTGGGCAGCTCCGACCTGGCGCGCCAGAGCGCCGGCGATACGATGAAAGTGACTTCATGAAAGCCATGCTCTGCCGCCGATACGGCCCGCCGGACAGCCTGCAACTCGAGGACGTGCCCAGCCTGCAGCCCGGGCCGCAGCAGGTGGTGATCGGCGTTGCCGCCGCGGGCGTCAATTTCCCCGACACGCTGATCATCCAGGGCAAGTACCAGTACAAGCCCGAGATGCCTTTTTCTCCGGGCGGCGAGGTGGCCGGCACCATCCTGCGCGTGGGCAGCGAGGTCACCGGGCTGCAGCCAGGGGACCGCGTGCTGGCGCCGCTGGGCTGGGGCGGCTATGCCGAGGAGGCGCTGGCCGAGGCCTGGCGCGTGCTGCCCATTCCCGGGGAGATGGACTTCGACACGGCGTCGGCCTTTGCGCTGACCTATGGCACCTCGCACCATGCGCTGAAGGACCGCGCCCGGCTGCGGCCCGGCGAGACCCTGCTGGTGCTGGGCGCCGCCGGGGGCGTGGGGCTGGCGGCGATCGAGATCGGCAAGGCCATGGGGGCGCGCGTGATTGCCGCTGCCTCCAGCGACGAAAAGCTGGCGCTGTGTGCCGAACACGGCGCCGACGCGCTGATCCACTATGGCCGCGACGACCTGCGCGCCCGGATCAAGGAAATCGTTGGCGACCGGGGCGTGGATGTGGTCTATGACCCGGTGGGCGGCAAGCTCAGCGAGCCGGCGCTGCGCAGCATCGCGTGGAACGGACGCTTCCTGGTGGTCGGATTCGCGGCTGGCGATATACCATCCATCGCGCTCAACCTGCCGCTGCTCAAGGGCTGCGCCATCCTCGGCGTGTTCTGGGGGGCGTTCGCACGCAAGCAGCCCGAGGACAACGCGGCCAACATGCGCGAGCTTTTCCAGTGGTTCCGCGAGGGGCGGGTGCGGCCGTATATCTGCGCGCGATTCCCGCTGGAGCAGGCGGCGCAGGCGATGGAGCTGGTGGCTGGCCGCGGGGCAAGGGGGAAGGTGGTGATTACGGTGGGATCTTGAGGACAGGCCATTCATCCTTCGATCCTTCGACAAGCTCAGGATCAGGACGAACGGTTTTTTACCGCTCGCCCTGCGCTTGCCTCGGCGGCCCCGTCGAAGGGCGTTTCAAGGCAGGGCGGTCAAGATGAAAACGCTCTAGGCGCTTTCCGCCTGCGCCTGCGCATCCGCGCGCAGCGCATTCACCACCGGCTCGCCGCCGCGGATGATGTCCTGCGCCACCGCCTGCGCCGCGAGTTCGGGATCGCGCGCCTTCAGCGCGGCCAGCAGGCCGTCATGCTCGTGGGTCTTCGGCAGCGGGACGGTGTCGCGGTAGATCAGGTTGAGATAGGGGCCGGTGCGCACCCACAGCGACTCGATCAGCGCCACCAGCTCGGCGCGCCCGCTCAGGGCGTAGATGCCGAGGTGGAATTCACGGTTCAGCCGCATGGTGCTGCGGTAATCGCCGCCGCGCTTGGCGACCATCATCTGCCGGTGCAGCTTGCCCAGCGCCACGAGATCGGCGTTCTTCACGTTCTCCGCCGCGCAGCGGCAGGCCAGGCCCTCGAGCGCGACGCGGATGTCGCGCAGCTCGATGTAGTCGTCCGCGCTCAGCACCGGCACGGTCACCGACTTGTTGCGGTGCATCGTCAGCGCGCGCTCGGCCACCAGTTGCAGCATGGCTTCGCGCACCGGGGTCTGGCTCACGCCCAGGCGGTCGATCAGCGTGCGGGCGCTGAGTTTCTGGCCCGGCAGCAGCTCGCCGTTGGCCAGTGCGCTGCGCATGAATTCATACACCTTGGTCGACAGGTTCGTGTGTGCAAGGCGCTCCGAGGCTTCGTGCGCGTTATCGCTGGCGGACAGGATCATTTTCAAAAAGTGTTCAAAGGGTTTGGCCAATTGAATCACACGCACAGCCAAGGGGTCCAAGGCGGCGGTTCTCCACTGGGTCACTCCGGGTTGACATATTCTATAGTTTATAGAATTATTCGAAGCATTCTACTAGGAGACACGCCGTGAACGACATCGCTTCCGCTCCCGTTGCATCCCTGGATGCGCTCGATCCCACCACCCGCCGCGCCACGCGCTCGCGCGGGCTGGACTACCGCGATACCGTCGCGCACCGCATCGCCCAGGGCCTGCAGCGCCACGGCGTGACCTGCCTTTTCGGCCAGAGCCTGCCGTCGATGGTGCACCTGGCCGCGCGCGAGCTGGGCCTGCAGCAGATCGCCTACCGCCAGGAGAACACCGGCGGCTACATGGCCGATGCCTATGCGCGGCTCACCGGCAAGGTGGGCGTGGTCACCGCGCAGAACGGCCCCGCCGCCGCCCTGCTGGTGGCGCCGCTGATGGAGGCGCTGAAGGTGTCGGTGCCGGTGATCGCGCTGGTGCAGGACGTGGCGCGCGACCAGACGGACCGCAACGCCTTCCAGGAAATCGACCACGAGTCCATGTTCCGCCCCTGCAGCAAGTGGGTGCGCCGCGTCACCGATGCCAGGCGCATCGACGACTACCTGGACATGGCCTTCGTGGCCGCCACCAGCGGCCGGCCCGGGCCTGCCGTGCTGATGCTGCCCGCCGACCTGCTGCTCGAGCCCGCGCCCCCCGCCAGCCATCGTGCCGCCTCGCTGGGCCACTATCCGCTGGACCGCGCCCTGCCCGGCAGCGCCGACCTGGATGCCGCCGCGGCCCTGCTGGCCGGCGCCGAGCGGCCCGTCGTCATTGCCGGCGGCGGCGTGCACCTGTCGGGCGCCAGCGCCGAGCTTGCACGTCTGCAGGAGGCCGCCAGCCTGCCCGTGGCCACCACCGTCATGGGCAAGGGCAGCGTGGACGAGCGCCATCCGCTGTCGCTGGGCGTGGTCAGCTACTTCACCGGGCCCAACGGCGGCGCGCGCTATCTCAAGCAGATGGTCACGGGCGCCGATGTGGTGCTGCTCGTGGGCAACCGCACCAACCAGAACGGCACCGATTCCTGGAAGCTGTACCCCGAGGGCGCGAAATTCATCCACATCGACGTGGCGCCCGAGGAAGTCGGCCGCAACTACGAAGCCATGCGGCTGATCGGCGACGCGCGGCTGACGCTGGCCGCCCTCACCGAGCGCCTGGAGACGCTCGACCTGGGCAAGCGCCATGCCGCGCGCGCCGATGTCGAGGCCACGATCCGCCAGGGCCAGCAGCAGCATGTGCGCGAGGTGGCGCGGCTGGTCGAGAGCGATGCCGCGCCGGTGCGGCCGGAGCGCATCATGGCGGAGATCGACAGCCGTCTGCAGGGCGACAGCGTGGTGGTGGCCGATGCCAGCTACTCCTCGATCTGGATCGCCAACTACCTGAAGTCGCGCCGCGCGGGCATGCGTTTTCTCACGCCGCGCGGCCTGGCCGGGCTGGGCTGGGGTTTCCCGATGGCCCTGGGCGCACGCGTGGCGCAGCCCGAGGGGCATATCTTCTGCGTCGTGGGCGACGGCGGCTTCGCCCATGCCTGGGCCGAGCTGGAGACCGCCGTGCGCATGAAGCTCAAGGTGGTGCTGGTGGTGCTGAACAACGGCATCCTGGGCTACCAGAAGCATGCGGAGAACGTCAAATTCGGCGCCTTCACCGATGCCTGCGAATTCGCGCCGGTGGACCATGCCGCGCTGGCCCGGGCCACCGGCGCGCATGGCGTGCGCGTGGAGCAGCCGGGCGAACTGGGCGCGGCGCTCGACGAGGCTCTCGCGGCCGACGGCGTCACGCTGATCGATGTGGTGACCGACCCGGACGCCTTCCCTCCCGTCAGCTGGTACGAGGTGGTCTGAGATGCTGGCATTGCGCAAAACCGCCCCCGCTCCCGGGCTGTCGCTCGACGAGGTGCCCGAGCCCGGCCGGCCTGGCCCGGGCGAAGTGCTGATCGAGGTGGCCGCGGCCGGCATCTGCGGCTCGGACGTGCATGTCTACGAATGGACCGGCAGCTACGAGTTCATGCGCCGGCGCCTGCCGGTCATCCTGGGCCACGAGTTCTGCGGCCGCATCGCCGCCGTCGGGCCCGATGTCCCGGGCCTGGCGCAGGGCGATCTGGTGTCCGCCATTCCCACCATCGGCTGCATGAAGTGCGCGGCCTGCGCCGGCGGCTTTGCGCAGCGCTGCGAATCGCGCCGCACCATCGGGCTGACCAGCGACGGCGCCTTTGCGCGCTTCGTGCGCGTGCCCTGGCTGGCGTGCATCCCCCTGCGCGAGGGCACCGACCCGGTGCTGGGCGCGCTGATGGAGCCGCTGTGCGTGGGCGACAACGCCGCCGAGGTGGGCGCGGTGACCCATGGCGACACGGTGCTGGTGCTGGGCCCCGGCACCATCGGCCAGGCGATCGCGCGGGCCGCTGCCTGGCGCGGCGCCACCACGGTGGTGGTGGCAGGCCTGAACGACGGCGCCCGGCTGCAGACCGCGCGCCAGATCGGCGCCACGCACACGCTGGATCTGGCGCACACGCCCGATCTGGCCAGCGCCTTTCTGGCGGCCACCGGCAACCGCATGGCCGATGTGGTGTTCGAGGCCACGGGCCATCCCGCCAGCATCTCGCAGGGGCTGTCGGTGCTGCGCAAGGACGGCATCCTGGTGACGGCCGGCATCCATGCCCAGCCCGCGTCCATCGACCTGACGGCACTGGTGCGCAACCGCCAGCAGATCCGCGGCGCCCATGCCTCGCAGCGCCGCGGCTGGGAGGTGATGGCGCGCCGCCTGTACGAAACGCCCGAGGCCGTGCGGCCCTTTGTCTCGCTGGTGATGGGGCTGGACCAGGCCATCGAGGGCTTCGAGCAATCGAAGGCGCGCGGTGTGTCCAAGGTGGTGCTGCAGCCCGGCCTTGCCATGGAGGCTGCATGAACGCCGACGCGGGAGAAATCCTCTACGAAGTGCGCGACGGCCATACCGCCGTGCTGACCCTCAACCGGCCGCAGGCGCGCAACGCCGTCAACGGCGCCGTGGCCGCGGCCATGGAGGCGCTGGTGGAGCGCACCGAGTCCGATCCCGAAATCCGCGCGGTGGTGCTTGCCAGCTCGCATGCGGAGGTGTTTTCCGCCGGCGCGGATCTGAAGGAGATCGCCGCCGGCCGGCGCGCCAGCCTGCGCACGGAACGCGGCGGCTTTGCCGGCCTGGCCTTTGCGCGGCGCGACAAGCCATGGATCGCCGCGGTGGACGGCAAGGCCCTGGCCGGCGGCTGCGAGCTGGTGCTGAGCTGCGACATGGTCGTGGCCTCCACCGCTGCCAGCTTCGGCCTGCCCGAAGTATTGCGCGGGCTGGTGGCCGCGGCCGGAGGCCTGTACCGGCTGCCGCGCGCGCTGCCCCCGAATGTCGCCCTGGAGCTGATCGCCACCGCCCTGCCGATCGACGCGGCGCGCGCCCACCATTTCGGTTTCGTCAACCGCCTCACGGCGCCGGGCGAGGCGCTGCAGGAGGCGCTGCTGCTGGCGCGCCAGATCGGCGCCAATGCCCCGGTGGCGGTGCGCGAGAGCCTGAAGGTGGCGCGCGCCGCGCTGGACCGCATCGAGCCCGAACTGCGCCAGCGCAGCGCCGAGGCCATGGCCGTGGTGGCGGCCAGCGAGGATTACCGCGAAGGGCCGCTGGCTTTCATTGAAAAGCGCGCGCCGCGGTGGAGGGGGCGCTGAGGGCCCGATTGCCCGCTGGGCGCCCCCGGCAAGGGCATTTTCATCTTGACCGCCCTGCCCTGAAACGCCCTTCGACGGGACCGCCGAGGCAGGCTCAGGGCGAACGGTGGGGTTATCCGTTCGTCCTGAGCTTGTCGAAGGATGACGGGCTGCTCAGCACGAAACTGCCATAGGCGCCCCCGGCTGGGCGCCCCCCACCTTCAAACATTGAGAAAATTCAACCCCAGCCCGGGCCGCTCCCACTCCATCGCCACCAGCCGCCCGGTGGAGGACAGGGTGATGAAAGCAGTCTGCAACGAAGGCCCGCCAAAGCACAGATTGGTGGTCATGGCGTCGGGCATGGGAATGTGTTCGATGTGCGCGCCGCAGGGCGACACCACCGTGATGCCGCCGTTCGAGAGCGTCGCCACGCAGATATTGCCGGCGCTGTCCAGCGCCAGCGAATCCAGGTTCTGGTAGCCCGGCAGCCCCGCCACCAGCCGCCCGCCCTGGGGCGAATGCGGCCAGGGCTGGGGCTTGATCTCGCCCGGCGCGCTCAGCTCGAAGGCCCAGATCCGACCGGTGAAGGTCTCGGCCACATAGAGCGTGCGTTCATCGGCCGACAGCCCGATGCCGTTGGGCGACCACAGCGGGAAGATGATCTCGCGGATGGAGGAGCCATCGGCCCGGGCGTAATACACGCTGCCCCGGTCCACGTCGCGCGCCCGGGTCTTGCCATGGTCGGTGAACCAGAAGCCACCCTGGCGGTCGAACACCAGGTCGTTGGGCCCGCGCAGCGGTCCGCTTTCGCTGCGCTCGTAGAGGCGCTCGACGCGGCCGCTGGCCAGGTCCACGGTCTCGATCCAGCCGCCGGTGTAATCGTCCGCCTGCCCGATCGGGCGTATGCCGTGCTCGGCGCTGTCATGCCACTTGAAGCCGCCGTTGTTGCAGATGTAGACCTTGCCATCGGGCCCGAGGGCCGCGCCGTTGGGCCCGCCCTGCAACTGCACGATGCGCTCGACGCGGCCATCGGTGCCCACGCGCGTCAGCGTGCGGCCCTCGATCTCCACCAGCAGCAGCGAGCCGTCGGGCATGGCGATCGGGCCTTCGGGAAAGCGCAGGCCTGCGGCTATTTCCTGGATTCGAACGGTCATTGCGCGTCTCCTTGGGGTTCACGGGATTCGACGACCGCGCTCAGTGGCGAGGTCAGCTGATCGAAGCGCAACTCCAGCGAAGTCATCACGTCGATGACGGTGGGCCGGCCGCTGGCCAGCGCCGCCTGCAGCGCCGGGCCCAGTTGGGACGGCTCATGCACCCGCACGCCCTCGCAGCCCATGCCGCGGGCAATGGCGGCGTGGTCGAAGTCGCCCAGCGTCGTGGCAAAGGGCCCGCGCGAATGCAGCGACCAGCCCAGTGCCTGGTTGTTGAAGATGATCACGACGATGGGCAGCGATTGCTCGACGGCGGTCATGAGCCCGTTCATGGTCATGGCGAAGCCGCCGTCGCCCACCACCGCCACCACCGCGCGCTCGGGGTGCACCAGCTTGGCCGCCAGCGCCGCTGGAATGCCGTAGCCCATCGGGCCGGCGCCCGCCGCCTGCAGGAAGGCGCCCGCCGAGCGCGTCTGGTAGCAGTGCGTCATGAAAATGCGGTTCTCGCCCGCGTCGCAGGTGACGATCGCATCCTCGGGCAGATGCGCGTGCATCTCGGCGATGATGCGCTGCGGCATCAGCGGCGCGGCGTCGGACTGGTAGGCCGGCGCGTTGAAATGCCCATGCCGCGCGCGGTGGCCGGCCACGCGCTGCTGCCCGGCAAACGCGGGCATGCCGCCCAGTGCCTCGCCCAGCTGATCGAGCACCGCGCCGGCATCGCCCAGCAGCACATGCTCCGCCGGGAAGGTCCAGGAGGCGTTGCGCGTCTCCACGTCGATCTGCACGAAGACCTGGCGCTCCGGGTCGAGCAGCAGCGGGTTCTCGCGCACGGTGTCAGAGGCCGTGAGCTTGGAGCCCACCACCAGCACCAGGTCGGCCTCGGCCACGCAGGCATTGGCGCCATCGGTGCCGAAGGTGCCGAACACCCCCAGTGCCAGGTCATGGGTCTCGGCCAGCACCCCCTTGCCCGAGGGCGTGGTGACGACCGGCACCCCGCTGCGCTCGGCAAAGCGCTGCAGCGCTTCGTAGGCGGCGGCCAGGCGCACGCCGTTGCCGGCGACGATCACCGGCCGGCGCGCGGCGCGCAGCGCTGCCGCGGCCTGTGCCACCGTGCGCGGATCGGCCGCCGCTGCCGGTGGCGGCAGGTAGTGATGCGTCGGATACAGCCGCGGCTCGGACTGCGGGCCGACCTCTCCGGTCAGCGCCTGCAACCCGAAGATCACCGCCACCGGGCCGGGCTGGCCGCTCAGCGCATGCTTGACTGCCAGCTGCGTCGCATGCACCGCCGAGGCCGGCTCGTGCACCGCGAACACCTGCTTGACCAGGCCGCCAAAGGCCTGGCGCGCATCCCAATTTCCGTACTCCCCCGTCCCCGATTGGTAGGGCGCATGCAGGCCAAAGGGCGGCGTGTCGCTGAAGTCCGTCAGCAGCAGCATCGGCGAGCTCGACAGCCGCGCCTCGATGGTGCCGACCAGGCCATTGCCCAGCACCCAGGGGCCCTGCCCCAGCACCACGCCCGGCTTGCGGGTGAGGCGCCCGTACACCTCGGCCATCACGGCGGCCAGCGACTCCTCGCGCACCAGCACCGTGCGGATGCTTTGCTGGCGCTGCTCGAGCGCCCCGAAGATGCGGCCGGTGTGGCCGCCGGAGATGCCGAAGACGGCGCCGATGCCGGCCTCCTCGAGGACTGCGGCAATGAGTTCCGGGCTGGGCCGGCTGTTTTTCAGACTGCGTTGGATGCTCATGGTTCGAAGTGGGTTGGGGCCCGGTTTGCCCTATTGACAGCGCTCGAAGCCGGGACCAGGATGTACACATCTTGTAGTTTATAAACTATTAACTTCAACCGGATACGGCAAAACCCGCGCCCTTGCAAATCGCATCTCTGCCATGAACGATTTCATCCAACTCCTGGTGTCGGGCATCCTGCTCGGCGGTGTCTATGCCCTCTGCGCGCTCGGGCTGAACCTCATCTTCGGCGTGGCGAAGGTGGTCAATTTCGCCCACGGCGAGTTCCTGATGCTGGGCATGTACGCGGGCTACTGGCTGATGCGCGGCACCGGCATCAATCCGTACTACGGCGCCCCGCTGGTGGGCGCCGCCTTCTTCGTGCTGGGCCTGCTCTTCTACTGGTGCCTGATGCGCTTCACCATCTACAAGCCGGAGATGACGCAGGTGTTCGCCACGCTCGGCCTGGGCATCGCGCTGCAGAACCTGGCCCTGCTGCTGTGGGGCGGCGACTACCGCACGGTGCAGGTGATGCCGGCCGGGGCGGAGTCGGTGGAGTTCCTGGGCATCACCGTGAGCGCCAACCGGCTGGTGGCCTTCTGCTTCGCCATGTCCATCCTGGCGGCGGTGGTGCTGTTCCTGCGCCTCACCTTCCTCGGGCGCGCCATCGAGGCGATCTCGCAGGACATCTCGGCCGCGCGGCTGATGGGGATCGATCCCGGACGCATCTTCCTGCTCACCTTCGGCCTGGGCATCGGCCTCACCGGCATCGCCGGCGCGGTGCTGGTGCCCAGCTTCTATGCCTTCCCCTCGGTGGGCACCTTCTTCGTGCTCGTGGCCTTCGTGGTGGTGGTGCTGGGCGGCCTGGCCAGCGTGCCCGGGACGGTGATCGGCGGACTGGTGCTGGGGGTCATGGAGTCGTTCACGGGCTTTTTCAGCCCCGATCTCAAGGAAGCCACGCACTTCGTGCTGCTGATCCTGCTGCTGGCGCTGCGCCCGCATGGTCTGTTCGGCGTCAAGGGCGCGGAAAAGGAGGCTCTCAAATGACATTGCGCTATCTGCTGCTGCACCGCAGCGACGCCTTCTGGACCCTGCTGCTGGTGGCAGCCGTGCTGCTCGGCGCGCTGGTGCCGAGCAACGACTACTACCTGAACCTGATGGTGCTGACCCTGCTGTACGCCGGCCTGGCCTCGGCCTGGAACATCGTCGGCGGCATGGCCGGGCAGTTCTCGCTGGGCCATACGGCCTTCGTCGGCATCGGCGCATACACCTCGACGGTGCTGCTCAACTACGCCGGCATCAGCCCCTGGCTGGGCATGCTGGTGGGGGCGGCCTTCAGCATGCTGCTGGCGGTGGTCATTGCCTTTCCCACCTTCCGCATGCGCGGGGTGTTCTTCGCCATGGCCACGCTGGCTTTTTCCGAGACCGTGCGCATCCTGCTGATCTATTCGCGCAAGTTCGTCGATCTGCCCTATGGCCTGAGCATCGACTTCCAGCCGGGTCTCGCGCGCATGGTGTTCGAAGACCGCGCCAGCTATGTCTGGCTGGCGGGCGGCTATCTGGCGCTGGTGCTGGCCGCGGCTTTCGTGCTGTCGCGCAGCTTCATGGGCTTCTACCTGCGCGCCATCCGCGACAACGAGGACGCGGCCGAGGCCACCGGCGTGCCGGTGCGCCGCTACAAGCTGCTGGCGCTGCTGCTTAGCGCGGCCTTCAGCTCCATCGGCGGCACGCTGATGGCGCAGTACGTCATGTATATCGAGCCGGGCACGGTGTTCACCGTCGCGCTGTCCGTGGACCTGGCGCTGATGAGCATCCTGGGCGGCGTGGGCACGCTGGCCGGGCCGGTGCTGGGGGCGGCGATTGCGCTGCCCTTCCGCGAATTCCTGGTGGAGGCCTTTGGCGATGCCGCCTCCGGCACCCACCTGGTGGTCTACGGCCTGCTGCTGATCGTAATCGTGGTGCTGCTGCCGCAGGGCCTGCTGGGCGGCGCCCGCAGCCTGCGCGAGCGAATCGCGGCGCGCGGGCGCCGCAGCGCCGGGGCGCAGCCCAAGACAGGAGAACAGTGATGCTGCAGGTACGGCAACTCACCAAACGCTTTGGCGGCCTGGTGGCGGTGGACGCGGTGGACTTCGACGTGGCGCAGGGCGAGATCTTCGGCCTGATCGGACCGAACGGCGCCGGCAAGACCACCCTCTTCAGCCTCGTGGCCGGCGCCCTGCCCCCCGATGCCGGCGAGATCCTTTTCGAGGGCCGCTCGCTGGCCGGCATGGGCTCGGCCGGCATCTGCGGGCGCGGCCTGGCGCGCACCTTCCAGATCCCGCAGACCTTTGCCTCGATGACGGTGCTCGAAAGCATCATGGCCGGCGCCATGCTGCACCACCGCCGCATCGACGCGGCGCGCGCCGCCGCCAGCGCCGTGGCGCAGCGCGTCGGCCTGGGCCGGCGCCTGGACGTGCCCACGCCCGCGCTGACCACCGCGGAAAAGAAGCGCCTGGAGGTGGGCCGGGCCCTGGCCACGCAGCCGCGCATGCTGCTGCTCGACGAGGTGCTGGCCGGGCTCAATTCCTCGGAGGTGGGCGCCATGCTGGAGCTGATCCGCACGCTGCGCGGCGAGGGCATGACGGTGCTGTTCGTGGAGCACAACATGGAGGCAGTGATGGGAATATGCGACCGCCTGGTGGTGATGGACACCGGCCGCAAGATCGCGGACGGCCCGCCGCAGGAGGTGATGCGCGATGCCGCCGTGGTGCGCGCCTACCTGGGCGATGCGGCAACGGAGGTGCAGCATGCTTGAGATCCGTGACCTCGATGCCGGCTACGGCGACACGCAGGTGCTGTTCGGCATGGACATGCAGGTGCAGCGCGGCGAGGTGGTGGCCATCGTCGGCTCCAACGGCGTCGGCAAGACCACGCTGCTGCGCACCATTGCCGGCCTGCTGCAGCCGATGCGCGGCAGCATCCGCTTCGACGGCGCCGAGATCGGCGGCCAGGCCACCAAGTCCATCGTCGAGCAGGGCGTGGTGCTGGTGCCCGAAGGCCGGCGGCTGTTTCCGCGCATGACGGTGCGGCGCAACCTGGAGCTGGGGGCGTACTCGAAGCGCGCCCGCCCGCACCTGGAGCAGCGGCTGGACTTCGTGCACCGGCTGTTTCCCATCCTGCAGGAGCGCGCCCAGCAGCTGGGGGGCACGCTCTCGGGTGGCCAGCAGCAGATGTGCGCCATCGCGCGCGGCCTGGTCGCCATGCCCGAGCTGCTGATGCTCGACGAGGTGTCGCTGGGCCTGGCACCGATCGCGGTGGACCGGGTCTACGACGCGATACAGAGCATCCGCGACAGCGGCGTCACGCTGCTGATCGTCGAGCAGAACGTCAGCCGGGCCCTGGCCATGGCCGACCGCGCCTACGTGCTCCAGCACGGCCACGCAGCGCTGAGCGGCACGGGCCGCGAGCTTTCGCAAAACCCCGAGGTGCAGAGCATCTACCTCGGCCTCAACCACAAGACGGAGACATTGGCATGAAGCATGATGATGGTATCTCGCGGCGTTCCTTCGCGGCGCTGGCCGCAGGCGGGCTGGCCGCCACGGCGGCGCCCGCGGTTCTGGCACAGGGCAAGACACCGGTGAAGATCGGCGTGCTGCTGCCGCTGTCGGGGCCGCTGGCCACGCTGGGCAACGATGTCTACCGCGGCTTCCAGATGGCGCAGGAATGGGTCAATGCCGAGGGCGGCGTGTTCGGCGCGCCGGTGGAATTCGCGGTGGCCGACGTGCCCAGTTCCACCGAGGCGGTGTCGCAGGCCAACCGGCTGATCAGCAAGGACCGGGTGAAGGTCATCGTCGGCTCCTACGCCAGCTCGATCTCGCTGCCGGCCAGCCAGGTGGCCGAGCGCAACAAGGTGATCTACCTGGAGCAGGGCGCGGTGGCCGACGAGGTGACGAAGCGCGGCTTCAAGTACCTGTTCCGCATGATCTACCCGGCCACCGTGCTGGGCGCGGGCGCCGCGCGCTTCGTCACCGACACCATCGCGCCGGGCTGCGGGCTGGAGCTGTCGAAGATGAAGGTCGCGCTGCTGACCGAGGACTCCTCCAACGGCAGCGCCATTGCCGAGGGCGCCAAGGGCTGGCTGGCGAAGATGAACGTCAACCTGGTGGACGCCACCAGTTACAGCTACAAGACCACCGACATGTCGTCGATGGTGCAGCGCTACAAGTCGCTGCAGCCGGATGTGCTGATCGCCTGCCAGTACACGCCCGACTGCATCCTGTTCGCGCGCCAGTCGCGTGAAGCGGGGCTCAACTTCAAGGCCGTCATCGGCAATGGCGGCGGCCACAACGTGGGCGAATACGCCGACGCGCTGATGGACGACGTCAACGGCATCTTCAATGCCGGCACCTCGATCAACATCAACCCCGCGGGCCTGACGCCGGAAGCCGCGGCGCTGTTCAAGCGCTTCCACGAGGAGCACCGCAGGAAATTCAACGGCCGCGAGCCCTCGGCGCACACCGGCATGGGCTTCACCGCCATGCACCTGCTGCTCAAGCGCATCCTGCCCGACGCCGGCGCCATGGACACCGAGAAGATCCGTGCCGCCGCGCTGGCGCTGGACCTTCCGGCGGGCTCCACCATCGTCGGCTGGGGCGTGAAGTTCGACCCGAAGACGCAGAGCAACACCCGCGCCTTCCCGACCTACGACCAGTGGCGCAGCCGCAAGATCGTGACCATCGCGCCCGAGCCCTTCGGCCTGGCCAAGCCCACGGCGATGCCCCTGCCCGGCTGGGGCAAGCGCGGCGCGATCTAGCCATGGCGATCGACTACCAACAGCTGAAGTCGCGGGTGTTTGCCGACGTGGTGCAGGATTACGGGCCGCGCGAATGCATGCTCTACGCGCTGGGCCTGGGCCTGGGCCACGACCCGATGGACCAGGCGCAGCTGGACTTCGTCTACGAGGAGGGCCTGCGCCTGCTGCCGACGATGGCCGTGGTGCTGGGCTACGGCGGCTTCTGGCAGCGCGAACCGGGCACCGGCATCACCTGGCAGGCCGTGGTGCATGGCGAGCAGGGGCTGGTCGTGCACCGGCCGCTGCCGGTATCCGGGCGCGTCACCGGGCGCACCGTCATCGAGGAGATCGTCGACAAGGGCCCGGGCCGCGCGGCCCATGTGCACACGCGGCGCGATCTGTTCGACACCGGCAGCGGCGAACTGCTGTGTTCGTTGACCTCCAACGCCATCTGCCGCAGCGACGGCGGCTTCGGCGGCCCGGCTGCCGGCCCGGCGGGCCCCGAACCGCTGCCGGACAGGGCCTGCGACCGCAGCTTCGATTACGCAATCCCGCTGCAGGTGGCGCTGATCTACCGCCTCAATGGCGACAGCAATCCGCTGCACGCTTCTCCGGCGGTAGCGCGCCAGGCGGGCTTCGAGCGCCCGATACTGCATGGCCTGTGCAGCTATGGCATTGCCGCCTATTCGCTGCTGCGCATGACCGGGGCCGACCCGCAACAGTTACGGCGCTTCGATGTGCGCTTCTCGGCGCCGGTCTATCCGGGCGACGTGCTGCGCACCGAGCTATGGCTTGGACCAGATGGCGAATCCCCCCTGCGCTTTCGCTGCACGGTACCGGCGCGTGGGGTCACGGTGCTCGACCGGGGGTTGGCGCTTTTGTGTCGCTAGCAACTGGCCGCCCCCGTTGTTGCCGGATGCGTTGCAACGGGGCCGCCCTCGGGAAGACCAGCTATTGCCGCGCTGCCTGGCAGCAGCACAATCGGCGCATGCACAGCGCCAAAGACCCGTCCACCGACATCGTCGACACCGTCAACACCGACTTCCTGCGCACGCTGGTCGGTTACAACGCGCGGCGCGCGGCGCTGTCCATCATCGAGGTGTTCACCGAATGCATGGCCGTGCACCAGCTGAAGATCGTGGAATTCTCGCTGCTCAACCTGGTGGCCCACAACCCGGGCGTCACCTCGCGCCAGGTCTGCAACAGCCTGAACATCCTGGCGCCGAACCTCGTGAACCTCGTGACCCTGCTGGAAAAGCGCGGCCTGCTGGTGCGCCGCCCGCACCCCTTCGATGGCCGCGCCATGGGCCTGTACCTGAGCGAGGAGGGCCAGGCGCTGAACGAGCGCGCCGAGCAGACCGTCAGCGCGCTGGAAATCGAGGCCACCAGCAGTCTCACGGCGGCGGAGCGCAAGACGCTGATCCGGTTGCTGCAGAAGATCTACGACTGAGGCAGTCCCTGCAATGTAGCGCCCAAGGCGACAGCCGGCGCTTGCCAGCCGCACGCCAGGCGCGCATGCTGCAGCCCGCGGCGTCCTGCCGCTGCCCTGCCGCACTTTCCTGTGATCCAACGCCACGAATTCCCCCTGCTGCTCACCGGCCTGCTGGCCACGCTGTGCGGTGTCGGCCTGAGCCGCATGGCCTTCACCGCGCTGATGCCGGCGCTGGTGCAGGCGCACTGGTTCAGCGCCGACCAGGCCGCCTACCTGGGCGCGGCCACGCTGCTGGGTTACCTCGTGGGCGCGCTCGGCGCCCACCGGCTCACCGAGCGCTGGAGCGTGCCGCGCGTGCTGCTGGGCAGTTTCATCGCGGTGGCGCTGAGCTTCGCGCTGTCGGTGCTGCCGCAGCCCTTTGCCACCTTCTTTGCCTGGCGCTGCCTGGCCGGTGTCGCGGCGGCGGTGCTGATGGTGGTGGGCCCTTCTGCGGCGATGGCGGCGCTGCCCGTGGCGCGGCGCGCAGTGCTCGGCCCGGTGCTGTTCGCGGGCGTCGGCGTCGGGGCGCTGCTGTCGGCCACGCTGGTGCCGGCGCTGGCGCGGCTCGATCTGGCATGGACCTGGGTGGCGCTGGCGCTGGTGTCGGCGCTGTGCGGCTTCTGGGGCTGGCGCAGCAGCCTGCGGATCCCGGCCGTGGCGGCGCAGCTGGCACGGCAGCAGACGGTGGCGGCGCCCGCCCCGCCGCCTCAAGGCAAGACCCGCCGGCTCTGGCTTGTGCCCGTGCTGTGGCTGCTGGCCGCCTATGCCTGCGATGCCGCGGGCTTCGTGCCGCATACCGTGTTCTGGGTCGATTACCTGGCGCGCGAACGCCAGCTCGGCACCGCATTCGGCGCGCTGCAGTGGGGGCTGTTCGGCCTGGGCGCGCTGCTGGGCCCGATCGTGACCGCCTGGTGCGCAACGCGCTGGGACTGGCACCGCGCCGTGGTCGGCGGCATGGCGCTCAAGGCGGTGGCGGTGGGCATTCCCGTGGCGCTGCCCTGGGCATTGTTGTCCGGGCCCTCGCCCGCGCTTCAGCTCGTCGCCTACGGGGTGTCTTCGTTCATCGTCGGCGCGCTGTCGCCGGGCATGGCGGCACTGGTCTCGGGGCGGCTGCTGCAGCTGGTCGGGCCGCTGGCGCACAAGCGCATCTGGGGCTATGCGACGGCGGCGTTCGCGCTGGCCCAGGCGCTGTCGGGCACGGGCATGGCCTGGCTCTACGCGCAGACTCATCTCTACCATCCGCTGTTCGCGCTGGCCGCGGCCATGCTGGCGCTGGGCACGCTGCTGGCCTGGGCCAGCCGCACGCCTCAGATGCCCAGGTAAGCCTGGCGTACCGCCAGATTGCCCTGCAGCTCCCGCATGCTGCTGGCGTAGCGGATGCAGCCCTTCTCCAGCACATAGGCGCGGTCGGCCACGGCTTCGCAGAACGGCAGGTTCTGCTCCGACAGCAGGATGCCGATGCCCGCGCTCTTGAGCGCCAGGATGGCCTCTGCCATGTGCTCGACGATCAGCGGCGCAACGCCCTCCGAGGGCTCGTCGAGCAGCACCACCAGCGGCTGGCCCATCAGCGTGCGCGCCACCGACAGCATCTGCTGCTCGCCGCCGCTCATGCGTCCGCCCGGGCGGTCCGGCATCTCGCCGAGATTGGGAAAGAGCTGGAACAGCCGCTCGGGCGTCCAGTGCGGCGCGGCGCGCCCGTCGGGCCAGCGGCGCGGCGCCTGCCGGCCGACCTCCAGGTTCTCGCGCACCGTGAGATCGGTGAAGATGCGCCGGTCCTCGGGCACATAGCCCAGGCCCAGACGCGCGATGCGGTACGCAGGCCAGCCGGCGATGGACTGGCCCATGCAGCGCACCTGTCCGTTGCTGCGCGCCAGCAGCCCGGCAATGGCCTTGAGCGTGGTCGACTTGCCTGCGCCGTTGCGCCCCATCAGCGCCACGACCTCGCCCGGGCCCACGCTCAGCGCGACGTCCTGCAGCACCTGCGCCGCGCCATACCAGCCGTCCAGCCCGCTGACTTCCAGTAGAGGTGCCGTCATTGCCTGTGCTTTCCCAGAATCTGCCCATTGCCCAGATAGGCCTGCTGCACGCGCGCATCGCGCTGGATGGCTTCGGGTGTGCCCTCGGCCAGCAGCCTGCCGCGCACCAGCACCAGCACGCGGTCGGCCTGGCCGAACACCACGTCCATGCTGTGCTCGGTGAACAGCACGCCCATCTGCCGCTCTTTCGCCAGCGCGCGCGTCAGCGCCATCAGCGCCAGCCGCTCGGCCGGCGCCATGCCGGCCGTGGGTTCGTCCATCAGCAGCAGCTGCGGCGCATGCGCCAGCGCCATGGCCAGCTCCACCCGTTTGACGTCGCCATAGGCCAGCGCGCTGCAGGGCCGGTCGGCTTGGGTGCCCATGCCCACGCGCTCGAGCAGCGCCAGCGCATCGGCGCGCCGGTGCCCGGCCGCGCGGC
The DNA here is from genome assembly GCF_023634805.2 of Comamonas endophytica. Classification (NCBI taxonomy): domain Bacteria; kingdom Pseudomonadati; phylum Pseudomonadota; class Betaproteobacteria; order Burkholderiales; family Comamonadaceae; genus Comamonas; species Comamonas endophytica. The sequence goes on from NZ_CP106881.1 coordinate 1,739,922, forward strand.
GCCAGAAAGCGAACACCTTGTGGTCGGCCGACAGCAGCGCCATCTGCACGTTCTCCACGACACTGAGCGAGGCAAAGGTCGCGGCGATCTGGAAGGTGCGGCCCACGCCCAGACGCCAGATGGCGCGCGGCGGCAGCCCGGCCATCTCGCGGCCCGCCAGGCGCACCGAGCCGCTGTCGGGCACGAGCTGCCCGCCGACCAGATTGAAGGTGGTGGACTTGCCCGCGCCATTCGGCCCGATCAGCGCCAGCAGCTCGCCTTTGTCCAGCGAGAAATCCACGCCATCGACGGCTTTCACCCCGCCAAAGGCCTTGTTCAGCCCCGTGACCTGCAGCAGGCTCATGCGCGCACCTCGCTGCGGTGAAACAGGCGCCGCAGCGGCCGCGCGATGCCGGCCAGGCCCTGCGGGAACAGGAGCACCAGCAGCAGGATGACCGCGCCCAGCAGCGCGCGCCAGTAATCGGTCTCGCGCGCGATGGTGTCGTGCAGCCAGGTGAACACGCCCGCGCCGAGCAGCGGCCCGGCCAGCGACTGCACGCCGCCCAGCAGCACCATCACCAGCGCATCGACGGAGCGCGTCACCGACAGGCTGTCGGGCGAGATGCTGCCCTTGGAGAACACGAACAGCGCGCCCGCCAGCCCGGCAAACAGCCCGGCGATGACGAAGCCGGCCCATTGCACGCGCCGCACATCGATGCCAATCGCCTCGGCACGCAACGCCGAATCGCGCGCCGCGCGCAGTGACATGCCCAGCGGCGCGAACAGCATGCGCCGCAGCAGCCAGACACCCGCGGCCGCCAGCGCCAGCGCCAGCCAGTAGAAGCCCGCGCTCAGCAAAGCCCACTCGCTGGGCCATACGCCGGTCAGCCCGTTGCTGCCGCCCGTCACCGCATCCCACTGGAAGCAGATGGCCCAGACGATCTGCGCAAACGCCAGCGTCAGCATGGTCAGGTAGACACCCGACAGCCGCACGCAGAACCAGCCGAACAACAAGGCGCCGCCGGCTGCGGCCAGCGGTGCGAGCAGCAGCGCGGCCTCCATCGGCAGCCCGCTGCCGCGCACCAGCAGCGCCGCCGCATAGGCGCCCAATCCGAAGTACGCCGCATGGCCAAAGGAATGCATGCCGCCGGGCCCCAGGATCGCATGCAGGCTGGCGGCAAACAGCGCCATGATCAGGATGTCCGTCATCAGCACCAGCGCATAGCTGCCCTCGCCGGCCAGCAGCGGCAGCGCGGCCAGCAGCGCCAGCCCCGCCCAGGCCGCGGCCTGCCCGCGTGTGCCCGTGGGCCGCAGCGGCGCCTCGGCCTCGCCCAGCGCGCGCGCCGCGGCCTGCGGCCGGCCCATCAGCCCCCAGGGGCGCCAGACCAGCACCACGGCCATGACGACGAATTCCACGACCAGCGTCAGCTTGGAAAAGGAAATCTCGACACCCGCGATCTCGACCATGCCGAGCCAGATACAGATCGCCTTGAGCTCGGCGATCAGCAGCGCCGCAACGAACGCTCCGGGAATCGAGCCCATGCCGCCGACCACCACCACGACAAAGGCCGCGCCGATCGTCAGCAGGTCCATGTCCAGATGTGCAGGCTCGCGCGGCAGCTGCAGCGCGCCGCCCAGGCCCGCCAGCAGCGTGCCCAGCGCGAACACCGCCGTGAACAGCCAGGCCTGGTTGACGCCCAGCGCGCCGACCATCTCCCGGTCCTGCGTGGCGGCGCGCACCAGCGTGCCCCAGCGCGTGCGCGTGAGCAGCAGCGTCAGCAGCCCCAGCACCACGGGCCCCGCGGCGATCAGCAGCAGGTCATAGACCGGGAACTGCCGCCCCAGGATGTCGACCGCGCCTTCCAGCCCCGGCGCGCGCGGGCCGAACAGCTCCTCCGGCCCCCAATGCCAGAGCACCGCGTCCTTGATCACCAGCACCAGCGCAAAGGTCGCCAGCAGCTGGAACAGCTCGGGCGCCTTGTAGATACGCCGCAGCAGCGCCATCTCGACCAGCGCCCCCAGCGCCGCGGTGGCCAGCGGCGCCAGCAGCAGCGCCGGCCAGAAACCGATGTGCTCGCCCAGATAGCCGACCAGCGAGTACGCGATGTACAGCCCCAGCATGTAGAACGAGCCATGCGCGAAATTGATGGTGCGCGTGACGCCGAAGATCAGCGACAGCCCGACCGAGACCAGGAACAGCGAGGAGGCGCTGGCCAGCCCGTTGAGCAGTTGCACCAGCAGTCCGGACAGGCTCATCGCGCGGCGGCAGGACGCAGCTGGCGCACGGCCTCGTTCGACGGCTGGTAATCCTTCCCATCCGCATAGTGGAAGTCCACCATCACCCCATGCCCCAGCTTCTGGTCATAGGCCGTCCTGCCCACATACGCGCCCATGGTCGACTGGTTGTCCTCGGGCCGGTAGGTGATGCGGCCGAAGGGAATGTCGACTTCCAGGCCCTTGAACGCGGCAATGAGCTTCTCGCTGTCGGCGCTGCCGCCGGTCTTGCGCAGCCCGGCTTCCAGCGACTTGATCGCGCCATAGCCGACGATGGTGCCCAGCCGCGGATGCTCCCTGTACTTGTCCTGGTAGGCCTTGAGGAAGGCCTGGTGCTCGGGCGTCTTGATCGCATACCAGGGGTAGCCGGTGACGATCCAGCCCAGCGGCGCTTCCTTCCTCAAAGGCTCCAGGTACTCGGGCTCGCCGGTCAGCAGCCCCACCACCTCGCGGCCCTTGAACAGCCCGCGCGTATTGCCCTCGCGCACGAACTTGCCCAGGTCGGCAGAGAACAGCACGTTGAAGATCGCATCGGGCTTGGCATCGGCCAGCGCCTGCACCACGCTGCCGGCATCGATCTTGCCCAGCGTCGGCGCCTGCTCGGCGACGAACTCGACATCGGGCTGTGCTTGCTTGAGCAGCTTCTTGAAGGTCGCCACCGCCGACTGGCCGTATTCGTAGTTGGGATAGACGATCGCCCAGCGCTTTTTCTTCAGCTTCGCCGCCTCGGGCACCAGCATTGCCACCTGCATGTAGGTCGAGCCGCGCAGCCGGTAGGTGTAGCGGTTGCCCTGGGCCCAGACCACCTTGTCGGTCAGCGTTTCCGAGGCCAGGAAGAAGCGCTTCTTCTGCTGCGCGTAATCGGTGAGCGCCAGCCCCACATGCGACAGGAAGCTGCCGGTGAGCACGTCGATCTTCTCGCGCGCATAGAGCTCCTCGGCCGCGCGCACTGCGTCGCCCGGGTTGCCGTTGTCGTCGCGCGTGACGAGCGCGAGCTTCTTGCCGGCAATGCCGCCGCCGGCATTGATCTGCTCGACGGCCAGCTCCATGCCTTTCTTGTAGGGCTCCAGGAAGGCCGGCATGGCCTTGTAGCTGTTGATCTCGCCGATCTTGATGACGCCTTGCGCCCCCGCCTGTCCCCCGGCCAGTGCCAGCACTGCCGCCACCGTCCACGCTTGCCTTGTCATGCGATTTCCTTGGTTCTGAATACGGACTGGGAATGAAATGTACCCTTACATCCGCATTTGCCCGACAATGCCCAGGTTTGCCCGCTTGACAGATGCCCGCCCCGTGAACGTTGTGCCTCTCCACGCCGCGTTTTGCCAGCCAGCTTCCGACCTGTCCTTGCACCGGGTCCCGTTCCACTTCATCCCTATCACGCCATGAGTGCTTTCAACGAAGAACGCGTGCTGTCCGTCCACCATTGGACCGACCGCCTTTTTTCCTTCACCACCACGCGCGACACCTCGCTGCGCTTTTCCAACGGCCACTTCACGATGATCGGCCTGAAGGTGGACGGCAAGAACCTGCTGCGCGCCTACTCGATCGCCAGCGCGAACTACGAGGAGCACCTGGAGTTCCTGTCGATCAAGGTGGACAACGGCCCGCTGACCTCGAAGCTGCAGCACATCCAGGTGGGCGACACCATCATCGTCGGCAAGAAGCCCACGGGCACGCTGCTGATCGACTACCTGCTGCCCGGCAAGAACCTCTACATGATCGGCACCGGCACCGGCCTCGCGCCCTGGCTGTCCGTCGCGCGCGACCCCGAGACCTATGAGAAGTTCGAGAAGGCCGTCGTGGTGCACGGCGTGCGCCAGGTCGAGGAGCTGGCCTACCGGCAGCTGTTCGAGCAGGACCTGAACGAGCACGAGTTCCTCGGCGACATCGTGCGCGGCAAATTGATCTACTACCCCACCGTGACGCGCGAGCCCTTCCGCAACCAGGGCCGCATCACCGACCTGATCCAGAGCGGCAAGTTCGCCGCCGACATCGGCCTGCCCGAGCTGAACCCCGAGACCGACCGCGTCATGCTCTGCGGCAGCCCCGCCATGCTTGCGGACCTCAAGCACATGCTCGAGGAGCGCGGCTTCAAGGAAGGCAACACGACCACCCCCGGCGACTTCGTCGTCGAACGCGCGTTCGTCGAGAAGTAAGCCATTCCTGCGCCAGGCCATCCAGGCGCAGGATGGCTGGTACCGCATTGGATTTGACGGGCCTGGCAGATAGGCCCCGGCTTCTATTTCTCGGGCTTGGGTGCTTTGGGTCCTTCCAGCCTGGCTTTCGCATTTGCCGCTCCAGGGCTGAGGCGCAGGCCATACACGCCGGAGCCACGCCCGCTTCCTGCAGTCGAACCTCCACGGCAGCCATTGCCGCATTGCGCCTGGATCGAACAGCCGTCTGCCTGCGTCCCGCCCTGCTCGAAGGGCTAAAGGGCGCTTCACACTGACGCCCGCCCCCGGGCGCTTGTGTCGTTCTGGCCTTGCACCTGCGCCCAGCGCCATCGCCTCTGCACCGGTGAATGCACGTGATGCTCCACCTCGCATTGAAGATAGTTTAAAACTATCATACATTCACATCGCATAGTTTATGCATTAAACCACCTGATTTTCCTGATGTCCTGGAGGCAGACTTTCATGAACCCCCACTACCGCCCTCTCTCGAATCACAGCGCCCGGTTCCATGCCCCCGCCCCTGCGGCCACGCGCGGCCCTGGCAAGGGCCACCCTGGCAAGAACCCTGCTGTGCTGACGTCCGTGGCGCCGTTGGTGGGCGCGCAGCTGGCTGTGCGCACAGCAGCCCAGGTCCTGCCGACCGGCGGGCAAGTGGTTTCCGGCCAGGCCAGCGTTGGCCAGAGCGGCGCGCAGATGACCGTCGATCAGGCCAGCCAGGTCGCCATCCTGCACTGGCAGGACTTTGCCATCGGCAGCGGAGCCAAGGTGCAATTCAACCAGCCCGATGCCAGTGCCGTCACGCTCATCCGCATAGTGGGCGGCAATGCCAGTGAGATCAGCGGACAGCTCAGTGCCAATGGCCAGGTCTGGCTGGTGAATCCAAACGGTGTGGTTTTTGGCAAAGACAGCCAGGTAAACATGGGCGGGCTGGCGGCTTCGACGCTGGATATCACCAGCATCGACTTCGATGCAGGCAAGCCGGTCTTCACGCGCAGCGCGGCACGGGGAGGCATCACCAACGGGGGCAATATCACGGTGGCAGATGGCGGCACATTGGCGCTGCTGGCGGTCACGGTGAAGAACGATGGAATCCTCAGCGCGCAGTCGGGCAACGTGGTGCTGGCCGGTGGCAACGAGGTCACGCTGCAGGCTGGCGTGGATGGAAGATTGCAGGTGGCGGTGGACCCGGCCACGGTGCACACGCTGATCGAGAACAGGCAACTGATCAAGGCCGATGGCGGCCAGGTGGTGATGACTTCCAGCACCGCCGACACACTGTCGGCCAGCGTGGTGTCCAACACCGGCACGGTGCAGGCGCGCACGCTGGCCGTGAAAGAAGGGCGCATCCTGCTGCTGGGCGACATGCGGCATGGCGAGGTGGTGCACAGCGGCCTAATCGATGCAAGCGCGCCCGATGGGAGCAATGGCGGGTTTGTTGAAACCCGCGCCGCCCGGGTCACGCTGCAAGCCGGCCGCAAGGTCACCACCTGCGCCGCCAGCGGCCATGCCGGCACCTGGCTGATCAAGCCCGGCGATTACACCATTGCTCCCGTTGGCGGCGATATCTCCGGCGCGCAGCTGTCCGGCGACCTGGACGAAGGCAATGTCACCATCGCCATGGTCAGCCAAGGCATTGCCGGCGGCAAAGGCGACATCCACTTCAACGATGACGTCACGTGGACGGCAAACACATTGACGCTCAACGCCGGGCGCAATATCAAAGTCAATGGCGTCATGACTGCCGAAGGCACGGCCGGGCTGGAGATGAATTACGGGGGCTACTCCGAAGCCAACGCGACAGCCGCTGCAGGCAGCGGCGTTCGCATGGCACGGATAAACGACAAGTTCACCGGACGCGTGGATTTCAGGGACGTGCAGGACCAAAGCATCCCAGAAAATCAACGGCTGAAGATCAACGGCGACAGCTACACCATCCTGACAGCGCTGGGCAGCCAGGACAGCACCACGGGGCTGGACCTGCAAGGCATTCAGGGCAACCTGTCGGGCAAATACGCGCTGGGCGCGGACATCGATGCCAGCCCCACGCGCAAGTGGTCGAAGGAAGCGGGCTTTGCGCCGATTGGAGATCGAAACCAGGCTTTTGGTGGCATCTTCGACGGCCTGGGCCATCGCATTGCCGGCCTGACCGTCAAACGTCCGGCGCAAAACCATGCAGGCCTTTTTGGCAATGCCGTGAACGCCACGCTGCGCAACGTCGGTTTGCACAGGGGCAGCGTGGAGGGCGCAAGCTACGTCGGCGGGCTGGTGGGAGACAACAGGGCATGCGGCGCCATGGCTCTTGTGGACAACGTGTATGCCTGCGCGCGTGTCGCGGGACAGGGGAAGGTCGGCGCGATAGCGGGCCGTAACCGGGCCGAAAAAGGCGGTGAGATCCAGCTCTGCAACGCCCATGCAATCGCGCAGGTGTCGAGCAACGCCAACGTTGTCGGCGGGCTGGTCGGCCAGCATACGGCCACCGAAGGCGGCACCGCCAATATGTCCCGGTCTTATGCAGAAGGAGCCGTGTCTGGCGCAGACGCCGTAGGTGGGTTGGTTGGATTGATCAGCTCGGCCGACGGCGGCACGGCCCGGATCTCCAGCTCCCATGCCATGGCAACGGTGGACGGCAAGGAATTGGTCGGTGGGCTGGTGGGTGGGAGCATCTCCACCGGCGGCAAGATCGAAATTTCCGTGGCCTATGCAACCGGATCAGTGTCCGGCACAAACAGCGTCGGCGGGTTGATGGGAGCCACCTTTGCCGCGCCAGACAGCACGGTTGGCATCTCCCGGTCGTGTGCCACCGGTTCCGTTTCTGGCGCTCCAAGCCATTGGTTTTATTTCCTTCCCAGGAACTACATCGGCAGACTGATGGGTTTGAAACTCGCTCTCTACGGCAAGGTTGAAATTTCCGATTCCAATGCGACCGGGCGCGTTAGTGGCGCTTCCTCGACCGGCGAACGCATAGGAGCGGAGTTCGCATTTGGCGAGCAGCGCATCGGCCGCTGGTTCAGCTTGCTTGTTGCTGCTTACTATGGAAAAAGAATGATCCCGACGCTGAACGTCCGTGACTGATCTTCCGGCAGTTGGTGGCATGCAGTGGCTCCGTCGGCTCAACGCAGCCAATGCCGGGCATCATCCGGAATGCCTGCCCGTGGGGCCTCGGCAGACACGTCATGGCGAGCCCGCTTGTTGAAATGCTTTCCGGCATTTCTTGGCCGGGCAGGCGGCCGGTGGGCTGCGGCGGAATCAGCTCAGATATTCTCGCCCGCATAGGTGGGAATGGCGCTGTCGGGCTGCTTCGCAAGTTCGCCCAGCGGCTCCTTCTTCTTGCTGCGCGCATCGCACACCGCCTTGGCGCTGGCGGCGGCAAACAGCAAGATGGCCGAGGAGAAATAGATCCACATCAGCAGCACGACGATCGAGCCGGCCGCGCCATAGGCCGAGACCACGGCCGCCGTCGACAGGTAGTAGGCCAGGCCCTGCTTGCCCAGCGTGAACAGCGTGGCGCCGATGAACGCACCGAAGATCAGGAAACGCAGCGGCGGCTTGGGGCCGGTGCCGATGCGCATCAGCCCGACGAACAGCAGCATGGAAATGCCGAAGGCCACGCTCTCGTTGATCAGGCCGACCAGCGGCGCCATGGGCGCCACCGCCAGATGGCTGCCGGCCCAGGTCGTGAGCATGTGGACGGCCGTGGACAGCACCATCGAGACCATCAGCAGGAAACCCAGCGCCAGCACATAGGCCAGTCCGCGCAGGCGCAGCGTGGCCATGCGCCACCACGCGGCGCGTTGTTCGGCGGGTTGCGCCGAATTCATCTGCCAGAGCTTCTCGAGCGCCGACTGCAGCTCGACGAACACACCGGTGGCACCCGACAGCAGCAGCACGAAGGCGATGATCGAAGCCACCGTGCCTTCGCTGGGCTCCTGGGCGCTGGCCAGCGCCGCCTTGACGACCTCGGCGCCGCGCTCGCCGATGATGCCCTGCACCTGGGCCAGCAGCGTGGTTTCGATATACGAACGGTCCAGCCACCAGCCGAGGACTCCGACCAGCAGCAGCAGCAGCGGCGCCAGGCTCAGGATGCCGTAGAACGACATCGCCGCGCTCATGCGCAGCCCGTCGGCGTTCAGCCAGAGGTTGAACGCATCGATCAGCGGTTGGATGGGGCGCACGAGGACATGTGCGCGCTTCATGAGGGAGTCGAGCATCGGAGGCATGCGCTTATCTTGAACCAGGATGCGCGCTTGCGCTATCAAAAATGCATTCCTGCGCGCTGCCGGAACGCATCCTGCGAAAAAGTCTGACACGCATGGCTGGCGCGGCAGCGGGAAAAAACGCGGCGAGAATGTCCGGCGTCATTGCACTTCGAAAGAATCGACCCATGTCCCGTCCCCCTCGCCTGCTGCAAAACGGCAAGATGCCCCTGGCCGCGCTCGATCAGGAGCTGGCCGCCCAGTTCGATATCCACCGCCTCGACCTCGAGGCCGACCGCGCGGGCTTCCTGGCCGCGCATGGCGCCGAATTCGTCGGCCTGGTCACCTCGGCCGGCATCGGCGCGGACGCCGAACTGGTGCGCGCACTGCCGAACCTGCAGGTCGTGAGCAGCTTCGGCGTGGGCTATGACACGCTGGACGAGGCCGCGCTGGTCGCGCAGAAGGTGCGCGTGGGCCACACGCCGCAGGTGCTCGATGGCTGCGTGGCGGATCTCGCGTTTGCGCTGCTGCTCGACGTCTCGCGCGGCGTGAGCGCCGCCGACCGCTTCGTGCGCCGCGGCGACTGGACGCGCGGCCGCTTCGGGCTGCAGACCAGGGTGTCGGGCAAGCGCCTGGGCATTTTCGGCATGGGCCGCATCGGCTCGACGATTGCACGCCGCGGATCGGGCTTCGACATGGAGGTCGGCTATCACAACCGCCGCCCGGTCGAGGGCTCGCCGCATGCGTACAAGGACTCGTTGCTGGCCCTGGCCGAGTGGTGCGACTACCTGGTGGTGGCCGCCGCCGGCGGCGCCGGCACGCGCCATCTGGTCACCGCCGAGGTGCTGGACGCGCTCGGCCCAAAGGGCTTCCTGGTCAATATCGCGCGCGGCAGCGTGGTCGACGAAGCGGCGCTGGTGCAGGCGCTGCAGCAGGGGCGCATCGCGGGGGCGGGGCTGGATGTGTTCGAGGACGAACCGCGGCCGCTGCCGGCTTTGCTCGAACTAGACAACGTGGTGCTGGCGCCGCATATGGCCAGCGGCACGCATGAGACGCGAAGGGCGATGGGGGATCTGGTGGTGGAGAATCTGAAGGCGTTCTTTGCGACGGGAAGGCCGCGGGCCGAGGTGCCTTGGTCGGCGGAACTGTAGGCAGGACGTTCATCCTTCGACAGGCTCAGGACGAACGGTAGGGTCCGTTCGACCTGCGCCTGTCGAAGGGTAACGGGCCTGCCCTCAAGCCAAGTTAGGCGCCAGCAAACTCCGCAATTCTTCCTCCGGAATCCCCCGCCGCCGCGCCATGTCGCCCAGCTGATCCTCCCCGATCTGCCCCACATTGAAGTAGGTCGCATCGGGATGCCCCAGATAGAAGCCGCTGACGCTGGAAGCCGGCGTCATCGCCAGGCTTTCGGTCAGGTGCATGCCGATGTCGGCGCACTGCAGCGCTTCGAACAGCGCGATCTTGGCGCTGTGGTCGGGGCAGGCCGGGTAGCCGGGCGCGGGGCGGATGCCCTGGTACTTTTCCTTGATCAGCTCCTCGTTGCTCAGCGCTTCGCCCGGCGCATAGCCCCAGAGGTCGGTGCGCACGCGCTGGTGCAGGCATTCGGCAAAGGCTTCGGCCAGGCGGTCGGCCAATGACTTGAACAGGATGCCGGAGTAGTCGTCGAGCTGGTCGATGAACTCCTGCTCCTTCTTCTCCATGCCCAGGCCTGACGTGACCGCGAACAGGCCGGCGTAATCCTTGATGCCGCTGTCCTTGGGCGCGACGAAATCCGCCAGGCAGCGGCTCGGGCGCATGACGCCCTCGACGGCCTGCTTCTCGGTCTGCTGGCGCATGCCATGCCAGGTCAGCAGCACCTCGCTGCGCGTGTCGTCGGTGTAGAACTCGATGTCGTCGCCCACGCTGTTGGCCGGGTACAGGCCGATCACGCCATTGGCCGACAGCCAGCGGCCGCTGATGATCCTCTGCAGCATCGCCTGGCCGTCGGCCATGACCTTGCGCGCCTCGGCGCCGACGATCTCGTCGTCGAGGATGGCCGGGTACGGGCCCGCCAGGTCCCAGGTCTGGAAGAACGGGCCCCAGTCGATGAAGCGCGCGATCTCGTTCAGGTCGAAATTCCTGAACACGCGCCGGCCCAGCGCGCGCGGCGCGGGCGGCACGCGCGTGAAGTCCACGGGCGTGGCATTGGCGCGCGCCTTGGCCAGCGGCCACATCGGCACCTGCTTGCGGTTGGCATGCTGCTGGCGCACCTTGTCGTAGTCGGCCTCCAGCGCCTGCAGATATTCCTGCAGGCCTTCGCCCAGCAGGCTCTGCGCCACGCCCACGCTGCGGGACGCGTCGGGCACGTAGATCACCGGGCCCTCGTACTTGGGCGCGATCTTCACCGCCGTATGCACGCGCGAGCAGGTGGCGCCGCCGATCAGCAGCGGCATGCGGCGGCTGCGGAAGTACTCGTCCTTTTGCATCTCGCCGGCCACGTACTGCATCTCCTCCAGGCTGGGCGTGATCAGGCCCGACAGGCCGATGATGTCCGCGCCCTCCTCCTTGGCCTTGGCCAGGATCTCGTGGCAGGGCACCATCACGCCCATGTTCACGACCTCGAAGTTGTTGCACTGCAGGACCACGGTGACGATGTTCTTGCCGATGTCGTGCACGTCGCCCTTGACGGTGGCGATCACGATCTTGCCCTTGGAGCGCACATCCTCGCCCGCGGCCTGCTGCTGGCGCTTTTCCTCCTCGATGTAGGGCACGAGGTGGGCCACGGCCTGCTTCATCACGCGCGCCGACTTCACCACCTGCGGCAGGAACATCTTGCCCGCGCCGAACAGGTCGCCGACGACATTCATGCCCGCCATCAGCGGGCCCTCGATCACATGCAGCGGCCGGCCGCCGCGCGCCAGCACCTCGCGGTAGGCCTCCTCGGTGTCCTCGGTGATGAAGTCGGTGATGCCGTGCACCAGCGCATGCGCCAGGCGCTGCGCCACGGTGACGGGCGCCTCGGGCGTGCCGCGCCATTCGAGCTTCCTGCTCTCGTCCTTGGCGCCGCTGCGCGCGGTTTCGGCGATTTCCACCAGGCGCTCGCCGGCGTCGGGGCGGCGGTTGAGCACCACGTCCTCGACGCGCTCGCGCAGCACGGGCTCGATGTCGTCATAGACACCGACCATGCCGGCGTTGACGATGCCCATGTCCATGCCGGCCTGGATCGCGTGGTACAGGAACACGGTGTGGATCGCCTCGCGCACCGGGTCGTTGCCGCGGAAGGAGAAGGACACGTTCGACACCCCGCCCGAGACCTTGGCGCCGGGCAGGTTCTGCTTGATCCAGCGCACCGCCTCGATGAAATCGACGGCGTAGTTGTTGTGCTCCTCGATGCCGGTGGCGACGGCAAAGATGTTCGGGTCGAAGATGATGTCCTCGGGCGGGAAGCCGACCTCGTCGACGAGGATGCGGTAGGCGCGCTCGCAGATCTCGATCTTGCGCGCGAAGGTATCGGCCTGGCCCTGCTCGTCGAACGCCATCACAACGGCCGCGGCGCCATAGCGCTTGACCAGCTTGGCCTGCTGCTTGAAGGGCTCGACGCCCTCCTTCATGGAAATCGAGTTGACGATGCCCTTGCCCTGGATGCAGCGCAGCCCGGCCTCGATCACCGCCCACTTGGACGAATCGACCATGATCGGCACGCGCGCGATGTCCGGCTCGGAGGCGATCAGGTTCAGGAAGCGCACCATCGCGGCCTCGCTGTCGAGCATGGCTTCGTCCATGTTGACATCGATCACCTGCGCGCCGTTCTCGACCTGCTGGCGCGCGACGGCCAGCGCATCCTCGAACTGGCCGTTGAGGATCAGCCGCGCAAAGGCCTTGGAGCCGGTGACATTGGTGCGCTCGCCGATGTTGACGAACAGCGTGTCCTCGCCCACGAACACGGGCTCGAGGCCCGACAGACGCATCGGAGGAATGGAAACTTCAGACGGCATGCAACTCACCTGCAAAAAACAAGGGCCAACAGGTGAGCGTCGTTGCGGAAGACGAAACCCCAAGCCTGACGAGCGGTCCGGACACGTGCCGGGGCCGTCGCTGCAACGCTCCTTGGGGGTTAACCCGGGATTTTAACGGGGATGCGCGGAGGTCGCAGTGGCTAGGGGTCTGGAGGGCAGGACGTCCATGGTTCGACAAGCTCACCACGAACGGGAAAATCCGTTCGCCCTGAGCCTGTCGAAGGGTGGCTAGCGACCAGAGAGCGCCCTACTTCGCCGTAGGCATCACGAATTCCGCCCCCTTGCCGATGCTCTCCGGCCAGCGCTGCATGATGCTCTTTTGCCGGGTGTAGAAGCGCACGCCTTCCTCGCCATAGGCATGCATGTCGCCGAACAGGCTCTTCTTCCAGCCGCCGAAGCCCTGCCAGGCCATGGGCACGGGGATCGGCACGTTGATGCCGACCATGCCGACCTGGATGCGGCGGCCGAATTCGCGCGCCACGTTGCCGTCGCGCGTGAAGCAGGCCACGCCGTTGCCGAATTCATGCGCATTGACCAGATCAATGGCTTGGGCCAGGTCGGGCACGCGCACGCAGGCCAGCACCGGGCCGAAGATCTCCTCCTTGTAGATGCGCATCTCCGGCGTCACGTGGTCGAACAGCGTGCCGCCGAGCCAGAAGCCGCCCTCGCAGCCCGCGCCGGCCTGCGCGCCGTCGAAATTGCGGCCGTCGACCAGCAGCTGCGCGCCTTCCTGCTCGCCCAGGGCGATGTAGCCGGCGATGCGTTCCTGCGCGGCGCGCGTCACGATGGGACCCATCTCGGCCGCCAGGTTCTCGCCATCGAGCACCTTGAGCGTGCGCGTGCGCTCGACCAGGCGCTCCACGACCTTGTCGGCCACGTCGCCCACCAGCACCGCGACGCTGATCGCCATGCAGCGCTCGCCGGCCGAGCCATAGCCCGCGCCGATCAGCGCATCGACCACCTGGTCGATATCGGCATCGGGCATCACCACCATGTGGTTCTTCGCGCCGCCCAGCGCCTGCACGCGCTTGCCCAGGCGCGCGCCGGTCTCGTAGATGTAGTTGGCGATCGGCGTCGAGCCGACGAAGCTCACGGCCTTGACCTCGGGGTGCTCGATCAGCGCGTCCACCGCTTCCTTGTCGCCCTGGACCACGTTGAACACGCCGTCGGGCAGGCCGGCCTTCTGCAGCAGCTCGGCCATCATCAGCGAGGCCGTCGGGTCGGTCGGGCTGGGCTTGAGCACGAAGGTGTTGCCCGCGGCAATGGCCACCGGGAACATCCACATCGGCACCATCACCGGAAAGTTGAAGGGCGTGATGCCGGCGACCACGCCCAGCGGCTGGCGCAGCGTCCAGTTGTCCATGCCGGTCGAGACCTGCTCGGTGAAGTCGCCCTTGAGCAGCTGCGGGATGCCGCAGGCGAACTCGATGATGTCGATGCCGCGCGCGACCTCGCCCTGGGCATCGGTGAACACCTTGCCATGCTCGGCGGTGATCGCGTGCGCCAGCTCGTCCTTGTGCTGGTTGACCAGCTCGAGGAACTTGAACATCACGCGCGCGCGGCGGATCGGCGGGGTGTCGGCCCAGGCCGGGAAAGCGGCAGCGGCCGCGGCCACGGCGGCGTCGACATCGGCGCGGTTGGCCAGCGCCACGGCGCCCGTGACGGCGCCGGTGGCGGGGTTGGTGACGGGCTGGGTGCGCAGGCTGTTGCCGGCGACGCGCTGGCCGTGGATGAAATGGGTGATGGAGGCGGTGGAGATGGCTGCGTTCATGGAAGCTCCTTGGATCGTCGCGAAACTGGAGCCAAGTTTAGGCAGCCGGCTACGCCCTGCCCAGCCCTGGCAGCTGAATTGATTGTTTGATTTGATGAACAATGCCGCAATGAATTCCAACGATGCATTGAAAACCGAGCAGCTCTGGTCGCACCTGTGGTGGCTGGTGGTGCTCGAGCAGCAGGGCAGCTTCACGGCCGCCGCCGCGCGCCTGGGCGTGAGCAAGGCCGCGGTGAGCCAGCACATTGCCGGCCTGGAGCGCGCGGCCGGGGTGCCGCTGGTGCGGCGCACCACGCGCTCGATGCTGCTGACCGAGGCCGGCCGGCATCTGGTGCAGGACACGCGCGAGGCCTTCGAGCGCATTGCCGGCAGCTTCGCGCAGGTGCGCGACCTCGCCGACGCGCCGCGCGGCAGCCTGCGCGTCACGGCGCCCGTGGCGCTGGCGCGCCAGCACCTGGTGCCGCGGCTGCCGGCGTTTCTCGACCGCTATCCCGACATCCAACTGGAGCTCGACCTCTCGGACCAGCTGCGCCCGCTGTCGCAGCAGGGCCTGGACCTGGCGATCCGTCACACCGCCGCGCCGCCCGAGAACCATGTGGCCTGGGCGCTGTGCACGACCCATTCGGTGCTGGTGGCAAGCCAGGCCTATCTGGAGCGCCACGGCCCCGCGCCCGCCGTGCCCGACGACCTGCGCCAGCACCGCTGCCTGCACTACCCGCGCGGCCAGGAAGCCGCCGCCTGGACCCTGCAACGCCTGGGCCGCGGCGGCGGCGCCCGCACCACCGTGCCCGTGAGCGGCCCGCTGGTGGCCAACAACAGCGAGGCGCTGCGTGACGCGGCCATCGCCGGCTTGGGCATCGCCCTGGTGCCCGACTTCAGCGCCCAGGCCGCGCTGGCTTCGGGCCAGCTGGTGCCGGTGCTGCCGCAGTGGCGGCCGATGGGCGCTTTCAGTCCGACGATCTATGCGATGCGGCCCTATTCGGCGCATGTGCCGCGGGCGGTGGGGGTGTTCGTGGAGTGGTTGCGGGAGGTGTTTGCGGGGGGGTTTGCGCCGCAGGGGAAAGGGTGACGGGGCTTATTTGGAGAGGGGCCGTTCATCCTTCGACAGGCTCAGGACGAACGGAGAAAACCGCAGCGCTTTGAATAACGTTCGCCCTGAGCCTGCCTCGGCGGCCCCGTCGAAGGGTAAACGGCCCCTCTATAGAAGAACCACGCGGCATCCTTCCGGGCGCTTGGCATATACGGGATCAACCAACTCTCAAGCCTTGATCCCCAGCTTGTTGACCAGCTGCTTGAAGGTAGCGTTGTCCCGCGCAATCACCTCCAGAAACGCCGGCTGGTCCAGATACCCCTCGCCCATGTTCTGCTTGGCCATGGTCGCGCGCAGTTCGGGCTCCTGCAAGGTCCGCGCCATCACCGTGCGCAACTGCTGCACGATCTCCGGCGGCGTGTTCTTCGGCGCCGCCAGGCCGCGCCAGCCCCCGATCACCAGATCGATGCCACGCTCCTTGAGCGTGGGCACCTGCTCCCAGCCCGCCTGGATGCGCCTGTCGCCCATGATCGCCAGCGGCCGCAACTTGCCCGCCGCCACATAGGTGGCCACCTCGACCGGCGTAACCGCCACGGCCTCGATATGGCCGCCCAGCAGATCCAGCACCGCCGGGTTCGCACCGCGATACGGCAGATGGTTGAACTGCACACCGACCTTGTCCTCCAGCGCCGCCGCGGCAAGATGCCCCAGCGAGCCCGGCCCGGCATTGCCGATGCGCACATCGCCCGCGCTCTTCTTCGCGGCAGCCAGGAATTCCTCCAGCGTCTTGAACGGCGAGTCGGCACGCACCGCAATCGTTGCCGGATCGGCATTCAACCGCGCGATGGGCTGCACATCGTCCGAAGTGACCTTCGTCAGCCCCATGTGCGGAATCATCGTCATCTCGACGGTGATGATCGCCAGCTTGTAGCCATCGGGCTTGGCCGCCGCCAGCTCGGACCAGCCCAGCGCGCCGCTGGCGCCCGCGCGGTTCATCACGATCACGTTCTGCGGAAAGTGCCGGCGCATGGTCTCGGCCAGCGCGCGCGCCAGCACGTCGGTGCCGCCGCCCGCGGCAAAGGGCACGATCAGCTCGACCGGGCGCTGCGGGTAGCCGCCGGCCGGCGAGGCACTGGCCGGCGAGGTGCCGGCAGCCCAGGCCGGCAGGGCGGACGCCGCGGCCAACGCGGCCAGCCGGCGGCCAAAGGCACGGCGGTGAAGGGAATGGGTCATGTCTGTCTCCTTGTTCTGTGAGCGCGAGGCGCTTCGATTCCACTGAATTCCTATGCAGCCGATAAAGCTGCAGTTATGCCGGCAGCCCTTCGGCCAGGGGCTGCGCCACCCGCGGCGCGCTGCGCGCCGCACGCCATCCCGCGATCAGCGCGCGGAAATTCGCCGCGATGCGCGCATGCAGCCCCGCATCGTCGATCTCGCCTTGCAGCCAGGCCAGCGCCGGCGCCGACCACACGCTGCGCCCGATCATGAAACCCTTGACCAGCGAGGCCGGGGCCTCGGCAAAGGCCGCGATCAGTTGCTCCAGCGGCTGCGACAGCCCCAGGATCACCGCGCCGCGGCAATACGGATCGCGCTCGCGCACCAGCGCCTCCAGCGCCAGCCACTGCGCGCGCGACATCGCGCCCACCTTCCACCATTCGGGCTTGAAGCCCAGGTCGTAGAAGCGCCCGATGGTCTGCACCACGCATTCGCCGGTGTCGCCGGGCGCGATCCGGTCCCTGGGCGGAATCACTTCCAGCAGCAGCTCGTGGCCGCTGGCGCGCGTCGCCTCCCAGACCTGCTGCAGCCATTCCTCCTGCTCGGCGCGCAGCGCGGCGTCGTCCTGCGGGTGGTAGAACACCAGGCACTTGACGGTCTGCTCGCGCGGCCAGTGCTGCAGCTGCGAGGCCAGCGAATGCGTGCCGTCGAAGCGCAGCGGGCGCGAACCCGGGCGCTCGATGGGGCGGCCCACCCACCAGCCGCGGCCGGTGGCGTCGTGCAGCGCGGCCTCGCCGATGCGGCCGTCGATCAGCACGCCCATGCGGCCCTGGCAGCCGGGATCGGTCTCCACTTCCTCGACCACGCGGTTGATCAGGCGCTTGAGCCGCGGCAGGCGCGCGCGGTCGGCGCCGGCCTGGTCGGCCAGCTCCTCGAACTGCGAGCGATGGTCATAGGCCAGCACGCAAAGTTCGGGCCAGGCCGGACGCGCCGCGGTGACGCGGTGCAGATGCGCCAGCTGCGGATCCTGGTCGGGCCGCACGTGGCGTTTGCCCGAGAACCAGTGCGCCAGCTCGGCCGGCGTGGGCATGGCGGGCGCGCAGCCATGGCGCGACACCACGATCGCGCCGCAGGCGTTGGCCATGGCCGCGGCTTCGGCAAAGGACTTGCCGCGCAGCAGCCCTGCCAGCAGGCCCGAGGCAAACGCATCGCCCGCGCCCAGCACGTTGAGCACCTCGATGCGCTCGCCCAGCACCGTCAGCGCATCGTCGATGGCCGCTGGGATCGCGCCTTCGATCACCGAGCAGCCCAGCGGGCCGCGCTTGACGACGAATACCGCGCGAGTGCATTCGCGCGCGCACCGCAGGCTGGCCATCAGGTCGCCTTCGGCGCCGCCGGCAATCATCCACTCCTCCTCGGTGCCGATGATCAGCTCGAACATTCCCAGCTGCTGCTGCAGGTGCGCGCTGACCTGGTCGTTGCCTATGTAGCGGGTCTCGCCGTCGCCCTTGCCGGTCAGGCCCCAGAGCACGGGCCGGTAGTCGATATCGAGCACGCGCACCAGGCCATGGCGACCACCGATTTCCAGCGCCTTGCGGCTGGCGGCCAGCACGCCGGGCGTGCTCAGATGGGTGCCGGTGACCACCAGGCTGCGGCACCGCGCGAGAAACGCCTCGTCGATGTCGTCCTCGCACAGCGCCATGTCGGCGCAATTCTCGCGCGCGAACAGCAGCGGGAACGTATCCTGGTCCTTGATGCCCAGCAGTACCATGCCCGTCAGGCGCTCCGGGTCAATGCGCACCTGGCTCACGTCGCAGCCTTCGCGCTCGAGCGTGCGGCACAGGAAGCGGCCGTTCTGTTCGTTGCCCACGCGCGAGACCATGGCCGAGCGCAGGCCCAGCCGCGCCGTGCCGAAGGCAATGTTCGCGGAGGAGCCGCCGAGGTATTTGGAGAAGCCGCTGGCGTCCTCGAGGCTGCAGCCGATCTGCTGCGCATAGAGATCGACGGCCAGGCGCCCGAGGCAGGCAACGTCGAAGGGGCGGTCGGCGGGAAAGGGCAGCGTGCTCATGGGTTCCTTGTGGTCACATCGGCAGCGCGCAGGCCCCGCCGGATAATCTTCGCCAGCGGATGATAATCCGATATAGAAAATATTTTCTAAATTCATGAAAAATAGAACAACAACTTCAGGGAAAGCCCCGGTGGCCGTGGCGCCGGCGCCGTTTTCGGATACGCAGGCCTTCCTGGCGGACCTGCAGACGCAATTCGATGGCCTGAGCCGCCAGCTCAAGACCATCGCGCGCCATGTGGAGATGCACCGCGACCGGCTGGCGCTCGACGGCGTGCAGGCCACGGCCGAGGCCTGCGGCGTGCAGCCGTCGGCGGTGGTGCGCTTTGCCAAGCACTTCGGCTTCAGCGGCTATTCCGAGCTGCAGGCACTGTTCCGCGCCGACGCCGAACGCCAGCTCGCGCCCAACCGCGGCTACCAGGAGCGCATCCGCGGCCTGATCGTGCCCGGCGCCCAGACCCTGGCCGTGGGGCAGCTGGCGCGCGAAGTCATCGAGCGCAGCGTCGACAGCCTGCAGGCGCTGCAGCGCCAGCTGCCCGACGAGCGCTTCGAAGCCGGCGTGGATCTGATGGTGCAGGCCCCGGCGATCTGGCTGGCGGCTTCGCGCCGCGCCTTTCCCGTGGGCGCCTACCTGGCCTATGCGCTGCAGCACACCGGCAAGCCGGTGCACTGGCTCAATGGCCTGGGCGCGATGCAGCAGCTCGAGATGCGCGCGCTGCGCCCCGGCGACGTGATGCTGGCGGTGTCGTTCGCTCCCTATGCGCAGGAAACGCTGGAGCTGGCCCAGGCCGCGTTGGCCCGCGGCGCGCACCTGCTGGCCATCACCGACAGCCAGCTGAGCCCGTTGGCCGCGCAAGCCAGCGTGGTGCTGGTCGCGCAGGATGGCGCGACCTTTGGGTTCCGTTCATTGACCAGCACCATGGCGCTGGCGCAGTCGTTGTTCCTGGGGATGGCGTATCGGCTGGAGCTGGCTTACGAGGCGCCGGCGGCCACGGATTGAGGCGCGGACTGCTCCTGCGCCGAAGCCGGAAGCCCGAACACCCGGTCGAATGCCCAATTGAAGACAAAGGTATAGACCAGGAAGAACAGCAGCAGCCCCAGGTCCATCAGAAAGGCCTGCCACAGGCTGACCTTGAACCACCAGGCGAACAGCGGCACCAGCATCACCACCAGCCCGCCCTCCATGCCCAGCGCATGCGCCGCGCGCCGCGCGAAGCCCCGGCCGCGCTGCGCCTGGCGCGCTTCCCAGCGCTCGAACAGGCCGTTCCAGACCACATTCCAGGCGACCGCGATGGCCGAGGTCATGACGGCAACGATGCTGGAATGGGCGGCGCTTTCGCCGGTCAGTGCGGACAGGCCAAAGGAAGTGGCGGCAATGGCAAACACTTCAAACAAAGTGACATACACGACGCGCCGCCAGGGTCCCTGCAGCTGGCGCTTCGGAGAAGAGATATTCAAAGACATGCGCGGACTTTATAGGGTTCTCACTGACAGCAAAAGTCAGCATCTTTCAACTTTGCTGATAGATTGAGCCCATGGCTTTCTCCTCCGACAATGTTCTGGTGTTCCTGGCGGTTCTCGATCACGGCTCGTTCTCGGCCGCGGCGCGCGCGCTGTCGCGGGTGCCGTCGGCCGTGAGCATGGCGATCGCGCACCTCGAAGCGGAGCTCCAGCTCCATCTCTTCGACCGCACTGGCCGCGAGCCCCAGCCCACCGCCAGCGCGCGTGCGCTGGAGCCCCAGGCGCGCCTGCTGGCCGCGCAGCTGCAGCAGCTCAACGGCCAGGCCCTGGCGCTGACGCAGGGGCTGGAGCAGCGCCTGAGCATCGCCATCGCTCCCGAGCTGCTGGCCTCGCACTGGCCCGCAGCCCTGGCCGCGCTGGCCCAGGCCCATCCCTTGCTGGAAGTCGAGGTGCTGGCCGCGCCGCAGGAAGACGCGCTGGCAATGCTGCACACCGGCCGCGCGCAGCTGGCGCTGGTCTTCGAGCGCCCCAGCCTCGACGGCCGGGAGGGCTTCGAGGAGGTCGGCAGCGACACCCTGGTGGCCGTCATGTCCCCGAATCATCCGGTGCTGGAAGCCGCACGCGCCCAGGCCGCAGGGCATGGACTGCCGTCGCTCAGTGAAGAACACCTCAAGACCACGCGCCAGATCGTGGTCGCCAGCCGCGACCTCGGCCAGATCGACGCCCGCTTCGTCTATGCCCGCCATATCTGGCGCACCGACAACCATCTCGCCGCCCTGGGCCTGATCGAGGCCGGCCTCGGCTGGGGCTGGCAGCCGCGCTCGCTGGTGGCGCCCTACATCGAGGCCGGGCGGCTGGTGGAGATGCCGTTTTCCAATCTCAGCAACGGCCTGCGGCTTTGGGTGGACGTGGTGTGGTCCAAGCAAAGGCCGATGGGGCTGGGGGCGCAGATGTTTGTGCGGGCGATGGGGAAGCAGATGGGTGGAGAGTGAGCGGGGGTGAGCGTATCCATGCACTCTCGGGCAGGCCCTTCATCCTTCGACAAGCTCAGGACGAACGGTTTTACCTGCAAGGGCTCGCTATAGGCACGGTTGACGTCTTTCACGTCCCAAAGAAGCTATTCCGCTCCCGATCCCGCCCATCTGGCTGCGCCTGCCGCGCGCAGGGCCCGGGCTGGCGGGGGCGCCTAGCCCCCAATCAAAGCTGCAGCCAAGCCTCTCCCACCCCATCAAACTGCGCATGCACCCGATCCCCCGCCTGCACCTGTACCAACCCCACCCAGCTCCCAGTGGTCACGACGGTACCTGCCCTCAGCGTGCCGTACCGAGAAGTCGCATGGCGCAACCAGTCCGCCAGCAGCCAGGCCGGATCTCCCAGCGAATGGGTGCCGGCATGCACCGAAACCTCGCCCTCGCCCACGCGCAACCGGCACACCTGCTGCATCCAGTCGGGAGCAGCCCGCACCAGATCGCAAGGCTGCCAGTCGCCAACCACCAGCGCCCCATGGCACAGCTGATCCGCCAGCAGCAGCAACGGCGGCGCCGAGAACTGCTGCAG
Source organism: Comamonas endophytica (assembly GCF_023634805.2). Taxonomy (NCBI): domain Bacteria; kingdom Pseudomonadati; phylum Pseudomonadota; class Betaproteobacteria; order Burkholderiales; family Comamonadaceae; genus Comamonas; species Comamonas endophytica. Next base: position 1,761,633 of record NZ_CP106881.1, read on the forward strand.
CCAGCGCGACTCCACCACTTCGATGGAGACGGCCATCGCATCGATCAGCTCCGCGCCCCGACCCGCCACCAGCCCCTCGGCCTGTGCAGGCGTCACATCCTGCCCCAGCCGCAGCGCGATCTCGGCTTCGATGCCGCCCGGACGCACGGGCCAGCGGGCCACCGTCGCCGGGCTGGCCCAGACGCCCGCCGGGGGCAGCGGCGCATGGGTCAGCGGCGCGCTGCGGGAGGCGCCGCCCGACTTCCAGGCGCGCGGCGCGCCGTTGTAGAACCAGTCGCGCTGCCGGGCCACGGCCTGCTGCACCGCATATGCGTCCTCCACGCTGGCAAGGCTCTCGGCCAGCGGCAGCGCATCGGCCAGCCGGCCATGGGCGCGCGCCTGCAGCAAGGTGTGGGTGACGGCTTCAACGGACATGGAATTCCTTGGCAAAGACAGCAATGTGACCAGGGCTGCATTCTTGCGTAAAAACGTGGTTCCACGGCAAAGTGTCCTGGGAGACACACCATGGTTATGCATGAAATGCATAACAAGCAAAGGAAGCGGCGTTGGACAAGCCGCAACTGCAGGAATAAGCTCAAAAACGTGTCATTACTTCTTTGACCACCGCTTCAAACGCTTTGGAATCTTCCATGCAAAACACCCCTGTCTCCCCGTCGACCAGCACGTTGCCGGCCCATCCCCTGCCCTCCTATCTGCAAGCCGAAAAGCTCGGCCCCTGGGGCATCTACCTGCAGCAGATCGACCGTGTCACGCCCTACCTGGGCCATCTTGCGCGCTGGGTCGAAACGCTCAAGCGCCCCAAGCGCGCGCTGATCGTCGATGTGCCGATCGAGCTCGACAACGGCACCATCGCCCACTTCGAGGGCTACCGCGTGCAGCACAACACCAGCCGCGGCCCGGGCAAGGGCGGCGTGCGTTTCCACCAGGACGTGACGCTGTCCGAAGTCATGGCGCTGTCGGCCTGGATGTCGATCAAGAACGCGGCCGTCAACGTGCCCTACGGCGGTGCCAAGGGTGGCATCCGCGTCGATCCCAAGACGCTGTCGCACGCCGAACTCGAGCGCCTCACGCGCCGCTACACCAGCGAGATCGGCATCATCATCGGCCCGAACAAGGACATCCCGGCGCCGGACGTCAACACCAACGAGCAGATCATGTCCTGGATGATGGACACCTACTCGATGAACACCGGCTCCACCGCCACCGGCGTGGTCACGGGCAAGCCCGTGGACCTGGGCGGATCGCTCGGCCGGCGCGAAGCCACGGGCCGCGGCGTGTTCACCGTCGGCATTGAAGCCATGCGCCGCACCAACATGCGCGTCGAAGAGGCGCGCATCGCCGTGCAGGGCTTCGGCAATGTCGGCGGCATTGCCGCCAAGCTGTTCGTCGAGGCCGGCGCCAAGCTGGTCGCGGTGCAGGACCACAGCGGCAGCATCCACAGCAGCCTGGGCATCGACGTGCCGGCGCTGCTGCGCCATGTGCAGCACACGGGCGGCGTGGCCGGTTTCGCCGGTGCCGACGTGCTGGCCAAGGAAGAGTTCTGGGGCGTGGACTGCGAGATCATGATCCCGGCCGCGCTCGAGGGCCAGATCCACGCCGACAACGCCGGCAAGATCAAGGCCAAGCTGGTGATCGAGGGCGCCAACGGCCCGACCACGCCCGAAGCCGACGACATCCTGAACGACAAGGGCGTGCTGGTGCTGCCCGACGTCATTGCCAACGCCGGCGGCGTCACGGTGAGCTATTTCGAATGGGTGCAGGATTTCTCCAGCTTCTTCTGGAGCGAGGACGAGATCAATGCGCGCCTGGTGCGCATCATGCAAGACGCGTTTGCCGGCGTGTGGCAGGTGGCGCAGGACCACAAGGTCAGCCTGCGGACTGCGACGTTCATCATCGCGTGCCAGCGGATACTGCATGCGCGCGAGATGCGCGGCCTCTACCCGTGACGCGCGCCGGGCGCCGCAGGCCCTGAACGCGGCGCGCTGACGCCCTTGGTCCCCCTCTCACCTGACGGTGGAGGGGGACACTGCTTTCTGGCACCCGGCAAATACGCTGGGTCTGTACGGACTGCGCATCAGACGCAGGCTCCAACCTACTGCGCTCCTGCCTCTGCGGCTCCAGCGCCTGCACCGCCACGCAGTTCGCGCCGCGTCTTGGCAGGCCTGCGCCTGCGCGAGGCCCTGGCCCCCTGCCGCGCCACCGGCCTCCAGGCACTCCACCAACGCACGGCCCTGGCTGGAACCAAGGCAGGCGCGTGCTGATTAAGCAAATTCACAACAAATGAAAATGCTATTGATTAATCATTATTGATAGAGTTAAGCTATATATTCATCCATCAACTTTTCACTTTCAACCATGCTCAACACATCCGGGACGTATCTCAAGCAAGGCTATGAAACACAAAAGCACGTCGTCAACGACATGCTCCGCGAGCTCAAATCCGCTGCGAGCATGCTTCGGGAAAAAATAGCATTCAAATACCAAGCACAAGAGAAGGCCATTGAGAAAGTCGCAGCGTCGCAGGCAGCTAAGGAGAAGGTCCTGGAGGAAGCCGCAGCCCTGCAGGAAGCTAAAGAGAAGGCCATGAAGGAGGTCACAGCCCTGCAGGAAGCTAAAGAGAAGACCATGAAGGAAGTCGCAGCCATGCAGGAAGCTCAAAAGAAGGCCTTGGAGGAAACCGAAGCCCTGCAGGAAGTTGACCCGAAGGCCCTGGAGGAAATGGCAGCCCGGCAGGAAGCTCAATACAAGGCCCTGGGGGAAGTCGAAGCCCTGCATGAAGCTCAAGAGAAGGCCTTGGAGGAAGTCGAAGCCCTGCGTGAAGCTCAAGAGAAGGCCTTGACGGAAGCCAACACCCTGACAACGGCGCAGATCAAGTTCCTGATGGAAGCTATCGACCAGCAGGACGGCGGAACCAGTGCCCCAGACGACGAAGCACAAGCCGATGTGCAGCCACCTATGGATAGCGCCTGTGGGGATATGCTTCAGCCCTTTGAAGTTGCCGAGCCCCAGGACGCGGACAACAGCGTCGCCGTGGTCGGCTTGCCGGCGTTGAATATGGCATGAATCGGCGTCCCGGGCTTGACTGGCGCACGCCTCAGCTGGCGGCCGACCCGATGCGCGCCGTGGCCCAGGCCCGGTTCATTTCCGTGCAGAAGGGCTGCACGCAGCTGGCCTTGGCGCGATAGGGGCAGTCCAGTTCCTGGCACAGCCCGATGCGGCGCTCCTCGATGCGTTGCTCATCGCGCGGCTGCTGACCACTGGCCTGCAAAACGGCCATCTGCAGCCAGGGGTCGCTGCGGGGCTGCAGCGTGGCCAATGCCTGCTGCGCCATCTGCGCCGAGGGCAGCAGGCCGGCCAGCGCCGCTGCTGCGGATGGCGCGCCCGCCGCGGCCGGCGGCGGCTGGAAATCCAGCCACAGCAGCGCGCTGGTGCGCACCCTCTCCCCCGCAGGCCCCGCGCCCTGCATCACCAAAGCCAGGGCACCCGATTCCAGCTGCTGCGCGGGCGCGGCAAACGGCAGCTGCAGCGGTGCCGGCGCCGCGGCAGAAGGCAGGGCTGCGCCGGGAGCGGGCACGGCCGCGGCCTGCATCTGCGCCCAGGCCTGCGGCACCTGCAGCGTGAGCGCAAAGCCGCGTTCGCCGTCCGGAGCCTGCACCACGCCCTGCTGCACCAGCAGGGTCTGCATGGGCGGCAGGCGCGGCGCCGGGCCGGGCGCGCCCGGGCTGGGGGCGCCGTCGCGCCGGGACCGGCGGCCGTGCCTGGCGCGGCGCTGCCTGCGGCTTCGCTGCCGGAACCTGCGGCAGGGGCGGCAATGCCTGCGGGTGCCGGCGTGGCCGCAGCCGGCGGCAGCACCGCATTCACCCAGGCCTGCGGCCAGGGCTGCGCCGCCACCAGCTGCTGCGGCTGGGGCAAGCCCGCGGTAGCCTGCGCGATCAGCGCGGAAAGCATCTCGCGCAACTGCGGCGCCACGCCCGATGCCGGCCACTGCGGCGCCGCGGCCGGGTTGCTGGACTGCACCTGGGTCACCAGCTGCGCAACCAGCGTCTGGAACACCTGCAGCCGCAGCGCCTGCTGCGCCTGGGCCGAGAGGCTCAACGCGGAAGTGACGGGGGCAGCGGGCGCGGCCGGCGCAGCAGCCTGGGCCGGTGCCGTGGGCGTGGTGGCCGCAGTGGGCGTCACCGCCGCGACCGGGGATGCGGCCGCCGTGAGGGCCGGTCCGGAAGCGGGCGGCAGCGGCTGGTTCATCGCGGCATGGCGCTCACGCCGCGGCCGGGTAGAACACCGAACGCGTCGGCGTGCTGCGCACCGCCTGGGCAATCGCGCCGATATGCTCGGGCGTGGTGCCGCAGCAGCCGCCGACGATGTTGACCAGGCCCTCGGCCGCGAACTCGTGCACCAGCCGGCTCGTGACCTCGGGCGTCTCGTCGAAGCCGGTGTCGCTCATCGGGTTGGGCAGGCCGGCGTTGGGGTAGCAGCTGATGAAGGTATCGGGCGCTGCGCGGTTCAGCTCCTGCACGTAGGGCCGCATCAGCGCCGCGCCGAGCGCGCAGTTCAAGCCGATGGCCAGCGGGTTCGCATGGCGCACGCTGTGCCAGAAGGCGGTGACGGTCTGGCCGCTGAGAATGCGGCCCGAGGCATCGGTGACGGTGCCGCTGATGATGATCGGCAGGCATTCGCCGGTCTGCTCGAAGGCCTCGTCGATGGCAAACAATGCGGCCTTGGCGTTGAGCGTGTCGAAGATGGTCTCGACCAGCAGCACGTCCGAGCCGCCCTCGATCAGCGCCAGCGTCTGTTCCAGATAGGCCTGGCGCAGCGTCTCGAAATCGACATTGCGCGCGCCCGGGTCGTTGACGTCGGGGCTGATGCTGGCGGTCTTGGGCGTGGGGCCGAGCGCGCCGGCCACATAGCGCGGATGCTCGGGCGTGCTGTACTTGTCGCAGGCGGCGCGCGCGAGCTGGGCCGAGCGCAGGTTCATCTCATGGGCCAGATGGCCCAGCAGGTAATCGTCCTGCGCCACGGTGGTGGCGCCGAAGGTATTGGTCTCGATCAGGTCGGCGCCCGCGGCCAGGTAGCGCTCGTGGATGTCGCGGATCACGTCGGGGCGCGTCAGGCTCAGCAGCTCGTTGTTGCCCTTGACGTCGCGCGGCAGGTCCTGGAAGCGCTCGCCCACGGCATCGGCACCGGTGTAGCCTGCGCCGCGGTACTGCGCCTCGCCCAGCTTGAAGCGCTGGATCATGGTGCCCATCGCGCCATCGAGAATGGCAATGCGGCGGGCAAGGGTGGCGGGCAGTTCTTTGGCGCGGGTGTAGTGGGGCAGGCTCATCCCCCGATTGTAGGAAGTTGGGCGTGGCCCCGTCTCCGGTCAGCCATCTCTTGAATAGCGGGATCGCGCCATGCGGAAGGTCAGATTCCAGCGTTCATTGCCCAGCAAAGGATGCATTCCATCCTTGAGCGGATCGATCCCGTGGTAGGCCAGCCGCGTGGCCCCGCCCCAGACCAGCACATCGCCATGCCCGAGCCGCATGCGGCGCACGCGGTCGCTGCGTTCGAGGCCGCCCCAGACAAAGGTCGCGGGCAGGCCCAGCGACACCGAGACGATGGGCGCGCGCCGGTCGCTTTCATCCTGGTCGCGGTGCAGCGACATCCTGGCGCCCGGCGCATAGCGGTTGATCAGGCAGGCGTCGGGTGCAAAGCCGGGGTAGCCTGCGGCCGCGGCTGCCGCGCGCGCCTGGGCAAACAGCCATTCGGGCATGGCGGGCCAGGGCCGGCCGCTCAGTGGATCGGCGGCGCTGTAGGCATAGCCGCCGGCATCCGAAATCCAGCCCCAGGCGCCGCAATTGCTCATCGCCACCGACATCGATGCGCCGCCGGGCGTGCGCATGACGCGCCAGGGCGCGCGGGCCACGACCGACCGTACGCACTGCACCCACTGGCCGGCCTCGGCCTCGGCCCGGCCGGGCAGCAGCCAGGCGCCGTCATCGAGCGCGATGGGCGACTCGTCGGCCGCATCGAACAGCCGGCCGCTGTCGGCCAAGGCCATGGATCCGGAGGGCGAAGGAGTGCGGGGCATGGCAAAAACGCAGTGGATTCAAGGGGGTTGCGCGCATTGTAGAAAGCCCGCGGCAGCCGGGGCCGGGGCGGCGCGAGGACCACGCCGCGGCGCCGCGGGCGCACAATATACAGTTCCGCAGCATCGCCATCGCCGCCGCAGGCCGCCCGGCTGGCATGCCGCCCCCGCAGTTTTCTCGAGAGTATCCGCTTGTCCACCGCGCAGTCCGTATTGCAAGAAGTTTTTGGCTACGACCAGTTCCGTGGCCCGCAGGCGGCGATCGTCAGCCATGTGATCGCTGGCGGCGACGCGCTGGTCCTGATGCCCACGGGCGGCGGCAAGAGCCTGTGCTACCAGGTGCCGGCCATCGTGCGCCAGCAGCAGGGACACGGCGTGGCGATCGTGGTCTCGCCGCTGATCGCCCTGATGCACGACCAGGTGGGCGCGCTGCATGAAGCCGGTGTGGATGCGGCGTTCCTGAACTCCACGCTGTCGTACGAGGAAACGCAGGAGGTCGAGCTGCGGCTGCAGACCGGCGACATCACGCTGCTCTACGCGGCGCCCGAGCGGCTGAACACGCCGCGCTTCCTGGGTCTGCTCGACAGCCTCTACGAGGCCGGCCAGCTGTCGCTGTTCGCCATCGACGAGGCGCACTGCGTGAGCCAGTGGGGCCATGACTTCCGCCCCGAATACCGCGCGCTCACGGTGCTGCACGAGCGCTACGCGGGCGTGCCGCGCATCGCGCTCACCGCGACCGCCGATGCGCTCACGCGCGCCGACATCGTCGAGCGGCTGCAGCTCGAACAGGCGCAGCAGTTCGTCAGCAGCTTCGACCGGCCCAACATCCGCTACACCATCGTCGAGAAGAAGGATGCCACGGCGCAGCTGCAGCGCTTCATCCAGACCGAGCATGCGGGCGAGGCCGGCGTGGTCTATTGCCAGTCGCGCAAGCGCGTCGAGGAGCTGGCGCAGACGCTGCAGAACGCCGGCATTGCCGCACTGCCCTACCACGCGGGCCTGCCGGCCGACACGCGCCAGCACCACCAGAACCGCTTCCTGCGCGAGGAAGGCATCGTCATGTGCGCGACGATCGCCTTCGGCATGGGCATCGACAAGCCCGACGTGCGCTTCGTGGCCCATGTGGACATGCCCAAGAACATCGAGGGCTACTACCAGGAAACCGGCCGCGCCGGCCGCGACGGCCTGCCCGCGCATGCCTGGATGGCCTACGGCCTGAATGACGTCGTCAACCAGCGCCGCATGATCGACGAAAGCCCGGCCGAGGAAAGCTTCAAGCAGGTGATGCGCGGCAAGCTCGATGCGCTGCTGGCGCTGGCCGAGGCCACCGACTGCCGGCGCCAGCGGCTGCTGGGCTATTTCGGCGAGGCATCGACACCCTGCGGCAATTGCGACAACTGCCTGCAGCCGCCGGCCGTCTGGGACGGCACCGATGCCGCGCGCAAGCTGCTGTCGACCATCTACCGCGTGCACGAGGCCAGCCAGCTGACTTTCGGCACCGGCCACATCATGGACGTGCTGCGCGGCAAGGACACGGAGAAGGTGCGCCAGTTCGGGCACCAGGGCCTGTCGACCTTCGGCCTGGGCGCGCAGTACTCCGAGGCCCAGCTGCGCGGCGTGCTGCGCCAGCTGCTGGCCACGGGGGCTTTGGGCCTGCACAAGGTCACCAGCGACAGCGGCCACAGCTTCGATACGCTGGCCCTCACGCCGGGCTCGCGCGCCGTGCTGCGCGGCGACGCCCCGGTGATGCTGCGCGAGGCCACCGCCAGCGCGCCCAAGCGCACGCGCCGGGCGCCAGCGGCCAATGTTGCCGCGCTCAACCTCGGCCCCGACGCGCAGGTGCGCTTCATCAACCTCAAGGCCTGGCGCGCCGAGGTGGCGCGCGAGCACAACCTGCCGGCCTATGTGATCTTCCACGATGCCACGCTGGCGGCCATCGCCGAGCGCAATCCGGCAGCGCTGGACGACCTGAGCGGCATCCCCGGAATGGGGGCGAAGAAGTTCGACGCCTATGGGGCAGAGGTGCTGCGCGTGTGCCAGATGGCGCAGTAGGCGCTTTCAGCATCAAGCCGCACAGCGGTGCCGGGCGGTGCCTCCTAGACTGGTTGCATGGAGGTCCCGCCATGCATGCCTTTGCCACCCATGAGGTCAGCAACCAGTTCGACGAGCTGACCGATTTCGACCCGCTGGCCACCGATGCCGCGCTGCAGGAAGCGATCGCACGCGGCGGCGCCGGCTGGTGCCTGCCGCAGCTGGCGCAGTATGCGCAACGGCTGGGCAGCGCCGGCAGCTGGGCGCTGGCCGCGCAGGCCAACCGGCATGTGCCCGAACTGCAGCGCTTCGATGCCCGCGGGCGGCGCATCGATCAGGTCGAATATCACCCCAGCTGGCATGAACTGCAGCGGCTGTTCCGCAGCCAGGGCCTGGCCAGCCTGCCGTTTCGCGATCCGCGCCCCGGCCGCTGGAGCGCCTGGGCCGCGGGCTTCTATCTGCATGCCCAGGTCGAGCAGGGCAGCCTGTGCCCCGGCACCATGACCCTGGCCAGCATTCCGGTGCTGCGCAAGGAACCCGCTTTGTGGCAGCAGCTGCAGGCCGGGCTCTACAGCGATGCCTACGACCCGCGCGACGTGCCGCTGGCGCAAAAGCAATCGCTGTGGATCGGCATGGGAATGACCGAGAAGCAGGGCGGCTCCGACGTGCGCAGCAACACCACCCAGGCCGTGCCGCTGGGCGCCGGCGCGAGTGCGGGCAGGGGCGGCGAATACCTGCTGCGCGGCCACAAGTGGTTCCTTTCGGCGCCGATGGCCGATGCGCATCTGGTCGTCGCGCGGCTGGGCGAGGGCGGGCCGCCAGCGTGCTTTTTCGTGCCGCGCTGGCGGCCCGACGGCAGCCGCAACGCGGTGCGCCTGCAGCGCCTGAAGAACAAGCTGGGCAACCGCAGCAATGCCAGCAGCGAAGTCGAGTATGAGGATGCCTGGGGTCTGCTGCTGGGCGAGGAAGGGCGCGGCATCGCGACGATCTTGGAGATGGCCGGCCACACGCGCCTGAACTGCGTGCTCGGCAGCGCCGGCATCCTGCGCTCGGCCACGGTGCAGGCGCTGGCCTATGCGCGCCGGCGCATGGCCTTCGGCAAGCCGCTGGCCGCACATCCGATGATGCGCGCGGTGCTGGCCGACCTGGCGCTGGAAAGCGAGGCCGCGCTGGCGCTGTCGATGCGCCTGGCCCAGGCCTTCGAGGAAGACGACACGCCGGTGCAGCGCGCCTGGAAGCGCATCATGACGCCGGCCGCCAAGTTCTGGGTCTGCAAGCGGGCCGTGGAACTCTCGGCCGAGGCCCTGGAGGTGTTTGGCGGCAACGGCTATGTGGATGACAGCCTGCTGGCGCGGCTGCTGCGCGAGGCGCCGGTGAATTCCATCTGGGAAGGCTCGGGCAACGTGATGTGCCTGGACGTGCTGCGCGCCATCGCGCGCGAACCCGAGCTGGCGCGCGCGCTGCTGCACGACCTGCTGGCGCTGGGCGCTGGCGAGCCGCCGCTGCGCGAGGCGGCGCAGGCGCTGGCCCAGCAACTGCAACTGCCCCCCGCCCAGCTCGAAGGCCAGGGCCGGCTGCTGGCGCAGCGGCTGGTGCTGCTGGCCCAGGCCGGGCTGCTGCTGCATGCTGCGCCCCGGGCCACGGCCGAGGCGTTCATCGCCACGCGCCTGGGCGCGCAATGCGGGGGCTGGGTCGTCGGCACCCTCGATCCCGCGAACCAGGATATCGACCCCATCCTGCAGCGCGCCTTTCCCGGTTAAACCTGATTACAAAATCACTGCGCGAACGGCGAAGCTCTCCGACAACGCGTGCGTTGCGCCCTCGCGATACTGCGTCTATGCGGGCAGCCGATTCCGGCATTCCCCTACAACAACGCGCCCAGGAGACACCATGTCCACCGTCCTGCAACCGGCAAAGTCGTCCATCACCTACGATGCCCCCCTGGAGGATGCGCTGCGGCGCGCCAATCTGGGATCGGTCCAGGACGAGCTCGACGCCTATGCCGACCGGCTTGCCCGGGCACAGCCGCCGGCGGCCGCCGCCCACGACCATCCGGCCTGGCAGGCGCAGCGCGCGCTGGGCCGGCGCCAGGGGCTGGTGTCCCAGGCGTTGACCGAAGACACGCCCGGGCGCTGGAGCGTCTGGGCCGCGGGCCTGTACCTGCACAGCCAGTTCGCCCCCGACAGCGTCGACCCGCTGCTGCTGACCTCCGCATCGCTGGCCGTGCTGCGCAAGGAGTCCGCGCTCTGGGCCCGGCTCGGCCCGCCGCTGCGCAATCCCGAGGACGACCCGCGCGACCTGCCGATCGGCGAGAAATCCGCGCTCTGGATGGGCCTCGATGCCAGTGCCGTGCAGCCCACGCAGCCGCTGCGCGCGGTGCCGCCGCAGCTCCAGGCCATGCCCGTGGGCATGGGCGCCTGGGGCCGGCAGTACCTGCTCAGCGGCAGCAGCCCCGGGCTGGCCACGCCCGACAGCGACGCACATCTGCTGTGCGCCCAGACGGCGCAAGGACCCAGCTGCTTTTTCGTGCCGCGCTGGCGCGAGGACGGCCAGCGCAACGGTGTGGTGGTCCAGCCTCAGCCCAACGCGCTGGGCACCCATATCGCCGCCGAACTCCAGCTCGATGCCGCCAGCGGCTATCTGCTGGGCGAGGAAGGCCAGGGCCAGGCCAGCCTGCATACGGCGCAGAGCGTCGTGCGGCTGGGCCACACGCTCGCCAGCTGCGCGCTGCTGCGCCAGGCGCTGGTGCAGTCGCTGGCACAGGCGCGCCGGCTGACCCAGCTGCAGGGCCAGCCGCTGCTCGGCAGCGTGCTGGTCGACATGGCGATCGAAAGCGAGGCCGCGTTGGTGCTGGCCATGCGCCTGGCCCAGGCCTACGAGCGCTGCGACGACTCCGACGACGACACGCTGCCGGTGATCGACCGCGCCTTCCAGCAGGTCATGGCACCCGCGGCGCAGTTCTGGATCGGCCGCCGCGCCATGGAGATCACCGCCGAAACCATGGAATGGGCTGGCTCCCAGGGCGCGCTGGAAAGCCCCCAGGGCCGGGCCCTGGCACGGCTGTTCCTGGCAGCACCCGCGCAGGGCCGCGGCGAGGGTATGGGCAATGCGCTGTGCCTGCAGGCGCTGCACGCCCTCGACCGCCAGCGCCCCGTGACCAAGCTGCTGTTCGAGGCGCTCGAGAGCATCGCCAGGAGCGATGCGCGCATCCTCGCGCATCTGCATGCCCTGCGCGCCATGCTGGCCCAGCCCCCGGCCGAGCAGCAGGCCATGGCGCGCATGCTGGTGCAGCGCCTGGTGCTCACCGTGCAGGCCTGCCTGCTGCACCGCGACGCGCCGCCGGCCGTGTCGCAGGCCTTCATCACCACCCGCCTGGGCCACGCCGGCGCAGGACGCGTGCTGGGGGCGCTGGATACGCGGCAGATGAATGTGGATCTGCTGTTGAAGCGGGCGCTGCCGGAGTAGAGGCGGCTATCCACGCAGGGACCATTCGACTGCGCTTGGCGCAGGCGGAAACCGTTCGTGGTGAGCCTGTCGAACCATGGACGGCCTGCCCTCATGTTTCGAGCGCAGGCCGTCCATCCTTCGACGGGGCTGCCCAGGCAGGCTCAAAGGGCGTTGCCGGAGTAGAGGCGGCTGTCCAAGCAGGGACCATTCGACTGCGCTTGGCGCAGGCGGAAACCGTTCGTGGTGAGCCTGTCGAACCATGGACGGCCTGCCCTCATGTTTCGAGCGCAGGCCGTCCATCCTTCGACGGGGCCGCCCAGGCAGGCTCAGGACGAACGGTTTGCCATAAGAGTGATCGGCATCCCGCCTCCGCCATAACCAGCACGCCCCCTTCAGGCTTTCATCTGCACCCACAATGCGCCATGATCAGCCTCCAAGACATCGAGCGCGCGGCGGAGCGGCTGCGCGGCCATATCCTTGAAACCCCCTGCGTGGAATCGCGCACGCTGTCGCAGATCGTCGGCGCGCAGGTGTTCCTCAAGTTCGAGAACCTGCAGTTCACGGCCTCCTTCAAGGAGCGCGGCGCCTGCAACAAGCTGGCCCAGCTCACGCCCGAGGAAAGCGCGCGCGGCGTCATTGCCATGAGCGCCGGCAACCATGCCCAGGGCGTGGCCTACCATGCGCAGCGCCTGGGGCTGCGCGCGGTCATCGTCATGCCGCGCTTCACGCCCGATGTCAAAGTGGAGCGCACGCGCGGCTTCGGCGCCGAGGTGGTGCTGCATGGCGATACGCTCGACGAGGCCCGCGCCCATGCGCGCGAGCTGGCGCAATCCCAGGGGCTGGTGTTCGTGCACCCCTATGACGACGAAGCCGTGGCCGCGGGCCAGGGCACGCTGGCGCTGGAGATGCTGCAGGCCCAGCCCGATCTGGACATGCTGGTGATCGCGGTGGGCGGCGGCGGCCTGATCGCTGGCGTGGCCACGGCCGCGAAGGCCCTCAGGCCCGGCATCGAGATCATCGGCGTGCAGACCCAGCGCTTTCCCTCCATGGTCAACGCCATCCAGGGCCGTGAGCTGCCGATGGGCCAGTCGACCATTGCCGAGGGCATTGCCGTGGCCACGCCCGGCGTGCTGACGCAGGACATCGTGCGCGAGCTGGTCGATGACCTGCTGCTGGTCGATGAAGGCGATATCGAGCAGGCGGTGCTGATGCTGCTGGAAATCGAGAAGACCCTGGTCGAGGGCGCGGGCGCCGCGGGCCTGGCAGCCATGCTGCGCCATGGTGCGCGCTTTGCCGGCAGGAAGGTCGGGTTGGTGCTGTCGGGCGGCAATATCGATCCGCTGCTGCTGGCGGCGATCATCGAGCGCGGCATGGTGCGCTCGGGAAGGCTGGCGCGCATCCGCGTGAGCGCGCGCGACGTGCCCGGGGTGCTGGCGCGCATCACCGCCACCGTCGCCGACGCCGGCGCCAACATCGAGGAGGTGCACCACCAGCGCGCGTTCACGCTGCTGGCGGCGCAGAACGTCGAGATCGAATGCGTGCTGCAGACGCGCAACCAGCTGCATGTCGAGCAGGTGCTCGAGCGCCTGCGCGCGCAGGGCATGGAAGCGCAGCGTGCCTGAGCATTGCCGCGCAGCCTCATGGCTTACCCCATGCGCGGCTTGGATGGGCGCTGCTTAAAATAACGGCATTGCAGACCAACACGGGAGCCCTCCGATGACCCACCCTGCCCCGCCCAATGCGGCCGACGAGCCGACCATCGATACCACCGAGGCCGTGGTGCGATATATCCCGATCGTGCTGCCGCTGGTGGGTGCGGTCATGATGCTGCTGCTGGCTTTCATCGCTGTCTATCTGGCCTGAAGCCACTTCATTCCCTGCTCGAAGCCCCGGCCACGGGGCTTTTTTTTGCCTGTTTTTTGCGCATCCTTCAATCATGCTCCGCATATATTGATACTTATATTGCATAGTTTTTTGACCAATTGATGACACAAAAATGCGGCGGCTACCTAGAATGGCGGCTTCCCGGTGATTTTTCCGCTGGGTCCGCGCGCCATCCGGCGTGGCTTCGAAGGCTGAAAAAACCTGTTTTCTCAAAGGCTGCCGCAGTGCTGCACTGCCTTTGAAAAAACGTTTTTTCAATTAGAAAGCTCTCCGTGATGAACGCACCCGCACTGCAAGCCCTGGACATCCAGGCGCCTTCCTATGTCAAGAACGCCCGGCTGATCGCCTGGGTCGCCGAAATGGCCGCGCTGTGCAAGCCGGCCCACATCCACTGGTGCGACGGCTCGCAGGAAGAGTACGACGCGCTGTGCGAGCAGCTCGTCGCCGCCGGCACCTTCAAGCCGCTGAACCCCTCGAAGCGCCCCGGCAGCTTCCTGGCCTGGTCCGACCCGTCCGACGTGGCGCGCGTCGAGGACCGCACCTACATCTGCAGCCAGAACCAGGCCGATGCCGGCCCGACCAACAACTGGATGGCGCCGAATGAGATGCGCGCCACGCTGCAGCCGCTGTTCGACGGCTGCATGGCCGGCCGCACGATGTACGTCGTGCCCTTCTCGATGGGCCCGCTGGGCTCGCCGATCGCCCATGTCGGCGTAGAGCTCTCCGACAGCGCCTATGTTGCCGTCAACATGAAGATCATGACGCGCATGGGCAAGGCCGTGTACGACGTCATCGGCGCCGAAGGCGAGTTCGTGCCCTGCGTGCACACCGTGGGCGCGCCCCTCGCCGAGGGAGAGAAGGACACCACGAGCTGGCCCTGCAACAAGACCAAGTACATCGTGCACTACCCCGAGACGCGCGAGATCTGGTCGTACGGCTCGGGCTATGGCGGCAACGCGCTGCTGGGCAAGAAGTGCTTCGCGCTGCGCATCGCCTCGACCATGGGCCGCGACCAGGGCTGGCTGGCCGAGCACATGCTGATCCTGGGCGTGGCCAAGCCCGACGGCACCAAGTACCACGTCGCAGCCGCGTTCCCCTCGGCCTGCGGCAAGACCAATTTCTCCATGCTGGTGCCGCCGGCCGCGTTCGACGGCTGGAAGGTCACGACCATCGGCGACGACATCGCCTGGATCAAGCCCCAGGCCGACGGCTCGCTGCGCGCCATCAACCCCGAAGCCGGCTATTTCGGCGTGGCTCCGGGCACCAACTACCACACCAACCCGAACTGCATGGCCAGCCTCGACAGGAACGTGATCTTCACGAACGTCGCGCTGACCGATGACGGCGACGTCTGGTGGGAAGGCATGGAAAAGGACACCGGCAGCCTGCCCGAGCACTTGATCGACTGGCAGGGCAAGGACTGGACGCCGCAGATCGCGCGCGAAACCGGCGCCAAGGCCGCGCACCCCAACGCCCGCTTCACCGTGGCCGCGACCAACAACCCCGCGCTCGACCCTGCCTGGGACGACCCGGCCGGCGTGAAGATCGACGCCTTCCTGTTCGGCGGCCGCCGCTCGACCACCGTGCCCCTGGTCACCGAAGCCCGCACCTGGGCCGAAGGCGTCTACATGGCCGCGACCATGGGCTCCGAAACCACCGCCGCCGCCTTCGGCGCCCAGGGCGTGGTGCGCCGCGATCCGTTCGCCATGCTGCCCTTCATGGGCTACAACATGAGCCAGTACTTCCAGCACTGGCTCGACATCGGCGCCAAGCTCGAAGCCACGGGCGCCAAGCTGCCCCACCTGTACACGACCAACTGGTTCCGCAAGGACGAAGCCGGCAAGTTCGTCTGGCCCGGCTATGGCGAGAACATGCGCGTCCTCAAGTGGATGATCGACCGCATCGAAGGCCAGGCGCAAGGCGTGGACAACATGCTCGGCGTGAGCCCGGCCTACGCCGAAATCAACTGGAACGGCCTGGACTTCAACGCCACCCAGTTCGACACCGTGACCCGCATCGACAAGGACGCCTGGCAAGCCGAACTGGAACTGCACGACGCCCTGTTCACTCAGCTGGCGGACAAGCTGCCGAAGGAACTGCTGGCGACGCGTGCGGATCTGGAAAAGCGTCTGGCGGATTGAGTTCGCATGCTTCAGGAAGCAGGGTGCCTGCTTTCTGGCTCAAGCCCTGCTCTGCAGGGCTTTTTTATTTCCAAAGACGTGCACTGACCCAAACCGTTCGTGGTGAGCCTGTCGAACCATGGACGGCCTGTCCTCAAGACTTGAGTACAGGCCCGTCATCCTTCGACAGGCTCAGGACGAACGGGTATTGAAACCGTTTGTGGCCAGCTTCACTAAAAACGTTCGCAATGAGCCTCTCAAAACCGTTCGTGGTGATCCTGAACCTGCCGAAGGATCGAACCACTAAAGGCCTATCTTCAAGACTTGAGCGCAGGCCCGTCATCCTTCGACAAGCTCGGGACGAACGGATAGGAAACCGTTCGCGACGCGCCTCCCAATACCGTTCGTCGCGAGCTTGTCGAACCATGGACGGGCAGCACCCCTGTGGACCGGTCGAAAAACAAAAAAGCCGCAACCTTCTGGGCAGCGGCTTTCAATGGAGCATCAAAGCCCCGGGATCCAGTAATACTCAACGACTCTGATTCTGCATCGCCCGGCTCAGATCCGCCATCATGCGCGCATCCTTGAGCGCCGCATTCCAGGTCCGCTCGTCCTCAGCCGCCTGCCTGCGGCTTTGCACCCAGCCGCGGT
Source organism: Comamonas endophytica (assembly GCF_023634805.2). Taxonomy (NCBI): domain Bacteria; kingdom Pseudomonadati; phylum Pseudomonadota; class Betaproteobacteria; order Burkholderiales; family Comamonadaceae; genus Comamonas; species Comamonas endophytica. The sequence goes on from NZ_CP106881.1 coordinate 1,777,833, forward strand.
AACCCGCACGCAGCGTAATGCTGGTACGGCGCGACGCAGCAGACAGCAGGCGCAGACCAGCGCGCAACCCAGCCATCAGCGGCAGGCGCTGCGAACCCGTCAGGTCGGCGGCGGTGGCCTGCAGGAACACGGCCGCGCGCTGCACGCGCAGGATGCCGTTGTGTTCAAAGGAGGAGCTGGAATCTACGGAACTGGTCATGATGGAAACCCTTGTTACAGACGCTTGTGGCGAAATTGCCGGGCAATGCAGTAATCATAGGGTTTACCCCAGGTAACTTCAAATTTATCTTTTGAATTAATATCATTCATATGAGTGATGTATTGCCGCCATGACGCCGCGCAGCTTCCAGCATCTCGACCTGAACCTGCTGCGGGTCTTCGACGAAGTCATGGCCGAGCGCAGCCTGACGCGCGCCGCCCACAAGCTGGCACTGACCCAGCCCGCCGTGAGCAACGCCATGCGCCGCCTGCGCGAGGCGCTGGACGACGAATTGCTGGTGCGCCAGGGCCAGGGCGTGCAGCCCACGCCGCGCGCGCTCGCGCTCTGGCCCGCGGTGCGCGGCGCGCTGAATCAGCTGCAGCAGACGCTGGCACCCGACCCTTTCGATCCGGCCACCGCCAACACCACCTTCGTTCTGGCCATGGCCGACGCCACGGCCTCGACGCTGGTGCCGGCGCTCTATGCGATCATGGAACGCGAGGCGCCCGGCATCACGCTGCGGGTGCTGCCGCTCACGACGCGCGATCCGCGCCAGCTGCTCGAAGATGGCGAGGCCGATATTGCCGTGGGCTACTTCCCCGCGGTGCTGGCCGATCTCACGGCGCGCGAGCAATCGGGCGACGCCGTCGGCTTCGAGAGCCGCCGGCTGTATGCCAGTGCCTATATCTGCGTGATGCGCGAAGGCCACCCGCTGGCCGAGGTGCCGCTCACGCTGGACAACTACTGCGCGGCGCGCCACATGCTGGTGAGCTTTTCCGGGCGCTCGTTCGGCTTCATCGACGAAGCACTGGCCTCGCTGGGCCGCAAGCGCCAGGTGGTGCTGACGGTGAACCAGTTCTTCACCGCCGGGCGCGTGGTGGTGCAATCCGACCTGCTGACCATCCTGCCGCGGCACTTCGTGCCCGTGACCGGCATGGCGCACTCGCTGGCGCTGCGCGAGCTGCCGTTCAGCGTGCCGCCGGTACATGTCGATGCGCTGTGGCGCCACCGCGGGCCGCAGGCCAACGCCGGCGGATGGCTGCTGCAGGCGCTGTTCCGCGCCGCGCAGGCCACTTTCCCGCGCGCGCCCTAGGCCGGTCTCACTCTGGTGCGCGCTGCACCAAGTTGGTTGCCCACTCCCCGATCTGGCCCGCTTCCCGAAGCTTGCCGGAGACGAACTCCGCGAATGCCGCTGCGGCCGTCGCCAGCACCCGTTCGCGCAGCGCCACCAGCACCAGCCTGCCGGCCGGCAGCCGGCGCTCGTCGATGGGGATGGCGACGGCCCCCGCCGAAGGGCCGGCCCCGATCTCGATCTGGAAACTCACGCCGCCGGCCTCGCGCGCATAGCCGCGCATCATCTCGTAGGAGTTGGACACCAGCGGAGGATGCGGCTGCTCCGGGGATTGCTCGAACAGATCCTCCAGCACGCCGCGCCCCGACAGGCTGCCGTCCGGCAGGGCCAGGGGATAGGCCAGGCAATCCTTGAGCCGCACGCTCGCGCGCCCTGCCAGGGGATGGTCCGGCGCCACCATCGCGCAGGTGCGCTGGCGCGCCTGTGCCAGCACCGTCAGGCCGCGCAGTTCGGGGGGATTGAAGATCAGCCCCAGATCGGCCTCGAAGTCGGTGACGGCATCGACGGCCCGTTCCCGGTCGAGCACCTTGACGTCGAAGGCAATGCCCGGCCGCAGCGTCTGGAACTCGTGGATGGCCTGCGGCAGGAAGGCGGGCGCCAGCGCCTGGCTGGCGGCCAGCGTGACGCGGCCGCGCCGCACGCCGCCGAGCTCCTCGATCTGCGAGCGCACCTGCTCCAGATCGGCCTTGCGCCGGCGCGCATAGCCAATGAACAGCTCGCCGGCCGGCGTCAGGCGCACGCCGCGCGGCAACCGCTCGAAGATCGGCGTGCCCAGCTCCTCCTCGAGGTCCTGGATGCGCCGGTTGATGGCGGAGGAGGCGACATGGAGCTTCTCGGCGGCGCCGCGGATGGAGCCGCAGCGCGCGACGGCATCGACATAGTGAAGAAAGCGCAGGTGTTGCATGCGCATGCACTGCAAGACCGATGCCAGAACGGCAGCGCACGGGGTGCAAAAAGGCCTCGGTCGAGAGCGCTGGATGGCATGGCGCTTGCATACAAGACGGCAACGGGCACCGCTCCAGCCCCTCGACCAATGAAAGACCAACGAACATGCATCACGTCGACGTCATCCGCATTCCCAGCCGCAGCCCGGGCGACATCTCCGGCCTCGAGGCGCTGATCGCCTCGGGCCGGGTGGCCGCGAGCGACATCGTCGCGGTCATGGGCAAGACCGAGGGCAACGGCTGCGTCAACGATTACACGCGCGAGTACGCCACCAGCTCGCTGGCGGCCTGCCTGGGCCGGCACCTGCAGCTTTCGCCCGCCGAAGTGGAACAGCGCGTGGCCTTTGTCATGTCGGGTGGCACCGAGGGCGTGCTGTCGCCGCACCACACGGTCTTCGCGCGGCGCCCGGCGCAGGGCACGCCTGTCGCCGGCGCCAAGCGGCTGACTCTGGGCATTGCCTTCACGCGCGACTTCCTGCCCGAGGAAATCGGCCGCCGCGCGCAGATCGAGGAGACCGCCGACGCGGTGCGCCAGGCGATGCGCGACGCGGGCATCGAGTCCACCGGGGACCTGCATTTCGTGCAGGTGAAATGCCCGCTGCTGACCTCCGCCAAGATCGCCGAAGCGCGCGCGCGCGGCTGCGAGCCGGTCACGGCCGACACCTATGAATCGATGGGCTACTCGCGCGGCGCCAGCGCGCTGGGCATTGCGCTGGCCACCGGCGAGGCGGATGCGGCGGCCCTCGCCGACGAAGCCGTGCTGCACGACTGGAGCCTGTCCTCGGGCGTGGCCTCGGCATCCGCCGGCATCGAGGTGGAGCACAACGTCGTCATCGCCATCGGCATGAGCGCCCGGGCCACCAGCGAGCTGGTCATCGCCCACGACGTGATGGCCGACGCCATCGATGCGCAGGCCGTGCAGCGCACGCTGCAGGCCCTGGGCCTGGAGGGCGCCGAAGGGCTCGAGCGCATCGTGAATGTCTTCTGTAAGGCCGAAGCCAGTCCCGACGGGCTGGTGCGCGGCATGCGCCACACCATGCTGGTCGATTCGGACATCAACTCGACGCGCCACGCGCGCGCCGTGACGGGCGCCGTCGTCGCCTCGGTGGTCGGACACGGCATGGTCTACGTTTCCGGCGGCGCCGAGCACCAGGGGCCGGCCGGTGGCGGCCCGGTCGCCATCATCGCCCGCGCCTGACGCATCACAGGGAGCACCAGACATGGAAGAACAGGAAATCCTCACCTACGTGAAAGCCGCGGCGCCGGCGCTGGGCCTGACGCTGGATGCGCAGCGCGCGGCCGCCGTCGCGCAGCATTTCGGCCGCACCGTGGCGATGGCCCGGCTGCTGGAGCAGGCGCAGCTGGCGCCCGAAGACGAGCTGGCCGAGATCTACTGCCCGGCGCCCTTTCCCGTCAAGGAGGCACAGGCATGAATACGACCACCATCCTGCGCGCAGTTGCCACCGGCGAACGCAGCGCCCGCGAGGTGTGCGACGAAGCCCTGGCGCATATCGAGGCCAGCGATGGCGCCATCAATGCCTTCACCGAGATCACGGCCGAACGCGCGCGCGCCGAGGCCGATGCCGTGGATGCGCGCCGCGCGCGCGGCGAATCCCTGCCGCCGCTGGCCGGCCTGCCCTATGCCGTGAAGAATCTCTTCGACATCGAAGGCCTCACGACCCTGGCCGGCTCCAAGGTCAACCAGGGGCTGCCCGCGGCGCATGAGGATGCGGTGCTGGTGCAGCGCCTGCAGTCGGCCGGCGCGGTGCTGGTCGGCGCGCTCAACATGGACGAGTACGCCTACGGTTTCACGACCGAGAACACGCACTACGGCCCGACGCGCAATCCGCGCGACACCACGCGCATCGCCGGCGGCTCCTCGGGCGGCTCCGGGGCCGCGGTGGCGGCGCGCCAGGTGCCGCTGACGCTGGGCTCCGACACCAACGGCTCGATCCGCGTGCCCGCGTCGCTGTGCGGCGCCTGGGGGCTCAAGCCCACCTTCGGGCGGCTTTCGCGCCGTGGCACCTATCCCTTCGTGCACAGCATCGACCATCTCGGCCCGATCGCGGACAGCGTGCAGGGCCTGGCGCTGGCCTATGACGCGATGCAGGGGCCCGATGCGCTCGATCCGGGCTGCCATGCGCTGCGCGTGCAGGCCGCGCTGCCCAGCCTGCGGCAGGGTGCGGGCGGCCTGCGCATCGGCGTGCTGGGCGGGTACTTCCGCGATTTCGCCAGCGCCCCGGCGCGTGCCGCGGTGGACCTGGCCGCACGCACGTTGGGAGCGCATGACGAGGTGCTGTGGCCGGATGCGGCTCTCGCGCGCGCCGCGGCATTCATCGTCACGGCCAGCGAGGGCGGCAGCCTGCATCTGGACGATCTGCGCAGCCGTCCGCAGGATTTCGAGCCCCTGTCGGTGGACCGCTTCATCTCGGGCCTGCTGCAGCCGGCGGACTGGTACCTGCGCGCGCAGCGCTTTCGGCGCGCCTACCGCGACAAGGTCAACGCGCTGTTCCAGGACTGGGATGTGCTGATCGCGCCGGCCACGCCGGTCAGCGCCCCGACCATCGGCAGCGAATGGATAGAGATCAATGGCACGTCCCACCTCTGCCGCCCGGCCATGGGCCTGCTGACGCAGCCCATCTCCTTTGCCGGCTGCCCGGTGGTGGCCGCGCCCCTGTGGCCCGAAGGCACGGGCGGCATGCCGATCGGCGTGCAGCTCATCGCCGCGCCGTGGAACGAGGCGCTGTGCCTGCGCGCCGCGCGCATTCTGGAGGAAGCGGGCACGGCCCGCATGGAGCAATGATGGAACCGATGCAGATCAACCTTCCCGATGTCCTGGCCGAGGTGACGGCCGCGTTCGCGCGCTACGAACGGGCGCTGACATCCAACGACGTGTCCGTGCTCGACGAGCTGTTCTGGCAAAGCCCGCACACGCTGCGCTATGGCGCGACCGAGAACCTGTATGGCTACGAGGCCATCGCCGGCTTCCGCGCCGGTCGGCCCTCGAGCGGACTGGAGCGCGAAGTGCTGAAGACGGTCATCACGACCTATGGACGGGACTGCGCCACGGCCAATATCGAGTTCCGCCGCACCGGCAGCGCCAGCACCGGCCGCCAGAGCCAGACCTGGCTGCGCATGCCCGAAGGCTGGCGCGTGGTGGCGGCGCATGTCAGCCTGCTGGCCCCGCCGGCTGCCTGAGGGCCATTGCGGCGCTGTCGGCGCCTGCCCTGCGCGCGATGCCCTGCACCCTGGCCTGGACTGTGCCAACATAGGCGGCCCCAACCCAAGGTGAATCCGTGCCGCCGCCATGAAGATCCAGCTGCTTTCCGACCTGCACCTCGAAGCCGATCCCAGTTTCCAGGCCGAGCCCGCGCCCGGCGCCGATGTGCTGGTGCTGGCCGGCGATATCGGCTCCTACCAGCAGGGCGGCAAGCTGACCGAGGAGGACTTCGGCCTGGCGCGCTTTTCGCCGCTGCCGCAGCATGCCGGCTGGCCCTGCCCGGTGATCTTCGTGCCCGGCAACCACGAATACGACATGCAGGACTTCGACGCCGCGCATGCGCGCCTGCGCGAGGCCTGCGACCGGCTGGGCCTGATCTGGCTGGAGCGCGAGAGCGTGGTGCTGGACGGCGTGCGCTTCGTGGGCACCACGCTGTGGACCGACTACGACGCGATCGCGCTGCAGGACGCCAAGGTGCAGGCCGGCGACCTGGGCGCGCTGCTGCGCCTGCGCGAGAAGGCCTTCCGCGCGGCCAATTTCTACCTGCGCAAGACCGGCGGCACGCGCCATGGCGAGGCCTTCCTGGCCGAGCCCATGCGCGCGCAGGCGCTGCAATGCCAGCAATGGCTGCGCGAAGCGCTGGCCCAAGCCTTCGACGGCCCCACCGTGGCCGTGACGCATTTCGCGCCCAGCCTGCACAGTGCCGATCCGCGCTATGGGCTGATTCCGGGCACGGCGGGTTTCTGCAACGCTTTGGATGATCTGTTTGCCCAGGCGCAGCTGTGGCTGCACGGCCATCTGCATGCGCCCAGCGACTACACCGTGCGCGGCGCGCGCGCCGACGGCCAGCCCTGGCAGTGCCGGGTCGTGGCCAATCCGCTGGGCTATGCGCGCAAGGGCGAACAGGCTTTTTTCCGGCCGCGCGCCTGCATCGACTTATGATGGCCTTACCGCCCGCGCGCCCCGCGCGCCGGGCGGCTTGCTGGCTGCGGTCTCCAAAAAACACGACCTACATCAAGACGCGCAACTTCTGCTGGCACCAATCCGATCCAAAACATCAGGAGGAACCTATGAAGATATTGCTTGCTGTCGACGGCAGCGCCTACACCCAGAAGATGCTCAGCTACCTGGTCTCGCACGCCGAGCTGCTGGCGCCCACGCACCAGTACACGGCCTTGACGGTGGAAGGCGCGCTGCCTCCCCGCGCCCGCAGCGTGCTGTCCAAGGAAGACCTCGAACTGTATTACCGCGAGGAAGCCGACAAGATCCTGAACCCGGTGCGCGACTTCCTGGCGCAGCACGGCGTGCAGGCCAACGGCATGGCCAGCGTCGGCCCGGTGGGCGAGACCATCGCCAAGATAGCCGAAGATGGCCAGTACGACCTGCTGGTCATGGGCACCCACGGCCACGGCGCTTTGGGCAAGCTGGTGATGGGCTCGGTCAGCACCCAGGTGCTGGCGCACAGCACCGTGCCGGTGCTGCTGGTGCGCTAAGCGCCCGCTCTTGGCCTGCTGCAGGCCAGAAAGCAAGGCCGGAGCCTGTCTCCGGCCTTTTTTTGCGCTCGAAGCGGGTTCAACCACGCAAAGAAGCCGGTTTGGCCCCCATGGGACAATCCCCCCATGTCCTCCCCCATCGCCGTCATCGACTTCGAAACCACCGGCATGACCCCCGGCCAGGGCGCCCGTGCCACCGAGGTGGCGATCGTGCTGCTCGAGGACGGCCAGGTCGTGGACCGGTTCCAGAGTCTGATGCGCACCGGGGTGTGGATTCCCCCGTTCATCACCCGGCTCACGGGCATCACCAATGCGATGGTGGCCGCGGCGCCGGCGGCCGAGGAGGTGATGCGCGATGCCGCGCGCTTTGTCGGCGCCGCGCCGATGGTGGCGCACAACGCCGCATTCGACCGCAGGTTCTGGGAGGCCGAACTGGCCCAAGCGGGCCTTCAGGCGCCGCAGCCCTTTGCCTGCACCGTGCTGCTGTCGCGGCGGCTGTACCCCGAGGCGCCCAGCCACAAGCTGGGCAATATCGTCGACCACCTGGGCCTGCCGCGCGCCGGGCGCGCCCACCGTGCGCTGGCGGATGCGGAGATGGCCGCGAGCCTGCTGGCGCGCATGCAGCACGACCTGCGGCTGCGCTGGGGCCTCGGCCAGACCGGGCATGGCGTGCTGTCGACGCTGCAGCGCTGCCCCAAGGGCCAGATGGCGCGCCTGCTGGCGCAACAGGCGGCGCAGTACCCGCTGACCCGTGACCTGTTCGGCCGCGATGGCGAGCTTCTTCCCCAGGATGCGGCGGTTGATCCGGCTCGGCCCATAATAGGCCCCTCCCTCCCGTGACCGCTGCCCGTGAACTCGCCTCTATCCCCCTCCGCCGTGGCCCAGCCACCGATCTTCACCCCGCATGATTTCCGCAAGGCGCTGGGCCAGTTCGCGACCGGCGTGACCATCGTGACCGCGCTCGATGCCCTGGGCCAGCCCGTGGGCGTCACGGTGAGCTCCTTCAATTCGGTGTCGCTGCATCCGCCGCTGGTGCTGTGGAGCATGGCCAACAGCGCGGCGTCGCTGCCGGTGTTCATGGCCGGCACGCACTACGCGGTGCATGTGCTGGGCGCCGAGCAGAAGGAGCTGGCAATGCGCTTCGCCACCAAGGGCATCGACCGCTGGGCCGGCGTGGCGCACCAGCCCGGCCACAGCGGCGTGCCGCTGCTGGACGGCGCGGTGGCGACCTTCGAATGCTTCAACCGCAGCCGCTACCAGGAAGGCGACCATGTGATCTTCGTGGGGGAAGTGGAGCGGTGCGGGTACCGCAATGAGGCGGCGCCGCTGATCTATCACGATGGAAGGATGAGGTAGGGCGCCTGCGGGGGATACCGAGACCGTCAATTGAAGACGGCCGGAGTTTATCTGTAGCGCAGGCCCTTCATCCTTCGCCGGGGCCGCTCAGGCAAGCTCAGGACGAACGGAGGAGTTGGGACGCGTCGCGCCTAACCCGTTCGCCCTGAGCCTGTCTGGGCGGCCCCGTCGAAGGTGAACGGCCAATGTCAAGAAAAGGGCGCAACTTGCAACGCCCTGCCACACGCTTTTGACGAGCGCGCGGGTCCTGGTTATTTCACCGCTTCCGGCAACTCGATCTTCACTTCGAGCACTTCCAGATTGTCCTGCCGCTCCAGCTGCACCTTGATGTCGTTCGGATGGATCGACACATACTTGGAGATCACCGCCATCAGCTCGCGCTGCAGTTCCGGCAGGTAGTCGTGCTGGCTGCGGCCGCCGCCGACGCGCTCGTGGGCCAGGATGATCTGCAGGCGTTCCTTCGCGACCGAAGCCGACTTCTTTTTTTCACCCAGTAGAAAAGACAGCATCGACATCTCTTACCTCCCCCCGAAGATGCGTTTGAAGAAACCTGGTTTTTGCACATCGATGAAGCGCATGGGCTTTGCCTCGCCCAGAAAGCGGTCGATCACGTCCTTGTAGGCCTCGGACACGTCGGTATTCGCCATGTGCACCGCCGGAATGCCCTGGTTGGAGGCCAGCAGCACGGTTTCCGATTCGGGGATGACGCCGATCAGCTCGATGCGCAGGATGTCCTGGATGTCCTCGAGCGACAGCATCTGGCCGTCCTCGACGCGGTTCGGGTTGTAGCGTGTGATCAGCAGGTGTTCCTTGATCGGCTCGCTGCCCTCGATGGCGCGCTTGGTCTTGGAGCTGAGCATGCCCAGGATGCGGTCGGAGTCGCGCACCGAGGAGACCTCGGGGTTGGTCACCACCAGCGCCTCGTCGGCGAAGTGCATGGCCATCAGCGCGCCGCTCTCGATGCCGGCGGGCGAGTCGCAGACGATGTAGTCGAAGCCCATCTCGCCCAGGTCCTTGAGGATCTTCTCGACGCCGTCCTGCGTCAGCGCGTCCTTGTCGCGCGTCTGCGAGGCGGCCAGCACGAACAGGTTGTCGCACTGCTTGTCCTTGATCAGCGCCTGGTGCAGGTTGGCTTCGCCCTGGATCACGTTGATCAGGTCATACACCACGCGGCGTTCGCAGCCCATGATCAGATCCAGGTTGCGCAGCCCGACGTCGAAGTCGATGACGGCGGTCTTGTGGCCCCGCAGGGCGAGGCCGGAGGCAAAGCTGGCGCTGGTGGTGGTCTTTCCCACTCCACCTTTGCCCGAGGTCACGACGACGATTTTGGCCATGTTTGCACTGTTCCTTAAAGACGAAGCTCAATGTGGGGAAGCCGGGGCTCCCGCCCGTTCACGCATTACATCGGCTCGACGATGATTTTCTCGCCGTCGAGCCGGACCTGGGCCGGCTTGCCGACCACCTCCGGCGGCAGCTCGGTATCGGTGGTGCGGTACATGCCGGCAATGGACAGCAGCTGCGGCTCCATGCAGGTGCTGAAGATGCGCGCCGAGGTATTGCCACGCGCTCCCGCGATGGCGCGGCCGCGCAGCGGCGCATACACATGCACGTTGCCGTCGGCGATCACCTCGGCACCATAACTGACGACGGCCAGAACCACCAGATCGGTTCCCCGGGCATAGACCTGCTGGCCCGAGCGCAGCGGCTTGTCGATGACCATCGCGCCGGCCATGGGCACGGGCACCTCGCGCACGACCTCGACTTCGACCTCGCGGATCACCTCGTGCACCTCGACCGCCGGCGCCGCGCGCGCGGCCTGGGCGTCGGGCGCCGAGCACAGGCCGGCGGCCAGCGCGTCGCGGGTCTGCGCCTCGCTGCCGCCGCGCACCGCCACCGGCTGGGTGCGGTGCGCCTCGAGCAGCGCGATCAGCGCCGTGAAGTCGATGGGTTGCTCGGACTCCCTGACCTGGGACAGGTCGATGAGCACCGGGTCGTTGTCGAAGAAATCGGGATCGTCCGCCAGACGCTGCGCCAGATCGGCCGCAACCAGCTGGATGTCCGTATCCTTGAGCGCGACAGCCACGACGTGCAGCTGCGCGCTCTTGAGGTCAAAACTGGAGCGGGCGGTGCCCGTCGAATCAGCGGCCATGAAGGGTTTGCGGTAGGAAGGTCGGAAACCAGGCCGGGGCCTGGTTGGACGAAGCCGAAGTGTACCCTGGGGCTGCGGGCCGCAGTCTGCGTGTGTCGGCGGAGATACAGGTCCTCACATCTGGGCCGACTCCGCCGCGCTCCTCTGCGCCGCCTGGCGCCGCTGCGCCAGCGCCTCGTACCAGCCCAGGCACCCGGGGTTGGCCATGGTGTCCTTGTTGACGACCTGCGCCAGCGGCTTGCCCAGCAGCAGCTGCTTGATCGGCAGCTCCTGCTTCTTGCCGCTGAGGGTGCGCGGCACCTCGGCCACCCGGTGGATCTCGTCGGGCACGAAGCGCGGCGACACACCAAGGCGGATTGCCGCGTTGATGCGTGCGCGCAGGGCCGTGTCCAGCTCCACGCCCGGGCGCAGCACGACGAACAGCGGCATGTGGCTTTCGCGCCCCAGGTATTCGAGATCGACGACCAGGCTGTCGAGCACCTCGGGCAGGGCCTCGACCGCGCGGTAGATCTCGCTGGTGCCCATGCGCAGGCCATGGCGGTTGATGGTGGCGTCGCTGCGGCCATAGATGATGCAGCCGCCTTCGGGCGTGATGCGGATCCAGTCGCCATGGCGCCAGACGGCGCCGGCCTCGGGCCCGGTGTCGCCGCCGCCCGGCCGCCGGCCCCGCCCCGGCGGGAAATGCTCGAAGTAGCTGGAGCGATAACGCTTGCCGCCTTCATCGCCCCAGAAATACAGCGGCATCGACGGCAGCGGCTGGGTGCACACCAGCTCGCCCACCTCGTCGATGACCGGGCGGCCCTGGTCGTCCCAGGACTCGACGGCCGCGCCCAGCTGGCGGCATTGCATCACGCCCGGCACCTGCGGCAGCTCGCGGTGGCCGCCCAGGAAGGCGCCGCAGAAATCGGTGCCGCCGGAGATATTGTTCCACCAGATGTCTTCTGCGGACGGCAGCCCCGGCTGCCCGCCGGCCTCGGCCTTGGCGCGCAGCGCGCGGAACTGGTCCGTGCCCCATTGCTGCACCTCGGCCGACAGCGGCGAGCCGGTCGAGCCCAGCGCGCGCACGCGCGACAGGTCGCCGCAGGCCGACAGATCCACGCCCGCCTTCATGCAGCTGGTGTAGAACGCCGCGCCCGCGCCAAAGCTGGTGATGCCGGTCTCGGCCGCGAAGCGCCACAGCACGCCCCAGTCGGGCTGCTCCTTGCTGCCGCCGGGGCTGCCGTCGAAGATCACGCAGGTGGTGCCGCCCAGCAGCCCCGCGGTCTGGGCGTTCCACATGACCCAGCCCGTGGAGCTGTACCAGTGGAAACGCTCGCCCCAGCTGTTGGGCTCCCAGCTGCAGCCCACGTCGTTGTGCAGGCCCTTGAGCTGCAGCGCCACCAGCACCATGCCGCCGTGGCCATGCACGATGGGCTTGGGCAGGCCGGTGGTGCCGCTGGAATACACGATCCACAGCGGATGCTCGAAAGGCAGCCACAGCGGCTCGAAGGCTGTGGTCGCGGCGTCGTCGCGCGCGGTGATGCGACCCCAGTGCGCGCAGTCGGCACGCTCCAGCGACAGGTCCAGGTTGTTGACCAGGATCACCTGCTCCAGGCTCGGCAGCTGCGCGCGCAGCTCGGCCACGACCGGCTGGCGGTCGAGATCGCGGCCGGCGTAGCGCACGCCATCGACGGCAATCAGCACCCTGGGCCCGACCTGGCGGAAGCGGTCCAGAACTGCCTGCGTGCCCATGTCGGGCGCGCAGATGCTCCAGACCGCGCCGATGCTGGCGCAGGCCAGCAGCGCCACCATGGCCTCGGGAATATTCGGCAGATAGGCGGCCACGCGGTCGCCGGGCCGCACGCCCTGCGCCTGCAGGTGCAGCGCCAGCGCGGCCGTCTGGCGGCGCAGCTCGGGCCAGCTCAGCTCGCGGTGCAGGCCGCGCTCGTTGCGGCTGATGACGGCCGGCATGCCTGCGGCGGCGGCGGCTTCGGTGTGGCGCATCACTTGCCGCGCGTAGTTGAGCTGCGCGCCCGGGAACCACTGCGCGCCGGGCATCACATTGCGCGCCAGCACTGCGCCGTGCGGAGTCGGCGACTGCAGGTCGTAGTACTCCCAGATGCTCTGCCAGAAGGCATCGAGCTCGGTGACGGACCAGCGCCACAGCGCGTCGTAGTCGGGAAATTCCAGGCCATGGCGCTGCGCAAGCCAGTCCTGGTAGCGGCGGATCTGCGGGATATAGGCGGGGATGGTGCTCATGGTTCAGACGTTAAGGCGCTGGGCGTATGGCAGGTTCAGGGTTAGCCCTGGAACTGCTGCCTTGGCGACAGGGATATTGGCGTCATCCTCCTACAACGTTCTGCGAATCTGTCCCCCATGCGGCGCCGAATATCTCTAACATCGCGCCAGTTTTGTTTGGAGAGAAGCAATGGGAATTTTCCACTGGACCGAAAAGTCCTCCGATGTGCTGCATTCCGGAGGCGTGATCGGCCCCGATGAGCGCCTGCCCTGGCCGCAGACCGGCCTGATGGGCATCCAGCACGTGATCGCGATGTTCGGCTCGACGGTGCTGGCGCCGATCCTCATGGGCTTCGATCCGAACCTGGCGGTGCTGATGAGCGGCATCGGCACGCTGATCTTCTTCCTGATCACCGGCGGCAAGGTGCCCAGCTACCTGGGCTCGTCGTTCGCGTTCATCGGCGTGGTGATCGCCGCCACCGGCTACGCGGGCCAGGGCGCGAACGCCAACATCGGCGTGGCGCTGGGCGGCATCATCGCCTGCGGCGCGGTCTACACGCTGATCGGCTTCATCGTGCAGTGGCTGGGCACGGGCTGGATCGAACGCTTCATGCCGCCCGTCGTGACCGGTGCCGTGGTCGCGGTCATCGGCTTGAACCTCGCGGGCATTCCCATCAAGAACATGGCCTCGAGCAACTTCGACAGCTGGATGCAGGCGCTGACCTTCGTCAGCGTCGGCCTGGTCGCGGTGCTCACCCGCGGCATGCTGCAGCGCCTGCTGATCCTGGTCGGCCTGATCATCTCCAGCATCTTCTATGCGCTGCTGACCAACGTCGCCGGCCTGGGCAAGCCCATCGACCTGTCGGGCGTGGCCAACGCCGCCTGGCTCGGCTTTCCGCAGTTCCATGCCCCGGTGTTCAGCGGCCCGGCCATGCTGCTGATCGTTCCCGTGGTGGTCATTCTCGTGGCCGAGAACCTGGGCCACATCAAGGCCGTCACCGCCATGACCGGCAAGAACATCGACCAGTACATGGGCCGCGCGTTCATCGGCGACGGCGTCGCCACCATGGTCAGCGGCGCGGGCGGCGGCACGGGCGTGACCACCTATGCCGAGAACATCGGCGTGATGGCGGCCACGCGCATCTACTCGACGGCGGTGTTCCTGTGCGCGGCGCTGCTGGCGGTGCTGCTGGGCTTCAGCCCCAAGTTCGGCGCGCTGATCCAGGCGATCCCGCTGCCGGTGATGGGCGGCGTGTCGATCGTGGTGTTCGGCCTGATCGCGGTGGCCGGCGCCAATATCTGGGTGCGCAACAAGGTCGACTTCTCGCAGAACAAGAACCTGATCGTCGCGGCGATCACGCTGATCCTGGGCACGGGGGAATTCACGCTCAAGTTCGGCGACTTCGCGCTGGGCGGCATCGGGACGGCGACGTTCGGGGCGATCATTCTTTATGCGCTGCTGGATCGCAAGCCGCGTTGAAGATGGAAGCAAGGGGAACCGTTCGTGGTGAGCTTGTCGAACCATGGACGGCCTGTCTTGAAAACTTGAATGCAGGCCGTCCATCCTTCGATCCTTCGACAAGCTCAGGATCAGGACGAATGGGGATACACAGGGGCCGCAAGGCCCCTTTTTCTCGTCTGGAACGGCTCCATGACGCCAGGCTGGGTACCTCGCACGGTTCCCAAAAGCGCATCCCGGCGCTGCTAACATCCGCCCCGCAAGCCACCGCGCCCGATTTGCTGGAGACAGGCGGTGGCGTTTTCTTGCGGAGCCTTTGATGTCCCTGATTGAGCGCGTACGGTATAGCGATTTCCACTCCCTGATCATGAGCGCCGAGGCGGCGGCCGCGCTGGTGCCCGCGGGCGCCAATGTGGGCATGAGCGGGTTCACCGGCGCGGGATATCCCAAGCTCCTGCCCCAGGCCCTGGCGGCGCGCGCGCGCGCCGAGCACGCGGCGGGCCGGCCGTTCAAGATCAGCGCCTGGACCGGTGCCTCCACGGCGCCCGAGATGGACGGCCTGCTGGCCGCGGCCGATGCCTACGAGAAGCGCCTGCCCTTCCAGAGCGACCCGCTCTGCCGCAACAAGATCAATGCCGGCGAGATGCACTTCGTCGACATGCACCTGTCGCATGTCGCCCAGCACGCGTGGTTCGGCTTCCTCGGCGAGATGAAGGTGGCGGTGATCGAGGTGCTGGGCGTGCTGCCCGACGGCCGGCTGATCCCGTCCACCGCCGTGGGCAACAACAAGACTTGGCTGGAGATCGCCGACAAGGTGATCCTGGAGGTCAACACCAAGCCCCCGCTGGCGATCGAGGGCATGCATGACATCTACTATGGCACCGCCATTCCGCCACGCCGCACGCCGATCCACATGACGCACGCGGCAGAGCGCATCGGCGAGGCCTATCTGCGCGTCGATCCGGCCAAGGTGATCGCGGTGGTGGAGACGCACCAGAGCGACCGCAACACGGCCTTTGCGCTGCCCGACACGGTGTCCACGCAGATCGCCACGCACATCATCGACTTCCTCGCGCACGAGATGCGCCACGGCCGGCTGCCCAAGGACATGCTGCCGATCCAGTCGGGCGTGGGCAACGTCGCCAACGCGGTACTCGCGGGGCTGCTCAATGGCCCCTTCGACAACCTGCTGGGCTTCACCGAAGTGCTGCAGGACGGCATGCTCGACCTGCTGCGCACCGGCAAGATGCGCCAGGCCTCGGCCACCGCGATCTCGCTGAGCAACGCCGCCTACGAGGAATTCGAGCGCAACATCGGCTTCTACCGCGAGCGCATCATCCTGCGCCCGCAGGAGATCAGCAACCACCCCGAGCTGGTGCGGCGCCTGGGCATCATTGCCATGAACTCGATGATCGAGGCCGACATCTACGGCAACATCAACTCGACCCACATCATGGGCTCGGGAATGATGAACGGCATCGGCGGCTCGGGCGACTTCGCGCGCAACGGCTATCTGTCGTTCTTCGTCACGCCGTCGGTGGCCAAGGACGGCCAGATCAGCTGCATCGTGCCGATGTGCTCGCATGTGGACCATACCGAGCACGACACGCAGATCATCGTCACCGAGCAGGGCCTGGCCGACCTGCGCGGTTTGTCGCCACGCGAGCGCGCGCAGGTGATCATCGACAAGTGCGCGCATCCGGACTTCCGCCCGATGCTGCAGGACTACTTCGACCGGGCGCGGCTGAAGGGGGCGCAGCATACGCCGCATATCCTGCGTGAGGCGTTGAGCTGGCACGAGCGCTTTCTGGAGACGGGGAGCATGCACGGGTGATCGAAGCGCTCCCTGATCCACGGCCCACTCCCTGAGCTTTAGGGGGCCGTTCATCCTTCGACAGGCTCAGGACGAACGGCAAAGACAGGCTCAGGACGAACGGCAAAGACAGGCTCAGGACGAACGGCAAAGACAGGCTCATCAAGAACGTTGGTCGAGGGCGCACCTTACGCGAACCGTTCGTCCTGAGCTCGTCGAAGGATGGACGGCCTGCCCTCGTGGAAAACAGCTGTCGCCTCCGTTGTGGCGCCTTCGCCGGCTTTAGGCATGATGCACCCATCGCATCCACCCTTCGAGCCGCCCATGCCCATCTGGAAAAAACCTATCACCGCCCAAGCCCTGAACCAGAGCAGCGCCAACACCGCCGTCAGCCATCTGGGCATCGAGATCACCGAGGTCGGTGACGATTTCATCACCGGCCGCGTGCCCGTGGACGCGCGCACCATGCAGCCCTTCGGGTTGCTGCACGGTGGCGTCAGCGTGGTGCTGGCCGAGACCCTGGGCTCGCTGGGCGCGTTCTACGCCAGCCCCGAGGGCCATACCGCGGTCGGCCTGGACATCAACGCCAACCACCTGCGCGCCGCGCGCAGCGGCTGGGTCACGGCTACCGCCAAGCCTGTGCACATAGGCCGCACGACGCAGGTCTGGCAGATCGACATGGTGAACGACGAAGGCCAGCTCACCTGCACCTC
Organism: Comamonas endophytica; assembly: GCF_023634805.2. Lineage (NCBI taxonomy): Bacteria > Pseudomonadati > Pseudomonadota > Betaproteobacteria > Burkholderiales > Comamonadaceae > Comamonas > Comamonas endophytica. Next base: position 1,794,528 of record NZ_CP106881.1, read on the forward strand.
GCGCATCACCATGGCGATACTGGCGCCGCGCTGAGCGGCCCTGTCAGCGCGCCGTCTGCGTTGCCAGATGCCGCTGCAGCGCCTCGCGCGCACGCTGCGCATTGCTTGCATCCACGCGCTCCTGCAGCACCGCCGCGAGCTGCTGCAGCTGCGCCGCGGTGATGCCCACATTCATGCTGATGCGCATGTGCGACTGCAGCTGCGACTCGGCGCCGGGCAGCGCCGAGAGCATGCTGACAGTGGCCAGTTCGCGGCTTTGCCAGTCGAGGTTGTCGCGCTCGAAGATATCGCCAAACAAGTGCGTCTTGAGGTATTCATCGACGGCCGGCGCGAAGTCGAACAGTGCGCCCTTCACCGGGCCGCCCGAAAGTTTGGTCTGGTTGGCGGTGCCGGCTGCGTGCAGCGCATCGCCCTTGGGCGCCGGGCGGCCGGGCAGCGCGCCCGCGGGATCGGTGATGCCGCGCTGGCGGCGCGACTCCAGCACCTTCATCAGCTCGCCCAGCGCATTCAGGCTGCGCGGGAAACCGGCGTAGGCATAGAGCTGCACCAGGATTTCCTTGGCTTCGTTGACGCTCAGGCCGGCCGACAGGCCCTGCTCCAATGCCTTGTTGAGCCCTGCCATGTCGCCCGCGGCGGCAAACGCCGAGACCGGCACGATGGCCTGCTGGCGCGCATCGAGCGCGTTGGACGCGGCCTGGCGCGTCTGGACGGGCTGGGCGGTGTCGCTGGCAAACGCCGGCGCAGCGGTGGCCAGCGCGGTTGCGATCAGTGCCATGCGGATTGCCTTATTGGCCTTGGTATTGCGCATCGCTGACCTTCTCCATCCATTGAACGTTCTTGCCATCGGGCGTGGTGCCGGTCACCGCCAGGTGGGTCATCGCGGTATGGGGCGCGGCGCCATGCCAGTGCTTCACGCCCGGCGGGCACCACAGCACGTCGCCGGCGCGTATCTCCTGCACCGGCCCGCCCCATTCCTGGGTGCGGCCCACGCCCGAGGTGACCAGCAGGCGCTGGCCCCTGGGGTGGGTATGCCAGGCGGAACGCGCGCCGGGCTCGAAGGTGACCATGCCGCCCGAGGCATTGATGTCGCCATTGGCCGGCCACACGGGCTCGACGCGCACGCGCCCGGTGAAATATTGCGCCGGGCCGGCCACGGAGGGCTGGGCGCCGGCGCGTGTGATCTCCTGCGGCGCGTTGCTTTTTTCCTCGGCGGCACCGGCCGCGCCGGCCTGCATTGCCGCGGCGCACAGGGCGGCGTTCAAAAGGGTTTTCTTCATGAAGCGGGCGTGGAAAGTGAATGACCGGCCCACTGTAGAAGGCGCATCATCTGTTGAGAAGATGGCAAAATCCGCATGCACCTGTGCATGGAATTCACCAATGCCAAAGATCCCGTTGAACGACCTGCAGGCCTTCGTCACCGTGGCGCGCGAGCGCAGCTTCACGCGCGCCGCGGCGCAGCTGGGCATGTCGCGCTCGGCGCTGAGCCACGCCATGCGCGCGCTGGAAGAACGCCTGGGCGTGCGCCTGCTGACGCGCACGACCCGCAGCGTCTCGGCCACCGAGGCTGGCGCGCGGCTGCTGGCCGGGGTCGCGCCGCGCTTGCAGGAGATCGAGCTGGAGCTGGGCTCGCTGTCCGCGCTGCGCGACAGGCCCGCGGGCACGGTGCGCATCACCGCGCACGACCATGCGATCGTCACCGCGCTGTGGCCCCGGCTGCTGCCGCTGATGCACGAGTATCCAGAGGTGCGGATCGAGCTCAGCGTGGATTACGCGATGACCGATATCGCCGCGCAGCGCTTCGATGCCGGCGTGCGCACCGGCAACCGCGTGGCGCAGGACATGGTGGCCGTGCCGATCGCGCCGCCGCTGCGCATGGCGGTGGCCGCGTCGCCGGAATATCTGGCGGGCAAGGCGCTGCCCAAGACGCCGCACGATCTCATGCAGCACCGCTGCGTGAACCTGCGCCTGCCCACGCATGGCGGGCTGTATGCCTGGGACTTCGAACGCAAGGGGCAGGCGCTTGCCGTGCGCGTGCAGGGCCAGGCCACCTTCAACAACACCTTCCTGATGCTGCAGGCGGCCGTGGAGGGCATGGGCTTCGCCTATGTGCCTTTCGACACCATGGAGCAGCACATCGCCGCGGGCCGGCTGGTGCCGGTGCTCGAGGACTGGTGGCCCACCTTCCCCGGCTACCACCTCTACTACGCCAGCCGCCGGCAGATCGCCCCGGCGCTGGCGCTGGTGGTGGAGGCGCTGCGCTGGCGCGGGCCCTAGAATCGGGGCCCGCAAGGCCTGCCGGAGACCGCCCTGAACCCCCGAATCGATGCCTACAACCTGCGCCTGTTCGTGGCCGTGGCCCGCGCCGGCTCCATCGTGCGCGCGGCCGGCGAGCAGAGCATTGCCGCGTCGGCGCTCGGCCGGCGCCTGGCGGCGCTGGAGCGCAGCTTCGGCACGGCGCTGCTGATCCGCTCGTCGCGCGGCGTGGCGCTCACCGAGGCGGGGCGCATGGTCTACGAGCGCGGGCTGCGCATCGACGAGGAACTGGAATCGCTGGTGCGCGAGGTCAGGAGCCTGGGCAGCGAGCTGGCGGGCACGGTGCGGCTGTACGCCAACATGTCGGCCATCGTCGGCGCCCTGCCCGAGCGGCTGGGGCGCTTCAGGCAGCAGTATCCCAACGTCCAGGTATCGCTGCACGAGGCCGATACCCGGGATGTGATCCGCGCCTGCCTCGACGACCGCGCGGATCTTGGCATCGGCGTGCATTCCGATGTGCCTGCGGGCATGGAGCTGTGGCACTTCGCGGCCGACCCGCTGCAGGTGGTGTTTCCCGCGGACCATGCCCTGGCGCAGGCGCCCTCGGTGGGCTTCGCGCAGGTGCTGGTGTACCCGGTCATCGGCGTGCACCAGGGCGGCGCGCTCGACCGCCTGCTGCACGAGCGCGCGCAGGCGCTGCACCGGCGCTTCGAGCCCGAGGTCTCGGTCAGCAGCTTCGATGCGGTGCACCGCATGGTGCAGGCCGGGCTGGGCATTGCCGTGGTGCCGCTCAGCGCATTGCCCACGTTTGGCGAGCAATCGGCGCTGGTCCACCGGCCCCTGGGCGATGCCTGGGCCGAGCGCATGCTGGCGCTGTATGCACTGCGGCGCACGCCGCAGCCGCGCGCGGTGCAGACGTTGATACAGATGCTGCAGGGCTGAGGGGAAAACCCGGATCGCGCGTTTTGCGCGACCCCCTGTGCCGAGTTAGCGCTTCCCGCCAGCACTTGCCGCGGCCGATCATGCGGGCATGCAAGCCATTCAGCCAGCACTCCGTTTCTCGCCTCATATCCTGTATCTGAGCCAGCAGCCCGAGGCCGTCAAAAGCGCCCTGGCCGGCGCCCGCCGCACGCTGGCCGATGCCGGCCCGCTGCGCGACGATGTCTCCACCGACGAAATCACTCCCATTGCCATCCTGACCCACTTCGACGAGAAGCTGGGCGGCTATCCCTATACCGGCCTGCGCGTCGGCGGCGAGGCGCCGATCGGCGTCAATGCCATGCGCGCCAGCGGCATCGAGGTGGTGGTGGCGGGCAAGCGCTATGGCAAGGGCTCGTCGCGCGAGCACAGCCCCGCGGCCGAGAAACTGGCCGGCGTGCGCCTGGTCATCGCCGAGAGCTTCGAGCGCATCTACCGCCAGAATGCCGACAACATCGGGCTGTTCACCTCCACCGACTTCGGCCTGATCGAGCGCATCCAGGCCGGACAAGAGATTGCCATCGATGAGCTGGTCGCGGGGCGCGACGCGCTGGCCGCCGCCATCCTGCGCGGCGGCGGTTTACTGGCCTTCGGGCAGCGCCATCTGCGCGAGGTGATGCCGGCGCCAGCGGCGGCAGCGGAAAAACCGCAGACGCTGTTCGAGAAGATCGTTGCCCGGCATGCGCTGGCAACGGCGGTGACATCGGCGGCGCCAGCCGTGGGCGACGGCGCCTTTGTGCGCGCCGACTGGCGCTTCATCCACGAGTACTACACCGGCATGGCCGCGCACATGCTGCATGCGGCATTCGGCCGCCCGCTGGCGCTGCGCGACCCGGAATCGATCATCGTCTTCGAGGACCACACCTCCTATGTGGAGGAAAGCCCGGCGCATGTGATCGGCGGCCTGGTGCCCAACGTGCAGCGCATGGTGCAGGCGCAGCGCGATTTCGCCAGCGATTACCGGCTGCGCAGCCACCGCACGCTGACCGAGGCCGAGGCGCGGCTCGACGATGGCAGCAACGTCGCCGGCATCTCGCATGCGCTGGTGGCCGAGCACTATGCGCTGCCGGGGCAGCTGGTGGTGGGCACCGACTCGCACACCCCGCACAGCGGCGCGCTGGGCTGCGTGGCCTTTGGCGTGGGCACCACGGACATGGCGAACGCCTTCGTCACCGGCGCGGTGCGGCTGACCATGCCGGCCAGCGTGCGCGTGGTGCTGGACGGACAGCTGCGCGCCGGGGTCACGGCCAAGGACATCGTGCTGCAGCTGCTGGCCCTGCCCTATATCCGCTCGGGCGGCGGCGTGGGCAAGGTGTTCGAGTTCACGGGCACCGCTGTCGCGCAGCTGCGCACCGACGAGCGCGCGACGCTGACCAACATGTGCGCCGAGCTCGGCGGCTTCACCGGCATCGTCGCGCCCGATGCCGAGACCCGGCGCTTCCTGCGCGAGCGCCGCGGCGTGGAATTCGAGATCGAGGGCTGGATGCACAGCGATGCCGGTGCGCACTACGCCCACAGCATCGAACTCGACTGCGCTGCGGTGCCGCCGATGGTGGCCGCGCCGGGCGATCCGGGCAACGGCATGGCGCTCTCCGAAGCCGAGGCCGGCATACGCATCGACATTGCCTATGGCGGCTCGTGCACCGCGGGCAAGCGCGAGGATTTCGACCATTACCACGAAGTGCTGCGCTGGGCCGCGGACCGCGGGCTGCGCGTGGCGCCCGGGGTGCAGCTGTTCCTGCAGTTCGGCACCACTGCCGTGCGCGACCACTGCATTGCCGCCGGCTACCTCGATGCCTTCGAGCGCGTGGGCGCGCGCATCCTGCAGCCGTCCTGCGGCGCCTGCGGCAACTGCGGGCCGGGGGGCTCGTCACGCGCCGACCAGGTCACGGTGAGCGCCATCAACCGCAACTTTCCCGGGCGCGGCGGCCCGGGAAATGTCTGGCTCGCCAGCCCGCCCACCGTGGCCGCCAGCGCCATCGCCGGAGAGCTGATGGGCTTTGCCGCGCTGCAACAGAGATACCACAAAAAGGAGACAAGCGATGAGCATTTCCCGGACCAAACGCCTGGCGCTGCAAGCGCTGCTGGTGTCGATGACTCCGCTGCCGCTGGCAGCCCTTGCACAGCCGGCGCCTAGCGACAGGCCGGTGCGCGTGGTCGTGCCGCTGGCGGCCGGCTCCACGGTGGACGCGGTGGCACGCGCCATCGCGCCCGGCCTGGGCCGCGCCACCGGCCATCCGATCGTGGTCGAGAACGTCGTCGGTGCGGGCGGCATTCCCGGCACCACGCAGGTCGTCAAGGCGGCCAGGGACGGGCTGACGCTGGGCATGATCTCCTCGAACCACGTGATCAATCCCGGCATCTACAAGAGCATCCCCTACGACACCCTCAGGGACATCACGCCGATCGCGGTGCTGGCCACGGTGCCGCTGGTGCTGGTCGTCAATCCCAAGCTGCCGGTGAAGAACGTGGCCGAGCTGCTGGCCTATGCCAAGGCGCATCCCGGCACGCTGAACTACGGCTCGGCGGGCAACGGCAGCACGCTGCATCTGGCGGGCGAATTGATGATTGCCGAAACCGGCATCGACATGCGGCATGTGCCCTACCGCGGCACCGGCCCGCTGGTCACCGACCTGATGGGCGGGCAGGTGCAGCTGGGTTTCGTCTCGATCTCGCAGGTGGCGCCGCAGATCAAGGCCGGCGGGCTGCGCGCCCTGGCCCTCTCCACGCCCACGCGCTCGCCGGCGCTGCCCGATGTGCCGACCATGGCCCAGGCCGGCGCGCCCAGATACAGCTTCGACGCCTGGATCGCGCTGGTCGGCCCGGCCGGGCTGCCCAAGGCCACGGTGGACGGCTATGCCGCCGCCGTGAAGACCGCCATGGACTCGCCCGAAGCCAGGGCCGCGATTGCCGGCCAGGGCCTGATGGTGCTGGACAAGGGGCCGGACACCGCGCCGGCCTTTTTCCAGAGCGAGCTGGCCAAGCACCAGGCACTGGTCAAGCAGTCCGGCGCAACGCTGGATTGAGGCAGCCATGAAGTTATCCACAGCCGATCTCTGCGACCAGAACCCGCAGGCGCGCGCGTGCGTCGCGCCCTGGCAATCCTATGGCGGGCGCAGCGCCTTCGGCGGGCGCGTCGTCACCGTGCGCGCTTTCGAGGATGCCGGCTTGATCCGGCAAAAGCTGGAGATGCCGGGCCATGGCTGCGTGCTGGTCGTGGACGCGGGTGGATCGCTGCAGCGCGCGGTGCTGGGCGACCGCATGGCGGCTTCGGGCGCACGCAATGGCTGGGCTGGCGTGCTGGTCCACGGCGCGGTCAGGGACACCGTGGCGCTGGCGGCAATGGACTTCGGCGTCGTGGCGCTGGGCCGCGTGCCGGCGCGCGGCACGGGCCATGGAACGGGAGAATGCGACGTGGCGCTGCGCATCGCGGGGGTGGACATCCACCCCGGGCAGCTGCTGGCGCTGGATGCCGACGGAGTCGTCGTGATGCCCGATACGCCCTGACGCTTCAGGCTGCGCCGCCGGCCTTTGCCAGCCGCTCGCTCTTCCAGTACACGTCGTCGCCGCCCTGCATGCGGTTGAGCACGCGCGCCAGCACGAACAGCAGATCCGACAGCCGGTTGAGGTACTGGCGCGGCGCGGGCCTCATCGCCTCGGCCTGCTCCAGCGCCACCACCATGCGCTCGGCGCGCCGCGCCACCGTGCGGCAGACATGGGCCTGCGCGGCCGCGCGCGTGCCCGCGGGCAGGATGAATTCCTGCAGCCGCGGCAGCTGCGCGTTGTAGTGCGCCAGCGCGTTGTCCAGCTGCAGCAGCGCGTCGTCCTTGAGCAGCTCGAAGCCCGGGATCGACAGTTCGCCGCCCAGGTTGAACAGCTGGTGCTGGATATCGATCAACAGCTCGCGCACGTCCTGCGGCAGCGGCTCGCACAGCAGCAGGCCGAGATGCGAATTGAGCTCGTCGACATCGCCCATCGCATGCGGGCGGCCGCTGTTCTTCGAAACGCGGGTGTTGTCGCCGAGGCCGGTGGTGCCGTCGTCTCCGGTGCGCGTGGCGATCTGTGTGAGGCGGTTGCCCATGGGGGTCCTTTCATGAAGGGGGGCCGTCCATGGTTCGATCCTTCGACAAGCTCAGGATCACCACGAACGGTAATACCGACTCGGCTCGACATTTTGCCAACCGTTCGTCCTGAGCCTGTCGAAGGATGGACGTCCTGCGCTAGGAAAGACACCCATTCTCCCCCACCGCCCCCATTAGTCACGCGCCCGACCGAGTCATGCGCCAGCCCACCACTCCCGCGTCGGTGCGGATGGTATTCTTTCAAACCCATCAAGAGGCCCCCCATGAATTCTCCCGTTGCCGCCCAGCACCTGCTGCCCGCCACCGCGCTGCGCCCCGTGCCTGCCGCCTTTCTCGATGCCCTCGCGGCGCGCTTTGGCGCCCAGTGCTCGCAATCCCTGGCCGTGCGCGAGCAGCATGGTCGCGACGAGGGCGCGCTGCAGGCGCCGCCGCCCAGCGCCGTGGTGTTTGCCGAAAGCACCCAGGACGTGGTCGATGCGGTGAAGCTGGCCAGCGAACATGAAGTGCCGGTCATTCCCTATGGCGCGGGCTCGTCGATCGAGGGCCATCTGCTGGCCGTGCAGGGCGGCATCAGCCTCGACGTCAGCCGCATGAACCGCGTGCTCAGCATCAATGCCGAAGACCTCACGGTGACGGTGCAGCCCGGCATCTCGCGCAAGCAGCTCAACGAGGCCATCCGGGACACCGGCCTGTTCTTCCCCATCGATCCGGGCGCCGACGCCAGCATCGGCGGCATGACCGCCACGCGCGCCAGCGGCACCAACGCCGTGCGCTACGGCACCATGCGCGAGAACGTGCTGGCGCTGGAAGTCGTCACGGCCAGCGGCGAAGTCATCCGCACCGGCACGCGCGCCAAGAAAAGCAGCGCCGGCTACGACCTCACGCGCCTGATGGTCGGCAGCGAGGGCACGCTGGGCATCGCCACCGAGATCACGGTGCGCCTGTACCCGCTGCCCGAGGCCGTCTCGGCCGCCGTGTGCTCCTTCCCCAGCATCGAGGCTGCGGTGCGCACCGTCATCCAGACCATTCAGCTGGGCGTGCCGATCGCGCGCGTGGAGCTGATCGATGCGAATTCCGTGCGTCTGGTCAACGCCTACAGCAAGACCACGCTGCGCGAGGAGCCGATGCTGCTGATGGAATTCCACGGCACGCCCGCCGGCGTCAAGGAGCAGGCCGAGACCGTGCAGGACATCGCCAGCGAGTTCGGCGGCCAGTCCTTCGAATGGGCCAGCACCCCCGAGGAGCGCACGCGCCTGTGGACCGCGCGGCACAACGCCTACTTCGCCGCCGTGAGCTCCGTGCCCGGCTGCCGCGCGATCAGCACCGACACCTGCGTGCCGATCAGCCGCCTGGCGGACTGCCTGCTGGACTCGGTCACCGAGGCCGATGCCAGCGGCATCCCGTATTTCCTGGTGGGCCATGTCGGCGATGGCAATTTCCACTTTGGTTATCTGCTCGATCCCAACCAGCCTGAGCAGGCGGGGAAGGCTGAGGCGCTGAACCATCAGTTGGTGATGCGTGCGCTGAGCATGGGTGGTACGTGTACCGGTGAGCACGGCATTGGATTGCACAAGATGGATTTTCTTGTGGAGGAAACCGGTGCGGGTGCGATCGATATGATGCGGGCCATCAAGAAGGCGCTGGATCCGAAGAGTATTCTCAATCCGGGGAAGATTTTCACGCTCTGAGTGGGCCATCATGTGACGGGTTCAACGGTATGCCGTTGCCGCGGGCAGGAGCCGGGTTTCGGCCCGGCGGCCGACTCACTTTTCTTGCTCGCACAAGAAAAGTAAGCAAAAGAATGCGGCCCAGCTGTCTGCGTCCCTCCGCTTCGCTCCGGGCAACCTGCCGTGCTCGGTCCCGGGCTGCACCGCAGAACTCGCTACGCGCCTACGGCGCTCCGCTCGGACAACTGCGGTGAGTCAGTTTACGAAGTCGGTGTGTCCTTCGGCACACCGACCAGCCCGGGCCCTGCGCGCGGCAGGCGCAGCCAGATGGGCGGGGAACGGGGCCGGGATAGCTTCTTTGGGGGTTGAGCGATATGGCACAGGCAGGCTCAGGAGAAGGCAACTAAACCGTTCGTCCTGAGCCTGTCGAAGGATGAACGGCCTGCTCTCAAGGACTGGGCCCCCTCGGCCCCCTGCCTGCGGCAAAGGCATGCTGTTAAAACAGCCCGGTATCTTTCAAGGACAGAGCAGCTTTAGGTCGCAGCGTACCGCTGCGCCACCCTCTGCCCCACAAACGCCGCCGACACCACACTCAACGCCAACGTCGCCGCCGACCCGAAGAACACCCCGCCATAGATGTGCGCATCGAGCATCGCCCCGAACACCGGCGCCGCCAGACAAAAGCCCAGATCCAGCCCTGAGTACACCGTCCCATAGACGCGCCCGGTAGCCCCAGGAGGCGCAGCCTTCTTGATCAACATATCGCGCGAAGGCCCGGCAATGCCCGTTCCCAAGCCAGCGACGGCGGCCACGGCAAGCCCCACATAACCTGGCAGCAGCCCCGTGCCGACGATGGCCAGCAGCACCGCCGACGCCAGCATGCTCACCGCGATCAGCTTCTCCAGCCGCTGCACCCGGCCGACGAGAAAGCCGCCCATCAGCATGCCAGCCGCGCCAAACAGCATGTAGCCCGTGGCCACCAGTGCCGTCAGGCCCAGGGGCAGGCCGTACATCGACTGCAGCGCCGGGCTGGCGAAGCTCTGGATCGCGCTGAGCGCGCAGGTGCTCCAGAAGAAGAAGGAGAAGCACAGCCACACAGAGGGCAGGCGCAAAAAGGCCATGGGATGCTCGGTGGGCGCATTGGCCGCCGCCGCGGCGCGGGCCGCGGCATCGGGCTGGACCAGCGGCTTGCGGTCGTCGAGCGCGTCGCGGTTGAGCACCACGATCAGCAGGACGATGGCCGCCAGCGCCGCGCCGCACAGGCAGGCCGTGCGCCACGAGCCCGTGGCCGTGGTGATGCCCGCCATGAACACCGGCGCCAGCGCCCAGCCAAGATTGCCGGAGATGCCATGCACCGAGAACGCATGGCCGATGCGCTGCGCCGAGACGCGCTTGTTGAGGATGGTGAAGTCCACTGGATGGAAGGGCGCATTGCCCAGCCCGGCAAACACCGAGGCCAGCAGCAGCATGGCATAGCCGGTGGCCGAACTCGCGATCACGCCAGCCACCGTGAAGCTGGTCAGCGCCGCGAACAGGATCGGACGCGCCCCCACGCGGTCCACCAGGAAACCCGACAGCGCCTGTCCCACGCCCGACACCACGAAGAACACCGACAGCAGCACGCTGAGCTCGGAATAGCTGTAGCCGAAATCGGCGATGAGCCAGGGAAACAGGGGCGGCAGCAGCAGGTGGAAGAAGTGCGAGGAACCATGGGCCAGGCCGATCAGGCCGATGGTGCGCGCATCCTGGCGCAGCGGCACGGCCGCCGGGGCCTGGGCGGAAAGGGATGGGGAAGCATTCATCCCGCCATCTTAGGCAAGCGCGGCGCGGCCTGCAGCCGGCAGGCTGCCAGAAACTGTCGCCAACATGCCAAAACTGCCGGCCTCCTGCCCCTTCGCATCCCAAGCAGCTTGAGCCAAGCCTGCAAGCCTGAGACACTGCAGCGGGGCCGACGGCCCCGTTTGAAAACAATGACAAGCACTGGAGACAATTTTGAAAATCAAGACAAGCCATTCACGCCTGGGCGCCAGGGCGCGCCGCGCCACGCAAACGCTTTGCGCGCTGGGCCTGGCCACGCTGGCCCAGCTGGCGCTGGCGCAGGAAAGCAAGCGGGATGACTTCTACTGGCTCGGCCAGATCAACAAGGCCTCGGCAGTGATCAACACCGAGGAAGGCCTGCTCGACAAGGCCGCCGCCCCGCGCATTGCCAAGGGCCTGCAGAGCGTGCTGGCCGCGGGCGACGCGCCCAATGGCAAGCGCCCCAGCTCGGTCATCACCTTCGAGCCGCTGCTGATCGAGGCCGCGGGTGTCGAGGCCACCTTGCTGCACGCCGGCCGCTCCAGCCAGGACATGCTGGCTACCGTGCGCTCGGCCATCCAGCGCGACAACCTGCTGCGCCTGGCGCAGCAGTTGCGCCAGACCCGCGCCCAGCTGCTGCAGCTGGCGCAGGCGCACACCAGCACCATCGTGCCCAACTACACCAATGGCGTGGCCGCGCAGCCCAACAGCTACGGCCACTACCTGCTCGGGCACCTGGCTGGTTTCGACCGCGACGCGCAGCGCCTGCACGAGGCCTTCGCGCGGCTGGACCAGTCGGCCATGGGCACCACGGTGCTCAACGGCACCAGCTGGCCGCTCAACCGCGAGCGCATGGCGAAGTACCTCGGTTATCCTGCCACGGTGGACAATGCCTACGACGCGGCGCAGATCCTGGCCGCCGAAATGCCCGCCGAGATCGGCGCCGTGGCCTCCAGCATCGCGCTGCACGTGGGCGCCTTCGTCGAGGACGTGATGGTGCAGTACGCGCAGCCCCGGCCCTGGATCCTGCTGCGCGAAGGCGGCGGCAACACCTATGTCTCCAGCGCGATGCCGCAAAAGCGCAACCCCGGGCTGCTCAACGACACGCGGGTCCATGCCTCGCGCGTGCTGACCCTGGGCATCGGCCGGCTGATCACCCAGCACAACATCCCGCCGGGCATGAGCGACAGCAAGCCCACGCGCGACTCTGCGGCGATGGTGGACACCACGCTGGCCATGCTGCAGTCCTTCGACCGCGTGCTCAAGGGCCTGGTGGTGAGCCCGGAACGCGCGCTGGAAGAGCTCAATCTCGACTGGACCGCCTCGCAGGAGGTGGCCGATGTGCTGATGCGCGAGCACCGCCTGCCCTTCCGCGTGGGCCACCATTTCGCCTCCGAGATGGTGAGTTTTGCCAAGGACCGCAACATCAAGCCCAGCGACTTCCCCTATGCCGAGGCGCAGCGCCTGTACGCGGCCACCGTCAAGCATGAGATGCAGGTCGAGAACGCGCGTTTCCCGATGTCTGAAAGCGCATTCCGCGCGGCGCTGGACCCGGTGGCCATCGTGCGCGACCGCGCGACGGCCGGCGGCCCGCAGCCCAGGGAGATGGCGCGCATGATCGCCCAGGCGCAGCAGCGGCTGGCGCAGGAAGACCAGTGGATCGCCGAGCGCCGCGGCCGCATCGACGCGGCGCAGCAACAGCTCGACCGCGACTTTGCGCGGTTGGCTGCGCAGTAAGCGGCTTAGGCCTGGCCCGCGAGACTGTCGAAGTCTGCATCCAGCCGGGCCATGCTGGCTTCAACAGCGCAGCGCCGGGCTTGCACCCACTGCGCCTGTTCTGCCAGATCGGCCTCGGCTGCAGCCAGCATGCGCTGCATTTCCCCTGGCTGCGGCCCGCCCTGCGTGCGCCGGCCCAGCACGATGCCCACGGGGTCCAGCGTGGCGCGAAATGCCTCTTCACTCAGTGGCAAGACTGGATCGCCCCCAGGCATTTCCTCGGCTATGGTGCGCGCGTAAAGAGCCTGCGCATCGGCGTAGGCGAAATCACTGGGCCGGATATCGTGCCGCCGGGCATGGGTGACCATCTCCGAGGCAAAGTGATGGCCCACGCGGAAGGGCAGATGGTGCTCGCGCATCAGCACATCCGCCACTTCCTGCGAAGCCGTCCAGTCGCTGTTGAGCTCTTCCAGGGCCCGCGCGCGGTTGAGCTCCAGGCCCTGCAGCACACGCGCGAACATCGCCAGCATCTCCTGCGCGCAGCGCAGCACCTCGACGTTTTCCACCACCACCTTGGCGTCGTTCATGCCCGGCGGAATATTGTGCGCATGCAGCGCCCGCCCGGAACCCAGCGCCAGCGTGCGCGAGGCCTTGGTGCGGGTATCGATCAGCAGTCCCGGGTTGCGCTTTTGCGGCATGGCGCTCGAGACATAGGTATTGCCCGCGGCCTCGCGCAGCAGGATCCAGGGCCGCGCCTGCGCATACTGCAGCGTCACGTCCTGGATGAACGCGCCCACATGCAGCGCCATGGTGCTGACCAGGTTGCCCAGCTCCACCGGCATCTCGGCGCCGTGGATCTGCCCCGCGTCGTAGGCGTTGTCGACCACGCCGTCGAAGCCCAGGCAGGCCGCCATGCGCTCGCGGTCCAGCGGCCAGCCCGTTCCGTTGAGCACGGTCGTGCCCATGGGTGACAGGTTCAGCCGCGCATACACCTGCTGCAGCCGCTGCGCATCGCGCTGCAGCCCCGCGGCATGCCCAAGCAAGTAGTGGCCGTAGCTGTTGGGCTGTGCCGCCACGCCATTGGTGTAGTTCGGCACGATGGCATCGGCATGCTGGCGCGCCATCGCCACCAGCACCGCGCTGGTCTGCTGCAACTGGTCCGCCAGCGCCAGCAGCTCCTCGCGCAGGATGGCATGGCGCACCGCCACCAGCATGTCCTGGCTGGAACGGCCGGCATGCAGCAAGGTGGCCTCGACACCGGCAGCCGCGATCAGCAACGGCTCGAAGGTGATGACCAGGCTGGGCCGCGCCCCGCCGGGCGCATCGCCCGCGGCCAGCACGCTGCGCAGCCCGCGCGCGATCCTGGGCGCAATGGCCTTGTCGAGCAGGCCCTGCGCGGTGTTGATCACGGCCGAGGCCTTGTTGATCTGGCCCAGCCAGAAGAAATCGTCGCGGTTCAGTGTCATATGCATTGCAGGAAACAGGTCTGCGGTCTCAGCCGCGCAGTCTCTCGATCAGCCCGTTGAGCTCTTCCAGCGAGCCGAACTGAATCGACACCTCGCCCATGTCCTGCACCTTGCCGCGGCGGCGCACGCGCTTCTTGACGCGCACCTCGACCTGCGCCATCAGCAGGTCCGACAGCTCTTCCTCGATGCGTTTCACGTCGCGCGACTTGTCCTTTTTCGCGGCCGCGGGCTTGGCGTCGAAGTCCTCGCCCATCTTCTTGACCAGCGATTCGGCTTCGCGCACCGAGAGCTTGCGTCCGGCGATCTGGTTGCCGGCGGTGATCTGCGTGGCCCGGTCCAGCGCCAGCAGCGCGCGCGCATGGCCCATGTCGATATCGCCGGCCATCAGCATTTCCTGCACCGGCTCGGCCAGGTTCAGCAGGCGCAGCAGGTTCGAGGCCGCCGAGCGCGAGCGGCCCACGGACTGCGCCGCCTGCTCGTGCGTGAGGCCGAACTCGTTGACCAGCCGCGCCAGGCCCTGCGCCTCTTCCAGCGGGTTCAGGTCCTCGCGCTGGATGTTCTCGATCAGCGCCATGGCCGCAGCAGCTTCATCGGCCACCTCGCGCACCAGCACCGGCACGCTTTCCAGGCCCGCCAGGCGCGCCGCGCGAAAGCGCCGTTCGCCGGCGATGATTTCATACTTGCCGGCGTTGGCGCCCTGCGCCAGACGCCGCACCAGGATCGGCTGCATGATTCCCTGCGCCTTGATGCTCTCGGCCAGCTCGTACAGCGCGCCCTCGTCCATGCGCGTGCGCGGCTGGTACTGGCCGGCCACCATCTGCTCCAGGCGCAGTTCATGCGGCGTGGCGGCCTCTGCCGCGGCGGGCTGCGCCTCGACCTTGGGGCCCAGCAATGCTTCCAGGCCGCGGCCCAGGCCCTTGGGTTTCTTTGTCACCATGGCTTCAGTCTTTCAAAAGGGATTGCAGCAGTGCTTCGCCGGCATCCGGCGCGGGGTCGTCCAGCACGGCAAAGGGAGCGCCCCAGGCGTGCGCCAGCGCCTGCGCGCGCTCCAGGCTGCAGCCGGCGGGCGGCTTGCGGCCGATGACCAGGCAGGGAAAGGGCAATGGCTTCAAGGCAATCGGCGCCCAGCCCGGCAGTTGCTCGCGCAGCGCGGGATCTTCCACATCGGTGGGCGCGATCAGCAGCGCGCCGCGCACCTTGGCGGCCGCCGGCGAATGCGCCGCCCACCAGGCCGTGAGGATGCATCCCAGGCCGCTGGCGACCAGCACCACCGGCGCCTCGGCATCGACCAGCGTCTCCTGCAGGCGCGCGCTCCAGTCGCCGCGCAGCGGCCGCTGCCAGTCATGCTGCTCCAGCTGCCGATGGCCCTGCGCCTGCCAGTGCGCAAGCCAGGGCTCGGCGCGGGCCTGCGGCCCGCCATCGGGCAGCAGCCAGACCTGCGGCGTGGAGGAAGAAGTCTGCGGCATGGCCATCACATCGTCTTGATGCGTTCCACCATCTCGCGCGCGAACTCGACGAAGGCCTTGCTGCCCTTGGCCGAGGGATCGAACACCACGCCCGGCACGCCATAGCTGGGGGCTTCGGCCAGGCGCACGTTGCGCGGGATCACGGTGTTGAACACCTTGTCGCCGAAATGCTCCTTGAGCTGGTCGCTGACCTGCTGCTGCAAGGTGGTGCGAGTGTCGAACATGACGCGCAGGAGGCCGATGATCTGCAGGTCCGGGTTCAGATTGGCATGCACCTGCTTGATGGTGTTGACCAGGTCCGTCAGGCCTTCGAGCGCGAAGTATTCGCACTGCATGGGCACGACCACGCCATTGGCCGCGCACAGGCCGTTGAGGGTGAGCATCGACAGGCTCGGCGGGCAATCGACCAGCACGAAGTCGTAGTCGGCGTCCACCGCCGCCAGCGCCCCCTTGAGGCGCTTGTCGCGGCGGTCCAGCGCCACCAGCTCGACTTCGGCGCCGGTCAGCTCGCGGTTCGCACCCAGCACGTGGTAGCCGACCTTCTCGGAAAATACCGCGGCTTCCTGCACCGAGGCGTTTTCCAGCAGCACGTCATATACCGTAAGCTCGAGGCTGCGCTTGTCCACGCCCGAGCCCATGGTGGCGTTGCCCTGCGGGTCGAGGTCGATGAGCAGCACGCGCTGGCCGATCTTGGCCAGGCCAGCGGCCAGGTTCACGCAGGTGGTGGTTTTGCCGACGCCACCTTTTTGGTTGGCAACACAGAAAATCTTGGCCATAGGGACCTCGGATGACTTATTTGGAAATGGCCAGCTTGATGCCGAAGCCGATGAGGAAGGTGCCCGCGCCCTTCTCGAGCATCTGCACGAGGCGCGGATTAGAGCGCAGGCGATCGGCCAGCAGGCGCGTGATCAGCACCACGATCAGGCTGTAGACGAAAGTGAGCGCCGCCACGGTGGCCGCCATCAGCGCGAAGGTGGGCAGGCCCTGGTGCGTTGCCGGGTCGACGAACAGCGGAAAGAACGCCATGTAGAACACGATGGCCTTGGGGTTGAGCAGGGTGATCAGCGCGCCCTGGCGGAAGTAATGGCCCGGCTGCATCTTCAGCACCGGTGCGGTGCCGGAGCGCGCCAGCAGCATCTTGCAACCCAGCCAGGCCAGGTAGGCTGCGCCCAGCCACTGCAGCGCGGTGAATGCGCTCGGGTATGCGGCCAGCAGCGCCGCCACGCCCGCCACCGCCAGCCACATCAGCAGTTGGTCGGCGGCAAGGTTGCCGGCGCAGGTGGCCATGCCGGCGCGCACGCCGCCCTGCCCGGTCGAGGTGATCAGCGCGAGATTGCCCGGGCCGGGAATCATCAAGAACAGCACAATGGCAGCGACAAACGCCCCGTAATCCGCAACGCCCAACATGTAAATTCCCGGCTCCAAAAGGCGTCAGTTTATTCGAGCCCTGCAAACATCCATCGCCCGCAGCGCCGCGGCGTCGGCAAAAAGACTCAGGCCTGGCGCATCCAGACGATGCAGCGCTCGGCGTCGAGCGCCGGCACCTGCAGTTGTTCCACGTGAAACACGTGGACATCGGCGGGCAGTGCGGCGATCTCCTCGGCCGGATGCTTGCCCTTCATCGCAAACCAGATGCCGTCGGCGGCCAGCGCCGGGCGCGACCAACTCGTGAAGTCAGGCAGCGAGGCAAACGCGCGGCAGCTCACCACCGCATAGGGCCCGGTCAGCGATTCCACGCGCGCATGGATGCCGTGCAGGTTGCGCAGCCGCAGGCTCGCCGCCGCCTGCTGGATGAAGGCCGCCTTCTTTGCCACGGTGTCGACGCAGCTCACATCGACCTCGGGGCAGCAGATGGCGAACACCACGCCGGGCAGCCCGCCGCCAGAGCCTACATCGAGCAGCGGCACCAGCGCGCCTTCGGCACGCGGCAGCCCTCGCACATGGCGCTGCAGCGGCGCCACCGCCGCCAGGCTGTCGAGCAGGTGGTGCGTGAGCATCTCCTGCGGGTCGCGCACCGCCGTCAGGTTGTAGACCTTGTTCCACTTCTGCAGCAACGCGAGGAACTGCATCAGCAGATCGACCTGGGCCGCGCTCAGTTCCAATCCCAGCGTGGCAATGCCCTGCTCCAGGGTCGGACGCAGCGCCGCGCTCATGCGGCTTCTCCCTTGGCCTGCGCGTTCTGCGCGAAACCGCGGAAGCCGCCCTTCTTCAGGTGCACCATCAGCAGCGAGATCGTCGCCGGCGTGATGCCCGAGATGCGCGAGGCCTGGCCCAGGGTCTCGGGGCGGTGCTTCTGCAGCTTCTGGCGTGCCTCGAAGGACAGCGCCGTCACCTGCAGATAATCGAGATCGGCCGGCAGCTTCTGGTGCTCGAGATGCGCGGCACGCTCGACTTCATCCTTCTGACGGTCGATATAGCCGGAATACTTGGCCGCGATCTCGACCTGCTCGATGACCGGCGCGCTCAGCTCGCCCAGCGTTTCACGTGAAACATCGCTGGATACATGCTGGCCGCCATTCAGGCTGACCAGCTGTGGATAACTCACGTCGGGCCGGCGCAGCAGCTCGAACAGGCTGTACTCGTGCTCGATGGCCTTGCCCAGCACGCGCACCGACTCCTCGGCCGGCAGATTGCGCGGGCTGACCCAGGTCGACTTGAGGCGCTGGGTCTCGCGCTCGACGGCCTCGCGCTTGCGGCTGAAGGCCTCCCAGCGCGCATCGTCCACCAGGCCCAGGCGCCGGCCGGTCTCGGTCAGGCGCATGTCGGCGTTGTCTTCGCGCAGCTGCAGGCGGAACTCCGCGCGGCTGGTGAACATGCGGTAGGGCTCGGTCACGCCCTTGGTGATCAGGTCGTCGACCAGCACGCCCAGATACGCCTCGTCGCGCCCAGGTGTCCAGGGCGCGTCGCCGCGCGCCTGCAGCGCTGCGTTCAGGCCGGCAAACAGGCCCTGGGCCGCGGCCTCCTCGTAGCCCGTCGTGCCGTTGATCTGGCCGGCGAAGAACAGGCCGTTGATCTGCTTGGTCTCGAAGCTGGCCTTGAGCGAGCGCGGGTCGAAATAGTCGTACTCGATGGCATAGCCCGGGCGCAGGATATGCGCGTTCTCCAGCCCCTTCATCGAGCGCACCAGTTCGTACTGCACGTCGAAGGGCAGGCTGGTCGAGATGCCGTTGGGGTAGTACTCGTGCGTGGTCAGGCCCTCGGGCTCGAGGAAGATCTGGTGGCTGTCCTTGTCGGCGAAACGGTTGATCTTGTCCTCGACGCTCGGGCAGTAGCGCGGGCCCACGCCCTCGATCTTGCCGGTGAACATCGGGCTGCGGTCGAAACCGGAGCGGATGATCTCGTGCGTGCGCTCGTTGGTGTGCGTGACCCAGCAGGGCATCTGCTGCGGATGCATCGCGGCATTGCCCATGTAGCTGAACACCGGCAGCTCGCCTTCGTTGACGCCACCGGGCATGCCGTCGCCGGGCTGCTCCTCGCACTGCGAGAAGTCGATGCTGCGGCCGTCGATGCGCGGCGGCGTGCCGGTCTTGAGCCGGCCCTGGGGCAGCTGCAGTTCCTTGAGCCGCGCCGACAGGCTCACCGCCGGCGGATCGCCCGCGCGGCCGGCCGCGTAGTTGTTCAGGCCGACGTGGATCTTGCCATCGAGGAAGGTGCCGGCGGTGAGCACCACCGCGCGGCTGCGAAAGCGGATGCCGACCTGCGTCACCGCGCCGACCACGCGGTCACCTTCGACCATCAGGTCGTCGACCGCCTGCTGGAACAGCCACAGATTCGGCTGGTTCTCCAGCATGCGGCGGATCGCGGCCTTGTAGAGGATACGGTCGGCCTGGGCACGCGTGGCGCGCACGGCCGGGCCCTTGGAGCTGTTGAGGATGCGGAACTGGATGCCGCCCTCGTCCGTCGCCAGCGCCATCGCGCCACCCAGCGCATCGACCTCCTTGACCAGATGGCCCTTGCCGATGCCTCCGATCGACGGGTTGCAGCTCATCTGGCCCAGCGTCTCGATGTTGTGGGTCAGCAGCAGCGTCTTGCTGCCCATGCGGGCAGCGGCCAGCGCCGCCTCGGTGCCGGCATGGCCTCCGCCAACGACGATGACATCAAATTCCTGGGGATACAACATGAAAAACTCCGGGCCGTGCTGGCCGTGATCCATACGCCGCGCCCTGGGCGCCGCCCCGCGCGGCGGATGGCCCCTGTAGCCACCCCCTGCGGGAGAACCTGCGATTTTCCCACTTTTGCGCATTTTTCGCCGCCCGGCGCCGCTCCACCACGCGCGCAGGCGGGAAACCCGGCCGCGCGTTAGCATGGAGCCGTTTGCAACCACCATTCGATCGACACCATGAAGCTTTACTACAGCCCCGGCGCCTGCTCGCTGTCGCCCCAGATCGTGCTGCAGGAATCGGGCCTTGCCTACGAGCCCGTGCTGGCCAGCACCAAGACCCACAAGCTGGCCGACGGCACCGACTTCTACGCCATCAACCCGCTGGGCTACGTGCCCGTGCTCGAGCTCGACAACGGCGCGCGCCTGCGCGAAGGCCCGGCCATCGTGCAATACATTGCCGACCAGGTGCCGCACAAGAGGCTCGCGCCC
Source organism: Comamonas endophytica (assembly GCF_023634805.2). NCBI lineage: Bacteria > Pseudomonadati > Pseudomonadota > Betaproteobacteria > Burkholderiales > Comamonadaceae > Comamonas > Comamonas endophytica. Next base: position 1,814,544 of record NZ_CP106881.1, read on the forward strand.
GCCAACGGCAGCTTCGAGCGCTATCAGCTGCAGCAATGGCTGAACTTCATCGGCACCGAGATCCACAAGGGCTTCGGTCCGCTGTTCAAGCCGAACACGCCCGAGAACTACAAGCCGATCGCGCTGGAAGCTCTGGCCAAGCGCCTGCAGTGGGTGGATGAACAGCTGGCCGGCAGGAATTATCTGCTGGGCGATGAATTCAGCGTGGCGGATGCCTATCTGTACACCGTGTCGCGCTGGAGCAAGTTCGTGGGGCTGGATATCTCCGGGATGAAGAATATCCTGGCGTTCCAGGAGCGGATGGGGCAGCGGGCGGCGGTGCGGGCGGCGTTGGCGATCGAGGGGCAGAAGTAATCACGCTTTCTGACCAGCTAGGCTATCAAGCTTGAGACCAGGCGGTTCAACCTTCGACGGGGCCGTCCAGGCAGGTGCAGGACGAACGGCTCACCCCCATTCACCCTGAGCTTGTCGAAGGGTGCCGGGTCACGGGGCAGATAACCAGACTTCACCAATGACTGGAGAGGTGACCGTCCATCCTTCGACAAGCTCAGGACGAACGGTTCAATCAGCGGTCTCTTTCTATACGCCGCCTCCCCCTCGTTCCCGAGGCGAGGCCCTTTGAACCCGCCTCGGCGCCTTCCCCGGAGGATGCCGGATTGGAGGTTGACGGTCCCAAGGCAGGCCACTCCCCGGAATGTTCCACGTGAAACCTTGCGTCAGCCGCGTCGTACACACAGGATGAAGCAGGTCTGCTATGGTTTTTCTTCCCGAACCGCCAGAAAGAAATCCATGCCCACCCTGTTCGATCCCGTGAAAGCCGGCAGCCTGGAACTGCCCAACCGCATCGCCATGGCCCCGCTGACGCGCAACCGTTCGCCCGAGGCCATCCCCAACGAACTCACCGCCACCTATTACGCCCAGCGCGCCAGCGCCGGCCTGCTGATCAGCGAGGCCACGGCCATCAGCCAGCAGGGCCAGGGCTATGCCGACGTACCCGGCCTCTACGGCACGGAGCAGCTCGAAGGCTGGAAGCGCGTGACCGATGCGGTGCATGAAGCCGGCGGGCGCATCGTCACCCAGCTGTGGCATGTGGGCCGCATCTCGCATGAATCGCTGCAGCCGGACGGGCAGGCACCTGTCGCGCCCTCGGCCATCGCGGCCAAGTCCAAGACCTATCTGATCGATGCCGAGACCGGCAAGGGCCATTTCGCGCCCACCGCGCAGCCGCGCGCGCTGGATGCCGGGGAGCTGCCGGGAATCGTCCACAACTTCGTGGTCGCGGCGCGCAATGCGGTGCAGACCGCGGGCTTCGACGGCGTGGAGATCCACGGTGCCAACGGCTACCTGCTGGACCAGTTCCTCAAGACCGGCGCCAACCAGCGCGCTGACGCCTACGGCGGCAGCATCGAGAACCGCGCGCGCCTGCTGCTGGAAGTGACCCGCGCCGTGGCCGATGCCATCGGCGCCGACCGCACCGGCATCCGCCTGTCACCCGTGACACCGGCCAACGACATTTCCGAAGACGATCCGCAGCCGCTGTTCGAGCACGTGGTGCGCGAGCTCGCGACGCTGGATCTGGCCTATGTGCACATCATCGAAGGCGCGACCGGCGGCCCGCGCGAGCTGCCCGATCGTCCGTTCGACTACGCGGCGCTGAAGGCGGCGTACCGCGACGCGGGCGGCCAGGGGGCCTGGATGGTGAACAACGGCTATGGCCGCGCCAGCGCGATGGAAGCCGTGGCCAACGGCCAGGCCGACATCGTCGCCTTTGGCCGGGCCTTCATTCCCAACCCGGACCTGGTGCATCGCCTGCAGGAGGATCTGCCGCTGGCCACCGGCGACCAGAGCACCTACTACGGCGGCGGCGCCGAAGGCTATACCGACTACCCCAGCTACGCGGAAAAATAAGCTGCCGCGGCAATGAGAAAAGCCCCGGGGCCTTGCAGCTCCGGGGCTTTTTTGCGTTCGGCGCCGGAGCGCGGAAGGCCGATCAGGCCTCGATCAGCGGCCGGCGCGGCGCCGGAGCCGCCAGCGCGGGCTCCGCGGGCTCCTGCGGCTCCTGGCGCATGGGCTGGCCGGCGGCATAGCCCACGGCCGAGCGCATCATGCCGACGTCATTGGCCAGGCGGAACTGGCTCACGACCTGGGCCAGGCGCGCCGCCTGCTCGCGCAGCGACTGGGCCGCCGCCGCGGATTCCTCGACCAGCGCGGCGTTCTGCTGCGTCATGCGGTCGATGTCGCCCACGGCCTGGTTCACCTGGCCGATGCCCGACGACTGCTCGCCCGATGCGGCAGTGATCTCGCCAATGATGTCGCCCACGCGCTGCACGCTGTTGACGATTTCCTGCATCGCCTTGCCCGCGTCCTCGACCTGGCGCACGCCGCCGCCCACGGCCTGCTCGCTGCTCTGGATCAGCACCTTGATCTCGCTGGCCGCCTGCGCCGAGCGCTGGGCCAGGTTGCGCACCTCGCCGGCCACCACGGCAAAGCCGCGGCCCTGCTCGCCCGCACGCGCGGCCTCGACGGCGGCGTTCAAGGCCAGGATGTTGGTCTGGAAGGCGATCGAGTCGATCAGGCCGATGATGTCGCCGATCTTGCGGCTCGATGCCGTGATCTCCTGCATGCTCACGACGGCCTGCTGCACCACCTGGCCGCCCTGCGTGGCGGTGCCCGAAGCCGAGGCCGACAGCTGGTTGGCCAGCTGCGAAGACGATGCGGTCTGCTGCACCGTCGAGGTCAGCTGCGACAGCGAGGCCACGGTCTCCTGCAGGTTGCTGGCGGTCTGCTCGGTGCGGGCGGAGAGGTCTTCGTTGCCCGAGGCGATTTCCTGGCTGGCCGTGGCAATGTTGCCGCTGGCATCGCGCACCTGGCGCACCATGGTGCTCAGGCCGTCCTGCATCTGCTCGAGCGCGCGCTGCAGGTCGGCCACCTCATCGCGGCCCTCGACTTCGGTGCGCTGCGACAGGTCGCCCTGTGCGATTGCCAGCGTCGTCTGGCGCACGCGCTCCAGCGGACGGCAGATCGACACCATGTTCAGCAGCGTCAGCGGCACGATCAGCGCGATGGCGATCAGCACCGCCAGCACGAACAGCCACTGGGTCTGGTCGGCCACGCCCTGCTCCTGCGCGATCAGGTCGTCCACTTGGGCATTGAGCAGCTTCTCCAGCTCGACCATGGTCTTGTCGGCTTCGGCGAACTCGAGCATGGCGTTGGCGCCCATGCGGTTGGCAATGGTGGCGGTGTCATAACCGCCGGCTTCGAGCTGGCGCGCCACATGCTCGAACTTCTGTTTGTAGCTGTCCAGGCGGGCCAGCACGCTGCTGACCACGGCGTTGTCCGCATCCTCGGGGCCCGCCAGGAAACGGCCGCCAATGCTCTTGGCGGATTCCAGACCCTGGTTCCATTCACCCATGGCCTTGCGCACCGCTTCAGGACGCTCGTACTGGATGATCATGTCCTTTTCGGCCAGGCGCACATTGCCCATGGCCTGGCGCAACTCGACCAGATGGCGCAGCTTGGTGTGCGACTGCTCGATGAACTGCTGGCTCATGTCGTGGATGCGCAGCATCCCCAGCATTCCTGCACCTCCGAGCAGCGCCAGCAGCGTCAGAACCATCACTATCGCGCCAATCATCCGCGTGCGGATGGTCAGCATCCGCATGAGCCCCAAAACTTTCATGATCTCCGTCCTCTCCCTGATGGGCAAACTGCAGGAGGACGAAAGTCCACCGGCAGGAACAAAATGTTGCAGTTTGCCAGAGGTCAAATGGGCGACTCCCTTGATCAGCGGGGTGAAGCCCCCTTTTTTAACAGCAAGGCATTGGCCATGACCATGACCGAGCTCAACGCCATCGCCGCTCCCGCCACCACGGGGCTCAGGTAGCCCAATGCCGCCAACGGGATCCCCGCGACGTTGAAGGCAAAGGCCCAGAACAGGTTCTGCCGGATCTTGGCCACCGTGCGCCGCGAGATGTCGAAAGCCTGCGCCACCAGCCTGGGGTCGCCACGCATCAGCGTGATGCCGGCGGCATGCATGGCCACGTCGGTGCCGTTGCCCATGGCCAGGCCCACATCGGCCGCCGCCAGCGCCGGCGCATCGTTCACGCCATCCCCCACCATGGCCACCACATGACCGCCCTGCCCTGCGCCGCGCAGATGCGCGATCCGCGCCGCCTTGTCGGCCGGCAGCACCTCGGCCAGCACCTCGCCGCGGTCGGGGTCGAGGCCCAGGCGGCGCGCCATGGCATGCGCCGCGCCGCGGTTGTCGCCCGAGACCATGACCGTGCGCAGCCCGCGCGCGCGCAGCTGCGCCAGCGCCTCGGCTGCACCGGGCTTGGGTTCGTCGCCAAAGCCCAGCAGAGCGCGCAGCTTCAGGCCGTCCGCACCGCGCTCCGCCACCGCAGAGACCGTCGCGCCATCGCGCTGCCACTGCGCAGCCGCCGGCGCCCAGGGCGCGGCATCGAGCCCGGGCACGCCCAGTTCCTGCATCCAGCGCAGGCTGCCGATCAGCAGCTCCTGGCCCTGTGCACGGCCTTCGGTGCCCCGTCCCGGCACAGCGCGCACCGCTTCGGGCGCGGCCACCTCCAACCGCCGCGCCTCGGCCGCCTGCACCACGGCGCGCGCCAGCGGATGCTCGCTGCCGCCCTGCACGCTGGCCACGCGGGCCAGCAAGGCGTTTTCGTCGGCACCGGGCTGCGCCATGAAATGCGCCAGCTGCGGACGGCCCTGGGTCAGCGTGCCGGTCTTGTCGAAGGCCACGGTATCGACCCGGTGCGCCAGCTCCAGCGTCTGCGCGTCCTTGATCAGGATGCCGCGCCCGGCCGCCACGCCCGTGCCCGCCATGATCGCCGTGGGGGTCGCCAGGCCCAGTGCGCAGGGGCAGGCAATGACCAGCACCGCCACCGCGTGGATCAGCGCCTGCTCCGTCGGCGCTCCCGCCAGCAGCCAGCCCACGAGCGTCAACAGCCCGATGCCCAGCACCACCGGCACGAACACCGCCGCGACCTTGTCGACAAGGCGCTGGATCGGCGCCTTGCCGGCCTGCGCGTCCTCGACCAGCCGGATGATCCGCGCCAGCACGGTTTCACTGCCCACGGCGCGCACCTCGAGCACGATGCGGCCTTCGCCGTTGATCGAGCCGCCGGTCAGCGCGTCTCCTGTTTCACGTGAAACAGGCAGCGGCTCGCCGGTCAGCATCGACTCATCGACCTGGGTCTGGCCCTCCAGCAATATGCCATCGACCGGAACGCGCTCGCCAGGGCGCACGACAATGCGGTCGCCCACCATGACTTCGGCCACCGGCACATCGACCTCGCCGTCACGGCCCAGAAGGTGCGCGGTATCGGGGCGCAGCGCGTGCAGCGCGCGGATCGCCTCGGTGGTCTGGCGCTTGGCCCGCCCTTCCAGCCATTTGCCCAGCAGCACCAGCGTGACCACCACCGCCGAAGCCTCGAAATACAGATGCGCCTCGGTGCCCGGCGCGGCCGTGAGCCACAGCCACATGGACAGGCCCCAGCCGGCCGAGGTCCCCAGCGCCACCAGCAGATCCATATTGCCCGCGCCGGCCCTCAGCGCATGCCAGCCGGCCTTGTAGAAACGCGCCCCGAGGATGAACTGCACCGGCGTGGCCAGCAGGAACTGCAGCCAGGCCGGCAGCATCCAGTGCGCGCCCCAGAGCATGCCAGCCATCGGCAGCACCAGCGGCAGTGAAAGCGCCAGGCCGATGGCCACCGGCGCAAAGCCAGTCCAGGGAGAAAGCTCCTGCTGCGGCCTCCCGGTGGACAAGATACGCGGCTCGTAGCCCGCATCGCGCACTGCGCGCTTCAGCCGCGCCTGCATCTGCTCGGCGTCCTGCCCGGCTTCGGGCTGCCATTGCACGCGTACGCTTTCGGTCGCCAGGTTGACCGAGGCTTCGGCCACGCCGGGCACGCGCCGCAAGGCCCGCTCGACCCGGCCCACGCAGCTCGCGCAGCTCATGCCGGCAACGCCAAAGTCCACGCTGGCAATGGATTCCGAGGAAGGTGACAACGGTGTATTCATGCGCCGAGGTTAATCCTTGACGCCATGTCAAGGTCAAGCCGCTTCGTTCCACCCTGTGGATAACCGGGTTCTTGACCTTGCCATGCTGTCAAGGTTCATCATGGCATCCCTGGGCCATCCGGACCTTGAACTTATCCACAGGAGGAATCGACATGCAACATCTATTTGACGTCCAGGGCATGACCTGCGGCCACTGCGAAAAGCTCGTGACCCAGGCGTTGCAGCGCACCGACCCCGGCGCCGGCGTGCGCATCGACCGCAGCCAGAACCGCGTGGAAGTCGACAGCAAGGCCGAGCGTGCGGCGCTGCAAGCCGCCATCCACGAGGCAGGCTACGAGGTGGCCTGAGGGCGCTGCCCACACGCTTCGCACACACTCTGCACAAGGGCCCAACAAGCTTATCCACATGCCGCCAACATCCTCTTCCACAGAGCGCTGGCCCGTGGCCATCGGCGAAGCCGCGCGCCGCGCCGGGGTGTCGGCGCGCATGCTGCGCCATTACGAAAGCCTGGGGCTGCTGCCACGCGTGGCGCGCAGCGACAGCGGCTATCGCCAGTACGGCGCGGCGGAGGTGCAGGCGCTGCGCTTCATCCGCCGCAGCCGCGACCTGGGCTTTTCCATCGAGGAAATAGGCACCCTGCTGGGACTGTGGCAGGACCAGGCGCGCGCCAGCGCCAGCGTCAAGCAAATGGCGCAGCTCCACATCCAGCGCCTTGCCGAGCGCATTGCCGAAATGCAGGCCATGCAGCGCAGCCTGCAGTCGCTGGTGCAGTGCTGCCAGGGGAACGATCGGCCGGAATGCCCGATCCTGGATGATCTGGCGGGGGCAGACGAGGGCCTTCGATCCCCTGTTCATGGGGACCTGCCCAGCCAATGACGCCATCCTTCGACGTTGATGCCCTGCCTCGCTGGCGACAGGCCTTTTCCATAGCCTGAAGCACAATGAATGGCGTCGGCGCCTGTGCGCAGCCGCAAGGCCTGCGCTCCGGCACCGACGCATTCCTCCCAAAGCAGCCTGCCCGTTCCACCGGCCGCTGACTGCAAAGTTATCCACAGGATCAGCTATGACCACTCGCGAGATTTTCGTCGTCGGCAGCGCGCGCACCGCCATCGGCACCTTTGGCGGCAGCTTGAAGGACGTTCCCAACACCCAGCTGGCCACCACCGCCGTCAAGGCCGCCATCGAACGCTCGGGCCTGGAGCCGCAGGCCGTCGGCCATGTGGTCATCGGCAACGTGATTCCCACCGACACCCGGGACGCCTACCTCAGCCGCGTCGCGGCCGTCGATGCCGGCTGCCCCATCGAGACCCCGGCCTTCAACGTCAACCGCCTGTGCGGTTCGGGCCTGCAGGCGATCGTCTCGGCGGCGCAGGCCATCGCGCTGGGCGACTGCGACGTGGCCATCGGCGGCGGCTCCGAATCGATGAGCCGCGGCCCGTATTTCGACACCGCCGCGCGCTGGGGCGCGCGCATGGGCGATGCGAAAAGCATCGACTACATGCTCGGCATTCTGCACGACCCCTGGCAGAAGATGCACATGGGCATCACCGCCGAGAACGTCGCCACGCGCTACCGCATCAGCCGCGAGCAGCAGGACCAGCTGGCGCTGCAAAGCCAGCAGCGCGCGGCCGCGGCCATTGCCGCGGGCTACTTCAAGGAACAGATCGTTCCCGTGGAAATCGCCACGCGCAAGGGCACGGTGACCTTCGATACGGATGAGCATGTGCGTGCCGCCACCACGCTGGAAGTGCTGGCCGGCATGAAGCCCGCGTTCCAGAAGGAGGGAGGCAGCGTCACCGCTGGCAACGCCTCGGGCCTCAACGACGGCGCCGCCGCCATGGTGCTGGTCGCAGGCGAGCGCCTGGCCGGCCTGAACGCCAAGCCGCTCGCGCGCCTGGTCGGTTATGCGCATGCGGGCGTCGAGCCGGCGTACATGGGCATCGGCCCCGTGCCCGCCACGCAGAAGGTGCTGGCGCGCACCGGCCTGAAGATTGCAGACATGGACGTGATCGAAGCCAACGAGGCATTTGCCGCCCAGGCCTGCGCCGTGATCCAGGAACTGGGCCTGGACCCGGCCAAGGTCAATCCCAACGGTTCCGGCATCTCCCTGGGCCACCCCGTGGGCGCGACCGGCGCGATCATCGCGACCAAGGCCATCGCCGAGCTGCACCGCACGGGCGGGCGCTATGCGCTGGTGACGATGTGCATCGGGGGTGGGCAGGGGATTGCGGCGGTGTTCGAGCGGGTGTGAATGAACCTTGCTCGAGGAACTTTCGTCCAGAGTTTGACGAGGCTTGAGGACAGGTCCTTCACCCTTCGACAAGCTCAGGGCGAACGGTTTTTACGTTCGTCCTGAGCCTGTCGAAGGATGGACGGCCAGCCTCCAGATGGAAAAAAGAGCCGCATCCAGCGGCTCCTTTTCATCGTGCGAACGCCTTAAAACGGCGCCGATTCCGGATCCGAATCCTCCGGCGCCTCCTTCGGCCCCGTCACCGCCACCAGCTTGCCCTTGGCCGCCGCGGCGCGCACTGCCAGCGTCTCGGCGGGTGCGGCTTTCTCCAGCGCCGCCGGCAACCCTTCTCCCAGCGCCGTGCGCCCTTCCCCGCCCAGGGCCTCGATCAGATCCGGCAGCAGTTTGCTCAGCTCGCCTGTCGCGATAGCCACATCGGCATCGAAACCGCCATCGTCCTTGGACTGGCCGTCGAACACCGTCTCCAGGAAGGTGATCTTCTTGACCTGCAGTCCCTCGGTCAGCAGCAGCGAGACGCGGTCGTCCCAGGTCAGCGCCAGCTTGGTCGGCAGCTTGCCGGCCTCGATATGCGCCTTGACCTCCTCGATGTCCAGCGGATGGCGTGCATAGCGCACCACAGACTTGGCCTCGTCGGCGCTCTTGAGCTCGCATTCCTGGTCGATGGTGAAGCCCACCGGCGGCTCCTGGCTCGACAGCCAGTGCGCCATGGCCGCCTGCGCCGCGGTCTGCGTATCGAGCAGTGCCACGGCAAACCCCGGCAGGCCGTCGACCAGCAGCGTCACCACCTCGTCCGCGCGCGCCTGGCTGCCCGTGTCCAGCACCAGAAAGCGCGCCTCGGGGTCGATCCAGATCCACATGCCGCCCTGCTTGGTGAAGGCCATGGGCAGCAGGTCGAGCTTGGCTTCGTCCTTGAGCTCCTGCTTTTCCTTCTTGCCCGGCTTGCGGCCCGAGTTGCGCTCGATGGCCTCGGCCTTTTCCTGCACCTTGCGGTTGAGCACGCTGGCCGGCAGCATCTTGCTTTCGCTCATGAAGCGCAGGATCCACTGCCCTCCGACCGATTCGGCAAAAGCGCCCTCGGCCTCGCCGCGCGGCGGCACCCAGCCGGCGGAGCGCTCCTGCGTGGCGCCGCACTCGGTGAACGGCGTGCGCGCCAGCGCCTCCTCCACCTGCTCCAAAGTACCCTGCCATTGCTCGGCAATGCGGTACACGATCATGTTCTTGAACATCCCAAACCCTTAACTCATGCAGCAGGGAAGGCGTGCCCCGCCCTGCCCGGTGACGATCGACATCACACTGGTTGACTGAAAAATCGATGGCTTGCGGCGCCGGCCCGGCAAGGCCCGCACGCCCTGCGCCTGTAAAGCAAGCTTTGCAGGCCACAGCGCAACTTGGCACTACTTTACACAGCATCACGCACTCCACACGCCAGCGATACAAGCGCCGCGCAAACTGGCATCCAACGCTGAAGTTTCCCTGCTGCAGCGTCCCTCCACCAAGAAAGGACTCCTCACATGGCTATCTTCCAACGCACCCTGACTGCCACCGCTGCCGCCGCCACCGTCTTCGCCGCGCTGGCCATGCCCGTGTGGGCCCAGGCACCTGCCGCCACCGGCCCCGCGGCCGAACCCGCTGCCCGCACCGCACCGGCCCACCAGCCGCGCGACCGTGCAGCGCATGAAAAGCGCATGGCCGAGAAGGCGCAGAAATTCCAGGCGGCATTGCAGCTGACCGAAGCCCAGCAAGCCGACTGGAACCGCTACCGCGAAGCCATCAAGCCCGTGCGACCGGCCAAGCATCTGGACCGCGAGAGCTTTGCCAAGCTCACGACGCCGCAGCGCATCGACCACATGCAGCAGCGCCGCGCGGAGCGCAACGCCCAGGCGGACCGCCGCGCCGAAGCCACCAAGGCTTTCTACGCCACGCTGACGCCCGCGCAGCAGAAGACTTTCGATGCGCAGACCCTGCGCCACGGCCCGCACGGCAAGCGCCACGGCCCGCATGGCCATGGCAAGCACCACGCGCCCGCTCAGGCTGCGGCACCTGCCGCAGCCGGCGCCGCGCGCTGAAGAAGCGTCAAGCCATCACGGCTTGCCACGACTGCAAAGCAGGCCCTCGGGCCTGCTTTTTTTTGGGCTCCCGTCCTGCGCCGGGCAAAGTGAGCGCAAGCCTGCAAATCATGCGACAAATGCTGTCACGCCAATGGCCTCAACCTCCCTACACTTGTATAAAAGAGTAATCGATCGTCCTCTGGAGTTGCCACAATGCGTTTGAAGAATTTTCGGCGTTTCGTATTTACATGGACGACAGGCACCGCACTGGGTCTGGTGAGTTTGGGAGCCCTAGCCCAGGGCGCACCGGTATTCAATGACCATTCGCCCAGCTGGTACGTACAGGGAGCGGTGGCGGAAAACGATGCCTATTCGGCCAGCCTGGGAGCCACCCTGCCCTGGCGCCAATGGAGTTATGCGCTGGGTTCGGGCCAGATCACGGGGCACTGGGATCTGTTTGCCAGCCATTGGTCCAGTCGCATGGCCAATGACGATCGCCAGCGCTCCTATGTGTTCGGTGTGCTGCCCACGCTGCGCTGGCGCGGTGACCAGGGTCGATCGGCCTGGTTCGCCCAGGTGGGGACCGGCTTGGCGCTGGCGACCAAGCGCTACCAGTCCCATGAAAAGCACTTCAGCACCCGTTACAACTTCGGCACCCACTTGGCCGTAGGCGCCAATTTCGGTGCGCAGCGCGAGCATGAAATCATGCTGCGAATTGAACATTATTCAAATGCCGGCATCAAGCACCCCAATCCGGGCGAAGACTTCCTGCAGCTGCGCTACGCCCGCCGGTTCTGACCGACCGTAGTTATCCACAGATCCGGCGACCAGAGCCGGCAATCTGCAACACGAACCGCCCGCGAGGGCGGTTTTTTCATGCCCGCAGACCCTGTGCATAAATCTGTGTTGAATTTCTGCACAACTTTCATCTTATCCACAGCCCGCGCATCGACCGCGAAGTTGTGCCCAAAAGCGTTGCAGCAGCAGCGGTGCTTCGGACACATACTTCGATGAACTGCAAGTGCTTGATTCATCGCACGAATATCAAGTTATCCACAGAACGCGTGGCGCTCTACTACTACCACTATGCATAAATAGAACTTCTAGGAATGACAACCATGCCCAAATTTTCGGCAGGGCAAGTCTCGTTGCCAAACCGATTGGCCTTCAACTTCCACGGAAAAAAAAGAACACAGCAGACATGCAGACAGAAAAAATCCGCAATAAAAAAAGTTATTCACTCATAAATTGATAGCTAACTCACTAGTTGAACAAAGGGCAAACACTCCAAATCAGTGGAAAAAACAACGCACGAACACTCTGTGGATATCTAAATATCAACGCATTGTTTATCCACAGGAAACGCCAATTTAGCGAAGTTATCCACTTTTGCAGTACATCCGCAGCAGGGTGCGGCGCACAGACTTCCTGGAATCGGAGTCCCTTGTTTTTCCAGGGAAAAAGATACTTATCCACAGCGCATGGACGCATCTACTACTACGACTAATTTCTCATAGTGAAATAAATGAACAACCGGGAGAGTTCCTGGGACAAGCCGCGCCGGGAGCGTCTCCAGGCGAATCCGCCTTGCACAAAGGCGCCGGAAAGCGCAAAGTTCGGTTCTTTCGGGGCTCGATGCAGGAAAAACCCGCAGTAGCTGGACGCACACGTGCAGGAATGTGGAAAAGCAGTGGCAGATGAACCAGGGAGGGAAAGTTATCCACAGTTTCTTATCAACATCTGTGGAGGGTTTGCCGGGAAAATCGGTTGGTTTTGCTAAGTCGTTGATTTCATTGGATTGTTCAAATAAATTCAACGAGGTGTTCCGCTGCAGGCAAGGCGTGTAACCCGGTTACAAGCGAAAAAGGGCGATCGAACCATCCATGTCGAGCAATGGCAATGGACGGCATCACGAGGGCACCTGAGCTTCAGTCCTGAAAGCGGTATGGGCAAATACGCGTTGCTGGGAAGGCGCTAGCGGGTACAGGAACGGAGGACACCTCGCAAACACAGCGCAGAGACGCCAGGACGCGTTTTCAGGTCCGGACGGGGGTGGGATGCACTGCGGTGCTGCAAGGCGCTTGAAGGGCGTCTAAAGGGCCGGCAAAGGCATGGGAAGGAGGCGGGCCTCCTGGCGGATATCAAGGCTCCGCCGGCAACGGACGGGGAATGGGAGGCTGGCAGGCATGGACCACATCCCCTGGCCCGACCGATATCCCGGCTGGGCGGCCCCTGCCTGGCCGCCTGTCCAACGTCCGCGTCAGCGCGGAGGGCGCTTTTCCAGGGCAAAGGGCGGCAGGCCGTTGAGCAGCCGCTGGCCATAGCTGGTGCGCACCAGGCGCTTGTCGTAGCAATAGACGAAGGCCCGGTCTTCCTCGGTACGGATGGCGCGGCCCACCCATTGCGCGAGGCGGATGGCGGTGGCGGGCACGACCAGCTCGCTGAACGGGTCCCGCCCGGCACTGCGCAGCCATTCGGCGCGTGCTTCGCCCACGGGATCGTCAGGCGGTGCGAAGGGCAGCTTGGTGATGAACAGGGATTCGCACTGCGCCCCGGGCAGGTCCAGCCCCTCGCCAAAGGACTGCATGCCGAAAATGATCGACACCTCGCCACGCGCCACGCGCTCGCGGTGCAGGGCCAGCAGCTGGGCGCGCGGCATGGCAGTCTGCACCAGCACGTTGGCGCGCATCGCGGTGGAGAGCGCGTCCACTGCCAGGCGCATCTGCTCGCGCGACGTGAACAGCACCAGTGCCCCCGATTCGACGCGCGCCAGGTCATGCAGCAGGGCATCGACCATCTCGTTGGTGAATGCGCTGGCCTGGCGCGGATCGGCATGGGTCTCGGCCGCCACGAAGATGCCCTGGGACGCGTAGTCGAAAGGGCTGGGCACTTCCAGCGTGGTCACGGCCGCATCGCCATGCAGGCCCGACTCGCGCAGGAAGAAGTCGAATTGTCCACAGCTTGTCAGTGTGGCCGAAGTCAGCACCGCACCGCGCACTTGCGACCACAGATGCTGGCGCAGCGTGGCGCCCGGCAGCAGCGGGCTGGCATGGGCCTTGACCACGATGAATTCGCCATCTGTCTCCAACGTGAACCATTTGGCGTTGGGAACGTATTTGGTGTCTTCATCCTCCGCAGGTTGCTGCAGAAGCAGCTGCGCCGTGTCATAGACCGATTCCAGCCGTGGCGCCAGTGCGCCGACCTGTGCATAGAGTGTGGACAACCTGCGGGCTTCTTCGGGTTTGTCGCGGATTTCCGCGCGCAGCGCCTTGGAGATGGCGCGCAATGCGTCCAGGAAACCGTTGGCGTGGTGCGAGGCCTGGGCCAGCGGCTCGAGCAGGGCCTCGGGCAGCATGCCGCGGGCTGCGCGCACGCGCGCCGGGCCCCAGCTGTCCTTGCGCGCCTTGAGTTCGTCGCCATAGAAGTCCATGACCAGGCGCGCGAGGTCCTGCAGCGTCTGGCGCAGCTGGCTCGAATGGCCGGGCACGTCGGCCACTTCCTCGACCTCCAGCAGCGTGCCCACGCGCAGTGCGCGGCTGGCCAGCTTGTCGATCCAGCCCAGGCGGCTCAGATCCAGCGCGCAGGCGAACTGCGACAGCGCGGTGGCGGGCAGGTGATGGGCCTCATCCAGTACCAGCAGGCAGTTGTCCAGATCGGGCAGCAGTCGCGCGCCCAGCGAAGACAGCAGCAGATCGTGATTGGCGACGATCACCTGGGCCGCGACCATCGACTTGCGGCGCTCGTAATACGTACAGCTGTCGAAGACCGGGCAGTGCTTGCCGGTGCAGGAGCTCGACTCCGCCGCCACCGGGCTCCAGGCCTCGGGTTCGGGCGGCGTGGCCAGCGAGTCGCGGTCGCCGTCCCAGACGCCGGTGGCCATGGCATCGGCCATGCTTGCATAGAACTGCATGCGCGCCTCGCGTTCCTGCGCCGGGCGCGCGTTGCGGGTCGCGGCTTCCTCCTCGGCAAAGAGGTCGTCGGTATCGTCATGCGACTCCCCGGTGCCTGCCAGGCGCTCGAGCTTGAGCTTGCAGACGAAGCGCCCGCGGCCCTTGGCCAGCGCGAACTTGAAGGGCTGTTCCAGCTGGGCGGCCAGCGCGGGCAGGTCTTTGTTCACCAGCTGCTCCTGCAGCGCCACCGTCGCCGTCGAGATCAGCACCCGCGTGCCGCGGGCCAGCGCAAGGGTAATGGCGGGCACGCTGTAGGCCAGCGATTTTCCCACCCCCGTACCTGCCTGCACCACCGCGATGGCCCTTTCGGGCGCCACCGCGTCGTCATCGACCTTGCCGAGCTGGGCCGCGCCAAACGTGGACGCGACCTGGCCCGCCATACGCCGCTGCCCCTCGCGGCTGCGGAACCCGGGGATGGATGCGACCACCTCGTCAAACGATTCAAGGCCCATCTGGGCCCACTTTTGCTGGGACATTCGATGCGAAATGGGCTGGCCCTTCAGGCGCCAGCCGTATTAAATAATAAATAAAACACAGATATGTATTGAATAAGATGTTAAATCTTATGTTTTTTGCCATACATACAGGCGCTTGGAACACTGCTGCGTATGTATTTGCATGTGCAGGCAGCGATCAGGAGGCCATTTTCGCAGGACTGGAAATTCTGTGGACAAGCGAGGACAAGTAATCCGCCGTTCATCTGAAGCTCCACTTATCCACAGCGACGCCGACAAGTTTCTGTCCGTACAGGCTGTGCATATCCCTGGGGGCAGGGCTGTGGGCTGTCCTGGGGAAAAATCAAGATATGCAGCAGGATCATGGGCTTGCAGCAACTTTGCACAGCTTGTCCAGATCCATGGGAGCAGAGCGTGCGCGGAGGCGGCCGCAGGTCCTTGCGGTTAT
Source organism: Comamonas endophytica (assembly GCF_023634805.2). Lineage (NCBI taxonomy): Bacteria > Pseudomonadati > Pseudomonadota > Betaproteobacteria > Burkholderiales > Comamonadaceae > Comamonas > Comamonas endophytica. The sequence continues at coordinate 1,829,735 of NZ_CP106881.1, forward strand.
CCACAGCAGTGGATGAGCCGGATGCCGTCCTCTTGTGCATAGGATCATCGGGCACGCGGGCCTCATCGCCCTGCAGCCCTATAAGGGCGGCCATGGAGAAAGCCATGAACCGACACCCTGAAAATTGCTTAAAAAATAGGCAAAAGAATGGCGGGTTCCCGCATTCGTTGCTGCAGCTTGCTATGAAATAAAGAGCTTGAAGAACAGGCTGCAAGCCCTCAGGAATGGGATTTCATGGAAATCGGAGCTGGTTTTCGGGCCCAGGCATCGCAAAGCAAGAAAGACGATTTGTAATTTTTCATATCTTTCTCGCGCTGCCGCATCGGGTCGAAATGGCTGAGGAACCGAGACGCCGGGCGCCAGGGGGCAAGCTGCATCGGGGCAGTTATTCACGCACAGCCCGGCGCTGCCAGCCGGGCAACACCACATCTCCAGGCCAAAGCGCCAAGCCGTTGCAGGCAAGGCCAGCGGTTGAATCCGAAGGTGGAGATGGCCTGCGAGGCGAAGCGGAGGCGGACCTGCCTGAAGCAGCCAGTTGGTCAAAACCAACGTTCTTCGTTACTGCAGGCAAAAGGAGTTGCAAGCCCACTGCTGCGCTTCGGGCTTCCCGTATCATGCGCTGGGGGCCGTCCCCCTGCCGCAGAGCGCCGAAATCCACGCCTTCGGCCGTGGCAGTGCCTGGCCGGCCAGGAACGCGTCAGTTTCACACCGCGTTCCGCAATGCCTCGCAGGGAGCCGGGTCGTTTGCAACTTAACCTAAAATTCCTGCCGCATCAGGCAGCTTCTGCCGGCCGCAGAAACCGATGAATTGAAAAGCCAGCCCATATTGCTGGCTGATTGGAAATAATGAAAAAGCGCGTCGCAATCATAGGTCTTTCCTTTAGATTCCCCAGTACGAATACCGACCAATACTGGACAGACCTGCTCGATGGGCGCGATCTGGTGACAGAGGTCGAGTCCTCGCGATGGGCCAAGGACGGCTTTCTCCATCCAGACAAGAACCATCCCGGCAGCAGCTACACGTTTGCCGCCGGCTCCGTGGGCGACGTCTCGCTGTTCGACGCCGGCTTCTTCGGCATCTCGCCGCGCGAAGCGGCGCTGATGGATCCGCAGCAGCGCCTGCTGCTGGAGATGAGCTGGGAAGCGCTCGAGAACGCGGGCATCAAGCCCTCGACGCTGCGCGGCAGCCAGTGCGGCGTTTTCATCGGCATCGCCAGCGCCGACTATGCCTACCGCCTGTCGGAGGATCTGTCCGCCATCGACTCCTCGGTGGCCACCGGCAACACCGCCAGCATTGCCGCCAACCGCATCTCCTACGTGCTCGACCTGCAGGGTCCGAGCATGGCCATCGATACCGCCTGCTCTTCGTCGATGGTGGCCTTCCACCAGGCCTGCCGCTCGATCGTCTCGGGTGAAACCACCCAGGCGCTGGCCGGCGGGGTCAGCCTGCATCTGCACCCCTATGGCTTCATCACCTTCTCGAAGGCCACGATGCTGTCCAAGCGCGGGCGCTGCAACGTGTTCGACGCCGCGGGCGACGGCTATGTGCGCTCGGAAGGCGGCGGCATGTTCGTGCTCAAGGACTACGACCAGGCGGTGGCCGATGGCGACCGGATCCTGGCCGTGGTCGCCAACACCGCGGTCAACACCGATGGCCGCAAGACCGGCCTCACGGTGCCCAGCCCCAAGGTCCAGTCGGCGCTGCTGAACAAGGCGTACAGCGAGGCCGGCATCGACCCCGCGGACATCGACTACGTCGAGGCGCACGGCACCGGCACGGCGGTGGGCGACCCGATCGAAGCGCGCGCCATCGGCGATGCGCTGGGCAAGCGCCGCTCCAGGGACAACCCGCTGCTCATCGGCTCGGTGAAGAGCAACATGGGTCACCTCGAGGCCGCGTCGGGCGTCGCCGGCCTGGTCAAGGCGCTTTACGCCATCCAGCACCGCGTGGTGCCGGCGACCATCGGCATCAAGACGCTGAACCCGAAGATCGAGTTCGACGACTGGAACATCCAGGTGGCGACCGAGCCGCGGCAGCTCAAGAAGTCCGGCAAGCTCATCGTCGGCATCAACTCCTTCGGCTTTGGCGGCGCCAATGCCCACGTCATCCTGGAAAGCCACGAGCCGGCCGCGATCGACGCGCAGGGCGGTGCCCAGGCGGCCGTGCCTGCGGCCGCACCTTTCATCCTCTCCGCCAAGGATCCCGCGGCGCTGAAGGACGCGGCGCGCGCGTTTGCCGACTTCGTGCAGGACCAGCCGGCCGCGGCGCTCTACGACATCGCCTACAGCGCGGCCTTCCGGCGCGAGCGCCACGAACAATGCGCCGTGGTCGAAGGCGCCACCGGCGCGGCCGTCGCACAGGCGCTGCGCGCATTTGCCGAGGATTCCTCGACCGCCAAGGGCGTGGAATCCGGCACGGCGCTGGCAAAGCCGCTGGGCCCGGTGTTCGTCTACTCGGGCAATGGCTCGCAGTGGGCCGGCATGGGCAAGCGCCTGCTGGAAGAGTCGGCGGTGTTCAAGGCCGCGGTGCAGCAGGTCGACGCCATCTTCCAGCGCTATTCGCCGGACTCGCTCGAAGCCGAGCTCGCGGGCCGCAATGGCGAAGACCGCTACGAGTTCACCGAGGTCGCGCAGCCGGCGCTGTTCGCGCTGCAGGTGGGCGTGACGCAGATGCTGCGCCAGCGCGGCGTCATGCCCGTGGCCGTGGCCGGCCACAGCGTGGGCGAGGTGGCGGCGGCCTGGGCTTCCGGCGCCTTGACGCTGGAAGCGGCGGTCGAGGTGATCTACCAGCGCAGCCGCCTGCAGGGCACGACCAAGGGCAAGGGCGAGATGACCGCCGTCGGCCTGGGCCACGGCGCGGCCGAGAGCATCCTGGCGGAGCTGGGGCTCACGCCCGGCCTGGTCATTGCCGGCATGAACAGCTCGCGCGGCGTGACCATCGCCGGCGATCCGGCGCTGCTGACGCAAATGGAAACCGCATTGACCGAGCGCGGCGTCTTCAACCGCCGCCTGGCGCTGGACTATGCCTTCCACAGCCCGGCCATGGACGAGATCGAGGCGGGCGTGCGCGTCACGCTGGCGGGTCTCCAGCCGGGCGCGGCCAGCGTGCCCTTCTATTCCACCGTGACCGGCGGCCTGCTGGACGGCACGGCGCTGGGCGCCGAGTACTGGTGGCACAACATCCGCCAGCCGGTGCGCTTCGAGCAGGCCATGATGCAGATCATGGCCGACGGCACGAACGTGTTCGTCGAGGTCGGCCCGCACGCGGTGCTGCGCAGCTACATCAACGACTGCCTCAAGGACCAGGGCACCGAAGGCCGGGTCATTCCCACCCTCGCGCGTGGCGACGACGCGGCGCAGCGCGTCTGGAGCGCCTGCAGCCAGGTGCTGATCGCGGGCGCCGGCATCGACTGGCAGCAGCTGTTCCCCACCACCGGCAATTTCGTCCAGCTGCCGTACTACCCCTGGCAGCGCGAGCGCCACTGGCACCCGGTCACGGCGCAGTCGCTGGGGCTGCTCGACCGCCAGAAGGTCCATCCGCTGCTGGGCTACGCGCTGCAGCAGCAGGCCCTGACCTGGGAGAACCAGCTCGACCCCCGCCTCAACCCGATGCTGGCCGACCACGTGGTCGGCGACACCACCATCTTCCCGGGCACCGGCTTCGGCGAGCTGGCGCTGGCCGCGGCGCTGCAGTGGCAGCCCGGCACGCTGGCCGAGGTCGAGGAGCTGGAGATCCGCGCGCCGCTGCTGCTGAACGAAGGCAGCGCCAAGATCGTGCGCGTGTCCATCGATCCCCAGGACGGCAGCCTGAGCGTCAAGGGCCGCGAGGTCGGCAGCACCGACCCCTGGACGCTGCACACCGTCGGCCGCATCCTGCGCGAGCCGCGCGACGGCCTGCTGCGCCAGGACGCACCGGTGCTGCCCACCCGCCAGCCCGATTTCAGCGGCGACAGCCATGCGGCGCTGACCGAGGCCGCGGGCCTGGGCTACGGCCCGGCGTTCCAGTGCATCGATTTCGGCTGGGTCGAGGGCGGCTCGGCCCTGGCGGTGCTGAAGATGCCGCAGAGCATCGAGGCCGAACTCGCGCAGACCCACCTGCACCCGGCGGTGCTGGACTGCACCTTCCAGCTGATCATCCAGCTGCTCAAGGACGAGATGGGCGTGCATGAGGGCCTGACCTTCATTCCCACCAAGATGGGCCGCATCAGCTTCCGCGCCAGCCAGGCCCAGCCCGGCTTCGCGCGCGTGACGCTGCTGCGCCGCACGGCGCATTCGCTGAGCGCCGAATTCACCGTGTTCGACACCGAGGGCGTGCCCATTGCCGCGGTGAAGGAAGCGCGTTTCCGCAGCATCCGCCTGAGCAAGAACGCCGCCGACCGGCTGCGCTTCCTCGACTACCACGGCATTCCCCAGCCGCATGCGCTCGCGGGCGACGCGGCGCCGGCCATCGCCTTCGACAGCGTGCACTCGGCGCTGGCCGAACTGGCGCGGCGTTCGGCGCTCACCGGCTCGCACCGCCGCTACTGCGAAGAGGTCGATCCGCTGCTCGACAGCCTGTGCAGCCGCTTCACGCGCCAGGCCTTCGAACGCCTGTCCGCCGACGGCCGCAAGCTGTTCACGCAGCAGGTGCTGGCGCTGCAATCCGCGAACCCGGAAATCGCTCCCTTCCTCGCGCACCTGCTGCTGCTGGCCAGCGACGACCAGGCCATCACGCACACGCCCGACGGCTGGGAGCTGGTGCCGGGCGATGACGAGCAGGCTTCCGCCGAGGACATCTGGAACGCCCTGGTCGCGGACTATCCCGACTACTTCCAGATCGTCCATTCGGTGGGCCGCATCGGCATGCACCTGCCGCAGCTGCTCCAAGGCACCGAAACGCTCGACAAGGTCTGCCCGCGCGAGACCTCGCTGGTCACGCTGCTGCGCCAGGCGCTGGGCGCCAAGAGCAAGCAGCGCATCGGCCGCACGCTGCAGGAGCTGATCGCGCAGGGCCTGCGCCAGCTGCCCGAGGGCCAGCGCCTGCGCCTGGTCGAGATCAGCGAAGGCGCGCCGTCGTTTGCCATGGATGCCTGCCTGGGCCTCGATGCCGACCGCGCCGACTATGCGTTTGCCAGCCAATCGGCCGCCGCGCTCGAGGAAGCCGCGCGCCTCAAGGAGCAGTTCCCGCACATCGACACGCGCCAGATCGGCAGCGCCGCGCCGGTTCCCGGCTGCCAGCTGGCCATCGTCTCGCTGGACTTCGCCGCCGTGCCCGAGGCCGTGGCCGCGCTGGAATACGCGCGCGCCTGCCTGGCGCCCGGCGGCTCGCTGGTCGTGGTCGGCCAGCATGCCTCGCGCTGGATCGACTTCGTGTTCGGCGCCCAGCAGAAGAACTGGTCGCTGACGGAAAACGGCAGCTGGCTGTCGAACCAGCGCCCCGTGCAGTTCTGGCAGCAGCAGCTGCAGCAGCTGGGCTTTGCCGACACCGACCTGTTCGAGCTGTCGCCCGATACGCTGTCCGGCCCCTATCTGCTGCTGTCGCGGCCCTCGAAGCCGGCGCAGCTGCCGGCCACGGAGGCCAAGCGCGCGCCGCGCAGCTGGATCCTGCTGGCGGATGCGCAAGGGGTGTCGGCGCAGCTGTCCGACCAGCTGGTGAAGAAGCTGCAGGCGCGCGGCGACATGGTGGTGCAGGCCGGCCCCGGCGACACCGCCGCGATCGAAGCGCTGCTGCGCACCACCACCGCCAGCTACGGCAAGCTCGACGGCATCGTGCACCTGGCAGGCATTGCCAGCGCCGCCACCGAAGCCGAGGCGGTGCTGGAGCAGCAGGTCGCGCGCTGCGCGCTGGCCGCGGCCATCGTCCAGGCCTGCGAGAGCACGTCGACCAGCACCACCTGCTGGCTCGTGACCCAGGCCGGCGCCAGCGATTTGCTGCCCAACGCCACGGCCACGCCGGTGCAGGACGCGGCGCTGTGGGGCTTTGGGCGCACGCTGATCAACGAGGCCTCGGACTGCGAGGTGCGCCTGGTCGACCTGGAAAGCACGCTGGCGCTGGACACCGTGGTCGGCGCGCTGGCGCAGGAGCTCGAACAGCCCGACGCCGAGCAGGAAGTGGTGCTGACCCAGGGCGGCGCGCGCTACGTGCCGCGCCTGCGCCTGGCGCCGCGCCCCCAGGTCCAGCAGGAGATCGATTCGCCGACCATCCGCCTGGCCTTCCAGTACCCGGGCCAGCTGCGCAACCTGCGCTGGGAGGCGCACCCGCGCGCCATGCTGCGCCCTGGCGAGATCGAGGTCGACGTGCGCGCCACGGGCCTGAACTTCCGCGACGTCATGTACGCGCTGGGCCTGCTGTCCGATGAAGCCATCGAGAACGGCTTTGCCGGCCCGACGCTGGGCCTGGAGTTCTCCGGCGTGGTGACGGCCGTGGCCGACGCGGACTGCGGCTACGCGCCCGGCGACCTGGTGGTGGGCTTCGGGCCCTCGAGCTTCGGCAACCGCGTGGTCACCCAGGCCAGCGCGATCTCGCTGATCCCGCCGGAAATCTCGCTGGAGGCCGCGGCCACCATCCCCAGCACCTTCTTCACCGTGTACTACGCGCTGCATCACCTCGCGCGGCTGCAGCCCGGCGAGAAGGTGCTGATCCACGGCGCGGCCGGGGGCGTGGGCATCGCCGCGATCCAGCTGGCCAAGTGGATCGGTGCCGAGATCTACGTGACGGCGGGCTCCGACGAGAAGCGCGACTTCCTGCGCCAGCTCGGCGTGGACCATATCTACGACTCGCGCTCCCTGGCCTTCTCCGACGAGATCCTGGCCCAGACCGGCGGCAAGGGCGTGGACGTGGTGCTGAATTCGCTTGCGGGCGAGGCCATCAACCGCAACTTCCGCGTGCTCAAGCCCTTCGGCCGCTTCCTGGAGCTGGGCAAGCGCGACTTCTACGAGAACACCAAGATCGGCCTGCGCCCGTTCCGCAACAACATCAGCTATTTCGGCATCGACGCCGACCAGCTGATGCAGTCGCGCCCCGAGCTCACGCGCAGCCTGTTCGCCGAGATGATGGCGCTGTTCACCGAAGGCGTGCTGCACCCGCTGCCCTACCACGTGTTCGACGCCAACGACATCGTCGAGGCGTTCCGCTACATGCAGCAGGCGCGCCAGATCGGCAAGATCGTCGTGACCTACAGCAACGACATCGGCCAGATCCACACGCCCGCGCCCGCTGCGCCCAAGCCACTCGAGCTCGCGGCCGACGGCAGCTACCTCGTGACCGGCGGCCTGGGCGGCTTCGGCCTGCGCACCGCCGAATGGCTGGCCGCCAAGGGCGCGCGCCACCTGGTGCTGATCAGCCGCAGCGGCCCGAGCGCCGACGCGGCGAAGGCAGCCATCGCGCGCCTGGAGCAGCAGGGCGTCAAGGTGCATGCCGCGGCCTGCGACATCACCGACCGCCAGGCGCTGGCGGGGCTGCTGGCCGACATCGGCCGAAGCATGCCGCCGCTCAAGGGCATCGTGCACGCGGCCACCGTCATCAACGACGGCCTGATCCGCAACATGGACGCCGCGCAGATCCGCAGCGTGCTCGCGCCCAAGGCGATGGGCGCGCAGCACCTGCACGAGCTGACGCTGGGCACGGCGCTGGACTTCTTCGTCATGTTCTCCTCGGCCACCACGCTGTTCGGCAACCCCGGGCAGGGCAACTACGTGGCCGCGAACGCCTGCCTGGAGGCGCTGGCGAAATACCGCCGCGCCAACGGGCTGGCCGCGACCTGCGTGCGCTGGGGGGCGATCGACGATGTCGGCTTCCTCGCGCGCAACGAGAAGATCAAGGACGCGCTGCAGGGCCGCATGGGCGGCTCGGCGCTGAACTCGACCATCGCGCTCGACGCGCTGGAAAGCATGATGACCACCGACCAGTCGGGCCTGGGCGTCATGGAGCTCGACTGGAAGGCGCTGGCGCGCTTCCTGCCCAGCGCCGGCAGCCCCAAGTTCAGCGAGCTGGCGCGCGACGCGATGGACAACGAGGCCGACGAGGAGGATTCGGGCGACATCCAGCGCGTGCTGGCCGAGCTCTCCGACGCCGAACTGCAGGTCACGCTGACCGACATGATCAAGAGCGAGGTCGGCGAGATCCTGCGCGTGTCGCCCGAGAAGATCGATCCGAACCGCTCGATCTACGACATGGGCCTGGACTCGCTGATGGGCGTGGAGCTGGTGGTGGCGCTGGAAGGGCGCTTCGGCATCCAGCTGTCCGTGATGGCGCTGAGCCAGAGTCCGACCATCGCCAAGCTGGCCGAGCGCATCGGCCTGCAGCTCAAGGGCAGCGACGAGCAGGGCGGCGCCCCGGCCGAGAGCCAAGTGCTGGCGCAGACGCGCCAGATCATGGAGCAGCACGGCAGCGAGGTGTCGGCGGAATCCATCGCCAGCCTGGCGCAGGACATCGAATCCCAGGACACGGCCGTAAGGATGATCAACTGATGACACGCAAGGGACTTCCGGGCCTCACGGCCCAGATCAAGGACAAGCTGATCCAGCAGGCGCTCGAGCGCCGGCTGCGCCAGGCGGAGCAGGGCAGCAGCGTCGCGGCGCCGGCCCCGGTGGCGGCCGGCGAAGTGCAGATCGCCGAGCAGCACTACAGCTTCCGCCTGCACCCGGGCTACCAGCAGATCCGCATCATCAACGACGGCGCGGCACGCCTGGGCATCGGCAGCCCGTTCTTCAAGCTGCATGACGGCATTGCCGGGGCCGTGACGCGCATCGCCGGCCGCGAGTACGTCAACTACTCGAGCTACAACTACCTGGGCATGTCGGGCAACGCCGAGGTGGCCGACGCCGCCAAGGCCGCCATCGACCAGTACGGCACCTCGGTGTCGGCCAGCCGGCTGGTGTCGGGCGAGCGTCCGATCCACCGCCAGCTCGAGCAGGAGATCGCGCGGGTCTATGGCGTCGACGACGCGATCACCTTCGTCAGCGGGCATGCGGCCAACGTCACGACCATCGGCCATTTGTTCGGCCCGAAGGACCTGGTGCTGCACGACGAGCTGATCCACAACAGCGTGGTGCAGGGCATCCTGCTGTCGGGCGCGCGCCGCCTGTCCTTCGCGCACAACGACTGGGCCGCGCTCGACCAGATCCTGGCCGAGCAGCGCCACCAGTTCGAACGCGTGCTGGTCGTGCTCGAGGGCATCTACAGCATGGACGGCGACTTCCCCGACCTGCCGAAGTTCATCGAGGTCAAGCGCCGGCACAAGGTGTTCCTGATGGTCGACGAGGCGCACTCGTTCGGCGTCATGGGCAAGACCGGCCTGGGCATCCGCGAGCACTTCGGGCTGGCCGGCGGCGATGTGGACATCTGGATGGGCACGCTGAGCAAGGCTCTGGCCGGCTGCGGCGGCTACATCGCCGGCGAGACCGCGCTGATCGAGCACCTGAAGTTCCTCGCGCCCGGCTTCCTCTACAGCGTGGGCATGCCGCCGCCGGTGGCCGGGGCCTCGCTGGCGGCGCTGAAGATCATGCTGGCGCAGCCCGAGCGCGTCACGGCGCTGCAGCAGCGCGGCCGGTTCTTCCTGGAGCAGGCACGTGCCGGCGGCATCGACACCGGCACCAGCACCGGCCTGGCGGTCATTCCCGCGATCGTCGGCAGCTCGGTCAAGGCGGCGCGCCTGTCGGCAGTGCTGTTCGAGCGCGGGATCAACGTGCAGCCGATCCTCTACCCGGCAGTGCCCGAGAAATCGGCGCGGCTGCGCTTCTTCGTCTCCTGCGAGCACACCGAGGCGCAGATCCGCGCCACCGTCGAGGCGCTGGTCGAAGAATCGCGCCGCCTCTGATGGCAAGGGGCCTGGCGCTGGTGCTGTCGCAGTTGTGGGGGCTGCTGCGCCAGCCGGCGCCCGCGAGCACGCAGCAGCCCTATCCGAAGCTGCGCAATTTCATCCTCGACGTCATGGCCGAGGGCCGGCGCAAGAACACCATCAACCTGCTGTTCGAAGCCGAGGTTGCGCCCATGCGGCGGCACCTCGCGGCGCAGGCCGAACGCATCTCGCTGACCAGCTACATCGCCCGGACCCTGGCCTGCGCGGTCAATGAGAACCGCTCGATGCATGCCTATAGGCGCGGCAGATCCAGGCTGACGGTCTTCGAGGACATCGACCTGACCTTCATGGTCGAGCGCGATATCGGCGGCGGCGCGGCGCTGCCGCTGAACTACATCGTGCGCGCCGCCCAGCGCAAGGCTGCGTCCGGGATCCATGCCGAACTCCAGGCCGCGAAGACGGCGCCGCTGGGGCAGGGCGGGCCGCTGACGGCGCTGGAGAAGCGCTTCTTCGGGCTGCCGCGGCCGCTGCGCCGCATCGTCTGGTTCTTCATCCGCCGCGACCCGGTCATGTTCAAGGACCTGGTGGGCACGGTGGGCATCACCTCGATGGGCATGCATGCGCAGGGCGCGGCGATCGTCCTGCCCATCACGCCAATGACGCTCACGCTGTCGATAGGCTCGATCGCCAAGCGGCTGGTGCTGGAGAACGGCCAGCCCGTGGAGCGCGAATTCATCCAGCTGAACCTGGGCGCCGACCACGACATCATCGACGGCGCCCCGCTGATGCGCTTTTGCACGCGCTTCAAGGCCATGCTCGAGGCCGGCTGCGCGCTCGAGCCGCCGCACCGGCACGGGTAGGTTTACGCAGTATTACGAATCGGCAAGGTCGGATTTCGGGCCTAAACTTCGTCCACTCATAAAAGACAGCGCCGCGCCTGCGGCGCTTTCGCATTCATAACAGTGGAGTAACAATGGAATTTCTCAGTACCCCCGACTTCTGGATCGGGCTGGTGAAGATCGTCTGGATCAACATCATCCTGTCTGGCGACAACGCCGTCGTCATCGCCCTCGCGGCGCGCTCGCTTCCCCCTGAACAGCAAAGAAAAGCCATCATGTTCGGCTCCGGCGCGGCCGTCGTGCTGCGCATCGTGCTGACGGTGGTGGCCGCCAAGCTGCTGGAGCTGTCCTTCCTGCAGGTGATCGGCGGCGTGCTGCTGCTGTGGATCGGCTACCAGCTGCTGACCGGCGAGGAAGAAGGCGAAGGCCACGCCAAGGGCACGGGCTCGATGGCCGCCGCGATCCGCACCATCCTGATCGCCGACCTGGTGATGAGCCTGGACAACGTGATCGCCGTGGCCGCCACGGCGCAGGGCAACATGGTCCTGCTGATCCTGGGCCTGGCGATCAGCATCCCGCTGGTGATCTTCGGCTCGACGCTGATGATCAAGCTCATGGAGCGCTTCCCCGTGATCATCACGCTGGGCGCCGCGCTGATCGGCTGGGTCGGCGGCGAGACCGTCGTCAACGACAACCTGCTGCGCGGCTACACCATGGCGCATCCCTGGCTGCACTACGCCGCCGCCGCCGCCGGCGCCTTGCTGGTGGTTGGCCTGGGCAAGTTCATGCAGGCGCGCTCGGCCAGCAAGCAGCAGGCGCTGTGATGCGCAGCGCCAGGGTGTGAGTCTCTGGTTTGCTGGAAAGAAAACGCACTGCTTTGGCAGTGCGTTTTTCGTTTGGGACCGTGTGTGTAGGTGGAGCTGTTCTCGAAACTTGAGTGCAGGCCGTCCATCCTTCCACAGGCTCAGGACGAACGGTTCAGATCGGTTAAACCGTTCGTGGTGAGCTTGTCGAACCATGAGCGGCCTGCCCTCAGAAAACAGTTGACCGGTCGCCCTGTCACACGCTTGGCGACTTCAACCCCATTTCCTCCAGCACCAAGTCCGATAGGTCTTCGATCCTCAGATCTACCCGCTCCCCCGACCCAGGCACATCCCCGTTCCGCCAGAGAAACCAATCCGTCCTCCCATCCGGTTCGGACAACGCCGAATAAACCCGGGGCATGATCGGCACATGGTCCCCATACCAGCACAGCCAGCCGGGGCGGGCCATGGATTGCAGCTGGTCGCGCAGCATGCCCGCCATGCGGTCGGCGTTGGCCAGGTGGCGCAGGTAGATCGTCAGGTCGTCGCAGCCGGCGGGCGGCGGGGCCGAATACAGCCGCTCCTCATCCCCGGGCGACACCTTCTCCAGATGCAGCGGCCCGTGGTTTTCCATCGAGATCACGAACACGAACAGCGGCTGGTCCGATGCCTGCTGCTGCAGCAGCGCGCAGACCTTTTCGGCCAGGGCCGCGTCGCCGACATAGGGGCCGGTCTTCTCCACGTCCCTGAAGTGCTCGATGTCGATGAACTCATCGAAACCCATCAGCGGATAGACCTCGTGGCGCGTGTAGAAGCTCGCGTGGTACGGGTGCACGCAGACCGTGCGGTAGCCCTGCTGGCGCAGAAGACCCGCCAGCGTCGGCACGCCCTGGCGCGCCAGCTTGCGGTAGGGGTTGAAGCGGTGCACGCCCAGCGCCGACGCGTCCAGCCCCGAGAGGAATGCGAACTCGGTGCGCACCGTGTTCGCGCCCCAGGCCGCGACCTCGACGCGGCCCTGGCGGACCGCTGCGGCCTGCAGCGCGTCGAAGGTTTGCAGCACTTCCGGGCGGATGCCGGCAAACAGCCGCCGCGCATCGAAGAAGGACTCGCTTTGCACCACCACCAGATGCGGCAGCGCGGCGCTTTCGGCAGCGGGCGCCGCGGGGCGGGCCGCAGGCAGCGGGTGGTGCCGGCGCTCCTCGCGCGCATAGCACCACAGGCTGGCCAGCAGGCCCAGCGCGCGCAGATCCTCCTGCGGCGCGAAGCTCACGGGTAGGGGACGGCGCGCGCCGCACCACAGCAGCGCGCCGGCAAAGACCGCCAGTGCGGCCACCATCCCGAAGAAATCCGCCAGCGGCAGGGAGGCGCTCAGCGCCGGCTCGAAGTGCAGGCCGCCATAGAAGGCCACGCCAAAGCCCGCAACGGCGATGACCGCGCGCGCCGTGCCCAGGAAGGGCAGGTACAGGCGCGGGTGCTTGAGCGCATCGAGGAAATACTCGAAATCCTGGAAGATGAAGGGCTCGCGCAGCGAATGGAACTTGGCGTTGTTGACCAGCACCACGAACAGCTGGAACGCCAGCACGATGGCCATGGCGAACCAGGGGCGGTGGAACACCGCGAGCTCGAAGCAAAACAGCAGCAGCCACAGCGCCACATGGATCACGGTGGCCGCCAGCGGGCGCCGCCACAGCGGCAGCGGCCGCGGCTGCACCGCGGGCTCCAGCGCCAGCGACAGCGCCAGCCCTGTCAGGATGGGCCACGCCAGGGCCGTCCAAGGCATGGCCTCAGCCACGGTAGCCGATCAGCCGCAGGATGCGTTCCGAGATGGCCGGCGGCAGCACCGACAGCCACCAGGTGCCGAAATTCAGCGGAAAGGGGAAGCTGATGCGCGGCCGGTTGCGCTCGAGCCCGCGCCGGATCACGCGCACCGCCTTGTCGGCCGGCCACAGGAAGGGCTTGGGGCCGGGCATGTCGTGGCACATCTGCGACTCCACATAGCCCGGCATCACCACATTCACGCGCACGCCCTCGGGCGCCAGCCAGCCGCGCAGCGCCTCGCCATAGACCTTGATGGCGGCCTTGCTGGCGCAGTAGCTGGGCGTGACGGGCAGCCCGAAATACGCCGCCAGCGAGCTGATCAGCGCGATCTGCCCGGCACCGCGCCCGCGCATCGAGGGCAGCACGCCATCGACGGTGGCCATGGCCCCCAGCAGATTCACCTCGATCAGCGCCTCGATGTCCTCCCAGCGCTCGCCCGCGTTGTCGGGACCGATGTTGGTGTTCACTCCGGCGTTGACGATCACCAGATCCACCGTCTCCCGCTCGCACACCTCGCGCAGCCAGGCCGACAGCGCGGCGCGGTCGCGCACGTCGAGCACCTGCGTGATCACGCGCGCGCCGCGCGCCTCGCACAGTGCCGCCTGCTCGGCCAGGCGCGGCGCGTTGCGGCCCTGCAGGATCAGCGTGTTGCCGGGCTCGGCATAGGACTCGACCAGCGCGCCGCCAATGCCTCCAGTGGAGCCTGTGATCAATACCGTGCGTGCCGTCAAAGCCATTCCTCCAAAGGTGAGCGCTCGGCGGCCAGCAGCCGGTGGCTGCCCTGCACCGCCAGCGCGATGCCGTCGCGGCAATAGAAACCGCCGTTGACCTGCGTGGTGTGGACCACGACATTGCGGAAGTGCCTGACCAATTCGGCGTCGGGTGCCGTGCCCTTGCGCCAGAAATCATCGAGCGTGCCCTGGAAGGTCAGCCCGGGCATCTGGTAGATCGGGTTGCTCAGCGCCATCGTCGGGCAGTTCAGCCCCAGCGAGATCGCCCCCACGGTGCTGTTCACCGTGACGGTGCCGCGCGCGCGCATGAGCAGGGCATCGAGATTGCCGGTTTCAATGTAATCGACGCGATCCGCCACATCGAAGCGTGCCGCCAGACCGCGCAGCGTGCGCCGGTGGTTCTCCAGGCCGGTGTCGAGCGGGTGGTTCTTGACGACCAGGCGGCTGCGCGCCGGCGCATGCCGTGCAAAGGAGGCCAGCACGAACTCCATGACCTCGGCCATGTCGTTGAACATCGAATGCTCGCGGATCTGCGCATCGCTGCCCAGCTGCAGCGGCAGCACATAGAACGGCGCGCCGCTCTGCAGCAGCCTCTCGATCAGCGCGTTGTCGCGCGGCGCATGCCAGCGCAGCATCGGCAGGCGGCGCGCATAGCCCGCGTATTCGGTCGCGGCGGTGATCGTCGAATGGGTGCGGTAGCGCGGATAGGCCAGCGGGTTCCAGAAACCCGCCGAGTGGTATGCGATGTCATGCCCCGCGCGCACCCGGAAGGGCGAGTGGAAGGGCTGCACGGCGGCGGCCTCGGGCAGCCTGCGGCCCACGTCCATGAACCACTGTGGATCGCGCGGCAGCAGCGAATGGGTGTTGACCCCCTCGCGCTCGAGCGTGACCCAGTGCGGGCGGAAGTACCCTTCCTCGAACACATGGGTGCGCAGCCCCAGTGCACGGCCGTGCTCGACCGCGGGGCGATGCACCGGCCGGCAGTCGCCGAACAGCACCTGGTCGGTGATGCCGAGCTGGCGGTATTTCTGGTCCAGGAAGCCCTGCAGGTGCGCGAGGCCGCCGCGGTAGTGCGAGGCGCCGCCGCCGCTCCAGTACAGCCAGTCGCCGGCATTGAAATGGATCTTGTGCACCGCATGGCCGTCGGCCTTGAGGCTCTGCGCCAGGCGCAGGAAAAAGGGGGAACACACCCCCTGCAGAAACAGGAAAGAACGCACGCGACTCATCGCACCCCCACCACCCGGCGCAGCACCACTCTGAATAATTTGCGCCACCAGGGCAGCCTGTGGCCGGCGCGCGTGCGCCAGGCCACCAGTTCGTCCAGCGCCTGCTCGGGAGCGGTCAGGCTGGCGCCGGTGCGGCTCATGTAGAGCGGATATTCGATCAACGCCCCGGCCACCAGCTCGTCCAGCGACAGCTGCCGCGTGCGGCGCGCGTTCGGCACCGCGTCGCGCGTCAGGCCCCAGCCCGAGTAGAAGGGCTGGCCATGGCAGGTCACGGCCTTGCCGCGCAGCAGCGCCTCGAAGCCGGCCAGCGAGGTCAGCACATGGACATGGTCCACCGCCAGCAGCAGCTCGCCCATCGGCGCGTGCTCGACCACTTCGTCGCACCAGCGCAGCGCCTCGTGCTCGTCCGCGCCGCGCGCGCGCAGGCCGGCGAGCACGTCCGGGTGCGGCTTGTAGACGACATGGGCATCGGGATGGGCCGCGCGCGCCGCCTGCAGCAGCGCCATGTTGGTGCGGATGCCGGGCGCGCCATAGGCCAGCGACGCATCGCTTTCCACCTGCCCCGGCACCAGCACCACGCTGGCGGCGCCCGCGGGCCGCTGCCAGACGCCGCCGCCGGTGTTGTACTTGGTCAGTCGCTGGGAAACGATGCGCTCGCGCAGCAGCTTTGCACGCTGCAGCTGCGCGGCATCGAAGCTGGCGTTCGCCAGCAGATGCTCGAGATCGGAGGGCCGCGTCGCGTCGTAATAGATGCCGCGTCCGTCGATCACCCAGGACATCGGCCGGATCAGGTCCACGCCCAGCCCCACCGAGCGCAGGAAGCCGTCCTCCAGCCGCAGCACCCGCACGCCCTCTTGCAGCGCGGCGTTGAAAGGCTTCATGCCCCAGACGGCCAGCACCGCGCCCGCGGGCACATCGGCCACGCTGGCGACGAACACCACCCGCGCCGGCGCGAAGCACTGGCACACCACCGATCTCTTCCAGGAGGAAAAGTCCAGCGCATACACCACGGAGACATCCGGCAACTCAACGCTTTGCGGCAACACGCAACTGCTCCATCAACGCCTCGACCTGCTGGAAATGCGCTTCCCAGCTGGGCAGCACCAGCCCCGCCATCCGCCGGCGCTGGCCGCGCCGCGCCAGGCTTTGCGGGTGCGCGTATTCGCTCACCAGCTCGGCCCAGCGCCGGCCGTCGAGCGGATCCACATATTCGGGAATATCGCCGGCGATCTCGCGGAAGGCCGGCAGGTCGCTGGCAATGACCGGCACGCCGGATGCCAGCGCCTCGGCCAGCGGCATGCCGTAGCCCTCGGCAAACGAGGGGAACAGCAGCGCCTGCGAGTGGTGCAGCCAGGTGGACAGCTCGGTGTCGCTGCAGCCCGGCTTCTCGAAGACGAAGCCCTCGAGCAGCTCGCAGCGCTCGAGCAGGTCCACCACGTTCTCGCACAGCCAGCCGCGCTGGCCGATGATGACCAGGCGCGGCGCGGCGGCGCCCAGGCGCTCGATCAGCCGGCGCCACAACTGCAGGATCAGCCAGTGGTTCTTGCGCGGCTCGATGGTGCCCAGCATCACGAAGTAGGGCGCTTCCAGCGGCCGCTGCGCGGCCGGCGCGGGCAGCGGAGCAGGGGCCAGAAGCGCCACCGTGGTCGCGGGCATGGGCACCCCTTTTGCCGCGGCATGGGCGGCGAATTCCGCCAGCGTCGCAGCCGAATTCGCGATGACGCCATGGCCGGTGCGCAGCATCGTATCCATCCGGATCTCGTGGCGCCCGGTCTCGCCCGGGCGGCAGTACTCGGGGTGCGAAACCGGGATCAGGTCATGCACGAAATACAGCGGCTTGAGCGCCGAGCGCTGCACGAACTGCGCATAGACCGGCTTTTCCAGGCCGTTGTGCCCGGTGTTGAAGAAGAACCGCGGCTTGGAGAATTGCCGCCCCACGCTGCGCGCGAAGGCCTTGGCCACGGCGCGCCGCACCAGCATGTTGAAGTCGCGCGCGGGCGCCAGCAGCGCCGCGAAGACGCGCGTGGAATCCGCCTCGGACAGCTCGATCCACTGCCCCGCAAAGCGCACCAGCGCCGTCGCGCGCCCACCGAAGTGGCGCACGTACTCCAGGCTCACCCGGTCCACCCCCGTGGGCCGGCGGCCCTGCATCGCCCGGTCCACCAGGCGGGTGACATCGATCACTGACTCACGCATAGCGCTGCCTTCAGAACTACACAAGCACGCAGCAGATTACCGGGTCACGCTGATCAGGTTGGCCACAGGGAAGACGGTGGAGAAGATCACGTTGAGGAACTTCTGCAGCTCGGCCGCGGGAGCGTTCGAGACATACAGCAGGTCCTTGTCCCGGATCGGGAAGCTCTGCGCCACGAAGAAGCTTGCCGGGTCACGCAGGTTCATGCGGTAGATGACCGGCACCAGGCCCTCGGGCGTGGTCATGATGGTCTTGCCCTGCAGATCCAGCGCGGCGGGCGACTCGAGGCGGAAGATGAACACGCCCTGCGCATCGGCACGGTTGTCCTGCACGCCGCCCACGCGCGCCAGCGCCTGCGCCAGCGAGATGCCCTGGGCCTCGAAATTGAGCTCTTCGTTCTTGCCCGTCGCGCCCAGCGCCGTGAAGCTCAGCGGCTGGAACAGCGAGGTCACGACGTCGCCCGGCTGCAGCAGGATGTTCTGGCGCGGGTCGCGGATGATGGTGTCCAGCGGCAGCGCCTGCACCTGGTTGCCGCGCGTCACCTGCAGCGTCATCTTGTTGACCGGCTGGCGCGTGCCGCCGGCAGCTGCCAGCGCATCGAGCAGCCGCTCGCCGCGCGCCGTCAGCGGCATGCGCGTGCTATTGGCGACCTCGCCCACCACCGTCACGTTGGCTGTGTTGTTGCGGATCATGCGCACCAGCACCTGAGGCTGGTTGGCCTTGCCCTTGAGGCGCTGGATGATCTCGGCCTCGATCTGCTGCGGGCTGCGGCCGGCCGCCATGATCTGGCCGGCAAAGGGAATGTTGACGCTGCCGTTGCTGTTGACCATCTGCTCGGGCAGGGCCGTGACGCGCGTGGTCGAGGGGCCCGTGCGCGGATCGATCGCGCCGCTGCCGAACAGGGCCGCGGGCGGTGCTTCCCACACCGAGACCTCGATCACGTCGCCCGCGCCAATCACATAGCCCGACTGCGCCGAAGTGCCGAACACTTCGGAAAACAGGCTTTGCCGCTGGCTGGCCAGCACCCGGCGCGCCACCGCGTCATTGACCTCGACGATCTGGATGCCGCGGTCGTTCGGGGCAGCAGCCACCTCCTCGACCTGTTCGCGGCTCGGACCGGAAGTCGGCAGCCAGGTGGGGCTGGTGGAGCAGGCGCTCAACACGGCCGCTACGCCAGCCGCGAGCAGCAGGCGCAAGGTCGTGGAGCTTGCCGTGGTCGCGGCAGATCTTGTCTTCATATCTCTGGTCGTCATGTTTTTCACTTGCTGTTCAGCCATTCCTGGCGGCCACCTGCCGGTAGACATCGATTGTCTGCTCGACACAGCGGCTCCACGTAAAATTCCTGGCCTTTTCCAGACCTGTCTCGCAGGCCGTTGCGCGCCAGGCTTCATCGCACAAGGCGGTGTGAATGCCCAGGGCCAGCGCATCGATGTCATCCGGGTCCACCAGCCGCGCCGCGCCCTGCGTCACTTCGGGCAGCGAGGTGAAGATGGACGTCACCACCGGCACGCCCGAGGCCATGGCCTCGAGCACCGGCAGGCCGAAGCCCTCGTAGATGGATGGGTAGACGAACGCCTGGGCGCCTGCATACAGCGCGGGCAGGTCGGCCTCGGGCACGAAACCCAGATAGCGCAGCCAGCCCTGTGCCGCCAAACGTTCGATTGTCGCGTGTAAGTCATCGCTTAGCCACCCCGTGCCGCCCACCAGCACCAAGGGGTATTGCTCGCGCACCCCGGCCGGCAGGCATTCGTAGGCCTGCAGCAGGTTGGCGATCTTCTTGCGCGGCTCGAGCGTGGAGACGCACAGCGCGTAGCGCTTGTACTGCAATCCGTGCCGCTCCAGGCAGGGAGCGATCACTTCTGCTGCGGCCGGCGCGAAGCGCGGCGACACCCCCAGCGGCACGGCGGTGATCTTCTCCCCGGGCCACGCCAGGAAGTCGATGACCTCGCGCCGCGTGGCCTCGGAGTCGGTCAGCAGATGGCTGGCGCGCGCCATCGATTGCTTGAAGTCGCGCTCGAAATGGCGGATGCGCTCGATGGGGTGCGTCTCGGGATATTTGAAGACCGAAAGATCGTGCACAGTGGCCACGCCCGCCTCGGCGCAGGCGGGCAGAAAGAAGTTCGGGCCATGGAACACCCGGCCGCGGCAGTTGGCCGAAGTCTGCCAGTCGCGCAGCCAGCGCGGCGGCTTGAGCTTGAAGAAGGGCTTCCTGGCCTTTGCCGCTCCCGGCGCGGGCGGCGCCTCCAGCAGGCGAGCCGGTTCGTCGATCCAGCGCCCGCCGCGGTAGAAACGCACGTCCTGCACCTGTGCCTGCATGGGCAACCGCTGTGCCAGCTCCCAGGTGTAGCGCCCGATGCCCGTGAGGTGCGGTGCCAGCGCCTCGACCGACAAGACCAGCTTCAGATCCACGTGCTATGCCTCCAGCATCCAGCGCAGGGTGTCGCGCAGCGCGATCTCGGGCACTTCGCCGACCACCGCATCCAGCCTGGCGCGGCTGCCCACCAACGTCTTGACCTCGTTCTGGCGCACGAAAGCCGGGTTCACCCGCACCTCGAAGTCATGCCCCGAAATCTCGCGCGCCATGTTCAGCACATCGTTGAGCGACCATGCCTGGCCCGAACATACATTGAAGGTCTGCCCCACGGCGGCCGGCGCCTCGAGCAGGCGGCGGTACAGCTGCACCACATTGCGCACGTCGGAGAAGTCGCGCTCGACATCGATGTTGCCCAGCTCGATCACCGGCGCGCGGCGGCGCACATGGCTGATGATCTTGGGGATCAGGAAATTGTCCGCCTGGCCCACGCCGGTGTAGTTGAACGGCCGCGTGACGATCAGCGGCAGCCGCTCTGCATAGAGACGCGCCGCATATTCCATCGCCAGCTTGCTGACCGCGTAATCATTGGCGGGCGCGGGCGGAGTGTCTTCACCCAGAACGCCGCCCACGGAGTTGCCATAGACATTGGCGCTGCTCGCCAGCAGCACCGCATCGAGCGGCGCCCTGGCCTGCGCCAGGGCCTCGAGCAGATTGCGCGTGCCAACCAGGTTGGTGCGGTAGATGGCTTCCACATCGCCATGCGCGACGAAAGCGATTGCCGCGAGATGCGCCACCTTGTGCGGCTGCACCTTTTGCACCACTTGCGCGAGCCCCTCAGCATCCGACAGATCGGCCGCATGCAATGCGCTTACGCCCGGGATATCGCCGGCTTCTGCATTGCGCACCAGCC
Source organism: Comamonas endophytica (assembly GCF_023634805.2). Classification (NCBI taxonomy): domain Bacteria; kingdom Pseudomonadati; phylum Pseudomonadota; class Betaproteobacteria; order Burkholderiales; family Comamonadaceae; genus Comamonas; species Comamonas endophytica. The sequence continues at coordinate 1,850,349 of NZ_CP106881.1, forward strand.
CATGCACTTCATACCCTGCGCGCTGCAGTTCCACCGCCAGATAGCGGCCGGTAAAACCATCCGCGCCGGTCACCAAGATTTTCTTCATCGATATGCCTTTTACTGTGTAGTGCACGGGAAGCGGGCTCCAGGCGCCCATGCGGCACCTGAATACGGCCCCTCAAACCCGGGAAATCTGTTGTTGGTGGGAGATCGATGTGAAATGTCCCATCGTTCCTTATCGTTCTTCTTCAGTTTGTTCTATCAGCCATTCATCCCGAGCCTGAGCAGAGCCCATCAAGAGCTGACCGGTCTCCCACCGTTCGTCCTGAGCCTGCCTCGCCGGCCGCGTCGAAGGATGAAGGGCCCATCCAAGAGTTTTCGCGGAGCCTGTCGGAAGCCCCCGGGTCAAACCCACTCCAGGAATCATCCTCCAACCTCCTTCCAGCCATCTCAAAGCAAACCCTCGCTCCAAAGCGTGCGGCATTGTGCCGGCTCCCCACACGGTTCACCGGTAACAAACGCGCAACAGATGCAGTCAGGGCTGACGCCAGGCGGCCAGCACCTCCAGTGCCGCCGCATTGATCTGCGCCGCCCGCGCCGCCGTCGGCGCCTCGGTATAGCAACGCAACTCAGGCGCGTTGCCCGAAGGGCGCAGGTGAATCACCTCCTCGTTGGCGAACGTCGCGCGCAGGCCATCAGTGGCATCCAGACCCGTCACCGTGCCGGACACCGCGCCAAACGCCTGCTCGAACGCCTGCCGCTGCTCGGCCCCGCTGCCCGCCTGCAACGACGCAAGGCGCTCCTGGCTCAGCGCGGTCGGGAAATTCTGGATCCGGTCGCTGCAGGTGAAGCGCGCGGGCAGGGCGCCCAGCAACGCCGACACCGTGCACGCCTTGGCACGCGCGCTGGCCAGCACCGCCAGCATGGGCAGCACCGCATCGCGCGTGGGCAGGGGCGCGAGTTCGCGGCCATGCACCTGCATCGGACTCATCAAAAGGAAGCCGCCATTGGCCTCGTAGCCGCATACGCCCGGGCGGCCCTGCTGCAGGGCGGTTTCCATGGCCTCGATCACATAGGGTGAGCCGATGCGCGTGCGCGCCGTATGCGCGAACCAGCCGGACTTCTCCAGTGCGGTATTGCTGCTGACCGGCGTTGCCACGCACTGCGCACCCAGATAGTGGGCGCACAGCACGCCCAGCACATCGCCGCGCAGCCATTCGCCATGCTCGTCGGCAATCAGCGGGCGGTCGGAGTCGCCATCGGTGGACAGAATGGCGTCCAGCTTGTGCTCGGCAGCCCATTGGCGAGCCAGCGCGACGTCTTCAGGGCGCACTGCCTCGGTGTCCACGGGAATGAAAGTAGCCGAGCGGCCCAGCACCTTGACTTCACCGCCCAGGGCCTCGCACAGCGTCACCAGAATGTCGCGCCCCACGGCCGAATGCTGGTACACACCGACGCGCATGCCGCTCAGCGAGTTGGCGCCGAAAAAGTCCACATAGCGCTGGATATAGGCGCGTGTCACATCCACCGCCTCGGGCAGTGGCTTGGGCTGGCGCAGCGCGCCCGCCTCGTCGAAATCGCCCGTGCGCATGTCGACCTGCTGGGCCTTCATGCCCAATTCATCAGGCTTCAAGACTTCGCCCGCAACGCGATTGAACTTGATGCCGTTGCGGTCGTCGGGAATATGGCTGCCCGTCACCATCAGCGACGGGATCTTCAGCGAAAAAGCATGCAGCGCCAGAGCCGGCGAGGGCACATAGCCACAGAAAAGCGGCACGCCCCCCTGGGCCTCGATGGCCGCTGCGCAAGCCGCCAGGATGCGCGGCGTGCTGGGCCGCAGGTCGCCCGCCAGGGCCACCTGCATGCCCGGAGAAAACTCCCCGAGGCTGGCCATGTGCTGCAGAAAGCCCGCCGCATAGGCAAAGCACACCGCATCGGTCATGGCCACGACGGGGCCGCGCGCACCACTGGTGCCAAACGCGACTCCGCTCTGGGCCATGAGGTCGCTGATATTTACGAGCGGATTTTGCGTCATGGAAGTCATCAGTGGTGCGAAGTTGTCGATTAGAACGAGAAGCCGGCCTTGTTGCGGCGGATATCGGCTTCAACCATCATCTGGCACAGCTGTTCCAGTGTGGTGGTCGGCTCCCAGCCCAGCTTGGCCTTGGCGCGCTCGGGGTTGCCGATCAGCAGTTCCACTTCCGCGGGGCGGTAGAACTTGGGGTTGATGCGCATCACGGTCTTGCCGGTTGCCGTGTCGACAGCGGTTTCGCCTTCGGCTTGACCCTTGAACTCGACGTTGATGCCAGCGCCCTTGAATGCCATCTGCACGAAGTCGCGCACGGTTTCGGTACGGTTCGTGGCCAGCACGAAGGTATCGGGCTCGTCGGCCTGCAGCATGCGCCACATGCCTTCCACGTATTCCTTGGCGAAGCCCCAGTCGCGCTTGGCGTCGAGGTTGCCCAGCTCCAGGCAGTCCAGCTGGCCCAGCTGGATCTTGGCGACGCTGTCGGTGATCTTGCGCGTCACGAATTCGCGGCCGCGCAGCGGGCTTTCGTGGTTGAACAGGATGCCGCTGCTGCCGAAGATGCCGTAGCTTTCACGGTAGTTGATGGTCATCCAGTGCGCGTACAGCTTGGCCACGCCATAGGGGCTGCGTGGGTAGAAGGGCGTGTCTTCGATCTGGGGAATGGCTTGCACCTTGCCGAACATTTCGGACGTGCTGGCCTGGTAGAAGCGAACCTTGGGGTTGACGATGCGGATGGCTTCCAGCAGGTTCACCGGGCCGAGGCCAGTGATTTCGGCAGTGGTCAGCGGCTGCTCGAACGAAACGCCCACGAAGCTTTGCGCCGCCAAGTTGTACACCTCGGTGGCGCCCGTGGTCTGCAGCAGGCGGATGCTGGCCGACAGGTCGGTCAGGTCATATTCCACGAGGTGCAGGTTGGGGTTCTTGTCGATGCCCAGTTCTTCGATGCGCCAGAAGTTGACCGAGCTGGTACGGCGGTAGGTGCCGTAGACCGTGTAGCCCTTGCTGAGCAGAAGTTCGGCGAGGTAAGCGCCGTCTTGGCCGGTGATACCAGTGATGATTGCGGTTGTCATATATTCCTGAATTAATTGACGTTAGGGTTGAAAAGATTGTAAATCATCTTTGATAGATGATTTCTATCATGAGATATTGGTTGTGCCATGCAGCATGGCATTTTTTAGTTCAGAAGTTAAACTCTCCAAGTAATTTGTTCTTGTTGATAAAATTAATTTGTCTGACTATCTAGAAACTCTTTTTTCAATGAATCACATATTACGGTATACGTTCTGTCGTAACTGAACTCGGCAGCCCTTTGAGACGCTTTTTTTCTTTGAATTTCAAGTTGTCCAGTGCATTGATCAAAAAGAAACTTTGAAAAGGCGACGTCAAGAGATTCAACTGAATAGGGATCGAAGTAATAACCCGTGTCACCTAAGACTTCAGGAATCGAAGTCGAGCAACTGGCAATGACTGGAACACCCAATTCCATCGCTTCCAAGACAGGCAAACCAAAACCTTCGAATATGGATGGATAAAATATTGCTTGTGCTCCGACAATCAATGTCGCCTTTAGCGATTCATCAACGTATCCCAGATGAACTATACGTCCTGAGTCAATTTCTGAAGAAAGTCCGGTTTTTTCTGCATAGTCTGCAAACGCCGGGCCCCATCCTTGCCTGCCAGCAAAAACAAATCTGTATTTTTTCAGAAGATTAGGGTTTTTCTTCAGCCATTCAAATATTAATGCAATATTTTTCCGTGGCTCAATCGTCCCGAGAATAAGTAAATAAGGCTCTATTTCGCGATCGCCAATCAGTTCCCGCGCCTTGGAAGCAATATCTGTATTTACGTTGTTTCCCAGAAGCGCTACAACAGTTTTTTCTTTGGGGACATTGAACAGCCACCGAAGGTCGCTCGCTGTCGATTCTGATATGCAAAAAAATAAATCAGTACTGGATATTTGTTCTGTTAATCCATTAAGATGGAAATTTATAGTGTCTTGGGTATGGCACTCTTGGGTTAGCAGAAAAGAGAAATCATAATACAAATGACTGTCTTTATGGAAAACCCTTCGATGTGGCTTTGTATGGAGAAAAAGCCCATAGCTTAAGCGGCCTTCAATGCGGCCATACTCATCGACTTCAATTTCAGAAATTCCTTCATTTTTTTGAAAGGATGCCTGTAAGTTTGCCCCGCTTCTGTTGTCAAGGCAATCTTTGATGATATTTTTATCAACAACTTTATCGAAAACGCTAAAACGAACTTCAAAATCCAGAGATTGATCAAAGAAAAATCTCTTCGTAAGCTCAAATACAACATTTGAGATGCCAGTGTATTCCAGCTCCCACAGTGGCGCAACTCCCAACATCAAGATGGGTTTTGTACTGTTGCGAAATTCATTGTTCATCACATTACTCCCAGCGCTTGAATATTCTTAATAAATGCCTGAAGGCTATATTTTGCCTCGGCATCCCTTTTTGCATTTTTCGACAATTCTCTGTATTGGCTGTCGCTAATTTCTGCTGCAGAAACTAAGGAAGCAATGGTCGATTCCAACTGTGGGGGGAAATGTGTTGTCCGTAAATAATTATGCAGGGCATGATACGGCCCTTCTGTTTGTAATTCTTCGTGTTTGATAACGATAGAATTTTTCTCATTGATGTAATCCGCCATTGCTGTCGCTTTGGTAGAAACTGGAACTACGCCTTGTGCCATTGCCTCAATCATTGGAAGGTTCAGCCCTTCAGTTGAGGATGTGCACAAGTAGAAATTGGCTTTTTTTACCAGATTTTTCATCTGGCCGTCAGTCAAGGTTTCACCGATAAAAATAATTCGATTATTTTCTCCTGTGAATCCGTGATGCACTTCCAATATTTCTTGTATGTTTCCAAGTGTTGTATGTATGTTATCAACCACCAGTTTCACAAGCAGAATTATGTTTGGCTGCTTCTTTTGAGCCTTTTCGAATGCGGTCAACATTGACTTGATCTGTTTGCGCTTATCGAAAGGATTCAATATCGAGAAAAATACCTTGCTTTTCTCATAAGTTTTCAATATTTCTGCGAGTGTCTTGATGTCCGATGGAACAGGTGGACGTGTCGTATTAAGAGGCAGCGTGGCGATATGATCAATCGTCGTGTCATCTGAAACTCTTGGAACGATGACTGGAGGAGGCAAAGTTATTGCTGTGTCGATTCCATAGGATTTGAGGTTATCTCTAGTGAAATTGGACCAGCACCATATCTGATCAGCATTCTTTAGTATGTTGATATGGTTATTTAAAGGATTTCCATTGAATGATTCATTGCTGAATTGAGGAAACTCCCAGCCGCTATTGAATATATTCTTCATTCCATAGAATGGACGAATGTGCTCAATTGGCTTCACTGCGAGATGATTGTCGTCGTGCCTGACTCCAAAAGTTTCCTGCGCAATCTTGGATTGATAAATTTCTGGCCTTATTACACGGTAGGTTTCTATATCTGCCGCTTCAAGGCCTTTTGAGTAAAGATCGGCCACAATTTTCCAAGAATAGTGCGCGCGACCAAACTTCATTTCCTCATTGGAAATAAATGGAAGTTTTTCTTCGTCAATTGCGTTGCTTATAAAAAAACGTTTTTTCATTTGTATACCGTTAAATTATTTGATGAATTCTTTTTGTGGCATTAAACTATTAATTTGGAAATATCAAGTAAATTTTCAATTGTTAGAGGTTTTGCTTTAATTGAAATTTTCTCTACTGTTGAAATGTTTTCATGGGAAACACTTATTTTTATTAAATCCTCTACAGACAATGGCGAAAGACTTTTATGCGTCTCAAAATCTGATGATTTTCCATTTTCCGAATGATTCTCATTATTGTGGGTGGAAATTGGCTTGTCGGTTTCTATTTTTGGAAGATTTTCTGGCGAGTTCCCCTGTGCTCCTTGTTGTGAGGCAAGGCTACGCATATAAGCTAAAGAATTGCTTAGCTCTAAATTGGTTTGCGCTGTTCTTTCGTTTATCTCAGATATCTTGCTTGACTGATCAGAAATAAATTTCGAAATATCTGATAATCTCTCTTCTAATCGTTCAAAGTTTTTTGAGCTTTCATTTGCAAGATTATGTATTTTATATTCGAGAGCACGTAGATGTCGAGTGTGCGTACCGTCGTTTTCCGTTTTTTCAATAGTAGCAAAGATCCACCCAACCAAAGGAGTTTGAGATCTCTTGTATTTTTTTATAGCGCTGTCTAAACCTGGTAATTTTGGTTTTCGCTCTTTGCCTTCTTTCGAAAAATGCAATTGAGAAATAATTTGCATTTTTGAATAGCCTGCTTCCAGTCGTGAAAGGTAATAAAGTTTGCCCTCAGAATCTGGATCTCTTTTTAATAGAGCCCTGTAAGCGGATTCTATAAACTGCTGGCCATTTATAGTTAGCAGTTCTTCTAGTGTCGATGCAGTAGTTGACATATTATTGGCTGTTTTTATTCCGGATGCAGGCGAGAACGGATCAACTGAATTTTCTTGCATGGTAATTGCCGGATGCAAATCTGTTTTTTCTGGTGTCCGCGAGCTTTTGTTAATATCATCAATTTTTTTAGATGGCGCGGGCTTATGCTTTTTATCAAGCTTTAACAACCTAGCTAATTGTCTCAGTGGTGCCGTAATTCGCCAAGCCAAAGAAGCTTGATTCGCATCAAGTTTTCCCTGTACTTCTGTAAGCAATTGGCGCAACTGCTTTACAGTTTGGTGGTTGGACTCAATTTCTGCCCTGAGTTGAGCTTCTATAGAAGTACAAGACTCGAGCAAACGAACATATTCGCTACTTGCTTTTGCTGTTTCCTCCTGGATTCCAACCAGCTCCTGATTGATTTTCTGCTGAAGCTGTTCCTGATAGCTAAGGAGTTCCTTTATAACCTGACTGGATTGGCTCGCACGTTCAAGATATTCTTTCTCACGTTTCTCTAATTCGATACTGAGGTGAAGGATTTCAGCGTTTGCAGCTTGCAGTTGCTGTGCAAATATTTTTTCCTGCTCGGCACGTTGGAAGTTTAGTGAATCTGTCCGTTCTTGAAAATCGCAATGCAGCTTGTCCGCTTCTAGTGAAGCTTGTCTGTGAATTTCACGCAGTTGCAAGTCAATTTCCTGCTCACGTATGGCGCGGCTAGCTTGCAGGTCTTCAAGCTCTTGCTGTCGGACTTTCAACTGGTTTCTAAGGCCTTCCTCACGCTCGGCATTGCGGCTTTGCAGCGCAGCCGTCTGTTTCAAGTGCTCTTGAAAATGCTGAGCTTTTTCTTGTTCCAATACAAGCAACTGTGTGGAAAATTGCTGCTCGCGCTGCACTTGGAAGCGCAAATGGTCTTCCAACTTTTCTAAAATTTGCCGCGTTTGCTGCGCGTGATCTTGTTCCGCTCGTACTCGCTCCTGCTGTAAACGTTGAACTTCGATCTGGCCATTCTTCAGTTGTTGAGCAAGAGCTTTTTCACGGTCCGCCTGTTCATTTTTCTGTACACGCATATACTCATGTTGGATGCGTGCAAGATCTGTCTTCTCCTGCGCAGACTGCTGCTGAAGCTTGAAAAGCTGAGTGCTGATTTCCCGCTCACGTTGCACTTGAAAATGCAGTAGCTTTTCTATTTCTTGTTTAGAATCTGTGGCTTGTTGCACATGTTTTTTTTCATGGCGCTCTAATTCTTCTTGTAGACGCTCGAGCTCTTCTTTTGCGGTTCTTAATTGTTCGATTAGTGTGGATTCACGTTCGACATGCTTGCGTCGCAATGCGTTTTCGTTCTCATTTTGATCAGCTAACAGTACGTCTTTATCGATCGCAAATTTTTTCTGGATTGACTGCAATTCAGAAGTCAATTGCTGTTCACGCTGAGTTAAGAAAGAGATTCTTTCTGTCAATTGCAGCTCAGTAGCTGAAAATGACAGGTTCAAAGCATGAATTTGCTCCATCTGTTTATTTTTATTCATTGCATGCGACCTTATTGTGTTCTCTGAACGCTATCGTCAACGCCTTGGTCAGGCCCACCACCCAAAATAATATTGTGCGGTACGTCGATGCTGCCAACGTGTGTGTTTGCTGGGATTGCTAAAATCTCCACGCTCAATTCAAAGATGCCAAAACCTAATATGCGTTGATCGGCCGAACGGCTGAGCAGTGCTGGAGATCCAGTATGCGAAACACTAAATTCAAGTTGACATACGGGATAATTTATATGGCGAGTGAAATGGATTGTCTGATCGTTTTTCGCGGATTTTCTGAAAAGGACAAATCCAATTTCGCTACCTGCCATGGTTATCTGAAGAACCGGGGCTTGATCTAATATCTCTGGCAGTACTTTAACCCCAATTGTTATTTTAATCTGTACCTCTGATGCTTCAGAAATATCTAATGGTAGAACAATTTTTGCATCTTTCTCGCAGCTCCATACTCCCCAGCTTTCAGGTTTGTGAAAGCCTTCCACTAGATAATGTGAGACGCTTGGTTCCGAAAAATCTATTTTGGTAGGTGGGCCCTTGGCGAAAGGCTTAGACAGTATTTCTACTGTACCCCAAGAATGTTCTTTACAACCATGGATGAACGGCTGATCTCCTCGGCCGGTTGCTTCGCCACGAAGTTCAGTGCTGACAGCCGCCAAGCGGTTTTCACTAACGGTGGCGGAGGGAAGAATCAGTTTGCGCACGGGATCGATCTTCGCGCCAAATTGCAAAGGGCGAAAAGCCCATGATTCAAGGCTGTTTCGAATGAAATGGTCACCCAATGCAAAAGCATTTTCTCTGACTTTTTTCTTTTGATATTGTGTAGAGAAAATTGTGCGCCAGAATTCATCCTGAAGCACAGCGTGCGAGACCATAGCCGCATTTGGCACATCCACGCCGTCCAGAATAAATTTTTTACATGGGTCGCTTGAAAGAAAGGTGCATTTTTTCCCTGCGCATTGGGCCTCAATTCCCAGTGAAGAAGACAAAGTCAGAAAAAATGGTGATTCAACTTGAGAAAAAATAACACCATAGCTGTTGCCGCGGAAAGAAATTACAGTTTTTCCATGTCTTCCACGTAAGTACTCTGTATTTACGGCACTATTTTTGCGGTATGGATGCTCAAGAAATATGACTTCAGAATACGGTTCCAGTGTCTGCGCAAGAGCGTTGTCATAGTCAGCCCACGTTATGAAGCGACCATCGCGAATGAGAACAGAGTCCCTCTCTGTTTGACCAATTAGCACAGGCACATTTTCTGGAAAAGAAAGCGCAGGCAGTTGCAAGCGAGAAAATAAGGCGCTAAATCTTCTTGCTTGATAATAAATCTCATGTGAGGCCACCTCATCCTGTGCGATGAGCTTGGCTATATCCGTGCAATTGGTCGTAACCAAAAAGCATAGATCCCGTAAAAATCTCACGGGATGGATATAAAAGCTAATATACCGTTTTCCTTCTTTATCTAACGCACGTTTAAGGGTTGGTGGCAACTCAAAACCTACCACAAGGTCGTGCATCAGTAGACTATTTAGTATCCCAGGGAAAACCTGAAGACTGTCATTGTCATATGTAGAAGCCCAAGCTTGATCGGGATTTTCTAAATATTCTGAATATAGATTGTCACTGCCAAGGCTACCTCGAAAATTTTTTGGCTCTGTAGGCGCAGTGATGATGTCTGTCTTTATTCCCCAACTTTCCCATGTGCTGCTTGCGCCAGTCACTTTTGCAAGCCATGCAAGGTTTCTTTGTTGAAAATTAGTAAAACCATGAATTCCAGGTTGAGCCCTCAAGAAGTCACAAGTCAATGCGACGCTATTTACCGAAAGAGGAGTGACCAACTTATTCATGCTGCTGCCCCTTGCTTATGTGTCCTGGTATTGCTTTTTACCCCGTTGACACTGGTATCGGCCGTAAAACCTAGAGCGAGCAGCAACTGCTGAGCTGCAGTTCGCCAAGTATCCACTTTTTGAGGCCGCTCTGCGTCTGATGCAAGATGTTTTTTCGCTAGCCAAGAAGTAATCGCACAGGCCAGATTTTTCGCGTCTTGGCCGGTAAAAAATGTGATCTCTGGCAAACCGATCTCTCTAAATACCGGTAGGTCCCGTGCAAGTACCGGCTTTCGGTGAAGAGCCGCTTCGATTACCGGCAAGCCAAAGCCTTCGGCCCTGGATGCTACGAGCACGCCACTGCAGGCTGCATAAAGATGGAGCAAGTACTCGTCGCTGACATTCTGTGGCCAAAAAAGGCGTTTGCCAGATTCAGGGTGTCTACGCAGCTTATCTTGTAAAGCTTCCGTTTTCCATCCTCCACGTCCCACGAGTACTAATGAAGGCATGGAACTGGATTGCTTCCAAAGGTGCTCGAAAGCGGCTAAGGCTTGATCGTGGCCTTTGCGCGGCTCAATCGTCCCGACCATCAAGACAAAGGGTGTGTTGCGTAAGTGAGCGAGTAAATCTTTGGCGTCATTCGGAAGTCCGCCGCTAGGAACACTAGCATTGATGTCGGCTCCTAAGACGATGATGCTTGCTGGTAGCGCAGTTGGCGGCAAACTGTAATGGACTTTAAGCCAATTCTGCAATTCATCCTTGACGGAAGCAGAAATGCATATAGCGTTATCAGCATATATTGCAAGCCATCTCATCCACCGTTTGAAGTTGCGCTCGGTTCTAGAGGGAAACCATTCAGGATGCTGTAAAGGCAGCAGGTCGTACACCAAAACATGTAGCCGGACGCCCGTTCTTTTCCAATCTAATACCTGCGCCTGATGCCGAGGAAGTAGATGAGCCGCTAGATCAAGGGCGAGAAAGATGTCACCGCTTTGTACTTCCACCGGCCGGACCGTATTTTTTTCCCCCTGCGTTGGAGAATCGAGAAAGTCTTCGTTGGCGTAAGAGTAGCCATGGCGACGAGTGGCATAGACCGGGCGCACACGATAGCCTTCGGGCGGTGATAGCAGTAACTGCAATAATAGTGCACGCACAACGCGTTGAATACCAGTGCGTGCGTCGCTTCGGTGTATAACGGACACATCGACCAGCAGTTGTAATCTGGGATGATCTACTGATAGCGCTGCGTGGTGCACAATCCCACTCACACACTGACGCGCGAGTCGTACTGGAAAGCGTGTTATTAACCAAGCGGGCATTTTCCGGACAAGGCGCATTATTCAGCAGCGTGGTCTTGGTAAAACGCAAATGCATCATCCACGTGGTCAAACGCAGTAAGTTCTCCCTTGATTAGAACGGCTGCGCGATCACAATGCTCACGTACATAGCCAGGATCATGAGAAACGATGATCATCGCTCTGTCCCTTCGTTTTTCAAACAGCTCGACACGACACTTTTCGTGGAAGCGGCTGTCGCCGACAGCGACGATTTCGTCAATCAGAAAGCAGTCAAATTCGACCACCATGCTGATTGCAAAAGCCAGTCGCGCGCGCATCCCTGCTGAGTAGGTCTTGACGGGCTCATGCAGATAGCGGCCCAGTTCAGAGAATTCTTGAACATAGGCGATCCTGTCCTCCGTACTCTTGCCATATACGCGGCAGATGAAACGCAGATTGTCTAACCCTGTGAGCGTTCCTTGGAAGGCGCCGCCAAAAGCTAAGGGCCAGGAAACACTCATCTCGCGCCGGATAACACCTGAGCTGGGGCGCTCTGCACCGCTGATGAGACGAATGATGGTTGATTTGCCCGCACCATTGCGGCCCAGAATACCAACCTTTTCTCCCGGATGAATGGCTAGGTTTACGTCGTTCAGCACTGTGACGCTGCCATGGCGCGTCGTATAGTGTTTGCTCACATGTTCTATATGGATCATTCGGGCATCACCGTGCGGCTGATTTGACGCATTTTTGCAAAGCCGATTAGATTCAAAGCAGCACAGCATACTGCCATATAGCCTATGTCATAGTGGGCTTTGAAAGTCGATCCGAAATATCCTTCGCGCAATAGCTCAATACCGTGCACCATTGGCAATAGCAGTAGAAATTCTTGCGCTGTTGTAGGCAAGGCATCCACCATGAATGCAGCACCTGAAAGTGGAAATAGCAAGTAGGAAAAAGGATGCCAGAGCTTGTCGACAATCTCTGATTGTTCGCTCCAAGCCCCCATCAATATAGCCAGCGAAAAGCCGAACCAAGCAAGCATGAACCAAGCAAATAGTACCTTACCAATGTCTTCAGGTGGGCTGATCCAGCCAATGACAGAAAAGATCAGGCTTAGGACCATAAATGAAATGGTGGCGCCTGCAGCCTCTAAGAGCAGGCGCGCGGCGAAAATATCTATCACCTTGACATGGCGGTGATACATCAAAGCCAAGTTAGGCTCTATAGCACCGATGCAGCGACCAGGCATATTTCGCCAAAGCAATACGCTTGAATAACCTGTGAGAGCAAAGGCTGTGATTGGCAAATCCGAACCATGAGCAGCCCCTGCCACAGACCATAGTATGGTCACGCCCAGTGTAAAAAGCATGGGCTCAACAAACAGCCATAAGAAGCCAATGTTGTGGCGTCCGAAACGAGTGAGCACCTCACGCATTAGCAATGCGCCAATAACCCGACGCTGAATTGCCCAAGAGGCCGCCAAGGATGTATGGGGAGTGGGGGCGGAACCTTTCACGGGGTGTCCTTTCAGTCTTGGTGCTCTCGCACGCCGGCCAGCAGCATGCTTAGAATGCCCCAAGCTACCAGACCCAGTACAAAGGTCGCAAGAATGCTGCGTATGCGCCTGGGCTCAAGTGCGATATCCGGCAGGCTGGGTTGGGCAATGCGTTCGATATAAACCTGCTTGCGTTGCGCTTCGTTGCGAGCTTGCTCCAGCGAAGCGAGAGTGCTTGCCAACTGTTTGTCGGCGAATTCGCGTTCCAGTGCCAGCCGCTGGTACTCGGCCGCCTTGTTGGCAAGGGAGCGCTCGCCACCGGTAACCCGGGTGGTTTCCGCGTCAATTTCCCCCTGCAGCGTGTTTGCGCGCTTTTGCAGCGCAGAAATCTGCGGGTTCTGCGGTGTGAAGGTTCGAAGCTGTGCCAGTTGAGTCGTAGTGGCAATCAGCTCGTCTTGCAGCTTGGCGATTTGCTGTAGCTGTACCGTGGCTTGTCGTTCAGGGTCCACCACTCCCTTGGCATTGCGATAGGCGGAGAGCGCAAGCGCCGCAGCCTTGGATTTCTTTTCGGCAACGGCGACTTCAGCGGCGGCGGAGCGGATCAAGTCCTGGCGGCCACGTTCGTTGAGGCGGTTGACCAAGGCTTCGCTGAGTTCCAGCAGCTTCTGGTTGATGTTCTGTGCGTCTTCAGCGGTGTAGGCGCGCACTGTGAGCGTGGTGATGGAGGAAGCGGTGTCCTGCTGGACATCCACCTTTTTTTGGTAGTAGCGGTGCAGGGCCTCGAAGCTGGTGTCAAAATCCAAGCCGCCGAAACGGCTGACCCGATCCACGTCATCGCTGGAGAATGCCTTGCTTACTGCCAGACTGCTGTCGATCTCCCTGAGGGCATCGCGCGAGAGCACATAGTCACGCACCGTGTAGCTATCATCCTGCGCGCGCGAAAAACCAGCGCCCTGAAGCAGTGCGCCCAATCCAGTAATGGATTGCTTGTCCGGGCTGCGCACCACGATGCGGCTTTCCGAAACATAGACATCCGAGGCCATCAGGCCAAAGTAAAGGGTTGCCAGTACCGTAGGTACTGCCACTGTCACCAAAAACAGCCGGTTCACGCGCGAAAAACGGTTTTTCAGGGACTGGCCCCAATTGCGGGAAGCCCCGATGGGGGCAGGGGAGGCTTGCGTTTCCAAGAGATTTTCCTAGTTGCACGTCGAGGTCGAGCGTGCAAATTGTTGTGTTTGAGATGCGCGGAAGGGGCTCGACATGCGGCCCCTTCGTGGATTCCAGTTCCGGCCACTGGGGCCGGGTGCGTCAATCAAGACGCATCAGACCCGTCCATATACGTCCTGAAAACGCACGATGTCGTCTTCGCCGAGGTATTGGCCGCTTTGCACTTCGATCATTACCAGATCGAGCACGCCGGGGTTTTCCAGCCGGTGCATGTGGCCAGCGGGGATGTAGGTGGACTCGTTGGTACGCACGAACAGCTCCATGTCACCGTTGGTGACTTTAGCCATTCCGCTGACGACGATCCAGTGCTCGCTGCGATGGTGGTGCATTTGCAGCGACAGGGAAGCACCGGGTTTGACTTCGATGCGCTTGATCTTGTAGGCCGGGTCTTCTTCCAGAACCGTATAGGTTCCCCAGGGGCGGTGCACGGTCAGGTGGTGCTTGTGGGCTTCGTGGCCCTGCGCCTGCAGCTGCTTGTACAGGTGCTTCACTTCCTGCGAGCGCGACTTGTCGGCGATCAGCAGCGCATCGGGAGTGTCGACGATGATCAGGTTGTCGACGCCCACGGCGCCAATCATGCGCTGGCTGCTCTGGATGTAGCAGTTGCTCACATCGTGCAGCAGCGCCTCGCCCTCGATACGGTTGCCCTGGGCGTCGGGAGCGACCAGGTCGCCCAGCGCGCTCCAGGAACCGATGTCGCTCCAGCCAATGGAGCAGGGCACCACGGCGACCTCTTTGGACTGCTCCATGACGGCGTAGTCGATGGAGTTGTCGGGCACCTGGGCAAAGCAGGTGGCGTCGAGCTCGAGCTCGATCATGTCCTTGCCTTCGGACTTGCGCGATGCGTCCAGGCAGCTCCGGGTGGCCGAGAGGATGTCGGGGCAATGCTGCTCCATGGCCTTGAGCATGGCGCCTGCCTGGAACAGGAACATGCCGGAGTTCCAGAGGAAGCGGCCCGATGCCACATATTCGACGGCGATTTCCTGCGAAGGCTTTTCCACGAAGCGGCGCACTTCGTTGCCTTCCGCTTCGATGTAGCCATAGCCGGTTTCGGGTGCGTTGGGCTGGATGCCGAAGGTGACCAGCTTGCCCTGCTGCGCCAGCGCCATGGCCTTGGCCACTGCATCGGCAAACGCCTGCTGGTCGGAAATCAGGTGGTCCGCTGCGAGTACCAGCAGCATGGCGTCTTCGCCATGGGTCGCGGAAACATGCATTGCAGCGGCAGCGATGGCGGCGGCAGTGTTGCGGCCAAAGGGCTCAAGGATGTAGGAGGTCTTCAGCCCGGCCTGGTTGACTTCGCGGTACTCATCCTTGGTCTTGAAGAACAGCTCGCGGTTGGTGACGGTGAGCACTTCCTCGGCTTGCGGCAGCACGGCGCCGCGGATGAAGGCCTTCTGCAGCAGGCTTTGCCCATCGGCCAGGCGGATGAATGGCTTGGGATGCATCTCGCGCGAAACGGGCCAAAGACGGGAACCGGCGCCACCACAGAGAATTGTCGGGATGAGTTTCATTGAGAGAGCTAGCAGTGTCTGTTTCACTTTGGCATCAACCACGATGCACGAAACGGAAGTTGAGTTGAGGGCAGCGTCCGGCAGGAAGCCCATCTGCACCGGGTGCTCGAAGGCCGTAGCATCATAGGGTCCCTACTAGCTTACGCGCCATACCGCACCGGTTGATGGGGTTCATATTTTCACATAAGTTGTAACGGCCAATAAGTTTGTTGCACTTGAATTGAACTCGTGACCACGAGCTAAACCTTGCTAAAAGGCAGCAGGCTATTGCACGCCTAGCTTGATAGCGAAGCAAGGTAACTTCAAAGCAGATTAGTTAATGGTTTGCTAATTGCTTGTATGTAGGACGAGGGGAATTTTTACTGTGAGAGTTGTGTGGGTGCAAATCGGCAGAAATATTTTGATCGACATCCTGCAATGAAAGCATTGCAACCAAGTAATTCTTCATTGCTCGTAGAACCGGCGGTTACAACTTTCAACGCAGGTCCAGCGGTGCAGCCTGTCCAACCTGGCCCTCAGGCAACCCCGTCACATTCCCATTCTTGCGCGCGATCACCTGCGCCATGATGCTCACTGCGATCTCCGCCGGCGTCTTGCTGCCTATCGACAGCCCCGCGGGCGAATGCAGTCGCGCGAGCGTTTCAGGCGCGACGTCGAAGTGTTCCTGCATGCGCTCGCGGCGGCTCCGGGCGTTGCGGCGCGAGCCGATGGCGCCGACGTAGAAGGCTGGGCTCTGCAGGGCTTCGAGTAGGGCCAGGTCGTCGAGCTTGGGGTCGTGGCTGAGGGCGATGACGCAGCTGCGCAGGTCGGGCTTGAAGTCCGTCACGGCGTCGTCGGGCATCAGTGCGCAGCGCTGCACGCCCTGGATCTGCAGCGAGTCCATGTATTCCTGGCGCGGGTCGCAGATGGTGACGACGAAGCCGTTGAAGATGGCCATGGTCGCGAGGTATTCGCTCAGGGTGCCGGCGCCGATCAGCAGCATGCGGTAGCCGGGACCGAGCACGTTGTGCAGCGCCTGGGTGTCGATGCCGGGTGCCTGCGGCGCCTCGGCCTCGGTCAGCGTGACCTGGCCGGTCCCGAGGTCCACGCTGCGGCATACCAGCGCACCCCCGAGCAGCTGGCTGGTCAGCTGTTCCAGCGCGCCGGCGTCGGGATCGAACTCCAGCACCAGCTCCAGCGTGCCGCCGCATGGCAGGCCAAAACGGTGCGCCTCGTCGGCCGTCACGCCATAGGTCACGCGCTGCGGCGGCTGGGCCCAGCCGAGCGCATGGTCCATCTGCTCTCCCAGGTGCGTGTAGCGCTGCAGCAGGTCGTCCTCTATGCAGCCGCCGGACACCGAGCCCACGGTCTGGCCGTTCTCGCACAGCGCCATCATGGCGCCGACGGGGCGGGGCGACGATCCCCAGGTGCGCACGACGGTGGCCAGCACGGCGTGCAGGCCCTGGGCGCGCCAGCGCTGCAGTTGTTGGAGGACGGTGATATCGATGTGGTTCATGCGGAACGCGCCGTGCGCACCGCAAGGGCCGGCGTGCAGGCAGGAGATGGCAAAGGGAAGGGGCCGGAAGAGCCGCAAGGCATGGTAAGCGGCTGCAACAAGCATCCGCGTGGGACGCGGCCCCTTTACCGCCGTGTCAATGCCCGGTCGCGTGCGCCTCCACGCCCTGCTCCCGGCACCAGCGCCAGAAGGTGGTCCGGCTGACGCCCAGGGACTGCGCCGCCTTGGCGCGGTTGCCACCCGCCGCCTCCAGCGCGCCGGCCAGCCTTTCGGCCAGGCTTGCCTCGGCGTCCGATGGCACCGCGGCGGCGGTGCCGAACACCTCGCTGCACGCATCCCTGATCTCCTGGTAGTCGATCTGCTGCAAGCTCTCGCAGTCCATGGCGAACACGGCGATGCGCTCGGCGATGTTCTCCAGTTCGCGCACGTTGCCGGGCCAGCCGTAGCGCAGCAGCCCGGGCATCAGCGGGGCCAGCAGCCGGGGCGCGTCGAGCTGCACGCCGTGGCGCCTCAGGCAGCGCTGCAGGAAACCGTGCAGCAGCGGCGCGATGTCCTCGCGGCGCTGGTGCAGGGCCGGCAGCTGCAGCCGCAGGGTGTTGAGGCGGTAGTAGAGGTCCTGCCGGAAGCGCCCCTGGGCCACCAACTGCTCCAGCGGCTGGTGCGTGGCCGCAACGACGCGCACGTTGACGGGAATCTGCACGGTGGCACCCAGCCGGGTGATCTCGCCTTCCTGCAGCACGCGCAGCAGGCGGGTCTGCATCTGCAGCGGCATGTCGCCGATCTCGTCGAGGAACAGGGTGCCGGTGTGGGCGGCCTCGAGCAGGCCCATCTTGCCGCCGCGGCGCGCGCCGGTAAAGGCGCCTTCCTCGTGGCCGAACAGCTCGCTCTCCAGCAGGCTCTCGGGAAAGGAGGCGCAGTTCACCGCGACGAAGGGCCGGTCCGCCCGCAGGCTGGCGTTGTGCATGGCCTGGGCAAAGACCTCCTTGCCGACGCCGCTCTCGCCGGTCACCAGCACCGGCACCTCGGTGCGCGCGAAGCGCCGGGCCTTGGCGATGGCCTGCCGCAGCAGGGGGCTGGTGCCGATGACGCTGTCGAAGCCGTGGCGCGCCAGGTGGTGCTTCTGGCGCTGCAGCCGGCGCAGCTTGCTGTCGGCGTCCTGGATGGTGCGTGCGTCGTAGAGCGTCAGCGCCGCGCCCACGATCTGCCCGTGCTCGCGCATGGGCGTGCGGTTGGCGATCCAGTCGCGCTGCGCCAGGCGAATGGCCACGGCGCGCTCCTGCTGGCCGGAATCCAGGATGGATTTCAGCGACAGCGCGGGCTCGAGCGTTCCCAGCGCCACCCCTTCGGCCGGCTGCGGGCTGCCCAGCAGCTGGCGCATGGGCGGGTTCATGGCGATGATGCGCTCGTTGCGGTCCACGGCCAGCACGGCCTCCTGCAGGTTGTCCAGCACGCCATGCAGCTGCTCGTAGCGGCCCGCTTCCAGCCGGGTGATGCGCGCGAGCTCGATGGCGTCGTCGAAGCCCTTGCGCACGCTGCTCAGCGAATAGGCCAGCAAGCCATGCAGGCCCGCCTCCTGCGCCAGCTCCACGACCAGGCTGGAGCCGACGATCACCTCGAAGCCGGCGCGGCGCAGCGCGTCGAAGCACTGGCGCGCGTCCCCGGGGGTCTGGTAGGCGTATTGGCGCACCTCGATGTTCAGCAGGTCCTTGACCTCTTCCAACTCGGGAATGGTCTGCCCGTACATCACCACGCCCACGCGCGAAGCCTGGCGCCGCGCGCGGATCAGCACCTGCAGCAGGTCGAAGCCCGTGAGCTGGATGGTGGCCACCGGCACCTGCAGGCCCTGGCGCAGGATATGGGCATTGGAGCCGGCGCTGACGAAGGCATCGACCACGCCCTTCTCCAGGCGGTCACGGGCAATCGCCAGGGCGCCGCCGAAGGTTCCGTCCACGACCTCGATATGCGCCCGGCCGGTGTACTCCGCGATCACCGGCATGGCGAGTTCGCGGATGTGGCGGTAGCTCACGAAGCACAGGCGGGGCAGGTCGGTTTCGGGCAGCGCGTGTCGCATATGCGGTCCAATGAAACATGTCGAGGTTTCATCAGTGTTTCATGAAACTCCGCTTGAGTCATCCCTCAAAATTAAGTCCAATGAAATCAACGGCTTGCGATTTCTGGCCGGCCTGGCATGGGACCTGCTGCACTCGTTGCAATCCAGACTTTCAGGAAAGCTGCAACGTGACACTCGAACATATCACCGTCCTCGACCTGACCCACATGCTGTCGGGCCCCTATGGAACCATGCTGCTGGCCGACATGGGCGCGCGCACCATCAAGGTGGAGCCGCCGGGCGCGGGCGAGGGCACGCGCCGCCTGCTCGAGAACGACCCGGAGTATTCGCGCAACGGCATGGGCGCGTACTTCCTGACGCTCAACCGCAACAAGCAAAGCGTCTGCGTGGATCTCAAGAGCGATACCGGGCGCGAGGTCTTCCTCGACCTGGTGCGGCATGCGGACGTGGTGTTCGACAACTTCAGCGTCGGCGTGACGCAGCGCCTGGGCATCGACCATGCGTCGCTGGCGCAGGTCAATCCGCGCATCATCACCTGCTCCGTCACGGGCTTCGGCGAGACCGGCCCGCACACCCAGCGCCCGGCCTTCGACCAGGTGGTGCAGGCCATGGGCGGCGGCATGTCGATCACCGGCACCCCCCAGACCGGCCCGACGCGCAGCGGCATTCCCACCGGCGACCTGGCCGGGGGCATGTTCGGCGCGATGGGCGTGCTCGCCGCGCTGGTGGAGCGCGCACACACCGGCGTGGGCCAGCATGTGGACGTGTCGATGCTCGATGCGCAGATCTCCATGCTCAACTACATGGCGACGATGTACTTCATGTCCGGCAACGTGCCCGAAGGCATCGGCAACGGCCACTTCGTGCACGTGCCCTACAACTGCTATCCCACGGCGGACGGCCACATCATCGTGGCGTGCATCGGCGACTCCTTCTTCGAGCGCTTCATCGAATGCATTCCGCACGAGGCGCTGCTGGACCCGGCCTACCGCCAGCAGCCGGCGCGCTATGCCGACAAGGACAAGATCGATGCCATCGTCTCCGAGGTGCTGAGCACGCAGGGCACGGAGCATTGGCTCAAGGTGCTGGGCGCAGCGCGCATCCCGTGCGGCGCGGTGAACAACTTCGCCCAGGCGCTGAGCGATCCGCAGGTGCTGGCGCGCGACATGGTGGCGACCGTGGACCTACCGGACGGGCAGCAGCTGCGCATGCCCGGCAACCCGATCAAGCTCTCCGCCAGCCCCGCCACGGCCTACACCGCGCCGCCCGCGCTGGGTCAGCAGACCCAGGCGGTGCTGGGCGGCGTGCTCGGCTACCCGGCAGAGAAGATGGAAAGCCTGCGCCAGGCCGGCGCGATTGCCTGAAGGAGGCAAGCATGCGCGAGCAAATCCATATCACCGATGTCTCCCCGCGTGACGGCCTGCAGAACCAGGCGCTGCACGTGGATACCCAGGCCAAGCTGGAGCTGATCGGGCTGCTGGTGGACGCGGGCGTGCGCAGCGTGGAGGCGACCAGCTTCGTGTCGCCCAAGGCGGTGCCGCAGATGGCCGACGCCGCCGAGCTGGTGCCGCTGGTGCGCGGGCGCTGGCCCGAACTGCGCACCTCCGTGCTGGTTCCCAACCTCAAGGGGCTGGAGCGCGCGCGCCTCGCAGGGGCCGAGGAGATCGCCGTGGTGCTTTCGGCCACGGAGACCATGAACCGCAAGAACATCAACATGGG
Source organism: Comamonas endophytica (assembly GCF_023634805.2). Lineage (NCBI taxonomy): Bacteria > Pseudomonadati > Pseudomonadota > Betaproteobacteria > Burkholderiales > Comamonadaceae > Comamonas > Comamonas endophytica. Next base: position 1,870,947 of record NZ_CP106881.1, read on the forward strand.
GCTGGACGAGGCGCTCGACGTCAGCGAGCAGACGCTGCGCCAGGCGCTGGCCGCGGGCCTGCGCACGCGCGCCTATGTGGCGGTGGCCTTCGAGTGCCCCTTCGAGGGGCTGACTCCGCTGGACGAAGTCGTGCGCCTGGCGCAGCGCATGCACGCGGCCGGCGCGCACGAGATCGTCATTGCCGACACCATCGGCGCGGCCGCGCCCGGCCAGGTGCGCCAGCGCTTCGCCGCCCTGCGCGAGGCCGTGCCGCTGGAGCAGCTGGCGGTGCATCTGCATGACACGCGTGGGCTGGGCGCCGCCAACGCCTGGGCCGCGCTGGAGAGCGGCGTGCGCCGTTTCGATGCCAGCGCCGGCGGCATCGGTGGCTGCCCCTTCGCGCCGGGCGCGGCGGGCAATCTCGCCACCGAGGACCTGGTGCTGATGGCGCAGAACAGCGGCCTCGATACCGGCATCGACCTGCAGGCGCTGATGCAGGCGGTGGCGTTTGCCGAACGGCAGCTGCAGCGGCCCTTGGGCGGGCGCAGCAGCGCCTGGCTGCGGCGCCAGGGCGCGGCGCGGCGGGAAGCGGCCTGCGCCGCTGCTTGAGACCCACAGAATCGATAAACAAGGAGACAAGAACATGACATCCCCCCTATGGACCCGGCGCAGCTTTGCGCAGTCGGTGCTGGCCTGCTGCACTGCCGGCACCACTTCCGCCTGGAGCGCCACGGAAGCCGCCTTCCCGAAGAAGCCCGTGACCCTGATGGTGCCCTACTCGGCAGGCGGCGGCACGGATGTCGTCGCGCGCCTGTTCGCCCAGAAGCTCACGGAGCTCTGGGGCCAGTCGGTCATCGTGGAAAACCGCACGGGCGCCAACGGTGTGATCGGCTCCAGCCTCGTGGCCAAGGCCGCACCCGACGGCCACACCCTGCTGCTGGTCGTCGGCTCGCATGCGATCAACCCGGTGCTGATGAAGAGCATGCCCTACGACACGGCGGCGGCGTTCACCCCCGTCACCAACATCGCCACGTCGCCGATGGTGCTGGTGGTGGCGGCGGACGGTCCCTACAGGAAGCTGCCCGACCTGATCGAGGCGGCGCGCAAGCAGGAGATCGCGTTCGGCTATTCCGAAGGGCAGACCCGCCTGACGGGCGAGCTCATCCGCCAGGCCGGCGACCTCAAGTTCATGGGCGTGGCCTACAAGGGCGGCGCGCCGATCATGGTGGACGTGATCGGCGGCCACCTGCCCGTGGGCGTGACCAGCGTGCTCACGGCGCTGCCCCACGTGCATTCGGGCAAGCTGCGCGTGATCGGCGTGGCGGCGGACAAGCGCATGGAGATCTTCCCCGACGCCATGACGTTCCAGGAAGCACAGCTCAAGGGCGTCGAGTCCCTGAACTGGTATGGGCTCTTCGGCCCCGCGGGCCTGCCCAAAGATATCGTCGAGAAAGTCAACCGCGACCTGCGCAAGGTGGCGGCCGATCCGGCCGTGGTGAAGCAGATGCAGGCGCAGGGCGCCGATGTGGTGCTCTCGCCTCCGGACCGGTTCGGCAGCTTCCTGCAGCAGGAAACCCGCAAGTGGACCCAGGTGGCGCGCCAGGGCGGCATCCGGGCCGAATAGTCCACCCGCAGAGGTGGCACAACAGAGGAGACAAGCATGAAGTTCAGGCAATTCCTACGGTTTTCGGCGCTATGCGCGCTGCTGGCGGGGGCCGGCATGGGTGCGGCCCACGCCGCGGACTATCCGAGCAAGCCGATCCGGCTGATCGTGCCCTTTGCCGCGGGCGGAGTGACCGACACCGGGGCCCGTGTGGTGGCGGAAAAGCTCTCCGCGCGCCTGGGCCAGCAGGTCGTCGTCGACAACCGGCCCGGCGCCTCGGGCAATATCGGCACCCAGGGGGCAGCCACTGCCGAGCCCGATGGCTATACGCTGGTCGTCGGCTTCGACGGTACCCTGGTCATCAATCCGCATGTCTTCCCCAAGATGCCCTTCGACACGCTCAAGGACCTGGCGCCGGTCAGCAAGATCGGGGACGCGGCGCTGGTGATCGTCACGCACCCCTCGGTGCCGGCGAAGAACCTGGAGCAGCTGATCGCCTATTCCAAGAAGCAACAGAACGGCGTTTCCTATGGCAGCGCCGGCACGGGCAGCACCCCGCACCTGGCGGGCGAACTGCTGCGCCTGCGCACGGGCGCGAACTTCGTGCACATCCCCTACAAGGGCGGCGGGCAGGCCATGTCGGACGTGGTCGGCGGCACCCTGCCCATGCTCTACACCGCGGTGGCCGGCGCCTATCCCTTCATCAAGAACGGCCAGATCAACGCCATTGCCGTCTCGACCGCGCAGCGCCTGGCCTCGCTGCCCGACACCCCGACGGTGCAGGAGTCCGGAGTGGCTGACTTCGTGGTGAACTCGTGGATCGGCATCCTGGCGCCGGCCAAGACGCCCGCCGCCATCGTCGACCGGCTGCAAAAGGAGATCCACACGGTGGTGCACAGCCCGGACGTCAAGGAGCGCCTGGCCTCGCTGGGCATCATTTCCTCGGGCAGTACACCGGCCGCTTTCAAGCAGGAGATCGAGCAGGACCTGAAGAAATACGCACAGATCGTGAAGAGCGCGAAGATCCAGAACTAGGGTCTGTTTGACTGAGAAGCAGCGACGCAGCCAATACTGACTGCTGGTGGAGCCGTTCGTGCTGAGCCTGCCTGGGCGGCCCCGTCGAGCCATGAACGGCCTGTTCTCATACCTTGAGCGCAGGCCGTTCATCCTTCGACAGGCTCAGGACGAACGGATGTTTGGGACTTAGCTTCTTGTTGCTGTGAATGTCGCTTCATTGTGGCTCGGCTCCCATGACTTCAGTCAGACAAACCCTAGCGGATCCCGCCGCTGGTGCACCTCGAGGCGCCGCATGCAAAGCGCCGGCCCCGTGCCGGCGCTTTTGCTTTGGTGCATCCGCACCTGCCTCATCCATGTGCAGCTTGATCGCATTTGGTGCGCCGGGCGCTGTGCCATGGCCCCGAGGCGGCTAAAACGCACGGGAAAAACCTGGCACGCAGTTTGCTTGAGAGCTCTCATCTGCCTTGTGTACAAGAGAGTATTCAAGCGCAGGGCGATTGTCGCCAAGGCCCAACCACAAGGAACTGCCATGTTTTCTCGCCGCCTCCTGCTTGCTTCCCTGACCGCTTCCGCACTTGCCGCATCCATGGTGGCGCCGGCGCACGCCGCCGACAAGGTCATCAAGGTCGGCACCCTGAAGCTGATCCATGGCATCACGCCCTATTTCTATGACCGCTTCGCGCCGGCCGGCTACAAGATCGAGGTGGTGACCTTCGACACCCCCACCGACGGCAAGAACGCGGTGGTCACCAAGTCGGTCGATTTCGGCACCTATGGCCTGGCGGCCGCGACGCTGGGCGCGGCGGCGGGCGAGCCGGTGGTGATCATCGCGCCGCAGTCCAACGGCGGCATGGCGATCGTCGTGCACAAGGACGCGGGCGTGGGCAACTTCAAGGCGCTCAAGGGCAAGCGCGTGGGCATCCTGCCCGGCTCGACCCAGGAAGCCGTGTTCCTCGACCGACTCAAGGCCGAGGGCATGACGATCAAGGACGTGAAGTCGGTGCGCGTGTCGTTCAGCGAGATGGCTGGCGCGCTCGAGCGCGGCGACATCGATGCCTACGTGGGCGCCGAGCCCGGCCCCTCGATCAGCGTGATCAAGGGCGTGGGCAAGGTGCTCGAACTGCCGTACAGCACGCCGACCGGTTCCGTGAACATGGTCATGACCACCCATGCCGATACCGTGAAGAACAATGCCGAGCTGACGAAGGCCTTCCTCGAAATGCACCGCAAGGCCGCGGAATACGCCACCGCCAACCGCCCGGCGCTGATCGAGATGGCCGGCGCCAAGCTGGGCCTGCCGGCCGACGTCGCCAACCTGGCCGCGGACAACGTCCAGCTGACCTGGAAGATCGACGCCGACTGGGTGCAGCGCGGCAAGTACTACGGCTCGCTGATGCTCGAGCGCAAGCAGATCCGCAAGCTGCCCGACTACAGCCGCTTCATCGTGACGGGCCTGGTTCCCCAGTCCTGATCGCCTTCCCGCCTGCAGCCCGTTCCGGAAAGATCCGCCATGTCCACATCCGTCCTTGATTCCAGCGCGCGCGCCGCGCCCGCGCCCCATGCCAAGCCGGCGCAGCCCGCGGCCGAGGCACAGAACGCCCAGCCCGGGTTCGCGATGCCGGCCCAGCCGGGTGCATTGCGCCTCTGGCTGGGCAGATGGGTGGTGCCGGTGCTGCTGCCGCTGGCGCTGCTGCTGGCCTGGGACCTGGCGGTGCGCTGGACGGGAACCATGCTGGTGCCCTCGCCCCGGGAAGTGGCGCTGATGCTCTGGGATTTCGCGTTTGGCGGCATCTATGACGACGCCTTCAGCGAGACCCTGGGCACGCACTGGCTGCAGTCGATGGCGCGCGTCTATGGCGCCTTCGCGCTGGCCACTGCCGTGGGCATTCCGCTGGGCCTGGTGATCGGCAAGAACGCCGCCATCCGCCGCTTCGTCGACCCGACGCTGCAGATGCTGCGCCCGGTACCGGTGACGGCCTGGCTGCCGCTGTCGATGATCTTCTTCGGCGTGGGCCCGAATGCCGCCATCTTCCTGGTGTTCCTCGGCGCGTTCTTTCCCATCGTCATCAACACCACCTTCGGCGTGAAATCGGTCGAGGTGCGCCTGTTCGAGGCCGCGGCAATGCTGGGCTGCTCGGGCGCCTCGATGTTCCGCCAGGTGGTGCTGCCCGCGGCGCTGCCCTCGATCTTCAACGGCCTGCGCCTGGGGCACGGCATCGCCTGGTTCCTGATCGTGGTCGGCGAGATGACCGGCGTGCCCGAGGGGCTGGGCGCCGCCATCATGGACGGCCGCATGCTCTCGCGCACCGATGTCGTGATCTCCGGCATGGTCGTCATCGGCTTCACGGGCTTCGTCACCGACCGCTTGCTGGTCGCCCTCAACAACCGTCTGCTCAAGTGGAGCCCGCAACACAATGTCTGAAACGATCGCAACCCGCACCCCGGCTCCCATCATCGACATTGCCAACGTCAGCAAGGTCTTCAGCCTCAACGGCCGCCCGATCCATGCGCTCAAGGACGTCGACCTGCAGATCCGCAAGGGCGAGTTCATCTGCCTGATCGGCGCCTCGGGCTGCGGCAAGTCCACGCTGCTGCGCATCATGGGCGGCTTCGAGCCGGTCTCGACGGGCTCGGCCCGCATGTACCACGCGCCGATCCAGGCGCCCGGCCCTGAGCGCGGCATGGTGTTCCAGGACTACGGCCTGTTCCCCTGGCTCACGGTACGCGAGAACATCGCCTTCGGCCCCAGGCAGCGCGGCCTGCCCGCGGCGCGGCTCAAGGAGATCTCGGACCGCTTCGTGAACATGGTCGGCCTGGGCAAGTTCGCCGACCATTTCCCGAACCAGCTGTCGGGCGGCATGAAGCAGCGCGTGTCGATCGCGCGCGCGCTGGCCAACGACTGCGAGGTGCTGCTGATGGACGAGCCCTTCGGCGCGCTGGACGCGCTGACGCGCGAGGTGCTGCAGCAGGAGCTGCTGGACATCTGGGAAAAGACCAAGCTGACGGTGGTTTTCGTCACCCACGCGGTGGAGGAGGCGGTGCTGATGGCCGACCGCGTGGTGGTGATGACCGCCGGGCCCGGCCGCGTCGAGCGCGACTACCGCATTCCGCTCGGCCGCCCGCGCTGCATCACCGACCCCGAGTTCAACCTGGTGCGCCGCGAGCTGACCGAGATGCTCAGCAGCCACGTGTCGCTGCCCAAGGCCGCATGATGCTGGACAGCCTGCAGGCGCTGCCCCAGGGGCTGCGCGACGCGGCTTATGACAACACGGCCGCGGTGCGCGACAGCGCCGTGAAACTGGCCGACTTCGAGGCGCGCAGCGCCGCGCTGGTGGCGCGCGCCGCGGGCCGGCTCGACCAGCGCTTCGGGCCCGCCGAGCGCCAGGTCTTCGATTACTTCCCAAGCCACGCCGGCGCGCCCACGCTGCTGTTCATCCACGGCGGCTATTGGCAGATGCGGCACAAGAACACCTTCCGCTTCGTTGCCGAAGGTGCGCTGGCGCGTGGCCTGCATGCTGCGTTGATCGGCTATACGCTGGCGCCGCAGGCCAGCCTGACGCAGATCGCGCAGGAGGTGCGCGCAGGCATTGCTGCGGTGCGTGCGCATGCGCTGGAGCAGGGCGGCAGCGGCGAGGTGCTGCTGTGCGGCTGGTCGGCGGGCGGGCATCTGACGGCGCTGGGCTTGGACTGCGAGGGCGTGCGGGCGGGGCTGGGGATCAGCGGGATCTACGATCTGGCGCCCATTGCGCATACCTATCTGAACCAGGCGCTGCAGCTGACTCCCGGCGAGGTGCAGGCGCTGAGCCCGTTGCGCCTGGCGCCTGTGGACAAGCCTTTCGTGACCGCCTACGGCACGGCCGAGCTGCCGCAGCTGCAGGCGCAGAGCCTGGCGTTTTCACGGCACCGCGAGGGCTTGCCGGGGGCAGTGGTGGCGGTGCAGGGGGCGGATCATTTCAGCATCCTGAATGCGCTGGCGGAGCCGCAGGGGGTGTTACTGGAGGAATTGATGGGTTGGCTTTAAAACCCGTTTGTCTTGAGCATAGGAAAGGGTAGTGCCCCATCTCGAGAGCAGGCCATTCATCCTTCGACAGGCTCAGGACGAACGGTTTCCCCGCTCATGGTTCGACAGGCTCAGGACGAACGGTTTTCCCCGTTCGTGGTGAGCCTGTCGAACCATGAACGGCCTGCCCTACAAAACAACCCTGGACTTTCCCGAGAACCCCCTCACGCCGCCACCCTTGCCTGCCTCGCCCCCTGCAGCGTATGCAAGGTGATCTTCCTCACCTCGTCCCGGCTCACCGCGATATGCTGCTGCAGCAGCGCCTTGGTGCGCAGCGTGTCGCGGGTCAGCAATGTCTGCAGGATCCGCGCATGCTCGTCGTAGGCCGCATCGATGCGGTAGCTGCGCGTGAATTCCAGCCGGCGCACCACGCGTATGCGCTCGGTCAGGTCGCAGTGGATGCGCGCCATCTCCAGGTTGCCGCTGGCATGCACCAGCGCCATGTGGAAGGCTTCATCCATCTGCGACACGGCGGTGCAGGTGGCCAGCCGTTGCGAAGCATCGACGCACCACAGCTCGCACAGCGGCGCGAGCCGCTGCGCCAGGTCGGGGGCCGCGCCCAGCAGATCGATGGCGGCGCATTCCAGCACCGAGCGCACGTCGTACAGCTGCTCGAAGACATGGAAATCGATGCTGTTCACCAGCCACCCGAGCTTGGGCATGACCGAGATATAGCCCTCGCGCTGCAGCCGCACCAGCGCCTCGCGGATCGGCGTGCGGCTCATGCCGAGCAGGGCGCTGACCTCGTTTTCGCTGAAGCGGTCGCCCGGCACGAAGTGGAAGTTGTCCAGCGCCTCCTTGAGCTGCGCATAGGCCGAGGCGGCAAGGCTGACTTGGGTCACGGATGTCTCCTATTCTTGTAGTGGGGCGGTCTAGCGCAGGCTGCTGCAATAGGCGCGCCAGCCGCCGAAAGCCGTGATGTCCGTGGCCTGCGCCAGCGCATGCCCTTCGCAGATGAAGCCCTTGCAGGCCTTGCCGCTGGCCAGCGTGACGGTGCCTATTCCCAGTGGCGCGGGCACGCCCGCGACGAAGCGCCCGAAGTGCGCCAGCGGCATCTCCCAGACCTCGACGGCAATCGCCGCGCCGCCTTCGCCGCGCGACAGGCCCGGCTTGGGCGGCACCGTGCCCTGCAGGGCGTAGAGCCGGTAGTCGGCGCTGGTCTGCGTGGCTTCGACGAAACGCGCGCCGCAGGAGAGCAGTTCATGGTTCAGCGGCATGCCGCGCAGGTGCGCGCCTACCACCGCCACCTGGATCATGTCGCCCTGGGCGCCGACGGTCCACGCGCAGGGCGCCGCCGAAGCGCCGGCCTTCAGGCCCGTGACGCCCGCGGGCAGGCCGGCCTGCTGCTCGAGCTCGGCGGCCCAGCGCACCAGATCGGGCTCGCGCCAGCCGGGTGCGATCAGCGTGATGCCGAAGGGCAGGCCATCGGGCAGGCGACTGGCGGGAATGGCGATCGCCGACCAGCCCAGCAGGTTCACGAAGTTGGTATAGATGCCCATCTCCGAATTGACGGCAATCGGGTCGGCCATGACCTCGTCGATGCGCGGATGGCGCGGCGCCGTGGGCACGCACAGCACGTCCCATTGCTGCCAGAGCCTGTCGGCTTCCTGCTTGAGCTCCTGCAGGCGGTATTGGGCGGCAAAGGTGTCGGCCGCGGAAAAGCGCTGCGCCACATCGAGCACGCTGCGCACCACGGGCAGCATCCTGTCCGGCTGGTCTTCGTAGATCCTGCGCGCGCCCACCACGCGCTCCGCCACCCAGGGGCCGTAGTACAGGAGCTCCGCCACTTCGAACAGCGTGCCGAAAGGAATTTCCTCCAACTGCGCCGTTTGCTCCTTCAACCGGGATGAAAACTCCGCAAATGCGGTTTCGTAGCTGCCGGAGAGCTTGCGGTGCGCGGGCGTCGCCACGCGCAGCTGCGCCAGCGGCTTGTGCGCCGGCGCCATGGGGCGCGCGCGCGAGTAGCCATCGGCCGCGTCATGCCCTTCCATCACCGACAGGACGCTGGCGCTGTCCGCCACGGTGCAGGCCAGCACGCCAATGCAGTCCAGCGTGCGGCAGGCGGGCACCAAACCGGTGCCGCTGACCGCACCTGGCGTGGGCTTGAGCCCCACGATCTGATTGAAGCCCGCGGGCACGCGCCCCGAGCCGGCGGTATCGGTGGACAGTGCGAAAGGCACCAGCCCGCGCGCCACGACCGAGGCCGACCCCGAGCTGGAGCCGCCGCTGATCAGGCTGGCATCAAAGGTGTTGGGCACGATGCCATAGGGCGAGCGGGTGCCCACGAGGCCCGTGGCGAACTGGTCGAGATTGGTCTTGCCCAGTACGATGGCGCCTGCGTTTCGCAGCCGTTGAATGGCGAAGGCATCCTCTTGCGCGACGTAGGCGAATTCCTCGCACGCAGCGGTGGTGCGGAAGCCCTCGACGTCGATATTGTCCTTGACCGCGAAGGGCACGCCATACAGCGGCAGCTGTTCGCGGCCCACCGCCAGCTCGAGAGCCGCCAGTTGCGCGAGCTGCGTCTGCAATTGCTCAGTGCTGGCAATGCTTATCCAGGCCGTGTCCTGCGCGCTGCAGGCCAGCCGCTGCTGCTCCAGCAGTTCGGCGGGCATTGCGCCCTGGGTGTATGCGTTCTTCCAGTCTTCGATAGTGCCGATCAGCATGATGAATACCCTGATGTATACAAGTCACGCTGATGAAGCAGTTTATGTGCCAGGGACGAGAGAAGACTTTGCTCCCTGGCTTTCGGGCAGTACATGTTCTGGAGGGCTGGACGTCCATGGTTCGATCCTTCGACAAGCTCAGGATCACCACGAACGGTGGAAAGCGCAGCCTTTTATCCGTTCGTCCTGATCCTGGGCCTGTCGAAGGATCGAAGGATGAGCGGCCTCCCTCAAGAGGCGTATGGGCCCAGGATGCGCTGCTACCGCTGGATCACCGTATTCTCCAGCCGCAACACCGCCTCGCGCGTATCCACCAGGCGCTCGTCCTGCGCGCGCGAGGCCTGGATGATGTGGTCCATGATCTCGCTGGCGCGGGCGGCGCCGGCGCGCATCTGGCGCATCATGGCGCCGGATTCGTCGACGCGCTGCGCGCCCTCCTGCACCGTCTGGGTGGAGTGGCCGATGACCGATTTGACCTCCTTGGCGGCCAGCGCGCTGCGCTGCGCCAGGCTGCGCACCTCGCTGGCGACCACGGCAAAGCCGCGTCCATGCTCGCCTGCCCGTGCCGCCTCGACGGCGGCGTTGAGCGCCAGCAGATTGGTCTGGAAGGCAATGCCGTCGATCAGGCCGACCATGTCGCCGATGCGTCTGGAATCGGCCATGATGCGCGACATCGCGGCGACCGCGTTGTCCAGGGTGGCATCGCCCTGCTGGGCCACGGCCGCCACCTGCCGGGTCTGCGCATGGGCCTCGCGCGCCTGCGCGGCGCTGTCGCGCACCAGCTGCTGCAGCTGCTCGAAGGCGGCCTGCACCAGCTGCGTGGCCTCGAAGCGCGCGGTGATGTCGGTGGCGTATTTGACGACCTTGAAGGGCTGGCCCGACTCGTCCAGCACGGGGCTGTAGTTCGCCTCGATCCAGACATCGTTGCCGCCGCGGCCGACGCGGCGGAACTGGCCACGGTAATGCTGGCCCTGGGCCAGCTGCGACCAGAATGCCGCGTAGCCGGCCGAGCTGCGCTCCTGCGGGTCGACGAAGATGCTGTGGTGCTGGCCGATCAGCTCCTGCTCGGAGTCATAGCCCAGCGCATCGAGGAAATTGCGGTTGCAGCGCAGGATATGCCCGTCCAGCGTGAACTCGATGACCGCCTGGGCCCGGCCGACGGCGGCCAGCTGGCTGATGGCTTCGGCATCGCGCCGTACCTCGGCCGAGATGTCCATGGCGTACTTGACGATGCGCAGCACCCGGCCCCTGCGGTCGAGAACCGGGCAGTAGTGGGCCTGCAGCCAGACATCGCGCCCGTCGCGCGCCAGGCGCCGGCAGCGCCCGACGAAGGCCTCGCCTGCGCGAAGCCGCGCCCAGAATGCGGCGTAGCCCGGCCCGTCATGCTCCGCACGGTCCACGAAGATGCGGTGGTGCTGGCCCCGCAGTTCGTCGATGCGGTAGCCCATCAGCTCCATGAACTGCGGGTTGGCATCGAGGATGCGTCCCTGCGCGTCGAATTCGATCACCGCCTGGTTGCGGTACAGGGCCTGCATCTGGGCGTTGGCACGGCGGGAGCACAGGCCGAATCTGGCCAGCACGGAACGGATGGATCGCATGAAGTGAGCTCTTTCTATACCAGCCCCAGTGGGTCCATCAGACGCGCTTCGGCGCCATGGAGCAGAGCGGGGGGAAGCATCAGTGAATGTTCGAACTGCGCGGCAGCCACCGGCCGCGCGAAGTAGTAGCCCTGGAACAGGTCGCAGCCCTGCTGCGCGAGGTAGCGCACCTCCTCTTTCTGCTCCACGCCCTCGGCCAGCACGCGCAGGCCCAGGCCCTTGCCCAGCTCGATCAGCGCGCCGCAGATCGCCTGGCCCTCGCGCGAGCGGTGCACGTCGGTGACGAACTCGCGGTCGATCTTGAGCTTGTCGAAAGGCAGCTTGCGCAGGTAGCTCATGCTGGCGTAGCCGGTGCCGAAGTCGTCGATGGCAATGCCCACGCCATCGCTGCGCAGCGCCGAGAACACGCGGTGGGTATGGGCGTGGTCCACCATGGCCACGGTCTCGGTCAGCTCGATTTCCAACTGGTCCGGCGAGATGCCTGCGGCGGCAATGGCCTCGCGCAGATGCTGGCCCAGCTGCGGGTCGAGAAACTGGCGCGCCGACACGTTGATGGCCATGCGCATGTGCGGCAGGCCCGCGCGGTTCCACTCGCCCAGCTGCCGGCAGGCCTCGCGGATCACCCACAGGCCCAGCGGCCCGATCAGGCCCGATGACTCGGCGGTGTCGATGAAGGCCCCGGGCGGCACCAGGCCGCGCTCCGGATGCTGCCAGCGCACCAGGGCCTCGGCACCGATGGCGCGTCCGGCCTGCAGGTCGAAGACCGGCTGGTAGTGCAGCACGAATTCGGAGCGCGCCAGGGCCTGGCGCAGGTCCTGCTCCAGTTGCATCTGCTCGATGGCCTGGCGCCGCGCGTTGACCGAATGCAGCATGACCTGCGCCGGATTGGCCAGCGAGGCCGCGGCAATGCCGGCATCGAGCAGCGCGTCGGCCTGGGCGCCGTCGTCGGGAAACACCGCCAGCCCGCCCTGGAGCTGCGGCTGGAACTGCAGCTCGCCCAGCGGCAGTTCGCCGGCGCACAGCTTCAGGCTGGCGCGCAGGCGCGCCGCGCTTGCCGCCCAGGTGTCTTGCTTGCCATTGAGATGCAGGATGCAGCCGAACTTGGAAGGCCCGACGCGCGACAGCTGATCCCAGAAGTGGCCCGTCCGTTCCAGCCGCTGGGCCAGGCTGCGCGCGGCCAGCTCCGCGTGTCCGCGATCGATGGTCTCCTCGATGCGCGCCAGGTTGGCGATGCGCACGATGGCCACGGCAAAGGGCTGGCCATGGGCAATCCGGTCCTGCACGTTTTCCAGGAAGCGCTTGCGGTTGGGCAGGCCGGTGACGTCATCGATGAACTGCAGCGACTCCAGCGTCTTGTCCAGGTGCTGCAGCGCCCGATGCGCGTCGGCCATCAGGGCGCCGGCCTCGTCGGTGAAATGCGTGGGCAGCGCCAGCTTCAGGCGCTGCTCGCGGTACACGCGCAGGGCCTTGGCGGTGGCAGCCACCGGCCGCAGCAGGTGGTGCAGCACCAGCAGCGTCACGGCCGTGCCCACCAGCGTGGCCGCCAGGGTGATGACCAGCACGTGCAGCAGCACGCTCCAGTCGTGCGTGCTTTCCAGCGCGAACCACGAGGTCAGCGCCAGCAGCGGCAAGTGCGTGCCGATGAAGGCCATCACCATGATCTTGGCTTGGTAGTTCAGGCGCTTGAAGCGCGCCAGCCAGGCATAGAGGCGCAGCGAGGGCAATCGTTCGCCAGCGGGTGGCGGCGCGTGCTGAAAAGAGGGAGGGGACTTGCGGTTCATAGGTTCAGGTGGGGCGCGGTTCATGCCGCGCCCGTGGGTGCGAGGCCGTTGCCGGCATCGTGTGGGTGGCGCGCCTGCAGCCAGGCCATCAGCACGGAGGCGGGCATGGGGCGGGCAAAGAAAAATCCCTGGAACTCGTCGCAGCCGGCGGCCAGCAGGATGTCGCGCTGGCCCTGCGTTTCCACGCCCTCGGCCACCACGCTCAGGCCCAGCGCATGCGCCAGGCCGACCACTGCGCCGACCATGGAGCGCGCCTGCTGGCTGTGCTCGAGGTCGCTGACGAAGCTGCTGTCGATCTTGAGCTGCCGGGCCGGCAGATGCCGCAGGTAGTTGAGGCTGGAGTAGCCGGTGCCGAAATCGTCGATGGACAGGTATACGCCGATCCGCGCCAGCCCGTCGAAGGTGTGCTGGGTGGCGCGGGTGTCCTCCATGGCCACCGTCTCGGTGATCTCGCACAGCAGCTGGCCGGCATCGATCCCATGGGCCCTGAGGGCGTTCTCGATGCGCCCGGCCAGATCGTCTTCGCGCAGCTGATGCACCGACAGGTTGATGGCCACGCGCATCCGCAGGCCCTGGGCGGCCCATTCGGCCATCTGCCGGCACGCTTCTTCGATGACCCAGTTGCCGATTTTTCCAATCAGGCCGAAGCGCTCGGCCAGGGCGATGAACACCGCCGGCGCGATGGCGCCATGCACGGGGTGGTTCCAGCGCAGCAGCGCCTCCACGCCGCTGCTGCGGCTCTGCCGGACATCGATCTTGGGCTGGTAATGCAGCGCCAGTTCGTTGCGCTCGATGGCGCCGCGCAGCGCGTTCTGCAGCTCGAGCTGCCAGGCGGCGTCGGACTCCATGTGCGGCTCGAACAGCTTGTAGCGCCCGCCGCCGGCACGCTTGGCGGCATACATCGCGGCGTCGGCGCTGGCCACCAGCTTGCTGCCCTCGCTGTGGCCGGGGTAGGCGGCGATGCCTATGGAGCCGGCAATCTGCACCGGCTTGCCCGACACCCCAAAGGGCTGCGCCAGGGTCGCCAGCAGCCGCTGGGCCACGCCCATGGCCTCGGCCTGGCCTGCGCCTTCGAGCAGGACCAGGAATTCATCGCCGCCGACCCGCGCCACCGTTGCCGGGGACGGGACTTCGTGCAGGAGCCGCTCGGCAGCGCGGCACAGGATCAGATCGCCGGCGGCATGGCCAAAGGAATCGTTGATGGGCTTGAAGCCGTCCAGGTCGACGAACAGCACGGCCAGCTGCGTCTGCGGGCCCGCGCCGTGGTGGCGCTGCAGCGCCTCGCGCAGCCGGTCCTCGAAATGCAAGCGGTTGGGCAGGCCGGTCAATGCATCGGACAGCGCGCGCTTTTGCAGCTCGTCGTTGGCGGCCTGCAGGCGCGCATTGCTTTCCTGCAGCGACTGCGCCAGGCGCCGTGCCGTGCTTTGCAGGCGCGCATCGAGCACCGAGGTGAACAGCGTACTGACCAGCAGCAGCAGGGTCGCCATCAGCACCAGCGCCGTCATGCCCGGGCCGCTGAGCTCGCCGGCGCTCAGGCTGACGGAACCCGTGGCGAAGTGCGCCGCGGCCATGCCCGTGTAATGCATGCCGAAGATGGCCACTGCCATCACCAGGGCGGCGGCGCCCTGCAGCAGATGCCGGTGGGCCCGGCCGGCTTCGCGGAAGGCATTGAACAGGCAAAGCGCCGTTGCCGAGGCCAGCAGCGAGATCAGCACGGAAAGCGCGACCAGGGCCTGGTTCCACACGATGCCGGGCGCCATCCGCATGGCGCCCATGCCGATGTAATGCATGGCGCTGATCCCCAGCCCCATGACGCCGGCGCCGAACGCCAGGTGGCGACGGCCGACGCGCTGGCGGCTGGCCAGCCGCAGCGCCATGCCCGAGGCGCTCACGGCCACCAGCCAGGAAAGCAGCGTGAGCCGGCTGTCGAAGCCTACCGGAATCGGCAGCGCGAAGGCCTGCATGCCCAGGAAGTGCATCGACCAGACGCCGGTGCCCATGACCAGCGAGCCCGCAGCCCACCACGCGAGCGCCACCTGCCGGGTTGAATGCCGCAGCTGCCTGGCCAGATCAAGGGTGACATAGGACGCGAACAGGGCGATCGCGAAGGAAGCAGCCACCACGCCAGGGTCGTGGCTGACACGCAGGAAACTATTCACTTTGGAGAATTCGGGTTGGGACCGGCAGACGCATGAGCCCGGCGCAGAGCCACGGCCCGGGCCCGCAGGCGCGAGCGCAAAGGCATTGGCAGAGCGCAGCGGCTGCGTACCGGCGCAGGCGCGCTGGCTGTGCGCCTTGCCGGCTTCATGCCTGGCACGGCGGCACGCCCGGCAGTGCATGGCCGGCCGGGGCTGAAGCACTGGAGGGGATGCAGGTCAGTGTAGGGATGGGGGTTCATGCAATCCTGATGGAAAGATGATTTCTGCGCGCGCCTACGCTTCGGCCAGCTGGCCGAGCACGGCGCGGCCGCGCGCATCCGCCAGGACGAAGCCATGGACCTCGGGCAGCCGCAGCAGCACCGGCAGGATGCTGACCCGGGCCGCGAACGCCTGCTCGATGCGGTCGAAGGCCTCGCCTGCCGCATCCATCAGGAACAGTGCCGCCACATGGGACAGGCGCAGGGTCGGGCCCTGATCATCCTGTGCCCGGATCGCGCGCCACGCCTCCTCATGGTCGCCGCAGCGCGCATGGATGTACGAGAGGTTGGAATTGCACAGCGGCCAGGCCAGGCAGTCCGCCCGGACCTGGCGCGCGCGCCCGGCCACCTCGGCGCTGGGTGCGCGCCCGGCCTGCAGCGAGATCCAGTAGAGCTGGGCCGCGGCGCTGTCGGGGAAACGCGCGCACATTTCCGCCACGATCTCGAGGGCGCGCTCCTGCAGCCCCAGCATCAGCAGCGCGCGCGCATACATGATCGAGATCGCTACGGAAAACGGCCGCAGCGTATGGGCCGTCTGCAGCGCCGCCAGGGCCTGCTCGCGCTGGCCGCGCGCCAGCAGGTGCCAGCCGTGGTTGTAGTGCGTCGTGGCATCTTCGCCAGCCTGCTGCAGGGCCTGCCCGTGCAGCGCCTCGGCCTCGGCGAAGCGCCAGCTGCAGTCGAGCAGATGGGCATGGGCCGTCAGCAGCCCGGTGCCCGGGAGGCCGCGCGCGATGGCGGGCGCCAGCAGCGCAATGCCCTCGGCGATGTTCGGGCGGTCGTCGGCCAGGCCCAGGTTCACCTGCGCCGCCAGGCAGGTGGCCAGAAGGACGCGCGCCGCGGGGTAATTGCCATCCTGCTGCAGCACGGCGCGCAGCAGCCGCTCCGATTGCTGCATTGAAAAGCGCGAGCGCAGATGGATCAGCGTCTCGCAATGCGCCACGGTTTCGGCCAGCTGCGAGGGCGCCCGGGCAATATCCATCAAACGCTGATGAAAGGGCGCCTGGTATGCCGGCACCGGCATGTCGGGCCCGCCCAGACGCTGGATGCAGTAGCCCTGACCGTACAGCGCGCGGATCCAGACCCCCGGCACTGCGCTCAGCGCCTTGCGTGCCCGGGCCACGCAGCGCGCCAGGCTTTCGTCCGACATCATGCGGCCCGCCCAGATGTGCTGCGAGAACTCGTCCTTGCGCACGACGTTCGGCCAGCGGATCAGCAGGCGGTGCAGCACCGCCTGCTCCTTGGGCGCGAGATCGAGCTTCAGGGCATTGAGGTACACATTGCCATCGGCATCGATGGACAGCCCACCCCAGGGCAGCATGGTTTCGGTTTCGGTCATAGCGTATTCGGCCGCTCACAGGGAGCGCACCATGGGAAAAGAACAGAAAGCACTGATCCCTGGCTATTGATGCACAAGGAGCCATTCATGAAATTAATCAAATCCGGCCTGCGCATTGTGTCGTTTACTTTGTAACGTTGTGTTGCGTTCCCACAGAAGTAGATAAAAAGCTATGGGATTTATGATGTAAATCGAATTTTTATATGAGCCGGATAGCTGTTGCGGCCGTGACACAGGCTCCGCATCTGCATGCGGGCCGGGCAAAGAAAAGGGTCCTGGACCGCCATGCGATCCAGGACCCTTGCTTTCGGGTGATGCAGGCCCGAAGCCGCGGCGTTCACCGCGCTCCGGTCATGCGGTCATGCACCGACGGCGGTGCGCAGCGCCACGCCATCGCGCCCCGGGTCGGCGCCGCCGTGCAGGCCGTCGGGCTGCACCTGCATGCCGTGCACCCAGGCAATGGTGTAGTTGTACGGGTTGCGGCCCACGGTGTAGCCGTCGGCTTCCAGCTCGCGCGTCGTGTAGCGCGGGATGCGGTTGCAGACGTCGATGGAATTGCTGGTCGAGGAGAAGCGTGGCGCCGAGACGGCGGCCTGCATCTCCATGCCGTGGTCGATGACGTTGAGCAGCACGTGCAGCACGCCCATCGCGATCTGCGTGCCGCCGGGCGCGCCCAGCACCACGTCGAGCGCGCCGTCCTTGAAGGTCATGGTCGGGCACGAGGACGTGAAGCGGCTCTTGCCCGGCTGGATGCTGCCGGCGCGGCCCGGGCGCGGGTCGAACACGCCCATGCAGCCGTTGTAGAGGAAGCCCATGCCCGGCGTGATCACGCCCGAGGGCATGGCCAGCGAATGCGTCATCGAGACGGCGTTGCCGTCGCCGTCGACGATGCTCAGGTGGGTGGTGTCGCGCGGCACGGGCGCGCCCGGGTTCACGCGCTCCACGCTGAAGCGCTGGCCGGCGCGGATCTGCTCGGCCACCTCGCGCGCCATGTCCTTCGATAGCAGCTTGTCCAGCGGCACGTCGACGAAGCGCGGGTCGCCGATGTAGCGGTCCTTGTCCGCCGTGGCCTTCTTCATGACCTCGCTGATGAGGCGGATGTAGGCGGGGCTGTTGTGCTCCATCGCGCCCAGGTCGAAGTTCTCCAGGATGTTGAGCATCTCCAGCAGCATCGCGCCGCCGCCCGGGGGACGATTGGTGGTGATGGTGCGGTCGCGGTAGCTGCCCACCAGCGGCGCGTTGCGCTGCACGCGGTACTGGGCCAGGTCCTCGAGGGTGATCAGCGCGCCCAGCGATTGCAGGTGCGCCACCATCCTGCGCGCCAGGTCGCCCTCGTAGAAGGGCGCATCGCCCTCGTCGGCGATCTGGCGCAGCACCTCGGCCATGCCCGGATTGCGCAGCGGCGTGCCGATGGGCTTGGGGCGGCCGTCGGGGCGGCAGTAGAGGGCGCGGCCTTCCTCGCTGTATGCCAGGCGCTCGAGATTGCCGACGCGGCCCATCGAGGGCTCGTCGATCCAGAAGGCATGCATGCCGGGGCGCACGAAATAGCCGTCGTTGGCCCAGGCAATGGCCGGCTCGACGACCTGCTTCCACGGCAGGCGGCCGTGGGCGCGGTGCATGTCCGCCAGGCCCTTGAGCGTGGCCGGCACGCCGATCGACTGCGGGCCGATGTCGTTGACGCGGCCCGTGAGGATGAAGCCGAAGCCATCCTTGGTCTCGCCTTCGAGCAGGTGCTCCCACATGGTTTCCGTGGCGGCCAGCGGCGCCGGGGAATGGAAGTCGAAGTATTCATGCACGCCGGCGCCGGGCATGTACACGCCCGCCGTGCCGAAGCCGGCGATGCCGCACATCAGCGGATCGACCACGGTCTGCGCCAGGGCGGTGGCCACGGCCGCGTCCACGGCGTTGCCGCCGGCGCGCAGGATCTCGATACCGGATTCGGCGGCCTCCGGCTGGGCGCAGGCCACCATTGCTTCTTTTTTCATCGCATAAGGTCAATGGCCCCAGGGGCGCCCGCGCAGGGGCCCATGGGGCATGGTTGGAAAAAGCGCGAACCGGGTTACTTGCTGCTCAGGTTCAGCGTGTCGAGCGTCGGGCCCCACGCGGCGACGTCGCGCGCGGCGGTCTCCGTCACCAGCGAGGCGGGGCCGGAGACCGGGATCACGCCCAGCGTCTTCAGGCGCGCCTGCACCGCGGGGTTCTGGTGGAAGCTCTCCGTCGCCTTATTGAGCTTTTCCACGATGGCCGCGGGCGTGCCGGCGCGCGCCACGATGGCGCTCCAGCCCATGTTGTCGAAGCCCTTCACGCCCAGCTCGCTGGCGGTCGGCACTTCAGGCAGATCGGGCAGGCGCGTGGGCGAGAGCACGGCCAGCGGGTTGAGCTTCCTGTTCTGGATGTGCGGCAGCGCGCTTCCATACACCGGCGCCATGATTTCCGTCTGTCCGCCCACCGTGGCCAGCAGGCCGTCGGACTCGCCCTTGTACGGGATGTGCGTCATCGTGATGCCGAGGTTCTTCGACAGCAGCTCCACCGCCAGGTGGGTCGAGTTGCCCAGGCCGGCGGAGGCGTAGTTGAATTTTCCGGGCGCGGCCTTGGCCTGGTCCGTCAGCTCCTTGAGCGTCTTGATGCCGGTCTTGGGGTTGGCGCTGAGCACGAAGGGCACGGTGGTCAGCATGGCGACGCCCGTGAAGTCCTTCTCGGGGTTGTAGGGCAGGGGCTTGTAGGTGAACTTGTTGAGCACCATCAGCGACACGCTTCCGTACAGCAGCGAGTAGCCGTCGGCCGGCTGGCCCAGCAGGCCCTGGGCGGCGATGATGCCGCCCGCGCCGGGACGGTTCTCGACCACGATCGTCGCGCCGATGGCCTTGCCCGCATGCTCGGCCCACAGGCGCGCGATCGTGTCGGAGCTGCCGCCCGGGGCCTGCGAGACGATCAGGCGCACGGGACGCTCGGGGTAGGCACCCTGCGCGAATGCGGTGGAAGTGCCGATGGCGCACACTGCGGCGCAGGCCAGCAGCTTGGAAGCATGGGAAAAAGCGTTTGACACAGGCACTCCTTCAACTTAGAAATCGTAAAACATGAGTTGATTTTCATGTCATGTCTTCTATAACACCTAATGAAAATGCAATATGCCTGCATGAAGGTTTGCTCATGATCGATAAAACAGACGAGATGCACTGGGCGCGCCGCCTGAAGATCAAGCACCTGGAACTGTTCCTGCTGCTGGACCAGGCCGGCACGCTGACGCAGGCCGCCGCACGCCTGCACATGACGCAATCGGCCATGTCCCACTGGCTGGCCGAGCTCGAAGGCGTGGTCGGCACGGCGCTGGTGGTGCGTGGCCGCAAGCTGCAGCTCACGCCTTCCGGGCACCTGCTCAAGCAGCTGGCGATCAATGTGCTGGGCGACATCCAGCACACCGGCAAGGCACTGAGCGCGGTGGCCGCGGGCCGCGTGCCGCGCCTGAACATCGGCAGCGTCTGGGCGGGCATTGCCGGCGGGCTGCCGCAGGCCATCTCCGAATTCCAGAACCTGCATGAGGACGTGGCGGTTTCCATCCACGACGGCGTGTTCTCCAGCCTGCTCGACAGCCTGGAGAACCGCACGATGGACGCGGTGATCGGCGTGCTCGACGCGCGCGCGCACCGCGACCGGCTCGAGCACGCGGTGCTGTTCGAGGACCGCGTGGCCGTGGTGATCGGGCGCGGCAGCAGATTCTGGTCCCAGCCGGTGCAGCCCCCGCTGAGCGAGCTGCTGCGCCAGCGCTGGGTCATGCCCCCGGCCGGCACGCTCACGCGCATCCAGTTCGATGCCTTCCTCCTGGATCAGGGCGCCTCCTGGCTCACGCCGCGCGCCGAAACCGCCGCCCTGGCCATGATGCAGGCGCTGCTGAGCAAGGGCGACTACGTGGGCGTGTGCTCCGAGTCCATGGCCGACGAAATGGCCAGCGTGGGGCTGTTCCGCAAGCTGCCCATGGAATCCGCCATCCGCTTCGGGCCCATTGCGGTGATCTGGAACGCGGACCATGTGAGCTCCACGCTGGAGGATTTCATCGGGTGTTTGCAGAGGGCTTGTGGGGAGGTGAGGGCGGGCGCGGCGTAGGGCAGTCCGGCCTTTATGCTTTCTATTGGAAGGGTGGCCGTTCACCCTTCGACAGGCTCAGGGCGAACGGAAAAACCGTTCGTAGCGAGTTTGTCATAAGCCTTCCATAGTGAGCTCGCAGAACCATCAACAGCCCCCTCATGTGAAAACCGTTCGTGGTGATCCTGAGCTTGCCTGGGCGGCCCCGTCGAAGGATCGAACCATGGACGTCCTGCCCTCAAGCAATCGCGCTCCCCTCACCAACCCCCACGAATCTGGAGCCCTACACCCCCCTTACATCCTCCTCCGCCGCCCCCAGCAACCACCGCCGGAACTCCGCAAACCCCGGCCTTGGCCGCCGGTCGCGCGGCGTGCAGAGGAAGTACCCGCGCTGCAGCTCGATCGGCAGATCGAAGGGCGCCACCACCGCCCCCGACTCCAGCGCCTGCTTCACCAGGCAGCGCTGCACCAGTGCCACGCCCATGTCGGCAATGACCGCCTGGATCAGCATCGAGACCTGATCGAAGGCCGTCGTGAGATTGGGCGCGGTGCGTCCCGCATGCGCCGCGCGCAGCCATTGCGTCCAGTTGCCGGGGGCGGTGGTGTGATAGAGCAGCGGCTCCGATGCCAGGTCGCCAGGCTGCTGCCAGGCGCCCTGCGCCAGCCGCTGCTGCAGGCGCGCGGGGTGGCAGATCGGCACCATCTCGCGGCCGATCACGTAGTCGCAGCTGCACTGCGGCCAGGCCTCCGGCCCCACGCCCGTGAGCACCGCCGCGTCGGGCACGGGACCGGAGAAATCCTCCTGCTTGCTGTAGGGCACGAAGTTCAGCTTGATGCCCGGGTGCAGCGCCTGGAAGTCGCGCAAGCGCGGGATCAGCCAGACGCTGGCGAAGGTCGGCACCACGGCCAGATGCAGCGGCCGGTCGGCGGGCATGACGCGCAGCCGCGCGCTCGCTTCCTCGATGCTGCTCAGCGGCCCGCGCACCGCGTCGAGCAGCTCGCGTCCGACGGGAGTCAGCGCCAGCGCATGCGCATTGCGCTTGATCAGCGGCACGCCGTAATGCTGCTCCAGCCGCGCCACGGCCCGGCTGATCGCGCTCTGCGTCACGCACAGTTCCGCGGCCGCGCGGGAAAAGCTCCCCAGCCTGGCCGCCGCGGCAAAGGCATGGAGTT
The DNA here is from genome assembly GCF_023634805.2 of Comamonas endophytica. NCBI lineage: Bacteria > Pseudomonadati > Pseudomonadota > Betaproteobacteria > Burkholderiales > Comamonadaceae > Comamonas > Comamonas endophytica. The sequence goes on from NZ_CP106881.1 coordinate 1,892,654, forward strand.
CGGACATCGAGGGCGAGTGCATTCGCATGGGGCAGGAGCGTCTGGGGCAGGGCGGATGCCCTGTGAGGGTGCGAGTATGCACAACAGTCATGCTCGTTGCCAATTTGTCGTTTTGCGCCGCGGGGGCGCAGCCCGACACTTGGCAGCCATGACCACGCCCCACTTCCCAATCTCCCGCCGTTCGGCCGCCCTCGCGCTGGCCGTCTTTGCCGCCCTGGGCGCCAGCGCCGCGCAGGCCGACTACCCCGACCGCCCGATCAAGCTGATCGTGCCCTTTGCGGCCAGCGGCTCGACCGATCTCGCGGCGCGCCTGATCGGCGAGTACGCCAGCCGCGAGCTGGGCCAGGCCATCGTCATCGAGAACCGCGCCGGCGCCGGCGGCTCGCTGGGCATGGACATGGTCGCCAAATCCAAGCCCGACGGCTACACGCTGGGCATGGCCACCATGAGCACCCATGGCTCGAACGTCGCCGCCTACGGCAGCCGCCTCAAGTACGACCCGGTCAAGGACTTCGTGCCCGTGAGCAACGTGGCGACGGTGCCCAGCGTGCTGGCGGTGACGGGCAAGTTCCCCGCCAAGAACATGCCGGACTTCCTCGCGCTGGCGAAGAAGGAGCCGGCCAAGATCACCTTTGCCTCGCCGGGCACCGGATCGCTGGGCCACTCCAACATCGAGTACTTCTCCAGCCTGGCCGGCATCAAGCTGCTGCACGTGCCCTACAAGGGCTCGGGCATGGCGCTCAACGACGCGATCGCCGGCCAGGTCGATGCCATCACCGACAACCTGCCCTCGGCGCTGCCGCACATCAAGGCCGGCCGCCTGCATGCGCTGGCCGTGCTCTCGGACAAGCGCAACCCCGCGCTGCCCGACGTGCCCACCTATGGCGAGCTGGGTTTCCCGCAGATGGGCAACGGCGGCTGGTTCGGCGTGGTCGCGCCCGCGGGCACGCCGGCGCCCATCGTGAAGAAGCTCAACCAGGCCATCCACACGGCCATGAAGCAGCCCGATTTCATCAAGAAGATGGAAGAAGCCGGCGCCACGCTGATCCCGAACACCTCGGAACAGTTCCAGGCCCAGATCGAGCAGGCCGTGCAGCGCTACCAGAACGTCGCCAAGGTCGCGAAGATCGCGGTGGAGTGAGCATGCAAGAGAGCTCCGCCATGTTCCGCTTGCACGCGCCCGAGGGCGCCGCCATTCCCCTGGTCTGCGACTCGCCCCACAGCGGCGTGCGCTACCCCGATGACTTCGGCCACGCGGTGCCGCGCGCGCTGCTGCGCGCTGCAGAGGACACCCATGTCGAAGCCCTCTGGGGCGCCGCGCCCGGACTGGGCGCCACGCTGGTCGAGGCGCTGTTCCCGCGCAGCTATCTGGACCTGAACCGCACGCTCGACGACATCGACCCGGAGCTGCTCGCCAGCCCCTGGCCGACCCCGCTGGCGCCCAGCGAGAAGACCCGCCTGGGCTCGGGCCTGGTCTGGCGCACGGTGAAGAACACGCCGATCTACGACCGCCTGCTGTCGGTGGCCGAGGTGCAGCAGCGCATCGCGCGCTGCTACCAGCCCTACCACCAGGCGCTGGCCGCGGCCGTCGAAAGCACGCACCAGCGCTTTGGCGCGGTGTGGCATCTGAACCTGCATTCGATGCCCAACAACGCCTATGAGCGGCTGCAGATCAAGAGCGACAAGCCGCTGGCCGACTTCGTGCTCGGCGACCGCGACGGCACGACCTGCGAGCCGGCCTTCGTGGCGCTGGTCGAGGAATACCTGCGCGGCCGCGGCTACAGCGTGGCGCGCAACGACCCGTACAAGGGCGTGCAGCTGATCGCAAAAATAGGCCAGCCCGCGCTCCAGCGCCACAGCATGCAGATCGAGATCCGCCGCCCGATCTACATGGACGAGGAATCACGCGAGCGCAATGCCAATTTCGAGGTGGTGCAGCGCGACATCACCGGGCTGCTGCTGCACATGGCGGGGTATTTCGAGGCGCATCCGGCGCTGGCCGAGGCCGCGGCGGCGCGTTGAAGCTCAGGCGGCGAGCATGGCAAAAACCGGCAGGCCCTGGCCATAAGCCGGCGGCCCGGCCAGGCTTTGCAGGCGCTGCTGCTCGCCAAGCGCCACATCCGCGAAGCGCGCCAGTTCCTGCGCCAGCTGCCCGGCATCCAGATCCCGAAGCGGCAGCAGGCGCGCCAGCGTGAGCTGGCCACCGTGCAGCGACCAGGTCGCGCCCTGGCTTTCTTCCCAGACATGGTTGGCGGCCATCAGGTGGAGCAGCACGCTCTCGGCGCCCGTCTCCGGCAGCGCATGGACCTGGGCATAGGCCAGCAGCGCCTGCTGCCGCGGCTCCAGGCGCAGCGTCAGTTCCAGGCGGTCGTCGACGCGCAGGCCGCAGGCGCCGTCGGCGTCCAGGGCCAGCGCGATTCCCAGAGTGCTGCCCAGGCCGAGCAGGAGGGCGCTGGCTTGTTCATAGATGTCCATGGCATGGGTCCTGCGTGAAGAGTCAGCTGGCGGTCAGGTGTGAAAGGCCGTGGAAATTGGCGGTGAGCGCGTCGCCCTTCCTCTCGCCGCCGAACTGCCGGTACAGCGCCTCCACGCCCTTGAGCTTGTAGCCCGCGTAGCCGGTGTTCAGGCGCTGCATCTCGAAGTTGCCGCTCTGGGTCACGACCTCGTGGAACTGGGCGATTTCCGCGGCGCTGCGGGTGCGCTCGTGGTCCGGCACCTTGCCGCTCAGGCCCATCTGCAGCTTGAAGTGCTTGATCTCGGCGTCGAGCTCGCCGGTGCGGTCCTTGCCGCTCTTGCAATTGAACAGGACCTTGAGGCCGAACATCTCGGCCAGCACCGCCAGCCGCGTCGGCATCTTGTAGGGCTCCTGGCCCGCGCTGCGATAGCTGCCATCCTGGTGGATCCGCGCGATCTGCCGCGCGAGCTCGCGTGCCTGGGCCAGGCGGGGTTCGTCGAGGCGCAGCCGGGCGCGCGCCTTGTCGGCCTGCAGCTCGTCGCCCACCTGAACGGCGTGCTGGAGCTCCTCGTGATCCGTGCGCACCTGCTCCTCCAGCGCCTGCATGCGTTCGCCGATCAGGCCGCCGGGCATGCCAGTGGTTGCCAACGATGCGATATCGCCGCCCAGCAGCTCGCCGATGGCCTTTCCGTTGATGCCCTCCACGTTGTCCCAGCCACCGACCAGCCACGAGGCCGAACCGACGGCGCCGGCGTTCACGCCGTAGTTGCAGGCCACGGGGTTCACGTTCACCTTGATCGTGCGCATCCGGCCCGTGCCATCGGCAACCAGGAAGCTCTGCTCGCCCTTCACGCTGTCCCATGCCTGCATCTGCTCCCGCATCATCTGGCGCTCGTTCTTCGAGGCGTCGGAGACGAGGGGCCGCACGTTGTCCGGCGTCAGCAGCGAGATCGACAGGATGTCCAGCGCCACGGCGCCGCCAGAGAAGGCGCGCTGCGCCAGCGCGCTGTCGGCCAGCAAGGTGGAGAGCACGGTGTCGCGCGCGCGGTTGTGGTTGGCGTTGGCACGCATGGTATCGACCAGCCGGGAATCCTGGCGCACCGCCTCCAGGGCCCCCGTCAGGTTGGGCACGGGATGGTTCGTGCTTGTCCAGAGATGCTCGGGCAGCAAGGCCTTCACCATGGGCGCGAGCTCCTGGTCGCTCATGTGCCGGACGGCGTCCTGGTTGATGCCGAAGGCCGAGATCACGCCATGGCGCATGCCCGAGAACAGCACCTGGCCCTGCCCATCGAGCAGCCGGGTCTGCGCCACGTTCACCCCGTGGTGGTATTCGGTGGTGTCGTGCGAGTTGATGCCCCTGCCGCGATAGGACGCGGTGCGTCCGAGTTCCGGCTTCAGGGGGTTCTCATGGTCCCGGCTGAAGTCGCCTGCCGGGGTGATCTCGCTATGGCTCAGCAGCGTCTCGCCGTCCGTCCGCAGCTGCATCCCGTTGCGCACGGGCCCCCACTCCTGGCCGTTGTTCAGGACATCGTTCATGCCCCTGTGGAAAGCATGCTTCAGGCCGCTGGTGTCGAGCCCCGCCTCCTTGAACAGCTTCTTGAGCGTGTCCTGGACGAGGGTCTGCTCGTCGATCTGCGGCGTGTCGCAGCCGGGCAGCGCGCCTCCCGCCGCGCACGCCAGCAGCTCCCGCCCCAGGGCTTCGCGCGCCCGGTGCTGCTCGCCCATGCCGAGCATGCCCAGGAACCGGGAGGGTTTGCTGCCCAACACCTTCCGGGGATCGCCCAGTTTCCCGGCGTGCTCCCGCGCCTCCTGATGCAGCTGCCCGGCGCGTGCCTGGAAGATGCTCTTGCGCGCCTTCTCCAGCATGTCGCGCTGCACGGCGCCCAGGTCGACGCGGTCCAGCTGCGTGTCGAGGACCCGCACCGCGACTTCGGAGAACTGGGCCTTGCTTTCGTACATATGGGGCAGCGACAGGGGAGCGTTGTCCACCGTGCGGCCCAGGTAGGAAAGGCGGTCCTGCACCTGCGCCAGCAGGCTTTTGCGCAAGCTGTCGACCTCCGGGCCCGCGAGCAGCGTGCCTGGATCCGCGTCGATCCCGCTTTCGAGGGAAGCCGCGACGTCTTCCAGGCGCTCCATCTGCGCCAGCAGCCTGTCCCCCACGACCGGGCCTTCGCCCAGCAACTCGAAGGCATCCGCGAAGCGGTTCACGCATTCGCGCAGCGCCTCGCCCTGCTGGCTGAGCACGCCGTCCTTCGCGCGCTCGCTTTCAATGGCGTTGATGAGCTTGTTGACCAGCCCCGCCGTCAGGTCGCGCCGCGCGCCGATCTGCTGCGGGGTCGCTGCATGGAGCGTGCGTTCCGAAAGCGATCGCGCGAGCTGGGCGCCGTCGACCATGCCCGCAATGCGCACCGGCGTCGAAGGACGGATGCTGCGCGGTCCCTCCCTGCCTTCGAGTCCGGCGGCGGACTTGTCCTTGGCCTGTCGCGCGCCTTCCATGCCGTCCTGGCTGCCCGGAGAAGGCAGCGTGGCAGGCTGCAGCGCGTTGCGGTGGCTGATGGCGACGGACAAGTGGTTTCTCCTGTGATGGCCGCTGGACGCAGCGGACATCGGAAATGAGTAACCGGGGCCGGAGGAAGGTTCCAGCCTGCATGGTTCTGGACCAGCCAGCCGGGAGGCCGCGCCGCAGAAAGAAGGGCCGCAGGCTAGCCCCGAAGGCGCCAAAGCACCCCACCGAAGAACGCCACCGCCAGCAAAGGCCAGCCAAAGAAAGCCAGCCGGAACATCAGCGAGCCGCTGGACAGGGCAATCAGGCTGATGGCGACCAATGCCCCGCTGCCCAGCCCCCACCAGGCGCGCCGGCGGTCGAACGAGAGATCCCCGCGCAGCAGGCAGTAGTAGAGGCGCCAGGCCGTGCCCAGCCCGAACCACCCGCCCACGAGCGCCGCCAGCACCATCGCCGCCGCGCCGGGGTGCTGGCTGCGCAGCAGCGCATCCGCCACGAAGCCAAACCCCAGCAGCGACCAGAAGCCCGCGCCCAGGGTGGCGGGCAAAAGCACTGCCACTGCCACCAGGCCCAGCACCATCCGGTGCGGCACGCGGGCAGCCATCTATCAATCGACGATGAACAGCCGGGCCCCGCCCACGGAGCGCGAGCGGTGCGCCTCGGCATCGTCCGCCACCTGGTAGCTCATGCCAGGTTTCAGCGTGAACCTGCGGCCGTCCTGCAGCTCGGTCTCCAGCTCGCCCTCCAGGCACAGCAGCACATGGCCCTTGCTGCACCAATGGTCCGACACATACCCCGCCGTGTACTCGACCATGCGCACGCGCACGTCGCCGAAGTGCTGCGTCCGCCAGAAGGCCTGGCCGGCTTCGGCGGAATGCTCGGTGCGGGGGAGGGTGGACCAGTCGGTGGTGATGAAGGGAATGTTGGCAAGTTTCATGGGGGGATCTTAGGGGAGTGGGGCCGCAGCTGCGCCCGATGCGCTTACCCCTTCACGCAAACGACCTGCTTCAAGGTATGCACCACCTCGACCAGATCGCTCTGCGCCGCCATGACGGCATCGATGTCCTTGTAGGCCATGGGAATCTCGTCGATGACGTTGGCATCCTTGCGGCACTCGACCCCCGCCGTGGCCCGGACCTGGTCCGCGACCGTGAACATCTTCTTCGCCTTGGTGCGGCTCATGACCCGGCCCGCGCCATGGCTGCAGCTCTCGAAGCTCTCCGGATTGCCCAGCCCGCGCACGATATAGCTGCGCGCCCCCATGCTCCCCGGAATGATGCCCATCTCGCCACGCCGCGCGCTCACCGCGCCCTTGCGCGTGACGAACACATCCTGGCCGAAGTGGCGCTCCTGCTGCACATAGTTGTGGTGGCAGTTGACCGCCTCGACGTAGACCTCGAAAGGCTTGGTAATGACCGAGCGCACCGTGGCGATGAGGTTGGCCATCATCACCTCGCGGTTCTTCATCGCAAACTTCTGCGCCCACGACACGCCGCGCACATAGTCGCCGAAATACTGCGCCCCTTCCTCGAAATAGGCCAGGTCCTGATCGGGCAGATTGCGCTGGTGCCGCTCCGCATCCTTCTTCGCCAGCTCGATGAAATGCGTGCCAATGGCATTGCCCACCCCGCGCGAGCCCGAGTGCAGCATGAACCACACGAAGCCGACCTCGTCCAGGCAGACCTCGATAAAGTGATTGCCGCTGCCCAGCGTGCCCAGGTGCTTGCGGTTGTTGGTATGCCTCAGCCGCGGATGCAGCTCGCACAGCGCATCGAACTCATCGGCCAGCCCAGCCCAGGCCTTGTCCACCGTCTCCGGCGGCCTGTCGCCCCAACTGCCCACGTCGCGCCCCTTATGCTTGGGCGCCGAGCCATGCGGCACCGCTTTCTCGATGGCCGAGCGCAGCTTCCCCAGATTGTCCGGCAGATCCTCGGCGCGCAGCGTGGTCTTCGCCGCCATCATCCCGCAGCCGATATCCACACCCACGGCCGCCGGGATGATCGCCTTGAGCGTGGGGATCACCGAACCCACAGTGGCGCCAATGCCCAGGTGCACGTCGGGCATGGCGGCGATGTGCTTGAAGACGATGGGGAGGCGAGCGGCGTTGGCTAGTTGTTGGCGGGCTTCTTCTTCGACGGGAACGCCTTTGGTCCACATTTTTACGGGGACGCCTCCTGGGACTTCTTGTACGTTGTAGGTCTGTTTGGGCATGTTCATCTCTCTACTCGAAGTGCGGTCTTTGGGGGACCGCGAACTGGGGAGCTTGTTGCGAGGTGAACAGCCGACCCCGTGTGCGTGATGCTGCTGACCGATAGATCTGCCTTTTGTGATGTTGCAGAACCCATCGTCGATCACTTGTCTTTACTGCTCTTTGGTAGCAGCGTGGCGTCTATTCACCGCGCTGATGCTGTCGAGAAGTCTTTGGGCTTAGTCCAGATACATGGGGGTTAGATCAGTAAAAACAAGCATTTCAGTTGGAACAGCTGCGTGAAAGCCGCGTTTGCGCCATCTGAATTTTTCATCTGCCTGGCGATTCGGGATAGTAGCTAAAGCATTCATCAGTCGAAGGTCGATGACTTTTCACGAAGTTTTCTTTTATTTTTGGGTCCTAATAGTTATCTTTGCGTTAAGGCCGAGTGACTGCATTGCAGCGATTGCTGTCATTAATACAGCCAAGTCCACCGACCACCTCATGACACTCCTCGGCCGCTCGAGCCTGCGAGCAGGATCTCTGCGGGATGCGCGCACTCATACCTTGGCGAGGAAGGCCGCCGCATCACCCGCTTCACACTTCCAGTCTGCGAAGACCCCAACCAGATTGCATTCCACGCAGTGGCAAGCGATGTAGTACCAGCGCACGTCATGTGTGCCCTCATACACGGAGACGCCAGACATCAGCTCGAACGCCTCGTTCTCGCACACACACTCGTGCGCCTCGGGGGCGGCCTCTTCAACGTAGTCCGCGCTGTCGCCCATCAGGTGTTCCTGCCCACAGTCGGTGCAGGTGCGGATTGCCACACCGGCTTGTTCATCTGTCTGCAGCGCAAAAGTCCGGCACCCGCAATCGCATTTGGACGAGGCAAACCGGACGGCCTCATGGCGATTCGCAACGCTATAGCTGCGCAGCTCGGCTTGGGTGTCGCCGGACGTCGTCCCGTACCAGAACTCGCCCTTCTTCGTCAGTGCCATTGGTGCTGTTCCATTCTTCAAGGTGGGCTTCCCGGCAGACCCGACGCCAGGCTTGCCCCGATCATCTGGATTTTGCCTGAAGGCACGGTAATCTTCGTCAAGGGGCTGGGTCGGGGTGGTCGCCGACAAGGGCTGCGTAAATCCTTGAATGCCGATTCTTGGAGATTACAGCCAGAGACCATCAAGTTCAGCTGTTGATCGCCGCCGACATTCGATGTTGAAGCTCATACGTCAGCTCTCAGCCTGAAGCAGTCACTCGAAAATTTTCCTTCACACTTTCTAAATAAAAAAGCCCGGCACGCCGGGCTTTTTCTCATTTATGAGAATTTTTGAAAACCTGTATTTTCAAACGTCAATATTCCCCGCCCTCAACGCATTAGCCTCAATAAAGTTGCGTCGCGGCTCGACCTCATCCCCCATCAACATGGTAAACACCCGATCCGCCTCAATAGCATCACTAATGCCAACCTGCAGCAGACTACGAACATTAGGATCCATAGTAGTCTCCCAAAGCTGCGCCGGGTTCATCTCACCAAGACCTTTATAGCGTTGGCGGCTGGTAGTCCGCTCCGCCTCAGACAGCAACCACTGCATGGCTTGGCGGAAGTCCCCAACGCGCTCCGAGCGAGCCTTGTCGCCTTCTCCACGAATCGCCTTGGCACCTTCCGAGAGCAGTCCATTGAAATGCTGCGCCTCAGCCGACAACGCCGCATAGTCAGAACTCCGCACAAAGTCCTGCGTCAAGATAGAGCTCTTAATATTCCCATGATGATGCCGGCTGATCCGCAGCACCGGATTCTCAGACTGCGGGTCGATCTCGCCGGTGACTTCAGCAGGGACGCCAGTCACGGTCAGCTCGCGCAGCTTGGCCTCCAAAACCGGCGCGCAGGCCTGCGCTTCCTCCAGCGTATCAAGCTTGATCTGCACCCCATCGGCAATCGCCCGCAGAGCTTCGGCGTCCATGAAAGCCGACAGCCGCTCGATGACCGATTCCGCCGCCAGGTGCATATAGGCCAGCTTGCCCAGCTCCTCGCCCTCCAGCGTGCGCGGCTGGGCACCGCCGGTGGTGACGCTGGCGTGGTTCAAGGCGATGCGCAGCAGGTAGCTGTTGAGGGCCGGGCCGTCCTTTAGGTAGAGCTCTTCCTTGCCGCTCTTGACCTTGTACAGCGGCGGCTGGGCGATGTAGATGTGGCCGCGCTCGACGAGCTCGGGCATCTGGCGGTAGAAGAAGGTCAGCAGCAGGGTGCGGATGTGCGCGCCGTCCACGTCCGCGTCGGTCATGATGATGATGCGGTGGTAGCGCAGCTTGGCGGGGTCGAAATCGTCGCTGCTGCTCTTGCCTGACTCGGCGCTGGCCTTGCCGATGCCGGTGCCAAGCGCCGTGATCAGCGTGATGATTTCCTGGCTGGCGAGCAGCTTCTCGTAGCGCGCCTTCTCGACGTTCAGGATCTTGCCGCGCAGGGGCAGGATGGCCTGGAACTTGCGGTCGCGGCCCTGCTTGGCGGAGCCGCCGGCGGAGTCGCCCTCGACGATGTAGATTTCGCTGAGCGCGGGGTCCTTTTCCTGGCAGTCGGCGAGCTTGCCGGGCAGGCCCATGCCGTCGAGCACGCCCTTGCGGCGCGTCATTTCACGCGCCTTGCGCGCGGCCTCGCGGGCGCGGGCGGCCTCGATGATCTTGCCGCACAGCAGCTTGGCGTCGTTCGGGCGCTCTTCCAGGAACTCGGCCAGGGTCTTGGCGACGATGTCCTCGACCGGCGCGCGCACTTCGCTCGACACCAGCTTGTCCTTGGTCTGGCTCGAGAACTTGGGCTCGGGCACCTTGACGCTGAGCACGCAGCACAGCCCCTCGCGCATGTCGTCGCCCGTGACCTCGACCTTGGCCTTCTTGGCCAACTCGTTCTGCTCGATGTACTTGCCGATGACGCGCGTCATCGCGGCGCGCAGGCCCGTGAGGTGGGTGCCGCCGTCGCGCTGCGGGATGTTGTTGGTGAAGCACAGCACCTGCTCGCTGTAGCCGTCGTTCCACTGCATCGCCACCTCGACACCGATCTCGGTGCCGGGAATGCCGCCATAGGACTCGGCCGGGCGCGAGCCCGTGGCGTAGAAGGCCGTGGGGTGCAGCACCTTCTTGTTGGCGTTGATGAAGTTCACGAAGCCGCGCACGCCGCCGGCGCCGGAGAAGTCGTCTTCCTTGCCCGAGCGTTCGTCCTTGAGGCGGATGCGCACGCCGTTGTTCAGGAAGGACAGCTCGCGCAGGCGCTTGGCCAGGATCTCGTAGTGGAACTCGTTGTTCTGCGTGAAGATCTCGGTGTCGGGCAGGAAGTGGACCTTGGTGCCGCGCTTGTCGCTCGGGCCGATGATGCGCATCGGCGAGATCTCGACGCCGTCGACCTCTTCGATCAGGCGGTTCTGCACGAAGCCGCGCGCGAAGTCGATCTCGTGCGCCTTGCCCTCGCGGCGCACCGTGAGCTTGAGCCAGGACGACAGCGCGTTCACGCAGGACACGCCCACGCCGTGCAGGCCGCCCGACACCTTGTAGCTGTTCTGGTTGAACTTGCCGCCGGCGTGCAGCTCGGTCAGCGCGATTTCGGCGGCCGAGCGCTTGGGCTCGTGCTTGTCGTTCATCTTCACGCCGGTGGGAATGCCGCGGCCGTTGTCGATGACGGACAGGGAGTTGTCCGCGTGGATGGTGACGAGGATGTCGTCGCAGTGGCCGGCCAGCGCTTCGTCGATGGAGTTGTCGACGACCTCGAAGACCAGGTGGTGCAGGCCGGTGCCGTCGGACGTGTCGCCGATGTACATGCCGGGGCGCTTGCGCACCGCCTCGAGGCCTTCGAGGATCTGGATCGCGCCTTCGCCATAGCCTTCGCTGGCGCCGGCCTGCTGGGCGTCGATCTTGTGGGTCGGCTCGATCGAGTCGCCTTGGGGTTCGGGCAGCGTAGTGTCAGCGGTCATTGGGAGAAGCCTTGCGGTCCGGAGGAAACGGGGTTTCCAAAATATTCAATGGGGTAGTAAGGCGGCACCGGCCGGGGAGGGCAGGTGCCGCGTGGTTTCACGATGCGCGGGCCCGGGCCTCAGATGCGCATCGGCATGACGACGTACTTGAACTGCTCGTTGTCGGGAATGGTCAGCAGCGCCGAGCTGTTGCCATCGGCCAGGTCGATCTTCACCATGTCCTGCGCCATGTTGGTGAGGGCATCGATCAGGTAGGTGACGTTGAAGCCGATCTCGATCGTGGCGCCGCCGTAGTCGATGTCGAGTTCGTCCACGGCCTCTTCCTGCTCGGCGTTGTTCGACGCCACGCGCAGCGTGCCGGGCTCGAGCGTGAGGCGCACGCCCTTGAACTTGTCGCTGGTCATGATGGCCGTGCGCTGCAGGCTCGCGAGCAGCGGCGCGCGGCCCAGGGTCACGCTGTTGCTGTGGTTCTTGGGGATGACGCGGTTGTAGTCGGGGAACTTGCCCTCGACCAGCTTGGTCACGAACTCCATGCCGCCGAAGGTGAACTTCGCCTGGTTGTTGGCGAACTGCATCTCGATGTGCGGCTGGTTGTCGCCGCCGACGTCGGACAGCAGGCGCTGCAGCTCGAGCACGGTCTTGCGCGGCAGGATCACTTCCTGCTTGGGCACCTCGACGTCGAGCGTGGCGCTGGAGAAGGCCAGGCGGTGGCCGTCGGTGGCCACCAGGCTCAGCGTCTTGCCCTCGGCGACGAACAGGATGCCATTGAGGTAGTAGCGGATGTCCTGCACGGCCATCGCGAACGAGACCTGGCCCAGCAGGTCCTTGAGCACCTTCTGCGGCACGCTGAACGAGGGGCCGAAGGCCGCGGCTTCCTGCACCAGCGGGAAGTCCTCGGCCGGCAGGGTCTGCAGCGTGAAGCGGCTCTTGCCGCCCTTGAGCACGATCTTGTTCTGGCTGGTTTCCAGCGCCACGGTCTGGTCGCCGGGCATGGTCTTCAGGATGTCGATCAGCTTGCGCGCGCCCACGGTGGTGGTGAAGTCGCCGGTGTCGCCGCCGAGCTCGACGGTGGTGCGGATCTGGATTTCCAGGTCGCTGGTGGTGAGTTGCAGGGCGTTGCCTGTCTTGCGGATCAGCACATTGGCCAGGATGGGCAGCGTGTGGCGGCGCTCGACGATGCCGGACACCGACTGCAGGACTGCGAGAACCTTGTCTTGTGTTGCCTTCAGGACGATCATGTCAACCTCTAGTGTTTTGGGGTACGTTGCGCGCTATAAGGGGGAGCGGAGCCCTCGCGCCACCCCATCCAGCATTCTGCCCGTTCGCGGGGCTTTTTTGGAGGTTGGCAAGCGAGGGTCGAAGCACCTCAGCCCTTGAGCGTCTGCTCGAGCACGTGCAGTTGTTGGTTGAGTTCGGTGAGCTGCTGGCGTTCGCCGGCGATCTTGCGCACCGCATGCAGCACCGTGGTGTGGTCGCGGCCGCCGAACAGCTCGCCGATCTCGGGCAGGCTCTTCTGCGTCAGCTCCTTGGCCAGGTACATGGCAATCTGGCGCGGCCGCGCGATGCTGGCCGGGCGCTTCTTGCTGTACATGTCGGCGACCTTGATCTTGTAGTAGTCGGCCACCGTCTTCTGGATATTTTCCACGGAAATCTGCCGGTTCTGGATCGACAGCAGGTCGCGCAGCGCCTCGCGTGCCAGCTGGATCGAGACTTCCTTCTGGTTGAAGCGCGAATAGGCCAGGATCTTGCGCAGCGCGCCTTCGAGCTCGCGCACGTTGGAGCGCACATTCTTCGCCACGAAGAACGCCACTTCCTCGGGCATGTCGGCGTTCTCGGCGCGCGCCTTGTTGATCAGGATCGCGACGCGCATCTCGAGCTCAGGCGGCTCGATGGCCACCGTCAGGCCCGAATCGAAGCGCGACACCAGGCGCTCGTGGATGTTGGCCAGGCCCTTGGGGTAGGTGTCGCTGGTCATGACGATGTGGCTCTTCTTGGCCAGCAGCGCCTCGAAGGCGTTGAAGAACTCCTCCTGGGTGCGGTCCTTGTTGGCGAAGAACTGCACGTCGTCGATCAACAACAGGTCGAGCGAGTGGTAGCGCTCCTTGAACTCGTCGAAGGTGCGGCGCTGGTAGGCCTTGACCACATCCGACACGAACTGCTCGGCGTGGATGTAGAGAACTTTGCTGTCGGGCTTGTCCGCCAGCAGCTGGTTGCCCACGGCGTGCATCAGGTGGGTCTTGCCCAGGCCCACGCCGCCGTAGATGAACAGCGGGTTGTACAGATGGCCGGGTGAGCCCGCGACATGCATGGCCGCCGAGCGCGCCATGCGGTTGGCCGTGCCCTCGACCAGGGTGTCGAAGGTCAGGGCGGCGTTCAGGCGCGTGCGGAAACCCGGCGCGGCGGGTTCTTCCGGCGCGGCGCTGGTGGTGATCTGCTGCGTTTCCTGCACGCCGGGACGGTCGGCGGAAGGCGGGCGCACGTAAGTGCGCGTCACCGATTCCCGGTGAGCGAGCGCCAACTCCAGGGTGACGGGCTGGCCATAGAGGGCCTCGAGCATGGCCGAGATGCGCCCGGCATACTGCGCGCGGATCCAGTCGAGCTTGAAGCGGTTGGCCACGTGGACCGTGACCTTTGAAAAGTCCTCAGCCACCGTGGCCGTGAGCGGCTTGATCCAGGTGTTGAACTGCTGTTCGGGCAGATCCTGCCCCAGCTGCTCCACGCAGACCTGCCACAGGCCTTGGCCGGCGTCGTTGTTAGGTTCCTCGGTCATCTTCGGTGTCTTGTTGTGGATAGAGGAACAGTTGCGGGGCACCGATTGTAGCTTTTACAGGACTTATCCACAAAATATCAGGTGGTTGTCCTCAACCCGTGCCCCGGAAAGTTGCCGGCCTGCGCCGTGAAGGGGCATTGCAACATGGAACGAATGTGGAGATAATCGCGGGTTTCCCTGAATGTGTTCAGGGTGATATGGCCCGGCCGGCTGTTTTTTGCAGCCAGCGGGTGTTGCCGGAAGGCGGCGTTTTGCCGGCCCGGTGCAAATCTGAACCTCCTCAAGGAACAACATCATGAAACGTACTTACCAGCCCTCCAAGACACGCCGCGCCCGTACCCACGGCTTCCTCGTCCGCATGAAGACCAAGGGCGGCCGTGCTGTCATCAACGCACGTCGCGCCAAGGGCCGCAAGCGCCTGGCCGTCTAAGGCCATTCTTGGCGCCTGCCCATCGGTTCACCCCTTGGGCTCCTCCTCGGAGGTGCCACGTATGCAACGGCTGAAAACGCGTCCGCAGTTCCAGGCTGCGATGGCGGGAGGCATCGTCTCCCGTACCCCGCACTTTGCCTTGCATCGGCTGGTACTCGGCGGGGATGTGCCTGCAACGCCTCCCTCAGGGCCCGGCGGCTTGCCTTCAGCGCAAGCCCCGCAGGCCCTGTTTGCCATGGCGCCCGGCCCCTGGCTCGGCGCCATGGCGCCCAAGCGCTGGGCCAAGCGCTCCGTCACGCGCCATGCGATCAACCGCCAGGTCTATGTGCTGGGCGACGAATACGCGCCGCAGCTGGCCTGCGCCGCCTACGTGGTGCGCCTGCGCGCCACCTTCGACCGCAAGCAGTTCATCAGCGCGACGTCCGAGGTGCTGAAGCAGGCGGTGCGCGCCGAGCTGCACCAGCTTTTCGCCTACGCCGTGCGCCGCCAGAACGCGCCGGCGTCTCCGGCACCCAAGGCCAAGGCTGTGCCGGCGCAGGCCGCCGCCCCCGCAGAAGCCGTTCCAGCGAGGGCTGCCCCATGATGCGTGCCCTGCTCATGGCACTGGTGCGGGGCTACCGCCTGACCTTGAGCCCCTGGCTTGGCTCGGCCTGCCGTTTCGAGCCCACCTGCTCCGTGTATGCGCTGGGCGCCCTCGAGCGGCATGGCGCGGCCGCGGGCAGCTATTTGACCCTGCGCCGGCTGGCGCGCTGCCATCCGTGGTGTGATGGCGGTCATGATCCGGTCCCCACGCAGGCGCCCCGGCTGTTTGCCTGCTGCCAGCCTTCTTCTTCGACCACCCAACCTTCCTCAAAGAAGTCTTCATGAACGACATTCGCCGCACCATCCTGTGGGTGATATTTGGCTTTTCCATGGTCTTGCTATGGGACAAGTGGCAAGTTCACAACGGCAAACAGGCCACCTTCTTCCCCGCGCCCGTGACCACTCCGGTCGCCGCGCCCGCGACGCCCGTGACATCGGGTGCCTCCACGGTGCCGTCGTCGGCGCCCGCGTCCGTCAACCCCAACCAGGTTCCCGGCGCCGCGGCCCCGGCCATCGCGCGCCAGAACGTGCAGGTCGCCACCGATGTGCTGGCACTGACCTTCGACACGCAGGGCGGCACGCTCAAGCACGCCGAGATGCGCCAGTACGCGGACATGGCCGACAAGACCAAGTCCTTCGTGCTGTTCGATGAAAGCGCGCAGCGCATGTACAAGGCCGAGTCCGGCCTGATCGGCGGCAGCTTCCCCAACCACACGACGCCCATGCAGCTCATGCCGGGCGCGACGACCCTGCAGGACGGCCAGGACACGCTGCAGATCCGCTTCGAGTCGGCCGAGCTCGGCGGCGTGAAGCTGGCCAAGACCTATACGCTGCGCCGCGGCGCCTACGACATCGCCGTCAAGCATGAAGTGGTCAACGCCGGCACTTCCGCGATCAACCCGCAGCTGTACGTGCAGCTGGCGCGCGACGGCAATGCGCCCCCGGGCGAGTCGAGCATGTACTCGACCTTCACCGGCCCCGCGGTCTACACCGAGGCCAAGAAGTACCAGAAGGTCGCCTTCAAGGACATCGAAAACGGCAAGGCCGAATTCGAGAAGGCCTCGGCCAACGGCTACGTGGCCATGGTGCAGCATTACTTCGCCAGCGCCTGGCTGCTGGCCGACGGCATGCAGCGCGACATCTTCGCGCGCAAGGTCAGCGACAACTTCTATGCGGTGGGCATGATCACGCCCCTGGGCACGGTCGAACCCGGCCAGAGCAAGAGCGTGGACGCCAGGCTGTTTGCCGGCCCGCAGCTCGAGAAGACGCTCGAAGCCCTGGCCCCCGGCCTGGAACTGGTCAAGGACTATGGCTGGCTGACCATCATGGCCAAGCCGCTGTACTGGCTGCTCGACAAGATCCACAGCCTGCTGGGCAACTGGGGCTGGTCGATCGTCGGCCTGGTGCTGGTGCTGAAGATCCTGTTCTACTGGTTGAACGCCAAGGCCTACGCCAGCATGGCCAAGATGAAGGCCATCAACCCGAAGATCATGGAGATGCGCGAGCGCCTCAAGGACAAGCCGCAGCAGATGCAGCAGGAGATGATGCGCATCTACCGCGAGGAGAAGGTCAACCCGATGGGCGGTTGCCTGCCGATCATCATCCAGATCCCGGTGTTCATCGCGCTGTACTGGGTGCTGCTGTCGAGCGTCGAGATGCGCAACGCGCCCTGGATCGGCTGGATCAAGGACCTGTCCTCGCCCGACCCGTTCTTCATCCTGCCCGTCCTGATGACGCTGAGCTCGCTGCTGCAGACCGCCCTCAACCCCGCGCCGCCGGACCCGATGCAGGCCAAGATGATGTGGATCATGCCGCTGATGTTCAGCGTGATGTTCTTCTTCTTCCCCGCCGGCCTGGTGCTGTACTGGCTGACGAACAACCTGCTGTCGATCGCCCAGCAATGGCTGATCAACACCCGCATGGGCGTGCCGCCGCAGTTCAATCTGCCGAAGTTCAAGTAATTGACCTGACGGGCTCACGCTCCTGAACGCCACGGCCGCTTTTGCGGCCGTGGTGGTTTGTGGAGTGTGAAACGGACGGGCAGACGTCGGGCTATCATGCCGCGATGCCTGTTTTGAACCGTTCGTGGTGAGCTTGTCCTAAAAACCGTTCGTGGTGAGCCATGTCGAACCATGGACGGCCTGTCCTCGAAACTTGAGCGCAGGCCCTTCATCCTTCGACAGGCTCAGGACGAACGGAAGCCGCTCGTGGTGATCCTGAGCTTGTCGAAGGATCGAACCATGGACGGCCTGTCCTCTAAACTGGATTGCAGGCCCTTCATCCTTCGACAAGCTCAGGACGAACGGATAAAAACCGTTCGTGGTGAGCCTGCCTCGGCGGCCCCGTCGAACCATGAACGTCTGTCCTCAAAATTCAAAGTCACATGCTCCCCCGCCACGACCACCCCATCGCCGCCATTGCCACAGCCCCCGGTCGCGGAGCCGTGGGCATCGTGCGGGTCTCCGGCAAGGGCCTGGCGCCCCTCGTGCAGCGCCTGTGCGGGCGCGCGCTCAAGCCCCGCGAGGCGACCTATCTGCCGATGCGCGATGCCCAGGGCCAGCCCATCGACCACGGCCTGGCGCTGTTCTTCCCCGGCCCGCACAGCTACACCGGCGAGGACGTGCTCGAGTTGCAGGCCCATGGCGGCACGGTGGTGCTGCAGCTGCTGCTGGCGCGCTGCCTCGAAGCCGCGGCCGAGCTGGAATCCACGGGCCAACCCTGCCTGCCGGGCCTGCGCCTGGCGCAGCCGGGCGAGTTCACCGAGCGCGCCTTTCTCAACGACAAGATCGACCTGGCCCAGGCCGAGGCCATTGCCGACCTGATCGACGCCAGCACCGAGGCCGCGGCGCGCAGCGCCAGCCGCTCGCTGTCGGGCGCGTTCTCGCAGGAGATCCACACGCTGCGCGACGCACTGGTACGCCTGCGCATGCTGGTCGAGGCGACGCTGGACTTCCCCGAGGAAGACATCGACTTCCTGCAGCAGGCCGACGCGCGCGGCCAGCTCGAGCGGCTGCAGCAGTCGCTTGACGGCGTGCTGGCGCGCGCGCACCAGGGCGCGCTGCTGCGCGAGGGCATCAAGGTGGTGATCGCCGGCCAGCCCAACGCCGGAAAAAGCTCGCTGCTCAACGCGCTGGCGGGCGCGGAACTCGCCATCGTCACCGAGATCGCGGGCACGACGCGCGACAAGGTGCAGCAGACCATCCAGATCGAGGGTGTGCCGCTGCACGTGATCGACACCGCCGGGCTGCGCGAGAGCGAGGACACGGTCGAGCGCATCGGCATCTCGCGTGCCTGGGACGAGATCGCCGCGGCCGACGCGGTGCTGTTCCTGCACGACCTCACGCGCCAGGGCCTGGACGACTACCGCGCGGCCGACGACGCGATCCGCGCCACGCTCACCGAGCGCCTGCCGCCGCAGGTGCCGGTGATCGATGTCTGGAACAAGACCGATTCGGCCGGTGCCGATCTGCAGGCCGAGGGGCTGCGCCTGTCGGCGCGCACCGGCGACGGCCTCGACGCGCTGCGCCGGCGCCTGCTCGAGGTCGCGGGCTGGCAATCCGCGCCCGAGGGCCTGTACCTGGCGCGCGCGCGCCATGTCGAGGCGCTGCAGGCCGTGGGCACCCACCTGGACCAGGCCGCCGCGCAGCTGCGCGCCGCCGGCCCGCATCTCGATCTGCTGGCCGAGGAGCTGCGTCTGGGGCAGAACGCGCTCAATGCCATCACCGGGGAGTTCACTTCGGATGATCTGCTGGGGGTGATCTTCTCGAGTTTCTGCATCGGGAAGTGAAGTTGCCTGGGGAGTCCGCCCATGGACCCCGAGCCCAGGACAAAAGCATCACCCCCCGCTTGCCCCAACCCTCGGGCAGGGCAGCGGATCGAACGATGCCGGCCTCCGTGCGCAATTCCCTCCGGACCGCCGCAGCTGCTCGTGCAGGATGCGCCGGATCTCGATGATCGCCTGCGGATGCTCCTGCACGCTGTGGCCGGCTTCGACCACCAGCTCCGACGCGGCGCCGGGCAGGTGCGCGCTGGCGTACGGGACCCAGCCGTCGCTGGAATCGGCCAGCGGCCGGGCGGGTGCGGTGTCGCCGATGATCGAGTGGTAGCGCAGCTGCGGCGCCAGCGGCAGGTTCGAGGTCAGGCGCACGAAAGGGTCCTCGTCGCTGAGGTTGTCGATGCTGTTGGGAATGCGCAGCAGGCCCTGGCGGCCCGGCCGGGGCTGGAGCCGGGCCAGCGCGCGCCGCACGTCGTCGACCTGCTCGAGCATGGGGGAGGGCGGCGTGATCAGCTGGGCCACCCAGCGCGCCACCCGGTTGTTGGCATAGGAGGTGCCGCGGTGCGGCGAGGCGATGAAGATGGCATCGGTGATCTGCGGCAGCGGCTCGAAATCGAGCAGCGGCGCCATGCGCTGCTGCAGCTCCACCCGCTGCCCGGGCTCGAGCTGGTAATCCTCGAGCAACCGGTCCCAGGCCTGGCTGCCGCTGGAGGACACCAGCAGCCGCGCCAGCACGCCGCCCATGCTGTGGCCCACCACGGTCATCCGCTGCGACGCCGGAGCCTGGCGCTGCGGGTCGAAATGCGCGATGGTGGCCTGCAGCGCGTCGCGGATCGCGCGGTTGTTGAGCGCCAACGGCGCACTGGTCGGATAGTAGACCTGCCAGATCTGGTAGTTCCTGCGCAGCGTCTCGTCGCCCAGCACCTCGTTGGCGACATTGATCCAGGCCTCGGGGCTGCTCGCCAGGCCGTGCAGCATCAGCACCACGCGCCGGTCTGGGTCGTAGGGCTGCATCAGGTAGATGCGCGGGCGCTGCAGCCCGTGGCCCAGGCCCAGCAGCGAGCGCACGGCATGCACGGAAAAGCCCGAGCGCGCGAGCCACAGCCCGTAGCCCGAGGTGAAGTTGCCGGCCAGCGGCACCTGCTCGCCCGCGAGCTCCACCCGGCTGAAGCGGTAGGGGTCGTACATCTGCACGTGGATGGCGCGCGTCTGCAGCACCTCGGCCAGCGACTTTCCCTCGAAGCGCAGCAGCGCGGTGAGCGCCGGGAAGGGCGCTTCGCGGAATGGCTGGCCCGCTCCCTCGGCCCGGGGCGTGCCGCCGGGCCTGCTGTCCTGCAGCTTGTCATCGATGGGGAAGACCGCGACCAGCTCGCCGCCGAAACCCTCGCGGCGGTAGAGGTTGCGCAGGCCCGAGAAGCTCAGCGACGCGGCGGTGATGAGCTCGCGCGGCATCTGCTGCGTGCGCGGGCGCACGATACCGTCCAGGCTCAGATGCAGGTTCCAGCCGTGCCAGGGCAGCACCGAGGATTCCAGCGCCGCGAGATGCTGCTCAGGGCTGTGGCGGAACAGTCCGGTGATGGCCTGCTCCACCGCGTGGTTGTAATAGTCGCGCACCTGGGTCTGGCGGTCCTCGAAGACGCGCTCGCCGGGCTTGCGCGAAGAGAAGAACAGGTAGGCATAGGCATGGCGCGCGGTTTCAAGCCAGGCCTCGATCTCGTCGCTGCCATGGCTGCCGGGCGCGCTGCGCTGGGACTGCAGCGCGGCCTGCGTCCACAGCTCGGCCAGCGACGACAGGCGCTGCTCGTCGGTCAGCCCGGGTGTGTCGGCAATGGTGGCGCGGCATTGGGCAGGCAGCTGCGCGCAGTGCTCGCCTTGCAGGCCGATGACGCGCAGCGCCTCCTGGGTGGCGGCGCTGAGCCGGCCGGCGGTGAGGATGTCGGAGCGGCGCTGCGACAGGTATTCCGATGGCTGGATGGAACTGACCCGGACACCCGCGCAACCCGCCAGCAGCGCGGCGGTACACAGGGTGAACAGGGCGGCTAGGCGGGTCAATGAAGCCATGGGACCTCAACGTGGATGGACCGGCAACCCCTGCCGGATGGCGGCGGAAAAATCGGCATCGCTGCCGGCATGCTGCGCGCGCTCGGTGATCCGCCCGCGCGCCTGCAGTTCCTGCAGCGAATAGCCCGGCGTCAGCGCTCCGGCCTCCTGCACATAGCCGGGCAGATAGCCCGACAGCAGCAGGCGCCAATCCAGCGGCAGGCCGGGCACGATGCGCTGCATCATCGCATAGACGATGGTCGTGCAGTTGGCGGTCAACGTCTGGTAGAAGCGCGGCGTGGCGTGCAGTTCCTCGGCCTCGCCGAGGTATTGCTCGAACAGCGCGCGCATGGCCGGCGCGGGCATGTGCACGCGGTAGAGATAGACGTCCTCGCCGCGCACCTGCGCCCGCACCCCCAGGATGTCGCGCTCGTCGGCCGCGACCAGCGCCAGCTCGTAGCGCTTGAAGAATCCGGCCAGCGCGGAATAGCGCTCGTGGCGCTCCTTGCGCACCTCGACCGAGAACACCAGCTGGCGGCCGTCATCGAAGCCAAAGGACACCAGGGTATGGGCGATGGCCGGGCCCATCCAATAGGACAGCGCCATGTCGACCGAGCGCAGGCGGTCGAGGTCGTAGCGCCGGGTTTCCCAGCGCGCGGTGTAGTCGTCATCGCTGCGCCAGGTGAAATTGCGCACGTTGTGCAGCAGTACCTCCGAGCCGTTGCGTTCCGCGCGCAGCGTGCGGGACACGTCGGCGGCCCAGACGCGGTCGTTGGACGGAGTGATCGAGCTCCACCACAGGCCCAGCAGCACGCAGCCCGCCGCCAGCAGCCCCCAGGCACGCCAGGAGCGTGGATCGGCGCTGGCCAGCAGGCCGCCGGCGCCAACCCAGACCACCCACAGGCCGGCGAGCGCCGCGGCAGCCAGCCGCCCGCCCGGCGCATGGCTCCACAGCGCCAGCGCGCCAAAGGCTGCCAGGCCCAGGGCCAGCAGGAGGCCCAGGGCGCGGGCGACAATGCCGGCGACGCGCCCCAGCAGCCGCCGGGGTTGAACGGGAACGGGTGGCATCGGGTGCTCAGTGGCCGGCAAAGTCCACCAGCGTGTAGAGCGGCAGCCCGCTTTCGCGCAGGCGCTCGGAGCCGCCCAGTTCGGGCAGATCGACGATGGCCGCGCCCTCGATCACCTCGGCGCCGAGCTTCTCCAGCAGCTTCTTGCCGGCCATCATCGTGCCGCCGGTGGCGATCAGGTCGTCGATCAGCAGCACCCGGTCGCCGGACTTGACGGCATCGGCATGCAGCTCCACGGTGGCGCTGCCGTATTCCAGCTCGTAGGTCTCTTCGACGGTCGTGAAGGGCAGCTTGCCTTTCTTGCGGATCGGCACGAAGCCGACGTTGAGCTCATAGGCCACGACGGCGCCGAGGATGAAGCCGCGCGCGTCCAGGCCGGCAACGACGTCGGGCCGCAGCGCCGCGTCCATGTAGCGGTGCACGAAGGCATCGATCAGCACGCGAAAGACCTTCGGGTCCTGCAGCAGCGGCGTGATGTCGCGGAACTGCACGCCGGGCGCGGGCCAGTCGGGCACCGTGCGGATGTACTGGCGCAGATATTCGTTGATGGTGGTGTGGAGCATGGGAAACGGTGTTCGGGATCGGGGCCGGGCGGGGCCAGCGGCTGCAGGAGTGTATACAGGCTGTTACCCAGGTCAATGCGGCCGTTCCCGCACGCTGCGGCCCCGCGCTGCGCGCCTTCCGGGAAGGGCGCATAAAATCCGGGCATGAATTCTGCATCCGCTTCCGCGCGCGCGTTCGACGGCCCCCAGGCCCTGCAATTGGCGCGCGACACCCTTGGCATCGAGGCCCAGGCCCTGCTGGCCCTGTCCGACCGTCTGTCCCCCGTGTTCGCGCGGGTGGTCGAGCGCATCCTCGAGATCCAGGGCCGGGTGGTGGTCATGGGCATGGGCAAGAGCGGCCATGTGGGCCGCAAGATCGCCGCCACGCTGGCATCGACCGGCACTCCGTCGTTCTTCGTGCACCCGGGCGAAGCCAGCCATGGCGACCTGGGCATGGTGACGGAAAAGGACCTGGTGCTGGCGCTGTCCAACAGCGGCGAGAGCGACGAGATCGCGGCCCTGCTGCCCGCCCTGCGGCGCCAGGGCGTGCCCGTCGTGGGCATGACCGGCAACGCGCGCTCCACGCTGGCGCGCCATGCGGACTGGGTGCTCGATACCTATGTGGAGCGCGAGGCCTGCCCTCTGAACCTCGCCCCCACGGCCAGCACCACGGCGCAGCTGGCGCTGGGCGATGCGCTGGCGGTGGCGCTGCTCGATGCGCGCGGCTTCAAGGCCGAGGATTTCGCGCGCTCCCACCCGGGCGGCGCGCTCGGGCGCAAGCTGCTGACCCATGTGGGCGACGTCATGCGCTCGGGCAGCGACGTGCCGCGCGTGCCGGCCGACGCCCCCTTCCTGCTGCTGATGCGCGAGATGAGCGCCAAGGGCCTGGGCGCTTCGGCCGTCGTCGGCGCCGACGGCCGGCTGCTCGGCGTGTTCACCGACGGCGACCTGCGCCGGCGCATCGAGCGCGGCGCCGACCTGCTGAGCACCACGGCCGGCGAGGTCATGCATGCCAAGCCCCACACCATCGAGGCGCGGGCGCTGGCCGTCGATGCCGCGCGGCTGATGGAGCAGCACGGCATCACCTCGGTGCTCGTGGTCGAGGGCACCGACGAACTGGTCGGCGTGGTGCATATCCGCGACCTGATGCGCGCCAAGGTGATCTGATGCAGCGTCCCGCTCTGTCCCCGGCGCTGGGATTCGCGCCGCAGCTGCTGCTCAAGGCCCAGGGGGTGCGCGTGGCGTTCTTCGACGTCGACGGCGTGCTCACCGATGGCGGGCTGTATTTCACGCACGAGGGCGAGGTGATCAAGCGCTTCAATACCCTCGACGGCCATGGCCTGAAGCTGCTGCAGAAGGCGGGCATCACCCCGGTGGTGATCACGGGGCGGGATTCGGCGCCGCTGCGCCTGCGCCTGAAGAACCTGGGCGTGGAGCATGCGCGCTTCGGCACCGAGGACAAGCGGCCCGCGGCCGAGGAATTCCTGCAGGCGCTGGGCCTGGACTGGAGCCAGGCCGCTGCCATCGGCGACGACTGGCCCGATCTGCCGGTCATGCGCCGCGCGGCTTTCGCCTGCGCGCCCGTCAATGCACAGGCCGAGGCCCTGGCCGCGGCCGATTACGTCACCGAACGCCCGGGCGGGCAGGGTGCGGCGCGTGAATTCTGCGATCTGCTGCTGGTGGCGTCGGGCCGCTATGCAGCGCTGCTGGAAGGCTATGCATGATGCGCAGCCGATGGCGCCGTGGCTGGGACGGTTTCACGCTCTATCTGCCGGTGGTGCTGATGGGGCTGATGGCGCTTGCCAGCTGGTGGCTGGTGCGCAACGCGCCTTCGGCGCTGCCCGACGCGCCCGCGCGCGCGCCGGTGCATGAGCCCGACTACTTCATGAAGGATTTCTCGGTGCGCAGCTTCGATGCGGCGGGCCGCATGACGCGCCAGCTGCAGGGCGAGATGGCGCGCCACTACCCCGACACCGATACGCTGGAGATCGATGGCGTGCAACTGAATGCGCAGGCCCCGGACGGGCGGCGCACCCGGGCCACCGCGCTGCACGGCCTGAGCAATGGCGATGGCTCCGAGGTGCAGCTGTCCGGCGATGCGCGCGTCACGCGCGAGGCCGTGCGGCTGCCGGATGGCACGCTCTCGCCCGAGCTGCGCTTCGAGGGCGAATTCCTGCATGCCTGGACCAGCGAGGAGCGCGTCGTCTCGGACAGGCCGGTGGTGCTGTGGCGCGGCGCGGACCGCTTCACGGCCGACCGCCTGCGCTACGACAACCTGGACCAGGTACTGCAGCTGGACGGCCGGGTCCGCGGGGTACTGCAGCCCGGGCCGGCGCGCTGACCATGGCAGCGTCGGCGCGTCCCCTGGTCTTCATCACCGGTGCCTCCAGCGGCATCGGCCAGGCGCTTGCGGCACGCTTCTATGCCGAGGGGCATGACCTGGCGCTGGTGGCGCGCAACACCCAGGCCATGCACGACTGGGCCGCGGTCCGGGGGTTGGAGCCGGCGCGCTACGCCATCTACGGCGCCGATGTGTCCAAGGCCGACAGCATCGTCGAGGCCGGCACGCAGTGCATCGTACGCCAGGGCCTGCCGCAGATCGTGGTGGCCAACGCGGGCGTGAGCTGGGGCGTGGACACCGCCGAGCGCGAAGACCTCGACGTGATGGCGCAGCTGCTGGCCACCAACAACCTGGGCATGGCCGCGACCTTCCACCCCTTCCTGCGCGCCATGCAGGCGCGCGGTTCGGGCACGCTGGTCGGGCTGGCCAGCGTGGCCGCGATCCGCGGGCTGCCCGGGCATGGCGCCTACTGCGCGAGCAAGGCTGGCGTGGTGGCTTACTGCGAGAGCCTGCGCGGCGAGATGCGCGCCAGCGGGGTGCGCGTGGTGACGCTGCTGCCCGGCTATGTGGCCACGCCCCTCACGCAAGGCAACCGCTATCCGATGCCCTTTCTGCTGAGCGCCGAGGACTTCGCACGGCGCGCCTGCCGGACCATCCTGCGCCAAAGCAGCTATGCGGTCATTCCCTGGCAGATGGGCATCGTCGCCAAACTGCTGCGGGTATTGCCCAATGCCTTATTCGACCGCCTGCTGCAGGGACGCCAAACCAAGCACCGGCACCGGCTCGAGCCCTGAAAATCCGCGCTGCGCACATTAATGGTGCGATGCGCGGTTTATGCCAGACGCAAAAAAGGCTTCCGTGGAAGCCTTTTTCATTTCTGCGCCGGGATTATTCGCCGTGGTTGTAACCGCCGCGGCCACCGCCACGGGGGCCCGAGCCATAGGGGCTGCGGAAACCGCCATCATTGCGGCCGCCGCCTTCGCGGCCACCGCCGTAGCCGCCGTCACGGCCGCCGCCATAACCGCCGCCACCTTCGCCACGGCCACCGCCGTAGCCGCCACCACCTTCGCGGCCGCCACCGTAGCCGCCGCCTTCACGGCCGCCGCCATAGCCGCCGCCACCTTCGCGGCCGCCGCCATAACCACCACCGCCGTAGCCGCCACCGCCGCCACCGCCGTAACCACCGCCACCGAAGCCGCCGCTGCGTGGAGGACGTGGCTCCATGGGACGTGCTTCATTGACGACGACGCTGCGGCCGCCGAGCGACTGGCCGTTCATACCCTGGATCGCTGCCTGTGCTTCCGAATCGCTGCCCATCTCGACGAAACCAAAACCCTTGGAACGACCGGTGTCGCGTTCCATCATCACCTTGGCGCTCGTCACCGAACCATACGGGCTGAATGCCTGCTCCAGGTCGTTGTCGCGCACTCCGTAAGGGAGATTGCCAACATACAGCTTGTTGCCCATTAGAGACTCCTAAACTCCTCAAGTAACACAATTGCTGTGGTGCTCACATGTTGCCAGCGATCCATGAAAGAAAACCTGCGCACGCATTGCAAATCACCTGCACTGATATCGGGGACCCCGATAACAAATTATGCGGGAAAAGAAATGCAAAAAAAAAGCCAGCCAAAGCCGCATTTGCAGGAAAAAGACGAAAAAAAAGGGCCCGAAGGCCCTTTTTTGACATTGGATTACGGTAAACCCTGAGTCAGTGCTTAGTAGCTGTTGCGGCCACCGCCGAAACCACCGCCACCGCTGCGGCCGCCGCCGAAGCCGCCGCCATTGCCGCCGCCGTAACCGCCGCCGCCGAAGCCGCCACCGCTACGGGGAGGGCGGGGTTCCATGGGACGGGCTTCGTTGACCACGAGGTCACGGCCGCCTTGGTTCTGGCCATGCAGGCCCTGGATAGCGGCTTGTGCTTCCGCATCGCTGCCCATTTCGACGAAGCCGAAGCCCTTCGAACGGCCGGTGTCACGTTCCATCATGACCTTGGCGCTGTTGACGTTGCCGAATTCGCTGAAAGCTTGCTCGAGGTCGCCATCACGGAAAGAGTACGGCAGGTTGCCGACGTAAAGTTTGTTGCCCATGGAGGACTCCTGAAAAAACACTTGAAAACGCGATGGAGCCCTAGGGAGTCAACTACCCGTGACAACTTTAGAGACCGAAACGCACCTGCCTACTACTCATTGCTTCGCGGAAAGGCTTGGACATTATGAGTCATATATACCCACACAAAATGCTCTGGATTCGACTTTCGGTATGGCTACAACACTTTTAAGGGTGGTATTTACCCGCCATCCGGCACCCTCCCGCCAGGCTGGCTAGAATCGCGGCTTGTCTTTGGGGAGTAGCCCGTTCGGTGTGCAACGCACCGAAGGCATGCATCAACAAGCTTGGGTTCCCACAACCTATGGTGCATGCGGTTCGAGGAAGCCGTTTCGCGGATTCCTTTTCTGGGCGAGACCATTGGCTGGGTGCCGATCCACATGGCCGGAGTCGGTGCGCAGCCAATGCGTTCGCATCGTCTCCGGCCTGCTGTCACTCGTCCCCCATGGAAGCCTTTCTCCTCTCCACCGCCATCGTTGCCATCGCCGAGATGGGCGACAAGACGCAACTGCTGGCACTTGTCCTGGCCGCCCGTTTTCGCAAGCCCTGGCCCATCGTGCTGGGCATTCTCGCGGCCACGCTGGCCAACCACGCACTGGCCGGCGCCGTCGGCGCCTGGGTGACCACCTTCATCGGCCCCGAGGTCCTGCGCTGGGTGCTGGGCGCGTGCTTCATTGCAATGGCCGTGTGGATGCTGATTCCCGACAGGCTCGAGGAGGGCGAGACCGCCGCCATGTCGCGCTGGGGCGTCTTCGGCACCACGCTGATCGCCTTCTTCCTGGCCGAGATGGGCGACAAGACGCAGATCGCCACCGTCGTGCTGGCCGCCAAGTACAACGCCTACCTGTGGGTCGTGGCCGGCACCACGCTGGGCATGATGCTGGCCAATGCGCCCGTGGTCTGGCTGGGCGAGCGCATCACGCGGCTGGTGCCGCTGCGCATCGTGCACCTGGTGTCGGCGGCGATCTTCCTGGTGCTGGGCGTGCTGGCGCTGTGGGCACCGGGCGCCGGCGTTTTGGCATAATGGCCACTTCACGCGCCGATTTGCCAATGCTTGCGGGCGCTTTATAAATCCAGCTAAAGACCCGTCCGACGACATCTCGACCCGGCCTCGTTTTTAGCGATGCCGGGTTTTTTCATGTCCTTCATCGCCACCCCTTTGTCCATGCACTTCGAGGAGCCCCTGCCGCTGCAGGGCGGCGCCTCGATCCACCATTACGACCTCGCCTACGAAACCTATGGCGAGCTCAACGCCGAGCGTTCGAACGCGGTGCTGGTGTGCCACGCGCTCAATGCCTCGCACCATGTGGCCGGCGTGTATGCCGACCAGCCCAGGAGCGAGGGCTGGTGGGACAACATGATCGGCCCGGGCAAGCCGGTCGACACCAACCGCTTCTTCGTGATCGGCGTCAACAACCTGGGCTCGTGCTTCGGCTCCACCGGGCCGATGCACACCAATCCCGATACCGGCAGGGTCTACGGCGCCGATTTCCCCGTGGTCACCGTCGAGGACTGGGTCGATGCGCAGGCGCGGCTGCTCGACCGGCTGGGCATTTCGAAGCTCGCGGCCGTGCTCGGCGGCAGCCTGGGCGGCATGCAGGCGCTGTGCTGGTCGCTGCGCCACCCCGAGCGCCTGGCGCACGCGGTGGTCGTGGCCAGCGCGCCGAACCTGAACGCCGAGAACATCGCGTTCAACGAGGTGGCCCGCCGCGCCATCGTCACCGACCCGGATTTCCACGGCGGCAACTTCTACGACCATGGCGTCGTGCCGCGCCGCGGCCTGCGCATCGCGCGCATGGTCGGCCACATCACCTATCTCAGCGACGATGTGATGAACCAGAAGTTCGGCCGTCAGCTGCGCGACGGGCTGGACCTCAAGTACAGCACCCAGGACATCGAGTTCGAGATCGAGAGCTACCTGCGCTACCAGGGCGACAAGTTCAGCGACTATTTCGATGCCAACACCTATCTGCTGATCACGCGCGCGCTCGACTACTTCGACCCGGCGCGCGCGCATGCCGGCAACCTGACGCGGGCGCTGGCGGCGAGCCGGGCGAAGTACCTGCTGGTGAGCTTCACCACCGACTGGCGCTTCGCGCCGTCGCGCAGCCGCGAGATCGTCAAGTCGCTGCTGGAGAACCAGCGCCGCGTGAGCTACGCGGAGATCGACGCGCCCCACGGCCACGATGCCTTCCTGCTCGAAGATCCGCGCTACCTGGGCGTCATGCGCTCTTATTTCGAAAGCATCGCAAAGGAGTTCGCATGAGCGAGAAATCCACCATCGAGGCCATTGCCCGCCTCGTGCCCGAGGGCGCGCGTGTGCTGGACCTGGGCTGCGGCGACGGCGCCCTGCTGTCGTACCTGCAGCAGGAGCGCGGCTGCAGCGGCTATGGCGTCGAGCTCGATGACGCCAACGTGCTGGCCTGCGTGCGCCGCGGCGTCGACGTGCTGCAGCTCAATCTCGAGGACGGGCTGGCGATGTTCGGCGACAACAGCTTCGACGTGGTCCTGCAGATCGACACGCTGCAGCATCTGCGCAATGCCGAGGTCATGCTGCGCGAGACCGCGCGCATCGGCCGCCTGGGCATCGTCGCCTTTCCCAATTTCGCGCATTGGCCGAACCGCCTGTCGGTGCTGCGCGGGCGCATGCCGGTCACGCGCCGGCTGCCCTACCAGTGGTACGACACGCCCAACATCCGCGTCGGCACCTTCAAGGACTTCGAGGTGCTGGCGCACAAGAACCGGCTGAGCGTGCGCGATGCCTTCGGCCTGCAGGGCGGGCAGGAGGTGCGTTTGCTGCCGAATCTGCGCGCCGGCACCGCGGTCTTCTGTCTGGAACACGTCTGAGGCGAGCCTGAGGCGAGCCGCACTGCAGACAGGTGGGGCGGCTGCGCGGACAATAGGGCATCGCCACGGCCGGCCGTGGCACCGACGAAGGAGCTATCGCCATGAATGCACGCATCCCCGCCACCGCCCTCGATCCGGCCCTTGCCCTGGAGCGCGTCAGCGCCCAGTGGGACCGGGACATCGTCGGCCAACTGACTGAATACATCGCCATTCCGGCGAAGTCGCCGATGTTCGCGCCCGACTGGGAGCAGCAGGGCTACCTCGACACCGTGCTGCGCAACGCGGCCACCTGGGTCGAAGCGCAGAAGGTGCCGGGCCTGATGCTCGAGATCGTGCGCCTGCCGGGCCGCACGCCGGTGCTGTTCTTCGAGGTCGAGGCCACGCGGGCGCAGTCGCAGGGCCAGGGCAGCGTGCTGATGTACGGCCACCTGGACAAGCAGCCCGAGTTCGAGGGCTGGCGCAGCGACCTGGGGCCGTGGACGCCCAAGTACGAGGACGGCAAGCTCTACGGCCGCGGCGGCGCCGATGACGGCTATGCGGTCTATGCCAGCATTGCCGCGGTGCAGGAGCTCAAGCGCCAGAACGTGCCGCATCCACGCATCTGTGGCCTGATCGAGACCTGCGAGGAAAGCGGCTCGCGCGACCTGTTGCCCTATGTGGACGCGCTGCGCCCGCGCCTGGGCGAGGTGGCGCTGGTGATCTGCCTGGACAGCGGTGCCGGCAACTACGACCAGCTGTGGCTCACCACCAGCCTGCGCGGCATGGCCAGCGGCACGCTCAAGGTGGAGATCCTCACCGAGGGCGTGCACTCGGGCGATGCCTCGGGGGTCGTGCCCTCGTCGTTCCGCATCATGCGCCAGGTGCTCGACCGGCTGGAAGACAGCGCCACCGGCCGGCTGCTGCCGGCCAGCTTCCATTGCGAGGTACCGGCGGATCGGCTGGCGCAGGCGCGCGCCACGGCGGCCATCCTGGGCGAGGAGGTCACCAAGCGCTTCCCCTGGGCGCATTACGACTGTGGCGGCGCCACGACCTTCGCGCTGCCCACCACCACCGATCCGGTGCAGTCACTGCTCAAGCGCACCTGGGAGCCGACGCTGAGCGTGACCGGCGCCGACGGTTTCCCGGCAATGCAGGACGCGGGCAATGTGCTGCGCCCCTACACCGCCTTCAAGCTGAGCCTGCGCCTGCCGCCCGTGGTCGATGCCGCGGCCTGCGTGCAGGAAATGAAGGCCCTGCTCGAGGACAACGCGCCCTACCAGGCGCGCGTCACCTGGGATGGCCTGAGCTCGTCGAGCGGGTGGAACGCGCCGCCCATGGATTCCTGGTTCGAGCAGGCGCTGCAAAGCGCCAGCCAGGCGCAGTTCGGCGCCGCCTGCGGCTATGTGGGGCAGGGCGGCACGATCCCGCTGATGAATCTGCTGAGCCAGGGCTTCCCCAAGGCGCAGATGATGGTCTGCGGGGTGCTGGGGCCGAAGAGCAATGCGCACGGGCCGAATGAGTTCCTGCATGTGCCGTATGCGAAGAAATTGACGGCGGCTGTGGCGCAAGTCATTGCCAGTTTGCCGGTGGCGGCTGAGTAGGCCGCCGGATTTCTATAGGGCAGCCCGTCCATGGTTCGATCCTTCGACAAGCTCAGGATCACCACGAACGGTAAAACCTGAAGCAGGTATTAACCGTTCGCCCTGAGCTTGTCGAAGGGTGGACGTCCTGCCCTCAATCCAGAGTTAATGTCGCCAACGCCGCCAGTGGCGCCGTCTCCGCCCGCAACACGCGCGCCCCAAGAGTCACCGGCGCAAATCCGTTGGCCCGCGCCAGCGCCTCTTCCTGGGGGCTTAGCCCGCCTTCCGGACCCGACAGGAACACTACAGGTTGGAGGGCCGGCGCATGCTGTTCAGCCGCCGCACGCAGCGGCTGTGTCCCTTCGCCCAGCGACAGCAGCAGCCGCGCCTGCTGGTCCAATGCCGGAGCGTTGGCAATCCAGCCGGCAAGATCGGTGGCCGGATGGATGACCGGAACCCGGTTGCGCCCGCATTGCTCGCTGGCCGCCACCGCAATCGCCTGCCAGTGGGCACGCTTCTTGTCGCCGCGCTCGCCCTTGAGCTTGAGCACGCTGCGCTCGGCCAGCAGCGGGGTGATGCTGGTGGCGCCCAGTTCGGTGGCCTTTTCCACCAGCCAGTCCATGCGCTCGTTGGCCGTGATGCCGGCCAGCAGATGCACTTCGCGCGCGGGCTCGCGTTCCAGCGCGCGGTGCGCGCCGACCTCCACCTGCACGTCGCTGCGGCCCATGCGCAGCACCGTGGCCTCGAATTCGCCGCCCGCGAAGCCCTTGCCGGCCTGGCCTTCGAACAGGGTGATGGTATCGCCGGGCTGCAGGCGCAAGACCTGCACATGGCGCGCCGCGCCGGGCGGCAGCTCCAGCGTGGCGCCGGTCTGCAGGGGTATGGGGCAATGAAAACGGGGCATGGGCTGGAAAATCAAGCCGGCAGGCGGTCTGCCGGCACTTTTTATGTATGGAATGGCAAGAGCAGCAAGCAGATGCTGCCCTCGCTTACATCCTGCCGTAGGCGTAGCCTTCGACCACCTGGATGTTCTCGATCTCGTCGATGACCTTCAGCAGCGGGCCGAGCTGGCGGTAGCGGTGGGCCGTGGCGCGGATGTACTGGATGAAGCGCGGCGTGTCGGCCAGGTACCTGGGCTTGCCGTCGCGCAGCGTGAGGCGCGCGAAGATGCCGGC
The DNA here is from genome assembly GCF_023634805.2 of Comamonas endophytica. Classification (NCBI taxonomy): domain Bacteria; kingdom Pseudomonadati; phylum Pseudomonadota; class Betaproteobacteria; order Burkholderiales; family Comamonadaceae; genus Comamonas; species Comamonas endophytica. The sequence goes on from NZ_CP106881.1 coordinate 1,924,993, forward strand.
CACCTTGAAGTGGCGCTGCAGGCCCATCCACTCGACGGCGCGGTAGAACTCGCCGAAGTCGTCGCCCCAGCCCGTGGCGCTGGTGGCGCCCACCAGCCCGGCCTTGCGCGCCTTTTCCCAGTAGCGCACGCAGATGTCGATGACGAACTCCTCTTCCCAGCTGATGAAGGCATCGCGCAGCAGGCTGGCGATGTCATAGGTGATCGGGCCGTAGACCGCATCCTGGAAGTCCAGCACGCCCAGCGGGCCGCCGGCCTCGCGCGGCAGCATCAGGTTGCGCGTCATGAAGTCGCGGTGCACGTAGACGCTGGGCACGGACAGGTTGTGGGCGACGATGCTGTCGAAGGCCTTGTTCAGCGTTTCCAGCTGCTTGCCGGCCAGCGTCACGCCCTTGTGTCGCGCCAGGTACCAGTCGGGAAACAGCGCCAGCTCGCGGCGCAGCAGGGCCTCGTCATAGACGGGCAGCACGCCGGGGCGCGAGGCCAGCTGCCATTGCAGCAGCAGGTCGGTGGCCTGGCGGTACCAGGGCTCGGCTTCGCCGGGCGAAGCCGGGTCCAGGCGCTCGATCAGCGTCTGGCTGCCCAGGTCGCTGAGCAGCATGAAGCCGTGGGCCTGGTCCCAGGCAAGGATCTCGGGGACCGTCAGGCCGGCCTCGGCCAGCAGCGCCTGCACCTTGACGAAGGGCGCGCAGTCCTCCTTGTCGGGCGGCGCGTCCATGACGATCAGGCTGTCGCCGCCAAGGCGGTCCAGCCGCAGATAGCGCCTGAAGCTCGCATCGGCCGAGGCCGGACGCAGGGTCTGGGGTTGCAGCTGGTGCAAGCCGACAAGGGGCGCGAGCCAGGCGGCAAAGGCGGCCTGGCGGTCGGCATCGGGCCAATCAACGCTGGCGATGGGGGAGATGGGGTGGCTCATGGATAATGGGATTCTAAAGTCGCCTGTCTGCCCGTGTGCAAGCATTGGCTCCGGCCCCCAAGCTTTCCATCTTTCATCCACCGTGCCTTTTTGCCCGCCCTCCCTTGCCATGCCCACGTCCTGCCCGCAGTCCCGGCGGCAACTGCCGTCCGGCCTGCCGGCCGTCCGTCCCCTGGTGTGGTGGATGGCGCTGGCCTGGGCCGGCCTGCCGGCACTGGCGCAGGCCCAGAACGCCGCGCAGGAACCGCTGCCTTCGCCGGTGCTGCGTTCCAGCCCGATGCTGCAGGAGCGGATTCCCGAGGACGCGCGCGCACTGCAGCCGGCCTACGTGTCCGGTGATTCGATCGCGGGCCAGGCCAATGTGCGCGCCGTGATCGAAGGCAACGCCGAGCTGCGCCGCAGCGACACCATCGTGCGCGCCAACCGCATGGAATACACCGTGGCCGACGACCGGCTGCAGGCCGAGGGGCAGGTGCACATCAATCGCGCGGGCAATGTCTTCGACGGCAGCCGGCTGGACCTCGAGGTCGAGGCCTTCCGCGGCAATTTCACCGATGCGAGCTACCAATTCCTGGCCACGCAGGCGCATGGCGATGCCAGCGAGATCCAGTTCCTGGACCGCGAGCGCTCCATCATCCACAACGCCACCTACACCACCTGCCGGCGCGACGACGAGGCCAGCTGGGAGCCGGACTGGATGCTCAAGGCGCGCTCCATCCATCTGGACCAGGGTGAGGAAGTCGGCTATGCGCGCGACGCCCAGCTGCAGTTCAAGGGCGTGACGCTGCTGCCGATTCCGGTCGTGAGCTTTCCGCTGTCGGACAAGCGCAAGTCGGGCCTCCTGCCTCCCACCATGGGCCTGGACAATCTCAGCGGCTTCGAATACACCCAGCCCTATTACTGGAACATCGCACCCAACCGCGACGCGACGCTGTCCAGCACGCTGATGAGCAAGCGCGGCGTCAAGCTGGGCGCGGAGTTCCGCTATCTGGAGCCCACCTACCAGGGCCAGCTGCAGCTCGACTACATGCCCGGCGACCGTCTGCGCGACCGCGACCGCTGGTCCTATGGTCTGCAGCACCAGGCCCAGATCGCCTCGCCCTGGGGCGGCCTCGGGCTGAACCTGAATCTCAACCGCGTCAGCGACAACGACTACTGGCGCGATTTCACGCGCCGGGGCACCAACCGGCTGCTCAACAACAACCGGCTGCTGGCCAGCGACGCGAGCCTGAGCTGGGCGGGCGAGGACAGCACGCTGATGCTGCGCACGCTCAAATGGCAGACGCTGCAGGACGTGGCCGCACCGATCACGCCGCCCTATGACCGCATGCCGCAGCTGCAGTGGCGCTATACGCCGCTGAACCTGGGCCATGGCCTGGACATGAGCATCGAGGCCGACACCACGCGTTTCGAGGGCGACCCGCGGCTGACGCGCCAGCCCGACGCCCAGCGCAGCTACCTGGCGGCGGAGATCAGCCGCCCCTTCGTTTCGCCGGGCGCGTTCTTCACGCCCAAGCTCAAGCTGCATGCGTCCCAGTACCAGTTCGACGACCCGCTGAGCAACGGCATGCGCTCGGCCTCGCGCACGCTGCCCACGGTGAGCCTGGACAGCGGCTTGGTGTTCGAGCGCGACACGCAGCTCTTCGGCCGCAAGCTGCTGCAGACGCTCGAGCCGCGCGCCTTCTACACCTACACGCCCTACCGCAGCCAGAACATGCTGCCGGTGTACGACACCGCGCTCAATGACTTCAACCTGGCGACGATCTACAGCGAAAACAGCTACAGCGGCCAGGACCGCTTTGCCGACAACAACCTGCTGACCCTGGGCCTCACCACCCGCCTGATCGATGCCGACACCGGCGCCGAATCCGCGCGCTTCGGCGTGGCCCAGCGCGTGCGCTTCTCCGATCAGCGTGTGACGCTGCCCGGCGAGGTGCCCGCCACCGACCGGCTCTCGGACATCCTGTTCGGCGCCTCGATCAACTGGACGCCGCAGTGGGCGCTGGACGCGGCGGTGCAGTACAACCGCGAAACCGGGCATTCCGAGCGCACCACCGTTGGCGCGCGCTACAGCCCGGGCAGCTACCGCACCATCAGCGCCGCCTACCGCCTGCTGCGCGGCACCAGCGAACAGGTCGACGTGGGCTGGCAATGGCCGATCCGCAACCCCTGGGCGTCCGAGGAGAAGGGCCGCGAAGGCGGGCGCTGGTACTCCGTGGGCCGTTTGAACTACAGTCTGCAGGACCGCAGGCTGGTCGATACGGTCGTGGGCTTTGAATACGACAGCTGCTGCTGGGTCGGGCGCGTCGTGCTCGAACGCCTGCAAAGCAGCCTGAACACCTCGAACACCCGGCTGCTGTTCCAGGTTGAGTTCGTCGGTTTCACGCGTTTGAGCCTGGGCTCCAACCCCCTGCAAAGCTTGCAGCAAAATATCCCCCGCTATCAGGCGCTGCGCCAGACCACCACGGTGCCCAGCCGCTTCAGCAATTACGATTGAACCAACATGCGTCTTTCCTCACTCAACCCCCGCACCCTTGCCATGGGCCTCGTGTGCCTGGCCACTCTCGCCGCTGGCGGTGCCCAGGCGCAGGGCCTGCGCCCGTCCGGCGGCACGGGTGCCTCCCTGTCGAAGGCGCTGGACAGCAGCGTCCGCGCCGTGCCCGGCAATACCGGCGTGCGCTCGGCGGATTACATCGTGGCGGTGGTCAATTCCGAGCCGGTGACCAATACCGAAGTGCGCAACCGCATGGCGCGCGTGGCCCAGTCGGTCTCGGAGCAGGGCGGGAAGCTGCCGCCCGAGGACGTGCTGGCACGCGAAGTGCTCGAGCGGTTGATCGTGGAAAAGGCCCAGCTGCAAAGCGCGCGCGAACAGGGCCTGAAAGTCGACGATTACGCCGTTGAACAGGCCGCGCAGAACGTGGCGCGCCAGAACGGCCTGTCGCTCGAGCAGATGCTGGCACGGCTGGCTTCCGATGGCATCAGTGCCACGCGCTTTCGCGAGGAACTGCGCAGCCAGCTGCTGCTGCAGCGCCTGCGCGAGCGCGAGGTCGACGGCCGGGTGCGCGTGAGCGAGCTGGACATCGACCAGTACATCAAGGAGCAGCGCAGCAGCGGCGACCTGTCCGCCACTGCGCTGAACCTCGGCCATGTGTTCATTCCCGTGCCCGAGAACGCGGCGCCCGCGGTGGTGGCCGAGCGCGAGGCGCGCGCGAACGAGGCGCTCGGGAAGCTGCGCGCCGGCCAGGATTTCGCGGCCGTGGTGCGCGAATATTCGGAAGCGCCCGAGGCGCGCGAGGGCGGTGCGCTGGGCATGCGCCCCGCGGACCGCTATCCGGAGCTGTTCATGCGCGCCGTGGGCGGCTCCCCCAAGGGTGCGCTGATCGGGCCGCTGCGCTCGGGCGCGGGCTTCCACCTGCTGAAGGTGCTGGACCGTTCGCAGCAGGGCGTGCCCGCGGTTGTGACGCAGAACCATGCCCGCCACATCCTGCTGCGTCCTTCGGAACAGCTCAACGAACGCCAGGCCGCCGAGCGCCTGGCCGACTATCGCCGCCGCGTGCAGGCCGGCCAGGCGCGCTTTGAGGATCTCGCGCGCGACCATTCCCAGGACGGCAGCGCCAAGCAGGGCGGCGACCTGGGCTGGGCGGGTCCCGGCGCCTATGTGCCCGAGTTCGAGGAGGCGCTGAACCAGCTCCAGCCGGGCGAGGTGAGTGCTCCGGTGGTATCGCGCTTTGGCGTGCACCTGATCCAGCTGATCGAGCGCCGCCAGGCGACGCTGACACCGCGCGAGCAGCGCGACATGCTGCGCAACGTGGTGCGCGAGCAGAAGCTCGAAAAGGCCTACAGCACCTGGGTCCAGGAAGTGCGCGGGCGCGCCTATGTGGAATACCGCGATCCCCCGCAATAAGAGTAGCCAGTTTTGAAACACATTCCCCGCAAACGCTTCGGCCAGAACTTCCTGACCGATGGCGGCATCATCGATGCCATTGTCGACGCGATCGACCCCAAAGCCGGCGACCCGATGGTCGAGATCGGCCCCGGCCTGATGGCCCTGACGCAGCCGCTGGTCGAGCGCGTCGGCCGGCTCACCGTGATCGAGCTCGACCGCGACCTGGCCTTGCGGCTGCGCCTGCACCAGCAGCTCGAGGTGATCGAGTCGGATGTGCTTAAGGTCGATTTCACCGCCGTCGCGCAGCAACTGCAGACGCAGCAGCTGCGCGTGGTCGGCAACCTGCCCTACAACATCTCGACGCCCATCCTGTTCCACCTGCTCGAGCATGTGGATGTGATCCAGGACCAGCATTTCATGCTGCAAAAGGAAGTCATCGACCGCATGGTGGGCGCGCCCTCTACGGCGGCCTATGGCCGGCTGTCGGTGCTGCTGCAGTGGCGCTATGCGATGGAAGAAGTGCTGTTCGTGCCGCCCGAGAGCTTCGATCCGCCGCCCAAGGTCAACAGCGCCGTGGTGCGCATGGTGCCGCGCGCCGCGCCCGCGCCTGTGGACAAGCACCTGCTCGAGGAAATGGTGCAGGTGGCCTTCAGCCAGCGCCGCAAGCTGCTGCGCCACACGCTGGGCCGCTGGCTGGAGGACAAGGCTTACGGCGGCGACTTCGATGTGAAGCGCCGCGCCGAGGAAGTCTCCGTAGAGGAATATGTGGCACTTGCCGCAGAATTGGCCAGCACCCCCTGAGCGGCTTTGCGGCAGGCGCCGAGCCCGCTTCCCCTCTCATCCTTCGGTGGAGGGGGACGCCCGGCCAGGGGGGCCCGCCTAGGGCGGCCCGCGCAGGGACGACGCCTTCGGTGCGGGGGCCCGCCTAGGGGGCCCGCCTAGGGGCGGCCCTTCCTCGGCGTCCCTCGGCTGGAGTCCGCCAAGTTATAGAAACGAGTAGAAGCAGCGGAACGAGATCTTGCGCTCGGCCCAGTAGTCGGCCGCATCGCGGAAGCTGTCGAGCAGCTGCTCGCGCACTTCCTTGTCGAACTTCGTGGTGGTCGGGATCTGGTCCAGCACCAGGATGAAACCCGGCTGCGGTCCGGCCTTGTGCAGCGGATCCGTGAGGCAGTCGTAGAGCGCATCGAAGTTCTTGCCGAAATGCGCCGGAAAGATGAACTGCGTGGCAATCAGGTCGAGAATGTCCTGCTTGGTCTGGGCATGCGCCAGATTGGCATACAGGAAGTGGTTGCCCAGCACCTTGGCGGCCTCCTGCAGGTCCTGCACGCGGTAGGCGCGGATCGATTGCACGATGTTCTGGCGCACGTTACGCAGCGGCAGCTCAGGGGTCTTACGAAGTGGTGTTTCCATCTCCGCGGATCTTTCTTGGACAGGACTGTCCACAATCGGGGAGGGCGCAAGAATGCTGTCGCCCGGTTGCGAAAAATAAGACGGGGCAAAGGGCCCCTCATGGCACCCTTCGCGGCCCTGGCCGGCGAATACTGGTTGCGTCTTCATCGATGATGTTGGTAAAAGCTGGCGTAACGGTCGCGGGTGTCATCGCAGGCATCGGGCACCCGCAGCTCCGGGCCACCGCAATCTCGCAAGCGCGGCGTCTTGACGGTATATTCCTGGCAATAGACCCGTTTGCAGCTGGACGGGATGCGCCCGCGATGGCCAAAGACGCTGCCGCCCACAGGCCTGCCGGCGCGCATCGATCCATGCATCGCATGCCCCCGCAAGGGCCGCTCCGGCCGTGCGACAGCAGACAATTGCAGGGCCGAGCCAGCCCTGCACGCTGGCGCCATCCATGGCGCAACGGCAAAGGCTGTCCCTGAAAAAATCGCATGACCAGTCTGAAAACAACGGGCGGCGACAGCCTTCGGCATCTAAAACCTTTCAGAAACCCAGGTCATGCCTGAAATTTCGACCTGCTAGTGTGCCGTATCACCCCTCAAAAAGCAAGCGCCTGCCCAAATTTTGGGCAGGCGCTTACATTTGCGGAGGACCGTGTCCGGCGGGGCCGCTGCAGGCCTGGCGGCGCAGGCCAGGCTGACGTTGCCCGGGCCTGCCGCCTTTGTGGATCAGCGCGCGGCGTTGGCGTCGGCCACCGTCAGCGCGGTCATGTTGACGATGCGGCGCACCGTTGCGCTGGGTGTGAGCACATGCACCGGCTGGGCGGCGCCCAGCAGCACCGGGCCGATGGCAATGCCGCCGCCGGCTGCGGTCTTGAGCAGGTTGTAGGAGATGTTGGCCGCGTCGATATTGGGCAGCACCAACAGGTTGGCGTCGCCGACCAGGGTGCTGTTGGGCATCAGCGCCGCGCGGGCCTTGCCGTTGAGCGCCACGTCGCCATGCATTTCGCCGTCGACCTCGAGCCAGGGTGCCTGCACCCGCAGCATCTCCAGCGTGGCGCGCATCTTCACGGCGCTGGGCTGCACGCTCGAGCCGAAGTTCGAATGGCTCAGCAGCGCGCACTTGGGCTTGATGCCGAAACGCATCATTTCCTCGGCCGCCATGATGGTGATCTCGCACAGCTGCTCGGGCGTGGGATCGTAGTTCACATGGGTGTCGACCAGGAACACCTGGCGTTCGGGCAGCAGCAGGCCGTTCATGCAGGCGAAGGTCTCCACCCCGGCACGCTTGCCCAGCACCTGGTCGATGTAGTTGAGGTGGTGCGTGGTCTGGCCCCAGGTGCCGCAGATCAGCCCGTCGACCTCGCCCTTGTGCAGCAGCATCGCGCCGATCAGCGTCAGGCGGCGGCGCATCTCGATCTTGGCAATGGGCGCGGTGATGCCCTTGCGCTCGGTCATGCGGTGGTAGGACTGCCAGAAGTCGCGGTAGCGGTGGTCGTCCTCGACGTTCACCACGTCGTAGTCGCGGCCCTGCTCGAGGCGCAGGCCGAACTTCACGATGCGCTGGGCAATGATGGCCGGACGGCCGATCAGCGTGGGGCGGGCCAGATGCTCGTCCACCACGATCTGCGCGGCGCGCAGCACGCGTTCCTCCTCGCCTTCGGCATAGGCCACGCGCTTGCGCGTGCCCTGCTTGGCCGCGGCGAAGATCGGCTTCATGGTCGAACCCGAGGCATAGACGAAGGTCTGCAGGTGCTCGCGGTAGGCGTCCATGTCCTGGATCGGACGCTGGGCCACGCCGGATTCGGCCGCTGCCTGCGCCACTGCCGGCGCGATCTTCATCATCAGGCGCGGGTCGAAGGGCTTGGGGATCAGGTAGTCGGGCCCGAAGACCAGCGGCTCGCCCACATAGGCGGCTGCCACTTCCTCGCTCTGCTCGGCCTGCGCCAGGTCGGCAATGGCATGCACCGCGGCGATCTCCATCTCCAGCGTGATGGTGGTCGCGCCGCAATCGAGCGCCCCGCGGAAGATATAGGGGAAGCACAGGACGTTGTTGACCTGATTCGGATAATCGGTCCGTCCCGTTGCCATGATGGCGTCATCGCGCACGCTCTTGACGTCTTCTGGCGTGATCTCCGGGTTCGGGTTGGCCAGGGCGAAGATCACGGGACGGGCGGCCATGCGTGCCACCATTTCCGGCTTGAGCACGCCGCCAGCGGACAGGCCAAGGAACACATCGGCATCGACGATGACCTCCGACAGCTTGCGCATGTCGGTATCGCGCGCGAACATGGCTTTATCGTCGTCCATCAGCTCGGTACGACCGGTATAGACCACGCCGGCCAGGTCGGTCACGAACACGTTCTCGCGCCGCAGGCCGATCTCCAGCAGCAGGTTCAGGCAGGCCAGGGCCGCCGCGCCGGCGCCCGAAGCCACGAGCGTGACCTCCTCGATCTTCTTGTTGGCGACCTTGAGCGCATTGATCATGGCCGCGGCCACGGTGATGGCCGTGCCGTGCTGGTCATCGTGGAACACGGGAATCTTCAGGCGCTTGCGCAGCTCGCGCTCGACATAGAAGCACTCGGGCGCCTTGATGTCCTCGAGATTGATGGCGCCAAAGGTCGGCTCGAGCGCGGCAATGACCTCGACCAGCTTCTGCGGGTCCTTTTCATCGATTTCGATGTCGAAGACGTCGACGCCGGCGAATTTCTTGAACAGGACGCCCTTGCCTTCCATGACCGGCTTGGAAGCCAGCGCGCCGATGTCGCCCAGGCCTAGCACGGCCGTGCCGTTGGAGATGACGCCGACCAGATTGCCACGGCTGGTGTACTTGAAGGCGGCGTTGGGATCCTTGACGATCTCCTCGCAGGGGGCTGCCACGCCCGGGGAGTAGGCCAGCGCCAGGTCGTGCTGGTTGGCCATGGGCTTGGTGGCCGCGATGGCTACCTTGCCTGGCTTGGGGAACTCGTGGTATTCGAGGGCTGCACGGCGCAGCAGCGCGCGTTTGTCGGTAGGGGTGGCAAGGGTAGAAGAAACCGTAGTGTCGGACATCAAGCGTCTCCAGCTCGAGGGTGAATCCAATCCGCGGCAAAAGCTCGAGCAGGCCAGCGGATTGCTTATTTATGGGGGTGGCCCGCATCCATGCAGGCCGTGTCTGCGGCGGCCCGGGCCGGTTGTCCTGCGTGTGGGCGCTTCGTAGGCGCCTCATTGTAGGCTCAGTGCCATACATGGCACGCAGCTCGGCTTGCGCGGCAGGGGACAAAAAGCGGTAACCGGGGCGCAACCCATGCCCGGCCTGCAGCAGTGCACCACGATGGGGCGGAAACTGTCGCGTCGATGCAGATCTGACCTGATTTGCCGGACGGGAAACGGCGTTATGCTTGGCGCCGGCAATAACGCTAACCCGCATTAAGAGGAATTCATGTCTCTGTCCCGCTCCCGTGCTTTTCCCGCTTTCCGTGCCACCCGCCGCGCGTCCATGCGCGTGGTTCTGGGCATTGCCGTCGCCGCCGCGGCGTTTGCTGCCCCCTTGGCGCAGGCGGCGAGCCCTGCGGCCTATCCCACCAAGCCCATCCGCCTGATCGTGCCCTTCTCGGCCGGTGGTTCGACGGACATCCTGGGCCGCCTGCTGGCGCAGAAGATGGGCGAGAACATGAATGCCACCGTGGTGGTGGAAAACAAGCCCGGCGCCAATGGCACGCTGGGCTGCGACCAGCTGGCCAAGTCGCCCGCCGACGGCTACACCATGGTGCTGGGCGATGTGGGCTGCATGGCCATGGCCGTCGGCCTCTACACCAAGCTGTCCTATGACCCGCTCAAGGACTTCGCCGACGTGAGCCTGGTGGCGCGCAGCCCGCTGGTGCTCACCGTGGGCACGCAGAGCCCGTTCAAGTCGCTGGCCGACCTGACGGCCGCCGCGCGTGCCCAGCCGGGCAAGCTCAACTACCCGTCGTCGGGTACCGGTGGCCCGAACCACCTGGGCGGCGAGCTCTACGCCATGCAGGCCAAGGTCAAGATCAGCCATATCCCCTACAAGGGCAGCGCGCCTTCGGTGGTGTCGCTGGTGGCCGGCGAGACCGATTTCGGCTTCCTGACGGCCGTGACCATCGACTCCCAGCTCAAGGCTGGCAAGCTGCGCGCGCTGGCGGTGGCGCACAACGAGCGCCTGGCATCGATGCCCGATGTGCCGACCATGGACGAGCAGGGCCTCAAGGGCTTCCAGGCCGATGCCTGGTTCATGGCCTCCGTGCCCGCAGGCACTCCCAAGCCCGTCATCGACCGCCTGTACACGGAGATCGCCAAGGCGCTGTCCGATCCACAGGTCAAGGCCAAGCTCGATGCCATGGGCGTGCTGCCTTCGGCGCTCAACCCCGCGGCATCGGAAGAGTTCCACAAGGTCGAAGTGGCGAAGTGGCGCGCTGTGATCAAGAACGCCAACATCACGCTGGACTAACGGCGCCTTTGTCCTGCAGACCGCATCGCCGCTTGGCGCCATGATGGGAGCCTGGCCTGGCGGTGCAAAGGCAGTTTCGTGCCCAGCAGCCCGTCATCCTTCGACAGGCTCAGGACGAACGGATCACCCCCACCGTTCGCCCTGAGCCTGTCGAATGGCGTTTCAGGGCGGGGCGGTCGAGATGAAAACGACCTAGCCGCCGCAGGCCCTGTCAATGGAGGTACCCCGATGCGCTGTTTTTCATTTTCCCTGGCGGCTGCCTGCGTGGCCGCACTTGCCCTCGCGGGCTGCGATTCCCGTTCCGGCTCCGATGGCATGCCGATGGCCCAGCCCTCGGCTTTCGACCAACCCGCACCGCGCGCCCCGGTGCTGGCCGATTCCAATCCCGTGCCCACCCCGCATCTCGAGACACAGCATGCTTCGAGCCAGCCGTTGCCCGCCGCGGTGCCGTTGCCGCCGCGTCCGGTGATCCAGTCTTCCGGCGGCGCGCAGGACAGCAACCAGGCCAATGGCGGCTCCAGCCCGGCGGCGGGCTATGCCAGCGGCATCACCGATGCCCGCGGCGATGGCGACAGGCACGAGCTCGATGGCGGCAAGAACAGTGGGTCGGGAGCCAGCCGCCAATGATCCGGCGCTGCCTCAGCTGACCTGCGCCCAGGCCGCCAGCCGCTGGGCGGCCCAGGCTGCAAAGCACTGGGGCAAGCTCTGCGCATTCATTGCGCGGCTCCCAGTGCCGGCTGCGGAGCCTGGCGTGCCTGGGCACGGTTCCAGGCCTTCTCATGGAAGAAATAGGCCACGGCCTGCACCGAGGGCTCCAGCAGGCTCAGCGTCAGCGAAGCCCAGAAATTGCGCGTGACCGCATAGGCGACACAGGCCGCCACCATGATATGGATCATGTAATAGCTGGCGGTCTTCAGCAGGGTGGGTTGGTTGGCGCGAAGCAGTTGGCGAAGGCGGAGCATGGAATTTTCTGAAGTCTGGAACTGAGTCAAATGATATTGATTCCCATTGCCATGGTCCAATTGATTGGATGGAACATGTCCATAGCCTGCGGCATGGATATGCGCGTTGCATATGCAGTGCCTAACGAAAGCCGCAGGCGATAATGCGTGTTATGCCTGATCGCTGGAAACCCAATGTCACCGTGTCCGCCATCATCGAACGAGATGGCCGCTTTCTATTGGTCGAGGAAGAAACCGCCGACGGATTGAAGCTGAACGTGCCCGCGGGCCATCTGGACCCTGCGGAATCCCCCCTCGATGCCTGCGTGCGCGAGGTGCTGGAGGAAACCGCCTTCGGCTTCACGCCCACGGCGCTGGTGGGCGTGTACATGAACCGTTTCACGCGCACGCGCAGCGGGGCCGACATCACCTACCTGCGGTTTGCGTTCACGGGCGAGCTGGGCACGCACCATGCGCAGCGCGCGCTGGACGACGGCATCCTGCGCACGGTGTGGATGACGCTGGCCGAGCTCGAGTCCAGCGCCGCGCGCCACCGCAGCCCGGTCGTGCTGGAGTCGGTGCGCGACTATCTCGCAGGCCAGCGCTTCGATTTGTCCATGCTGCATGTGGACGCAAGCGTCTACGAGGGGCCGGTGCCCTCCAGCCGCGGGGCCGCCCAGCGCGGGCCGGACCGGCGCGCCGCGGACCAGGTGAAGGACGGCACAGGCCGCTGATCCGTGCGCTCCCCGCGCGCGGGAAGGCGGTATTTGCCCCCACCACACGGCTGCGCGCGGTGGCTGGGATAATCGCCCCCCTATGACAAAACATCGGGTGGTGGTGGGCCTTTCGGGCGGCGTGGATTCGGCGGTGACCGCTTATCTGCTCAAGCAGCAGGGCCATGACGTGGTCGGCATCTTCATGAAGAACTGGGAAGATGACGACGACAGCGAATTCTGTTCGTCCAATATCGACTTCGTCGACGCGGCGGCCGTGGCCGACGTGATCGGCATCGAGATCGAGCACGTGAACTTCGCGGCCGAGTACAAGGACCGGGTGTTCGCCGAGTTCCTGCGCGAATACCAGGCCGGGCGCACGCCCAACCCCGACGTGCTGTGCAACGCCGAGATCAAGTTCAAGGCCTTCCTCGACCACGCGATGCGCCTGGGCGCCGAGAAGATCGCCACCGGCCACTATGCGCGCGTGCGTCAGAACCTCGAAACGCAGCGCTTCGAGCTGCTCAAGGGGCTGGATCCGTCCAAGGACCAGAGCTATTTCCTGCACCGCCTGAACCAGGCACAGCTGTCGAAGACCATGTTTCCCGTGGGCGAGCTGCACAAGTCCGAGGTGCGGCGCATTGCGGAGGAAATCGGCCTGCCGAACGCGAAGAAGAAGGACTCGACCGGCATCTGCTTCATTGGCGAGCGGCCCTTCCGCGACTTCCTCAACCGCTACATCAACAAGGAACCGGGCTGGATCCTCGACGAGCGCGACCGCCGGCTGGGGCGCCACCAGGGCCTGTCGTTCTACACGCTGGGCCAGCGCCAGGGCCTGGGCATCGGTGGCATCAAGGACAAGAGTGCGCAACGCGGCGGCGGCGAGCACCAGCCATGGTTCGTTGCGCGCAAGGAGCTCGACCGCAACGTGCTGCGCGTGGTGCAGGGCCATGACCACCCCTGGCTGTTGACGCAGCAACTCGATGCCGACAACGCCAGCTGGGTCGCGGGCGAGCCCCCGGCCGCGGGAAGCTATGGCTCGAAGACGCGCTACCGCCAGCCGGATTCGCCAGCCGTGATCAGCCAGGCGGGCGAGGCCACCTTCCGCCTGGACTTCCCCGAGCCGCAATGGGCGGTCACGCCGGGGCAGTCGGCCGTGCTGTATGACGGGGAGGTCTGCCTGGGCGGAGGGATGATTTCCGCGGTGGCGGCGTATTCGGAGCCAGCACAGGGCTGAGCCCGGGCGCGCCCTGTCGCCACGCGGCCCGTCTGTTTTCGAGGGCCGGCCCAGGGCAACCCATCCCCGGAGTCTTGCGCCGGCTGCGCCTATTCGTCGAGCAGCGGCACGAAACCGCCAAAGATCATGCGCTTGCCGTCAAACGGCATCTGTTTGTCCATGCCCTCGAAGCGCGGGTCCTTCATGGCCTCCTGGTTGACCCGGTCACGCACTTCGCGCGACGGGTATTCGATCCAGGAGAACACGACGATCTCGCCGTCCTCGGCCTTGACCGCGCCGCGGAAGTCGGTCAGCTTGCCTTCGGGCACATCGTCGCCCCAGCACTCCACGACGCGCGTGGCGCCATGGTCCTTGAAGACCTGGGCCGCGCGGGCCGCGAGTTCCAGGTATTGCTGCTTGTTGGCGGCCGGCACGGCGACCACGAATCCATCGACGTATTTCATGGCGAGGCTCCTGCAAAAGGAGGCCCATGCTCGCAGAAGACAACGGCCTGATGCGGCTGCAGACCACATCAGGCCGATGGTCAATGGCCCCGGCCGGGGTGCGATGCCTCAGTAGCCGCTGAGCGACTGGCGCAGGCGTTCGCCCGCATAGGCCTGGGCTTCGCGCGCCTTCTCCAGCACCGCCGCGGCGCCGAAGAATTCATGCGCCACGCCCTCGTACTCACGGCGCTCGACGGGTACCTGCGCGTTGCGCAGCGCATCTTCCAGCTTGGCGCCATCGCTGCGCAGCGGGTCCAGGCGGGCGTTGATGATGGTCACCGGCGGCAAGCCGCGCAGGTCGGCGTCGATCAGCGACAGGCGCGGGTCGTTGAGGTCCTCCTGCGTGCGGATCAGGTGGTCGACGAACCACTTGATCATCGCGCGGTTCAGCGGCTTGGCGATCGCGTTCTCGAGATAGGACTCGGTGTTGAGGCTGGTCTGCGCCACCGGGTAGACGCTCAGGATGTGGCGCGGCATGGGCAGGCCGGCGTTGCGCGCCGCAAAGGCGGTGGCCACGGCCAGGTTGCCGCCCGCGCTTTCGCCGGCCAGGGCCAGGCGCGTGGGGTCGCCGCCGATGCGCGCCGCATGCTCGGTCAGCCAGCGGTAGCTGGCCAGCGCGTCTTCCCAGGCGGTGGGGAACTTGTGCTCGGGCGCCTGGCGGTAGTCGACGGAGACCACGATCGCATGCGCCTGCCTGGCCAGGCCGCGCGCGCCGCCGTCATAGACTTCCTTGCTGGCGATGACCCAGCCGCCGCCGTGGAAGTAGAGGATCACGGGCAGGCCGGCGGGCGAGGCCGCGGAATCGTGCGGCGTGTAGACCGTGGCCGGCAGCACCACGCTGCCGGTGTCGATGGACAGCGGCATGGCGCGCACGCCCGGCACCAGCACCTCGGGGTCGGTGGAGCGTCCTTGCAGCGTCAGCAGGTGGTGCACCGCATCGGCCGCCGTGGGCTGGCGGCGCGCTTCCTCGGCGGACAGCTTCTCGATGGCCTTGGGGTGCAGCGCATCATGGGCCTTGGCCAGCTCCAACTGGTCTTCGTCGGCACGGATCGCAGCCACTGCGTTGGACAGCGCATCGATGATGGGGTTGGGTTCGCCGTGCTGGTCGTTGCTCATGACGTTGACTTTCTCGAATGGTGTGGACCAATCGACTGTAGGGAGGAGGCCCAGTCCGTTGCGTCGGACGGAGCGCCGGCTGCTTGTGGCCGCTTTTTTGCAGGCGTCGTGGCCTGCCGGCGGATTTTTGCGTTCCGGCAGCCATCGATAGGGCTGATCGAACTGCTGGCGCGCATAGCATTGCGCATGTCCCAGATGTCCCCGTCCATACCCGCTCCATCCCGCAACCGCACCGCCACCGGCATCGCCTATGGCGCAGGCGCAGGAGCGCTCTGGGGACTGGTCTTCCTGGCACCGGAGCTGGCCGGGGAATTCGGGCCGCTGCAGCTGAGCGTGGGACGCTATCTCTGCTACGGATTGATCGCACTGGCACTGATCGCGCCGCGCTGGCGCGGGCTGCGCGCCCATGTCTCGCGCCGCCAGTGGGGCCAGCTGTGCTGGCTGGCGCTGGCCGGCAACACGCTGTATTACGTGCTGCTGTCGGCCGCGGTGCAGATCGGCGGCATTGCCATGACCTCGCTGGTCATCGGCTTCCTGCCCGTCGCCGTCACGCTGATCGGCAGCCGCGACCATGGCGCCGTGCCGCTGCGGCGCATGCTGCCCTCGATGCTGCTGTGCGCATTGGGCGCGCTGTGCATTGGCTGGCAGGCGGTTGCGGCTCCCGTGGCGGGCGATGCCAGCCAGCAGTTGCTGGGCCTGGCCTGCGCCGTCGGCGCGCTGGTGTCGTGGACGGCCTTTGCGGTCGGCAATGCGCGCTGCCTCGGGCGGCTGCAGCAGGTCACGGCCCATGAGTGGAACCTGCTGACCGGGCTGGTCACCGGCGCGCAGAGCCTGCTGTTGCTGCCGCTGGCGCTGCTGCTGGAGAGCACGCAGCACGGCGCGCATGAATGGGCGCGGTTTGCCGCGGTGTCGGTGGCTGTGGCGGTATTTGCTTCGGTGATCGGCAACGCCCTGTGGAACCGCATGAGCCGCCTGCTGCCCCTGACGCTGGTGGGACAGATGATCCTGTTTGAAACCGTCTTCGCGCTGTTCTATGGGCTGTTGTGGGAGCAGCGCATGCCGACGCTGGCGGAGATGGCCGCCTTTGTCTGCGTGGTGCTGGGGGTGCTGTCGTGCCTGGCGGCGCACCGGCGGCCGGCGGCGCGCGAAGCGGTGCCGCAGGCCTGAGCGCACGAGCCACGCAAACCGCCGGCCCATGAAAAATGCCCGAAGCGGCAGGCGCTTCGGGCATTGGTGCGGTCCGGAAAGAACCGGCTTCAGAACGGGATGTCGTCATCCATGTCGTCAAAGCCCGAAGCCGCGCGCTGCGGTGCCGGAGCCTGTGCCGGAGGAGCCATGCGCTGGGCAGGTGCGGGCGCGCGGGGAGCGGCTGGGGGCGCCGCGCGGCGCGGGGCTTCGTAGCCGCCGTTGCCGCCACCGTTGTCGCCATAGCCGCTGTCGTCGCCGTAGCCGCCGCCTTGCTGGCCGCCGCCCATGCCCTGGCGGCTGCCCAGCATCTGCATGGTGTCGGCGCGGATTTCCGTCGCGTAGCGTTCCTGGCCCGAGGCCTGGTCGGTCCACTTGCGCGTGCGCAGCGAGCCCTCGACGTAGACCTGCGAGCCCTTGCGCAGGTACTGGCCGACGATCTCGGCCAAGCGCCCGTTGAACACCACGCGGTGCCATTCGGTGGCTTCCTTGTTCTCGCCGGTGTTCTTGTCGCGCCAGCGGTCGGTGGTGGCGATGGTCACGTTGGCCACCTGGTCACCGCTGGGGAAGGTGCGCATTTCGGGATCGCGGCCCAGATTGCCGACGATGATGACTTTGTTGACGGATGCCATGAAAAACCTCGAAAGATAGGTAGCGCGAACCAGAAGATGAGGGGGCCCGCGCCAGATGCTTGGATTGCGCCGTTCCCCCCGGAAACGCCGCAGATGGAGAGCATATCCTGTTGTCCAAGACTTCGGGCAAACCCGTGATCTTGCAATGGGTGGGCGCTCAGTGGCCGCCGGTTTTACCTACGGGACGCAGCGGCCAGGTCACGGTCAGCCACAGCGCCGTGAGCGCCGCCGTCACCACGAACAGCCCCGGCATGCCGGCCCATTTGGCGATCGCGCCGCCCAGCGCGCCGCCGGCGAACAGGCCCAGCGACTGCAGCGTGTTGTAGCTGCCCAGCGCCGCGCCGCGCAGCGGCGTGGGCGCCATGCGCGAGACCAGGCTGGGCTGGCTGGCCTCGAGGATGTTGAAGCCGCAAAAGAAGATCAGCATCAGCAGGCCCATGAGCCACAGCGAGGGGGCGGCGCCGCTGAGCGCCACGGCGCCCAGGCCCAGCTGCACGACCAGCACCAGCGCGATGGCGCCGAGCAGCGCCATGCGCAGCTTGCCCCGGCGTTCGAGCGAGAACATGCCGCCCATGGCAATGAACGACAGCAGCACCGCGGGCAGGTAGATCTGCCAGTGCGCGCCTTTGGCGAGCCCGGACTGCAGCAGCAGCGCCGGCACCGCGACCCACATCGCCATCTGCACCGTGTGCAGGATGAACACGCCCAGGTTCAGGCGCAGCAGATCGGGCTGCCGCAGCAGCTCGACGAGCCGGCCGCGCGGCATGTCCTTGTGCTTTTGCGGCTCGGGCGGCACCACCCACAGCACGACCGCCACGCCGGCCAGCGCCAGCGCGAAAGTGAAGCCGAACACGCCCGACAGACCCGCCCAGGCGGCCAGCACCGGGCCGGCCACCAGCGCCAGCGCGAACATCAGCCCGATCGAGGCGCCGATCAGCGCCATGGCCTTGGTGCGCACCGCGTCGCGCGTCTGATCGGCGAGCAACGCCGTGACGGCGGCCGAGACCGCGCCCGCGCCCTGCAGGCCGCGGCCCAGCAGCAGGCCGGTGAGCGAATCCGCCAGCGCTGCGACCAGGCTGCCGGCGGCAAACACCAGCAGGCCGATGACGATCACGCGCTTGCGGCCGAAGCGGTCCGAGGCCAGGCCCAGCGGCAACTGGAACAGCGCCTGCGTCAGGCCATAGATGCCCATGGCCAGGCCGACCAGCGCCGGATCGTCGCCGCCCGGGTAGCGGCGGGCCTCGAGCGCGAAGACCGGCAGCACCAGGAACAGCCCCAGCATGCGCAGCGCGAAGATCAGCGCCAGGCTGCCACTGGCACGGCGCTCGAGCGGCGTCATGGTGGAGGAGTCCAGGGCGGGTGCAGCCGCGGAAAGGGGGGAGGTCGTTTGTGGCACGCGCAACAAATGCAATGGATGGGCAAGTGATTGGGGAAAGGCAGCGGCCGCGCGCGGCCTGCAATAACAGCCCCGATTGTCCGTGATCTGCAAGTCCGGCACTCGCCAGGGGCCAGGCTCACTATCATGCTAGGTTTCCCCGCATGGAACGCCCGCGCCCGTGAACGACCCCACTCCTTCCTCTTCCGAGCTGGCCGGCGGCGCCGATTCCGGCCGCTACCTGGGCCACGCGCTGGCCCAGGCGCGCATCAGCATCCGCGGAGCGCGCACGCACAACCTGAAGAACGTCGACCTCGACATCCCGCGCAACCAGCTGGTGGTCATCACCGGCCTGTCGGGCTCGGGCAAGTCCAGCCTGGCCTTCGACACGCTCTATGCCGAGGGGCAGCGGCGCTATGTCGAGAGCCTGTCGGCCTATGCGCGCCAGTTCCTCGGAAGGCTCGACAAGCCCGATGTGGACCTGATCGAAGGCCTGTCGCCGGCGATCAGCATCGAGCAGAAGGCCACCAGCCATAACCCGCGCTCCACCGTCGGCACGGTCACCGAGATCAACGACTACCTGCGCCTGCTCTACGCGCGCGCGGGCACGCCGTACTGCCCCGAGCACCATCTGCCGCTGCAGTCGCAGACCATCAGCCAGATGGTCGATGCCGCGCTGGCGCTGCCCGAGGACACCAAGCTGATGGTGCTCGGGCCGCTGGCGCGCGAGAAGAAGGGCGAGTTCAGCGAGCTGTTCGCGCAGCTGCAGGCGCAGGGCTACGTGCGCTTTCGCATCGACGGAAAGATCCATGAAGTTGAGTCGCTGCCGCAGCTGCAGAAGAACGAGAAGCACTCGATCGACGTGGTCATCGACCGGCTCAAGGTGCGGCCCGACGCCGCGCAGCGCCTGGCCGAGAGCTTCGAGGCCGCGCTGCGCGCCGGCGGCCAGGAGGCGGGCGGGCGGCTGATCGCGCTGGAGATGGACACCGGCGTGGAGCACTGGTTCAGCGCCAAGTTCGCCTGCCCGATCTGCAGCTACTCGCTGCCCGAGCTCGAGCCGCGGCTGTTTTCCTTCAACTCGCCGCAGGGCGCCTGCCCGACCTGCGACGGCCTGGGGCAGACCGAGACCTTCGATCCCGAGCGCGTGGTGGCCTTTCCCTCGCTGAGCCTGGCCAGCGGCGCGATCAACGGCTGGGACCGGCGCAATGCCTATTACTTCACGCTGCTGGAAAGCGTGCTCAAGCACTACGGCGCCGACATCGAGCAGCCCTTCGAGGAGCTGCCCGAGCCGGTGCGCAACGCCGTGCTCTGGGGCTCGGGCGAGGAGGCCATCGCCTTTGCCTATTTCACCGACAGCGGCAAGAACAAGAGCCAGCCGCTGATCAAGCACCACCCCTTCGAGGGCGTCATCCCCAACATCACGCGGCGCTACCGCGAAACCGACTCCAGCGTGGTGCGCGACGACCTGGCGCGCCTGCGCAGCACGCGCTGCTGCCCCGACTGCGAGGGCACGCGGCTGCGGCGCGAGGCGCGCTGGGTGCGCATCGGCGAGGGCGAGCAGCAGCGCGCGATCTACGAGGTCAGCCGCGCGACGCTGGCCGAGGCCCATGCCTGGTTCGCGCAGCTGAAGCTGCAGGGCGCGAAGGCCGACATCGCCGACAAGGTGGTGCGCGAGATCACCGCGCGGCTTATGTTTCTCAACGACGTCGGCCTGAGCTACCTGAGCCTGGACCGCAGCGCCGAGACGCTGTCCGGCGGCGAGGCGCAGCGCATCCGGCTGGCCAGCCAGATCGGCAGCGGCCTCACGGGCGTGATGTACGTGCTGGATGAACCCAGCATCGGCCTGCACCAGCGCGACAACGACCGGCTGATCGCCACGCTGCAGCACCTGCGCAACATCGGCAACAGCGTGATCGTGGTCGAGCACGACGAGGACATGATGCGCGCCGCCGACCAGATCATCGACATGGGCCCGGGCGCGGGGCTGCACGGCGGGCGCGTCATGGCGCAGGGCAGCTATGACGAGGTGCGCGCCAACCCCGATTCGCCCACCGGGCGCTATCTGGCCGGAACGCAGACCATCGAGGTGCCCAAAAGGCGCACGCCCTGGCTGCCGGTGGTGAAGTCGGCCGAGCCCGCGGCGGCGCCGGCCAAATCGCGCTTTCCGGTCTCCGCCGCGGCGCAGCGGCGCGCCGAGCGCCAGGCCGAGCATGTCGCGCGCCAGGGCGCGCTGCAGGCCATCAGCGTGGTCGGCGCGCGCGGGCACAACCTGAAGAACGTCACGGTGGAGTTTCCCGTGGGGCTGCTGACCTGCGTGACCGGGGTCTCGGGCTCGGGCAAGAGCACGCTGGTCAACGACACGCTGTACGCCGAGGTCGCGCGCCAGCTCTACCGCGCCAGCGAGGAGCCCGCGCCGCATGACGAGGTGGTCGGCATCGAGTATTTCGACAAGGTCATCAATGTGGACCAGTCGCCGATCGGGCGCACGCCGCGCAGCAACCCCGCGACCTACACCGGCCTGTTCACGCCGATACGCGATCTCATGGCCGAGACCGCCACCGCGCGCGAACGCGGCTACGGCCCCGGGCGCTTCAGCTTCAACGTCGCCGGCGGGCGCTGCGAGGCCTGCCAGGGCGATGGCGTGGTCAAGGTCGAGATGCACTTCCTGCCCGATGTCTACGTGCCCTGCGATGTCTGCCACGGCGAGCGCTACAACCGCGAGACGCTGGAGGTGCAGTGGAAGGGCCGCAACATCGCGCAGATCCTGCAGATGACCGTGGAGGATGCATACGCCTTCTTCCAGGACGTGCCGGCGATCGCGCGCAAGCTGCAGACGCTGCTGGCCGTGGGGCTGTCGTACATCCGCCTGGGGCAGAGCGCGACCACGCTGTCGGGCGGCGAGGCGCAGCGCGTCAAGCTGGCGCAGGAGCTGAGCAAGCGCGACACCGGGCGCACGCTCTACATCCTCGACGAGCCGACAACGGGCCTGCACTTCGCCGATATCGACCTGCTGCTCAAGGTGCTGCACCAACTGCGCGACGCGGGCAACACCATCGTCGTGATCGAGCACAACCTCGATGTGATCAAGACCGCCGACTGGCTGATCGACATGGGCCCCGAGGGCGGCGCGGGCGGCGGCAACGTGGTGGCCACGGGCACGCCGGAGCAGCTGGCGGCGCACGAGGGGAGCCATACGGGGCATTATTTGAAGAGGTATCTGGGGTAGGGCGGGGGCCTTTCTGGAGGGCTGGCCGTCATCCTTCGTCCTTCGGCAAGCTCAGGATCAGGACGAACGGTTGTTGCGTTCGTGGTGAGCTTGCCTGGGCGGCCCCGTCGAACCATGGACGTCCTGCCCTTCACTAGAGGGCGGGCCGTTCATCCTTCGACAAGCTCAGGACGAACGGGTATGCGAACGTCCTGCCGCAGGATCACCACTGGCTTGCCCCGCACCCCCGCACCGACAGGCAAGCCGGCCCCCGCGTACAACCATAGTCAATGGACAGAGTTTTCCCGCCAAGGAGATTCCATGGCACCCATTGATTTCGTGGTGGTCGGCGCCGGCATCGCGGGCGCGTCCGTGGCCTGGCAATTGGCCGGGCGCGCCTCGGTGCTGGTGCTCGAGCGCGAGAGCCAGCCGGGCTATCACTCGACGGGACGCTCGGCGGCGCTGTTTCTCGAGCATTACGGCCCCTCGCAGGTGCAGGCGCTGACGCGCGCCAGCCGCGCTTTTTATTCCTCCCCGCCCGCGGATTTCATGCCCGGACCGGTGCTGAGCCCGCGCGGCGCGCTGTATGTGGCGCGCGCCGACCAGCGCGCGCAGCTCGAGGCGGCGTATGCCGAGGCGCGGCTGCATTCGCAAGCCGTGCGCTGGCTGGAGCGCGATGGCTTGCTGGCGCTGGTGCCCTGCCTGCGCGCGCAGGTGGTGGAGGCCGGCTTTCTGGACGAGAACGCGCGCGACATGGAGGTGCATGGGTTGCACCAGGGCTTCTTGCGCGGCCTGCGTCTGCAAGGCGGGCATCTGCGCTGCGCTGCCGAGGTCGTGTCGCTGGCGCCGGACCCGGCCCAGGGCTGCTGGCGGATCGACCTGGCCGATGGCAGCCGCATCGCGGCGCGCCATGTGGTCGATGCCGCGGGCGCCTGGGCCGACGCGCTGGCGGCGCTGGCCGGCATCGCGCCGCTGGGGCTGGTGCCCAAGCGCCGAAGCGCCTTCACCTTCGCCGCGCCCGCGGGCGTGGACACGCGCCACTGGCCGGCGGTGATGGGGGTGGACGACAGCTTCTATTTCAAGCCCGATGCGGGGCAGATGCTGGGCTCGCCGGCCAATGCCGACCCGACCACGCCGCACGACGTGGTGCCCGAGGAAATCGACGTGGCGACGGGAATTTTCCACATCGAGCAATACACCACGCTGCAGATCCGCCGGCCCTCGCATACCTGGGCCGGCCTGCGCTCCTTCGTGGCCGATGGCGAGCTGGTGATCGGCTGGGACGCGCCGCCCGAGCCCGGCCGGCCGGGCTTTTTCTGGCTGGCGGCACAGGGTGGCTATGGCATCCAGACCGCCTACGCCGCCGGCCTGCTGGCGCGCAACCTGCTGCTGGGCGAGGCGCTGGACATGCAACTGCAGGCCCAGGGCGTGCAGGCCGAAAGACTGTCGCCGGCGCGGCTGCGCTGACGCCATTCGGACTTGTCCACATTTTCATCCACAGGGGGCAGGGAACTTTCGCGTGCGATCTGTCACCCGCGCGCCACACGCCTGTCATGGACGGGGCGTAGATTCAGGTTTTTCCCCAACCCGAGAATACGATGAACAAGTCGAAGACAGTGGCGGCAGCCGTCCTGGCGATCAGCCTGGCAGCCTGCGGCGGAGACGGCGATGACAACACTTCGGTCCCGGCCGATCCCACGACCCCCACGTTGCCCACGCCCGAAATTCCCGTGACCCCCGCGCCCACGCCCGAAACCCCGGCGCCCGGCGAGCCCACGCCCGAGACCCCCGATCCCGTGGCCGAGGTCTACATCGACGAAAGCTTCGAAGGCCTGTCGGCGCTGCCCGCCGGCTGGACCACGCTGGCGGCCAACAAGGGCACGGTGTCGGTGCGTAACGGCAGCCTGTACATCGACGGCCGCGCCCACAGCACGCAGATGACCGCGGTGGCGCTGCCGGCCTCGCTGCAGGAGCTGGGCAACTACCGCATCGACGTGCAGTTCACGCTCGAGTCGCCCAACAACACCGGCCGCTGGGGCAGCGTGATGTACCGCACCTCGAGCGCGGACAGCGCCATTCCCCACGAGCCCTACTACCAGTTCGCCATCCGCGCCGATGCCACGGCCAGCAACGGCACCGAGTTCGCGCTGCGCAAGGGCGGCGCCTGGACCGTCGCGGGCACCAAGGCGTACAGCGAGGCCATCGACCCGGCCAAGGTCTATACCGCCACCGTGATCGTCCACGGCAACCGCGTGCGCCAGTACCTGGACAACACCCTGATGCATGACATGGCGCTCGACGCCGCCATGGCCAAGGGCGGCATCGGCCTGCAGACGGCCGGCGCGATCATGCGCGTCGACAGCATCAAGGTGACGCAGCAGCTGACGGCGTTGCCCGACGTCAGCAAGGTAATCACCGTTCAGGACACGGGCACACTGGCAGCCATGGCGCCGACGCTGGTGCAGTCCATGACGGCGCAGACCCGGCTGGCCGGCAGCGGCGCCAGCAACGCGCTGTTCCATATCGACGCCACCCTGAACCTGCGCAGCGCCAACGGCGAAAGCCTGGGTTCGCTGGCGCAATACCTTGCCCCGGCCGACCGCGCCACGATCCCCGTGCTGCGCATCGCCGACGACGCCACGGTGCGCGCGCTGGCGGCCTTCGCGGTGGACAACGACCTGAGCGACGTGACCCTGCTGTCCGGCGACATCGAACTGCTGGCGCGTGCGCGCACCGCCATCCCCGCAGTGCGCACAGCAGTGGACTTCTCGGGTTCCGCATTCCTGGGCAACACCTCGCAGGACATCCTGCAGGTCGTGAGTGCCACCAACCGCGCCAAGGCCAAGATCGCGGTGCTGCCGGCCACCATGACCAACCGCACGACGGTCGCCCATCTGCAGCGCCTGCTGATCACGCCCTGGGCCAGCTCGACGGCCACCAATGCCGCCGCGGCCGCCGAAGTGCTGACCACCGGCGTCAACGGCGTGGTGACGGCGCATGCCGACATCTACAGCGCGGTGCTGAAGAAGCTGCCCGCCGGCACGCTGCTGCGCAAGCCGCTGGTCATCGGCCACCGCGGCATGCCCGGGGACCGGGCCAATCTCACGGGCCAGTTCGCCGACGAGAACACGCTCGAGGGCGCCAGGGCCGCCGCCGCCGTGGGCGCGGATGGCATCGAGAACGACATCTACATGACCGTGGACAACCACCTGGTCATCATGCATGACACCACCGTCGAGCGCACCACCGACGGCGGCCCGCGCAAGATCGAGGAGATGACGCTGGCCGAGGTCAAGGCGCTCAAGACCCGTCCGGGCGGCTACTCGGTGCCCACGCTGCAGGAGTTCTTCACGGAATTCAAGGGCCGCAACCTCAGCCACATTGTCGAGCTCAAGAGCGCTTCCGCGGGCATCGTGCCGCTGCTCAAGCAGGAGCTCGAGCAGGCTGGCGTGAAGGACCAGGTGGTCACCATCTCCTTCCTGGGCGACCAGCTCAAGCGCATGGGCACCACGCTGCCGGACATCAGCGGCGGCTTCCTCAACTCCAATCTCGACAACGGCGATGTCGGCGCCGGCGTGCGCACCATCCTCAACTCCACGCAGCTGTATTCGTCGACCTACAACCCGGCGTACCAGGTCCTGAAGCAGCCGACGATGGAAGCCGCCAAGCACCGCGGCATCACCTTCTGGCCGTGGACGGTCAACAACGCGAACGATTTCTACCGTTTCTACAGCTACGGCACGCACGGCATCACCACCGACCACGCGTACCTGGCCAAGGACTTCCCGGTAGCCATCGCGACGGCCGCCACGGCCAGCGCCACGGCCGGCAGCCCGTTCAGCGCGGCGCTCACGCTGACCACGCAGGTCGGCGCCACCAGCACCGCCGCCAGCAACCAGCTGGTGGTGCTGGACGGCTCCCCTGCGCACAGCGTCGCGGCGGACGGCCGGGTGACCTTCACGGCCACCGGCACGGCCACCGTGCTGCCGGGCTACAGCTACAGGATGGGTGACGGCACCTACAGCTACACCATCTTCGGCAAGCCGATGACGGTGACGGTGCGCTGAGCGGGGCGCGCCTAGCGGGGCGCACCTAGCGGGGCGCACCTAGCGGGGCGCGCCCAGCGGCGCGGCGCAATGCAATGCAAAGGCCCCCATGCTTGCGGCATGGGGGCCTTTTTTCGTCCCGCGCAGGGAAGCCGCAGGAGTTATGCACAGGCGGCCGCCAGCGGCGGGCGGACTGGTCAGAGCGGCGCCGAGCGCGCGAAGCGCACCACGGTCACGCCGGGAAGGGCCTGGCGCACCGAAGGCATCACCAGCACGCAGTCGTCATAGGGCGTCACGACGGGCTCGCCGTCGTTGTCGCCGATCACCGTGCCGGCCTTGGGGAAGTGCTCGAGGCCGGTGAAGGGCGCGTTGAAGCGGAAATTCGCGCTCTTCGCCACCACCGGGCCGGTCACCGTCAGCGCGATCTGGGGCGCGGGGTCGGGCAGGCGCCAGCCGGGCAGCAGGCGCTCGGCCTCGGCTTCGTCGATGATCTCGGACGCCAGCAGGAAGCGCAGGCACTGGTCCTGCGCCACGCCGCGGCTGGCCGGATCGCCGTGGAAGCCGCATTCGATCAGCAGCGTGCGCGAGTCGCCGGCTTCCTCGTCGGGCAGGCCGAAGCGGCCGTAGTCGCGCAGGCGCGTGCCGTCCTTGTGGCCCGCGTCGATCACGATGTGCGTGGGCGCGCCCATCTGCTTGGCCAGCTGCAGGTTGCGCGGCTGCACGCCGGTCAGCAGCAGCGGCGCCGAGGGCTCGTGCATCGAATGCAGGTCCAGCAGCCAGTCGGTCTGGCGCACGAAGGGGCGCAGCGCGGCGGCGCGGCGGCGCTCGTTGCTGTCGGCCGCGTCCATGCGCTCGTCGCTCCACTGGCGGTTCAGGTCCTCGTCGGTGAAGCGCGACGCATCGTGCGAATTCACATCGAAGCGGTCGAACGCCTGCAGGTTGGCGAACACCAGCGTCAGCGTGCCCTGCTGCGGGCGCAGGCCGGCCTCGAGCAGGCCCTTGACGGCCCAGGCGCCGCTGAGCTCGTTGCCGTGCACCAGCGAGGTGATCATCACGTTGCGTCCGGGCACGCCCGAGTCGAAGCGCCAGACGCCCTCGGTACCGGTATTGCCCGCGCGCCAGGCGCTGATGTCCGGGGCCGGCAGGTCAAATTGCAGTGTGCTCATGCTTACTCTTCGATCTTGGCGAATTCGACGATCTTGGTGTACTTGGCGATCTCGGACGCGATGTACTTGTCGGAGTCGAGCTTGGGGTCCGAGACCACCGAGCCCGTGGCAGCCAGCTTCTTGCGGAAGTCGGGCGAGGCCAGCGTGTCGGTGAGGGCCTTCTTCAGCTTGTCCTGGACCGGCTTGGGCAGGTTGGCCGGCGCCATCAGCGCGAACCAGACGCTGATGTCCACGTTCTTGAAGGCCGGGTTCTCGGCCAGCGCGGGAATGTTCGGCGTGATCGGCGAGCGCTTGGCTTCGGTCGTGCCCAGGGCGATCACCTTGCCCGACTGGATCTGCGGCAGGCCGCTGGAGAGCACGAACATGCCGTACTCGATGTTGTTGCCGACCAGGTCGGTGGTCAGGGGCGCCACGCCGCGGTAGGGGATGTGCATCATCTGCAGGCCGCCCTGTTCCTTGACCAGTTCGCCGGCCAGGTGCAGCGAGGTGCCCACGCCCGAGCTGCCGTAGCTGGTCTGGCCCGGGGCCTTGGACACGGCGGCGATGAATTCGGCGGTGTTCTTCACGCCGGCCTTCTGCGAGGCCACCAGCACCAGCGGCTGCGAGGCCACCATGCCGATCGCGGTGAAGTCCTTGATGGTGTACTTCAGGCTCTTGTTGATCAGGCGCGCGATCGCCAGTTCGTTGTTGGCGCCGACCATGATGGTGTAGCCATCGGGTGCCGCCTTGGCGACCTTCTGCGCCGCGATGGCGCCGCCGGCGCCGCCCAGGTTCTCGATCACCACGGGCTGGCCCAGGCGGTTGGCGAGCTCGGTGCCGACCATGCGGCCCACCAGGTCGGTGCTGCCGCCCGGCGGGTAGCCGATGACCATGGTGATGGCCTTGTTGGGGTACGACGCATCGGCGAAGGCCGATCCCGCCGCCAGAAGGGCAACGCCACAAGCCAGGGCGGTGCGGCGCAGGATAGAACGATTTTGCATGGGGCGATTCCTTTTCTGAATAACCCCGATTGTTAGGACTCCAGCGCTATGGTTTGGTGCCATCGCGGCACCAGCACGTGCCTTTATGGCACGACCAGAGCCCTGTCATCGTTCCGTCACGCGGCTCCAGAATTCCTCTGCCGATGGGCTCAGCCGCCGCTTGGCGCGGTACATGCGCACATCGAAGCGCACCTCCATGTTGCGCCCGCCGGCCAGCGCCAGGCGCCGCGCCTTGCAGTCCGCATGCACCATCGACCACGGCAGCCAGGCCACGCCCAGGCCCTTGTGGACGTATTCGTACTGCGCATCGGCCGAGTCGCATTCGAGGATGCGCTGCAGCCGCGGCGCATTCGGGTTCTGCGACAGGTGGTCCTCGAGCAGGCGTCCCAGCGCCATGCGGTGCGGATAGGCCAGGTAAGGAACGCTGCCGGGCGCGGCGAAGCTGTGGCGCGCCTGGCCCTCGGGGTTGGCGCGCGACACCGGCACCAGCCGGTCGCTGGCGATCTGCACGTAGCTGAACTGGCGCGCGTCCCAGCGCACGGCGATGGCCGGGTGGTGGTAGATCAGCGAGAAGTGGATCTCGTCCTGCTCCAGCATGGTCACAGCCTCATGCAGCGTGCGCGTGTACACCGTGAGCGGGCTGGTCTGCAGCAGCGGGCCCAGGCGCAGCAGCCAGTCGGCGACGATGGTGCGCGCCAGCGTGCGGCCTGTCGCCAGCAGGATGGACTGCGCCTGCCGCCCGGCAATCGCCTGCAGCTCCTCGTGCGACTGCGCCAGCGTGCGCGTCGTCAGCGCGCAGGTCTCCAGGAAGGCCTCGCCCGCGGGCGTGAGCCGCACCGGGCTGCTGCCGGGCACGACCAGCGCCGTGCCGCTCCAGGCCTCGAGGGCGCGGATGCGCCGCCCGAAGGCCGGATGCGTCACATGCCGCAGCTCGGCCGCGCGCGTGAAGCTGCGCTCCTGGGCCAGCATCAGGAAGTCTTCCAGCCATTTGATCTGCATGGCCGGGTGTCCGGTCAGCGTTGTGCTTCGAGCGCTGCCTGTTGCAGCGTTTCGCGTGTGGCCAGCGCCTGGGCGCGTGCGGCCTCGGCGAAGTCGACGTCCGAAGACGCGTAGAGAATCGCGCGCGAAGAATTGACGATGATGCTGCCATGCGTGCGCAGCCCGGCCTTCACCGTGGCCACGGCATCGCCGCCCTGGGCACCCACGCCCGGGATCAGCAGCGGCAGCGTAGGGGCGATCTCGCGCACGCGCTCGATCTCGTGCGGGCGCGTGGCGCCGACCACCAGGCCGAGCTGGCCGTTGAGGTTCCAAGGGCCCTGGGCCAGCGCCGCCACATGCTCGAACACCTTGGGCGTGCCGGGCACGTCCGCCAGCGTGCGCGCCTGCAGGTCGTCGCCGCCGGGGTTGGAGGTGCGGCACAGCAGAAAGGCGCCCTTGCCCTCGTACTTCAGGTAGGGCGCCACCGAGTCGAAGCCCATGAACGGCGACAGGGTGACGGCATCGGCGCCATAGCGCTCGAAGGCCTCCTTGGCGTACTGCTCGGCCGTGGAGCCGATGTCGCCGCGCTTGGCGTCGAGAATCACCGGCACATGGGGCGCGACGGCGCGCATGTGGGCCATCAGCCGTTCGAGCTGGTCCTCGGCGCGGTGGGCGGCGAAGTAGGCGATCTGCGGCTTGAAGGAGTTCACCAGATCGGCGGTGGAGTCGACGATGGCGGCGCAGAAATCGTAGATCTTCGAGGCATCGCCTCGCATCGCGGCAGGAAAGCGCTCGGGTTCGGGATCGAGACCCACACACAGCATGGATTGGTTTTGCGAGCCGGCGTTGCGCAGCATGTCGAGGAAAGTCATGGGGCGCGATTTTAAGGCACGGGGTCAGGGGAAGGGCCCATGCAAAAAGCCCGTGCGGGGACGGGCTTGATGGAAGAGCAAGCACAGGCTACGACCCGAAACCGTTCGCCCTAGGCGGGCCCCCCCGAGGCCGTCGAAGGGTGAAGGGCCTGTACGCAAGAACCAGCGGGGCCTTCTCGCAGGGCACAGAAAAACTTGTGGGCAGGCCGTCCACCCTTCGACAAGCTCAGGGGGGCCCGCCTAGGGCGAACGGTTACTACGCAGGGCGAGCGGTCAAACTTCCGTTCGTCCTGAGCCTGCCTGGCCGGCCGCGTCGAAGGATGACGGACCGCTGCTCTGGAAACCGGCGCGCAATCAGCCGTTCGCGCGCTTTTCCAGAATCTCGAACGCCGGAAGCTTCTTCCCCTCCAGCACTTCCAGGAACGCGCCGCCACCGGTCGAGATATACCCCACCTGGTCTTCGATCCCGTACTTGGCGATCGCCGCCAGCGTGTCGCCGCCGCCGGCGATGCTGAAGGCCGGGGATTGCGCAATCGCCTGGGCCAGCGTGCGCGTGCCGTTCTCGAAGGCCGCGAACTCGAACACACCGACCGGGCCGTTCCAGACGATGGTACCGGCGGCCTTGAGCTGCCCGGCCAGGCGGGCCGCGGTCTCGGGGCCGATGTCGAGGATCAGGTCGTCATCGGCCACGTCGGTGGCGGCCTTGATGGTCGCGGGCGCGTCGGCGGCAAAGGTCTTGGCCACGACGACATCGGTCGGGATCGGCACCTGCGCGCCGCGCGCGGCCATGGCGTCGATCACCGCCCTGGCCTGGGGCACGAGGTCGGGTTCGGCCAGCGACTTGCCGATCTTCAGACCCGCGGCCAGCATGAAGGTGTTGGCGATGCCGCCGCCGACGATCAATTGGTCCACCTTGTGCGACAACGCTTCGAGGATCGTCAGCTTGGTCGAGACCTTGGAGCCGGCCACGATGGCCACCAGCGGCTGCGCGGGCGCGGCCAGGGCTTTTTGCAGCGCGTCGATCTCTGCCGACAGCAGCGGGCCGGCGCAGGCCACGGGCGCGTACTGGGCGATGCCGTAGGTCGTGCCCTCGGCGCGGTGCGCCGTGCCGAACGCATCGTTGACGAAGATGTCGCACAGCGCAGCGAGCTTGCGCGCCAGCGCTTCCTGGTTCTTCTTCTCGCCGACGTTGACGCGGCAGTTCTCCAGCAGCACGACCTGGCCGGGCGCGACCTGCACGCCATCGACCCAGTCGGCCACCACCGGCACGTCGCGGCCCAGCAGCTCCGACAGGCGCTTGGCCACCGGTGCCAGCGAGTCGCCGGGCTGGAACTGGCCTTCGGTCGGGCGGCCCAGGTGGCTGGTGACCATGACGGCCGCGCCGGCCTCGAGCGCCATTTCGATGCAGGGCACCGAGGCGCGCACGCGCGTGTCTTCGGTGATGTCACCCGCGTCGTTGAGCGGGACGTTCAGGTCGGCACGGATGAAGACGCGTTGGCCCTGGGCTTTGCCCTGGTCGCACAGGTCGGAGAAGCGGAGAATGTTCATGGGAGCGGGTGGCCTTGGGGGGCGAGTGGGATTGAAAGAGCGCCGCTATTGTAGGGCGCGCGATTGCTGTCGATTTGGCCCGTCATCCTTCGACAGGCTCAGGACGAACGGTGAGTAACCGCTGCGCTTTCTGCCTGCTATCTGCTTGCTGCCTGCTAGCTCTCTCACACCGTTCGCCCTGAGCTTGTCGAAGGGCGCTTCGAGGCGCAATTCAGGTTCTTCATGGTGTTACGGCCTACAGCGTCCTACCAGCCAAGGCCAATATGCAACGGCAAATAAACCGCCATCCCCACGACGATCGTCCCCAGGATCCCCCGCCGCCAGAAGTAATAGGCCGTGGCGCAGACGAAAGCCGGCAGCCGCGCATCCAGCCAGGTGCCGATCAGCGCCCCCTGGGTGATGACCAGCTCCGGCGCGATCACCGCCGCCAGCGCCGCCAGCGGCGCGTATTTGAGGCCGCGCTTGAGCCAGTGCGGCATCGGCACCTCGCGCTCGGGAAACATGAAGAAGGCGCGGGTGATCAGCGTGATCGCGCCCAGGCCCAGGCAGTTCAGGGCAAACAGCCACCAGGAATCCATCATGGGCGTTGCTCCTCTTCCAGCGGCAGCACCGGGTTCCGTTCGCCGCGCGCCGGATCGGGCGCGCGCAGCGTGGCCGGGCCCGCGCGCCACTCGCGCAGCCGGCGCTCGGTGTTCTCCAGCATCAGGCCCACGGCCACGGCGGCCGCGATCGCCGCCAGGATATTGAGCTTGAGCGGCAGCGCGAACGCCGCCACCGCCACGGCAGCGGCCACGCCGGTGGCGGCCCAGGTGGTGCGGTCGTTGAGCATGGAATACAGCACGCCCAGCAGCGCCAGCACGCCAGCGAAGCCCAGGCCCCACGACAGCGGCACCTGGTCGGCAAGGAAGATGCCGGCCACCGAGAACGCCTGCCAGACGCCCCAGTTGGTCGCGGCCGCGCCCCAGAAATAGGGCACCTGCTCGGGGTTGCGCTCGCCGCCCGTGTAGCGCTTGAAGAACGCGACGAAGATCACGTCGCCGCTGAAATAGCTGATGGCCAGCCGGTGGCGGCGCGGGAGATGGGCGAAATACTGGCGCCACATGCTGCTCAGGATCACGAAGCGCAGGTTCACGCAGAAGGCCGTGAACCAGATCACCCACAGCGGCGCGCCGGCGATCATCAGCGGCAGCACCGCCAGCTGGGCGCTGCCGGCGTAGACCACGAAGGACATGAACAGCGCCATGGACACGGACATGCCGCTCTTGACCATGGCCACGCCCGTGACCAGCGCCCAGGCGGCAATGCCCAGCGAGACGCCGCTCAGGTCGCGCATGCCCAGGCGGAAGGCCGGCTCGCGCGCCATGCCCAGCGCGCGATGCGCCAGGGCGCCCACCCGGGTGGGCGTTTGTGCGGGCTGGTTCATGGCGCGGCTTCGAGCTGCGCGCCGGCGGGCAGCGCAAAGCCACGCAGGAAATCGGCGGCCGCCAGGCGCTTGCCGCCCGCGCGCTGCAGCTGGCTGAAGCGCATGACACCCTCGCCGCAGGCAACGACCACGCCCTCGGCGTCGGCCGCGAGCACGGTGCCGGGCGCGGCGTCGCCCACGCGCGGTTCGGGCCGGCCTTCCCAGAACTTGATGGTCTCGCCCTGCCACTGGCTGGCGGCGCCGGGGAAGGGCGTGAAGGCGCGCACCCGCCGGTCGATGGCCGCAGCCGTCTGACGCCAGTCGATCCAGCTCTCGGCCTTCTCGATCTTGTGCGCGTAGGTCACGCCCGCGGCGGGCTGGGGCATGCGCGGCAGACCGCCGCAGGCGCTCATCTCCAGGGCCTCGACGATCAACCGGCCGCCCAGCGTGGCCAGTTCGTCGTGCAGGCTGGCCGTGGTGTCGGTGGCGGCAATCGGCAGGCGCTCGACCAGGCACATGTCGCCGGTGTCGAGCCCGGCATCCATCTGCATGATGGTAACGCCGGTCTCGCTGTCGCCGGCCTCGATCGCGCGGTGGATGGGCGCGGCGCCGCGCCAGCGCGGCAGCAGGCTGGCGTGGATGTTCAGGCAGCCGCGCGCCGGCGCGTCGAGCACCCATTGCGGCAGGATCAGGCCATAGGCCGCCACGACCATGACATCGGCCTGCGCGGCGGCGATCGCGGCCTGCGCCTCGGCCGCGTCTTCGGGGTACTTGCCGTCGAGCCGCAGGCTGCGCGGCTGGCTCACCGCGATGCCGTGCGCCAGCGCGCACTGCTTGACGGGCGAGGCCTGCAGCTTCATGCCGCGGCCCGCGGGGCGGTCGGGCTGGGTCAGCACCAGGGGCACGCGAAAGCCCGCGTCGAGCAGACGCTGCAGGGCCACGCTGGCGAATTCCGGCGTACCGGCAAAGATGACATTCATGCAATCACAGGGAAAAGGGCGCCGCGGCTCAATCGAAAGGGTCGCGGTCGTTGAATACTTCGTCGGTGAACATCACGCGGCGCACCACGCCCGCGGGGTCGATGTGCACATGGGCCTGGCGCGAGGCCCCATTTTCCCGCAAACGGTAGGTCCAGATGTCGCCTTTGAAGCTGGCCACCCCCTCGACCAGCGCGGGCGGGCCGAACTGCTGCAGCACCGTCTCGCGCGTGTCCACCGCATTGCGCAGCCGGTGGAACTGCTCCACGGTCAGCACCTGCTCCACGCGCGCGAGGCGCTGCTGGCCATCGAAATCCAGGTGGTGGACGAACTGGCCCGCGGGCTGGCCGCTGTAGAGCAGGCGCTCGCCGCCGCCGGGCAGCGCATAGGACAGGGTGGGCCGGCCCATGTCCTGCAGCACCTCGGCGCGCGGGGCGCCGATCTTCTGCCATTCGGCAACGGCACAGCCGGTCAGCCCCAGGGCCAGCATGCCGCAGAACGCCCAGCGCGCCGACAGGGCCAGCACCGGGCGCAGCGTCATTGACGGTCCTGCTTCTGCTGCTTGAGCAGCTTGGTCTTGATGCGGTTGCGCTTGAGCGGCGACAGGTATTCGACGAACACCTTGCCCATCAGATGGTCCATCTCGTGCTGGATGCAGATGGCCAGCAGGCCCTCGGCCTCGATCTCGCGCATCTGGCCCTTGTCGTCGAGCGCGCGCACCTTGACGGAGGTCGAGCGCTCGACGCCGTCATAGATGCCCGGCACCGACAGGCAGCCTTCGTCGCCGGTCTGCTTCTCGTCGCTGGCCCAGACGATCTCGGGATTGATCAGCGCCATCGGCTGGTCGCGATCCTCCGAGACGTCGATGACCACCACGCGCTCGTGCACGTCGATCTGCGTGGCCGCCAGGCCGATGCCCTGGGCGTCATACATGGTTGCGAGCATGTCGGCCACCAGGGCCTGGATGCGCTCATCCACCACGGTGACCGGCTGGGCCACCTTGTGCAGGCGTGGATCGGGGTAGCAGAGGATGGGAAGAATTGCCATGGCAGCCCAAAAAATGATTCGCTATTTTCGCCACTTTTGCGTTCATTCGCTGGGCGGCGCTCCAATAATCATTGCCTGATCAAGGCCTTGCGCCGAGAATCCTTGATGCTTTGTTACGTGTTGCCATGCTGCGGCCAGACCAGAAGAGGGAGCGAGATGACGGCATTTTCCAATGCGCGGAGCTGGAGCGCCGGGGCCCTGCTGCTGGCGGCCCTGCCCGTGCTGCACGCCCAGAACTACCCGGTGACGCCGGTGCAGCGCGCCACCGCCCAGCAGGTGGCGCAGCAGGGCGTGCCGCTCGGCGAACTGTCTCCCACCGCGCCGGACGAGTACATGGTGCGCCGCGGCGACACGCTCTGGGGCATTTCCGGCATGTTCCTGCGCCGGCCGTGGCGCTGGCCCGAGCTCTGGGGCATGAACCTCGCATCGATCGCCAACCCGCATCTGATCTACCCGGGCCAGGTGCTCTACCTCGACAAGAGCAATGGCTACGCCCGGCTGCGCATGGGAGCCAGGGATGGGTCCCAGGGCCTGCCCACGGTGCGCCTGTCGCCGCGCGTGCGCAGCGAGAGCCTGGCCAACATGGCCCTGCCGACGCTGCCCGCGCACCTGATCGAACCCTTCCTGGTGCAGCCGCTGGTGGTCGATGCGCAGCGGCTGGCGCAGGCGCCGCGCATCATCGCCACGACTGACGAGCGCGTGATCATGGCCAGCGGCGACCGCGCCTATGTGCGCGGCAGCACCGGCCTGGTGCCGCAGCCCGATTCGCCCGCAACGCGCGCCTGGCGCGTCTTCCGCGATGTGCGCGAGCTCAAGGATCCGGACAACGGCGAGATCCTCGGCTACGAGGCGCAGTACATGGGCCAGGCCGAACTGGTCGAGGGCGAGACCCTGGTCAGCGTGCAGGACGCCAAGGGCGAGGTCCGCGAGACCCAGGTGCCGGCGACCATCGACATCACCGATGCCAGGAGCGAGATCTATGCCGGCGACCGGCTGTTGCCGGCGCCCGCGCGCAGCTTTTCCAACTATGTGCCGCATGCGCCCGCCGGCGAGGTCGATGCGCGCGTGGTCTCCCTCTATGGCGACACCGCCATCCGCTTCGCGGCGCAGAACCAGGTCATCGCCATCAACCGTGGCACGCGCGATGCAATGGCCCCAGGCCAGGTGCTGCAGATCGTGACCCAGGGCGATGTGATCCAGGACAAGACCGATGCCGAGCGCCCGCAGGTGCAGCTGCCGCGCGAGCACAATGGCCTGGCGATGGTGTTCCGCAGCTTCGACCGCGTGTCCTACGCGCTGATCCTCGAGGTGCGCCGTCCCGTCGTGGTCGGCGACCATCTGGTGACGCCGCACTGATCGGCCATCCATGCAAGCGCAGGGCCTGGACCGGGACGAGCTGTCGGCCTGGCTCAGGCTGACGCTGGCGCCGGGCATCGGCCGCGCGCTGGCACGCCGCCTGCTCAGGCATTGCGGCAGCTCGGTGCAGGCGCTGTTCGAGCAATCTCCTGCGGACCTGGGCGCGCTGCTGAACCCCGCGCAACGCGCGGCATTGCTGGCCGTATCGCCCGCGCAGCGCGCCGCCATCGACACCTGCTGGCAATGGCTGCAGGCGCCGCCGCCCGGGCTGGCGCATGCGGTCGTCGCCATGGGCGATCCACGCTATCCCGCCAGCCTGCTGGCCACCGAGGACCCGCCGCTGCTGCTGTATGTGGCCGGCCCGGCTTCGGCCTTTGCGCCGGGCCAGGCGCTGTTTCCGCAGCAGCGTGCGCTGGCCATGGTCGGCAGCCGCCACCCCAGCGCGCAGGGCCTGCTCGACGCCGAGCGCCTGGCGCACGAGCTGGGCGCGGCCGGACTGTGCATCGTCTCGGGCATGGCGCTGGGCATCGATGGCGCGGCGCACGCCGGAGCGCTGCGCGCCGCCCGCGCGCCCGATGCGGGCCCGGCCACCATTGCTGTCTGGGGTACTGGGCTGGACCAGCCCTATCCGCGCCGGCATGCCGCGCTGGCCCAGCGCATCGTGCGCGCCGGGCTGCTGGTCAGCGAATACCCGCTGGGCACGCCGCCCCTGGCCGCGCATTTCCCGCAGCGCAACCGCATCATCGCCGGGCTCGCGCAGGGCACGCTGGTCGTGGAGGCGGCGCTGGCCTCGGGCTCGCTGATCACCGCGCGGCTGGCCGCGGAGCAGGGGCGCGAGGTGTTCGCCATTCCCGGCTCGATCCACGCGCCGCAGTCGCAGGGCTGCCACGCGCTGCTGCGCCAGGGCGCCAAGCTGGTCGAGACGGCGCAGGACGTGCTGGAGGAATTGCAGGGCCTGGCACCGCAGCGCCCGGCTCCGGCCAAGGCGCCTGCAGGTCCGCCGGAAACGGCCGCCGAACGGACGCTGCTGGCGGCGCTGGGGTATGACCCGCTGGGGCTCGACGAACTGGTGGCGCGCACCGGCTGGAGCGCGGCGCAGCTGCAGGCGGCGCTGCTGGAGCTGGAGCTCGCGGGGCGGGTGGCAAGGCTGGCGGGGGGCGTGTTCCAAAGGATGGAGCGGGGGTGATTCTGTAGGGCAGGCCGTTCATCCTTCGACAAGCTCAGGACGAACGGTCTAAAACCGTTCGTGGTGAGCCTGTCGAACCATGAACAGCCTGCGCTCAAGATTTGGCCGTAGATCCTTCGATGCGCCGCCCATAGCCCGTAGGTGCTCTTTAACTCTGCAATCTCTCCGGATTGGCTTCAATCTTCTCCAGCGCATCCCGCGTTGCCCTCAGCGTCACCCCTTCCGCGTCATGCCACACCAGCAGCCCCGACTGCAGATAGCTGGCCAGCCGCTGCAACGGCATCAGATAGCTCTGCCCGTCCAGCGTGGCAAACAGGTGCAGCTGGCGCTGGGTGCTGTGCCAGGCATATTGCACCTGCAGGCTGGCGCCGTTGTGGTCCAGCGTGAACCAGCTGCCGGGCTGCAGCGTGCGTGCCCATTCGAGCAGGGCCGGGTCGACCGGCTGCGCGCTGTTGCCAAGCACCTGCAGGCCGGCGATTTCCACCCCCAGCAGGATCTCTATGTTGTGCGCCGACAGCGGCGTGCCCTCCGGCAGGCCGTCGGCGGCCATGAAATCCTCCAGGTGGCTCAGGCGCCGGGCCAGCGCCTCGAGCTCTTCGGGGGCAATGGCTGCGGTCTTGGCGACGAAGGCCTCGGCCAGGGTATCGGTCAGCCGCTTGAGCTGCTCGGTCTGGGTGCCCGCGGGCATGCCGACCAGCGTCAGGCCGTCGCGCAGGCACTGCAGCAACTGGGGCAGGCTGCGGATCAGTTGCGCGCGCTGCTCGCGCGTGGGCTTGGCGCTGCCGGCCCACACCAGGTCGCTGGCGGCCTGCTTGAAGGCCTGGGTCTGGGCATGGGCCGCGCCCACCCGCACCGCCGACAGCGCCAGCACCTCGGCCCAGTCGCGGAACAGGAAGTTGCGCAACTCGGCGCGCACCGGCATGTCCTTGAGCAGCCGGCGCAGCTCGATCGTGTACTGGATGGTGAGCGTTTCCTTCTCCTCCATCTGCTGCACCACCGAGATGATCCGCGCCTTGGACTGCTCCTGCGTCAGGTACCCGGCCAGGAATTTCTCGAACTCCTCGTGCGCGAGCTGGAACACGCGCTGGCCGGTTTCCGGAAACTGCTCGATGGTCTGCACGATGCGGGCGATCTCCGCCTCGAGCTCGCTGCCGCCCATGGTGGCGGCATCGAAGCCCAGCACGCAGGCGCCCATGCGGTCGATGAGCAGGCGCGCCGGATGCTGCAGGTTGCTGAAGAACTCGGGCTCGGCCAGCGCCACGCGCAGCACCGGCAGCTGCAGGCGCGCGAACCACACCCGCACCGAAGGCGGAATGCGGTCCTGCGCCAGGATGCTCTGGAACATCAGCGCCACGATCTCGATGGCCGCGCGGTCGCTGGGCGCCGTCGCCTGCTGCTTCCAGCTGCTGGAGCGCTGGCGCAGCGCGCGCGCCAGCTGGCCGAGCTCCACGCCCGCGGCCCCGCCAGTGCCCGCGGACAGGTCCGCATGCCACGAGGCCTCGGCCGGCGCCTCCCGGGCCAGCGCCTGGAGCAGGCCGGGATCGGCCGGCGTGGGGGCACCCGGCACCGGTGCCGGCGCGGCGGCTCCGGGCACGGGCGAACCCGGTGCACTCGCGGCACGCGCGCCCGGCGCCAGCAGGTGGCGCAGCTGCTGCACCACCTCCTGGGCGCGGTGGCGCGCGCGCAGCAGCGGATGGGAGGCGGGCGCCTTGGCGGGCACCAGGGGCATCGGCTGCGAGGGCTGGGGGGTGTCAGTATTGCGCCGCAGCACCGCCAGCTCGCGCGGCTGGGGCACGCCCTCGTGGTCATAGAGCGCGTGCAGCGATTCATAGGCGGCCTGCAGCAGCTCGCCGAGCGCCGACTGCAGCGGCGCCGTCACGCCCTGCAGGTCGGAGCGCGGCAGGCCCGAGAGGCGCCACTGCTCGACCAGCAGTTCGCAGAAGGTTTCGGGCCGCAGCAGGTCGTCCGCCGCCAGCTCCTGGTGCTGCAGCCACTGGCTGCGCAGGCGCAGCGCCTCGAAGCTGCTGCCGGCGAGCTCGTCGGCCGCCAGTGCGAGCCGCGCCGCCTGGATCTGGTTTTCTACCGCGTCGTCGCTGAGCAGCTCGAAGGCGTCAGGCAGCGCAGCACTGGCGCGCATGGACGCGGCGGGCAGGGCCGAAGCTTCCAGCGCGGCTTCCAGCGCGCTGCGGCAGCCCTCGATCCAGTCGGCCTGGTGCGCGCGCCAGCGCTCGAGCGCCGCGCGGTGGGCCTGCATTTCACGCTGGGTGGCGACCTGGTCGGCAAGGTGCCCGAGAAAGGCATCCATCCGCGCCGCCAGGTCCGGCAGGGACAGCGCGAGATCCCGCGCCAGCTGCCGGCGCGCCTGGCGCACCAGCCCGGCTGCGGGAACGGCAGCAGGCGTGGCGGGGGAGGGGACGGGGGAAACCATGGTCCCCCGTTTTACACTGCAGCGCCTGCGTTCGGGTCGTTCGCGTCGTGGTCCTTCTTCGGGGATTTCACCAGATCCTCGCGCTTGACGCCCAGCCACATGGCGATGGCGGCGGCAACGAACACCGAGGAATAGATGCCGAACAGGATGCCGATGGTCAGCGCCAGCGCGAAGTAGTGCAGGCTCGGGCCACCGAAGAAGAACATCGCCAGCACCATGGCTTCGGTCGAAGCGTGGGTGATGATGGTCCGGCTCATCGTCGAGGTGATCGCGTGGTCGATGACCTCGGGCGTGCTGAGCTTGCGGAACTTGCGGAAGGCTTCGCGGATCCGGTCGAAGATCACGACCGACTCATTGACCGAGTAGCCCAGCACCGCCAGCACGCCGGCCAGCACCGCCAGCGAGAACTCCCACTGGAAGAAGGCGAAGAAGCCCAGGATGATGACGATGTCGTGCAGATTGGCGATGACGGCCGCGACGCCGAACTTCCATTCGAAGCGGAAGGCCAGGTAGATCACGATGCCCAGGATCACCATGCCCAGCGCCATCAGCCCGTTGTGCACCAGCTCCTCGCCGACCTGCGGGCCGACGAACTCGGTGCGCCGCAGCGTGACCTCGGGGTCGGCGGCCTTGAGCGCGGCCAGCACCTGCTCGCTTTGCTGCGCCGAAGTGACGCCCTGCTGCACCGGCAGGCGGATCATGACGTCGCGCGAAGTGCCGAAGTTCTGCACGATCACCTCGGTGTAGCCCAGCCCCGCGACCGTCTCGCGGACCTTGCCCACGTCGGCGCTCTGCACATAGGCCACCTCCATCACCGTGCCGCCGGTGAACTCCACCGACAGGTGCAGCCCGCGCGTGAACAGGAAGAACACCGCCAGCACGAAGGTCAGCAGGGAAATCGCGTTGAGGATCAACGCGTATTTCATGAACGGGATGTCTTTTTTGATGCGGAAGAATTCCATGCTCTTCCTCCTTACTTCTTGGTCGCGACCGAGCGCATTTCAGTTGCGTCCTCGGGCTTCCAGATCTGACCGATGGAGATTTGCTTGAGCTTCTTGCGGTTGCCGTACCAGAGGTTCACCAGGCCGCGCGAGACGAACACCGCCGAGAACATGCTGGTCAGGATGCCGATGCAATGCACCACGGCGAAGCCGCGCACCACGCCCGAGCCGAAGGCCAGCAGCGCCAGGCCGGCGATCAGCGTGGTCACGTTGGAGTCAAGGATGGTGGCCCAGGCATGCTGGTAGCCGGCGTTGATCGCGGCCTGCGGCGAGGCCCCGGCGCGCAGTTCCTCGCGGATGCGCTCGTTGATCAGCACGTTCGAGTCGATGGCCACGCCGATGGCCAGCGCCATGGCGGCGATGCCGGGCAGCGTCAGGGTGGCCTGCAGCATCGACAGGATGGCCAGCAGCAGCAGCACGTTGACCGACAGCGCCACCGTCGAGAAAACGCCGAACATCAGGTAGTAGATGCACATGAACACGGCGATGGCGACGAAGCCCCAGACCACGGAGTTGATGCCGCGGTCGATGTTGTCGGCGCCCAGGCTCGGGCCGATGGTGTATTCCTCGATGATCTCCATCGGCGCGGCCAGCGAGCCGGCGCGCAGCAGCAGCGAGGTGTCGTTGGCTTCCATGGTCGTCATGCGGCCCGAGATCTGCACCCGGCCGCCGCTGATCTCGGAGCGGATCACCGGCGCGGTCACGACCTCGCCCTTGCCCTTCTCGAACAGCACGATCGCCATGCGCTTGCCGACGTTCTCGCGCGTGATGTCCTTGAAGATGCGCGCGCCCTTGGCGTCGAGCGTCAGGTTCACCGTCGGCTCCTGCGTCTGGCTGTCGAAGCCCGGCTGGGCGTCGGTCAGGTTCTCGCCCGTGAGCACGACCTGCTTCTTGACGATCACGGCCTGGCCGCTGCGCTCGAGGTACTTCTCCGAGCCGAAGGGCACCGGGCCCGAGCCCAGCTCGGCGGAGCGCGCCTCGCTGGATTCGTCGACCATGCGCACTTCCAGCGTGGCCGTGCGGCCCAGGATATCCTTGGCCTTGGCCGTGTCCTGCACGCCGGGCAGCTGCACCACGATGCGGTCCAGGCCCTGCTGCTGGATCACGGGCTCGGCCACGCCCAGCTCGTTGATCCGGTTGTGCAGCGTCACGATGTTCTGCTTGAGCGCCTGCTCCTGCACCTTGCGCAGCGCTTCGGGGCGGATCGAGGCGCGCAGGCGGAAGCCCTCGCCGTCGGGCTGGCTGGTGGCCTGCAGGTCGGGGTACTGGTCGGAAATCAGGTTGCGCGCGGTCGTGAGCGAGGCTTCGTCGCGCAGGCGGATATCGATGTTCTGGCCTTCGCGCGTGACGCCGCCGTGGCGCACGTTGCGGTCGCGCAGGCCGGTGCGCAGGTCGCCGGTGAAGGACTCGGCCTTCTTCGTCAGCGCCGCCTGCATGTCGACCTGCAGCATGAAGTGCACGCCGCCACGCAGGTCCAGCCCCAGGTACATCGGCTTGGCACCGATGGCCGTGAGCCAGTTCGGCGAGCGCGACACCAGGTTCAGCGCGACGATATAGGCCGGGTCGTTGGCATCGGGCACCAGCGCGCGCTGGATCGCATCCTTGGCCTTGAGCTGCTCGTCGGGGGTGTCGAAGCGCGCGCGCACCGAGTTGCCGTCCAGCGCCAGGGTGTCGGGCACCACGTTGGCCGCCTTCAGCACCTCCTCCACGCGCTGCAGCACAGCGCTATCCACCTTGACGGTGGCCTTGGCCGAAGACACCTGCACCGCAGGCGCCTCACCGAAAAAATTGGGCAGGGTGTAGAGCACACCCACCAGCAGCGCGATCACGATGATCGCGTACTTCCAGACCGGATATCGGTTCATGATCGCGCTCGTATCTCTCAGAAAGCACAACGGCTCGGCGTCCTGCCATCAGGCGCCGGGCCAGGGGAAGGCCGAAGCCTTCGAAAGGAAAATTACTTGACCGAGCCCTTGGGCAGCACCTGCGTCACGGCGCTGCGCTGCATCTGCACTTCCACGCCGGGGGAGATCTCGATCTGCACGAAACCGTCGGACAGGCCCGTGACCTTGCCCAGCAGGCCGCCGGCGGTGGCGACCTCATCGCCCTTGGCCAGCGCGTCGATCATGGCGCGGTGTTCCTTCTGGCGCTTCATCTGGGGGCGGATCATGACGAAGTACAGCACCACGAACATCAGCACCAGCGGCAGCATGCCGGTGAGCGAACCCATCATGCCCGCGCCCTCGGGGGTGGCGGCAGGTGCGGTCTGGGCGATAGCGGAAGAAATAAACACGGCGAAGACTCCACAGATGGATGGTCAAAGAATTCTCTCCGGGCGCAGTCTGCGCGCCGGATGGGCAACGGAACATTGTATGCGGGTGTTTCTCATCTGCTTCAGCGCCGACCCGCGGGCGATTGGGTATTTGCCCGGGGCGGGGTGGCCGTAGAACAATGTGCCCGCCAGGCTTTGGGCCTGGCGGGCGGAACAAGTTCCCTGAACGGCGGTGCTAGGGCAGGACGTTTACCCTTCGACAGGCTCAAGGCGGATGGTTTGTCATCCGTTCGTCCTGAGCCTGTCGAAGGATGGACGTCCTGCCCACCAAACCCCTCAGTGCGTCACCTCGCTGCGCCGCACCACGCTTTCGCCAACCCGCGTGAGAGGCGCCTTCCACGCCTCCATCAGCTGCGCCCGCTTCTCCCGCGCCGCCTCCAGGTGCCGCTCCTTCACATGCCCGTAGCCACGGATGCCCTCGGGAATGCTGGCGATCTCCACCGCCAGCGCCAGGCGCTCGGCGCTCAGGCCCTGCAGCAGCGCGTCGATGTCGGCGCGGTATTCCTCGATCAGCGCGCGCTCGGTGCGGCGCTCCGCGGTGTAGCCGAACACGTCGAAGGGCGTGCCGCGCAGCCCGCGCAGGCGCGCCAGGGTGCCGAAGGCGCGGTGCATCCAGGGACCGAAGGCCTTCTTGCGCAGGTGGCCCTGCGCGTCCTTTTGCGCCAGCAGCGGCGGCGCGAGGTGGTGCACCAGCTTGAAGTCGCCCTCGAACATCTGGCCCAGCTTCGCCGTGAAGGAGGGGTCGGTGTGCAGCCGCGCGACCTCGTATTCGTCCTTGTATGCCATTAGCTTGAACAGATAGCGCGCCACCGCCTCGGACAGGCGCGTGCCCTTGCCCAGTGGCTTTTCCGCGGCCTCGACCTGCGCGACCAGCGCGCGGTAGCGCTCGGCATAGGCCGCGTTCTGGTAGCCGGTGAGGAACTCCACGCGCTTGCCGACGATCTCGGCCAGCGCCGGCTTCTTGGCGAAGTGGATGACCTGCTTGGCCTGGTACAGCGCCTGCACCGCCGCCAGGTCATGCGCGCAGCGGCGCCCCCACTCGAAGGCCGCCTGGTTGTTCCCGACCTGCACGCCGTTGAGCTC
The DNA here is from genome assembly GCF_023634805.2 of Comamonas endophytica. Lineage (NCBI taxonomy): Bacteria > Pseudomonadati > Pseudomonadota > Betaproteobacteria > Burkholderiales > Comamonadaceae > Comamonas > Comamonas endophytica. The sequence goes on from NZ_CP106881.1 coordinate 1,968,926, forward strand.
CATGGAACGCATCAGCGCCGCGTGCGACAGCGGCACCCGGCCCTTCTGCCAGGCGTAGCCCAGCAGCAGCGGGTTGGCGTAGATGCTGTCGCCCAGCAGCTGCACCGCGGCCTGCTCGGCGTCGAAGCTGCCGACCAGCCCCGGCCCGACCGCGCCCTCGATGGCGCTGGCGCAGCTGCCCGCGGGGAACTGCCAGTCCGGGTCGTGCACGAAGGCTGCCGTCGGTGTGGCATGGTCATTGAGCGCGACATAGGTGCGCCCGGGCTGCATCACCGCCAGCGTGGACTTGTGCGCCGCGACGATCGGGTCGCAGCCGATCACCAGGTCGGCCTTGGCGGTATCGACCTTGGTGGTGTAGATGGCCTCGGGGCGCTGGGCGATCTGGATGTGGCTCCAGGTCGCGCCACCCTTTTGCGCCAGGCCGCCCGCGTCCTGCGTGACGACGCCCTTGCCGTCGAGGTGCGCGGCCATGCCCAGCAGCGAGCCGATGGTGATGACGCCCGTGCCGCCCACGCCGCCGACCACGATGCCCCAGGCGCTCTCGGCCAGCGGCAGCACCGGCTCAGGCAGCGGCGGCAGCAGCTCCAGCTGGCCCTTCTTCTCCTTCTTCGGCTTCTTCAAGGTGCCGCCCTCGACGGTGACGAAGCTCGGGCAGAAGCCCTTGAGGCAGGAGAAGTCCTTGTTGCAGGTGTTCTGGTTGATGCGGCGCTTGCGGCCGAACTCGGTCTCGACGGGCTCGACCGACAGGCAGTTGGATTGCACCGAGCAGTCGCCGCAGCCCTCGCAGACCAGCTCGTTGATGACCACCGTGCGGTCCGGCGTGGCCATGGTGCCGCGCTTGCGCCGGCGGCGCTTCTCGGTGGCGCAGGTCTGGTCGTAGATCAGCACCGTGCAGCCGGGCGTTTCGCGCAGCTCGCGCTGGATGCGGTCGAGCTCGTCGCGGTGGAACACCTCGACGCCCGCGGGCAGGTCGTCGATCAGCTCGGGGTGGCCGCTGCGCGCGGCGCTGCCCTTCACATGGTGCGTGCGGCCCTCGTATTTGCCGGGCTCGTCGGTGACCACCACCAGCTTGGCCACGCCCTCGGCGCGCAGGCTGTGCGCGATCTGCGCCACCGAATGGCCCTCGGGGCGCTCGCCGACCTGCTGGCCGCCGGTCATGGCCACGGCGTCGTTGTAGAGGATCTTGTAGGTGATGTTGACGCCGGCGGCAATGCTCTGGCGGATGGCCAGCAGGCCGCTGTGGAAGTAGGTGCCGTCGCCGAGGTTGGCAAACACGTGCGGCTCGGTGGTGAACGCCTGCTGGCCGACCCAGGTCACGCCCTCGCCGCCCATCTGGGTGAAGGTCGAGGTGTTGCGGTCGGGCATCCAGGTGGTCATGTAGTGGCAGCCGATGCCGGCCACCGCGCGCGAGCCCTCGGGCACGCGCGTGCTGGTGTTGTGCGGGCAGCCGCTGCAGAACCAGGGCTGGCGCTCGCCGGTGTCCTGCGCCGCCGTGGCCAGCGCCCGCTCGCGCGCCTCGATGACGGCCAGGCGCTGGTCCATGCGCGCGACGATGTCGGCCGGCACGCCCAGCTTCTTCAGCCGCTTGGCGATGGCCTTGGCGATGATCGCCGGCGTGAGGTCGGCCTTGGCGCGCAGCAGCCAGTTCTGGCTGGGGTTGGGCTGGCTCCATTCGCCGCCCGAGGCATCGCCCTCGCCCTCGTCGAACTTGCCCAGCACGTTCGGGCGCACGTCGCTGCGCCAGTTGTAGAGCTCTTCCTTGATCTGGTATTCGATGACCTGGCGCTTTTCCTCGACGACCAGGATTTCCTGCAGGCCGCGCGCGAACTCGCGCGTGATGGTGGCCTCGAGCGGCCAGACCACGTTGACCTTGTGCACGCGGATGCCGAGCTGGCGGCAGACGTCGTCTTCCAGGCCCAGGTCGACCAGCGCCTGGCGCATGTCGTTGTAGGCCTTGCCGCTGGCGATCAGGCCGAAGCGATCGCTCGGCCCCTCGACCACGTTGTGGTTCAGGCGGTTGGCGCGCACATAGGCCAGCGCCGCGTACCACTTGTAGTCCATGAGCCGCGCTTCCTGCTCGAGCGGCGGGTCGGGCCAGCGGATGTGCAGGCCGCCGGGCGGCATGGCGAAGTCCTCCGGGAGCACGATCTTCACGCGATCCGGGTCGATGGAGATGCTGGACGAGGACTCGACCACCTCCTGGATGGTCTTCACGCCCGACCACAGGCCCGAGAAGCGGCTCATGGCGATGCCGTGCAGCCCCATGTCCAGGATGTCCTGCACGCTGCTGGGGAAGAACACCGGCGTGCTGCAGGCCTTGAAGATGTGGTCGCTCTGGTGCGCGGCGGTGCTGCTCTTGCTGATGTGGTCGTCGCCGGCGATGGCCAGCACGCCGCCATGGCGCGCCGTGCCCGCCATGTTCGCGTGCTTGAACACGTCGGAGCAGCGGTCCACGCCCGGACCCTTGCCGTACCAGATGCCGAACACGCCGTCGAACTTCTTCGTGTCGGGATAGAGGTCGAGCTGCTGCGTGCCCCAGACCGCGGTCGCGGCCAGCTCCTCGTTGACTCCGGGCTGGAACACGATGTCGTGCTGCGCCAGGTGCTTCTTCGCGGCCCACAGCGACTGGTCGTAGGTGCCCAGAGGCGAGCCGCGGTAGCCGCTGATGAAACCCGCGGTGCGCAGCCCTGCGGCGGCATCGCGCTGCTGCTGCAGCATCGGCAGGCGCACCAGCGCCTGCACTCCGCTCATGAAGGCGCGGCCTTCGGCCAGCGCGTATTTGTCGTCGAGGGTGACGGTTTCCAGTGCACGCCGCAGGTGCTCGGGCAGGGGGGCATTCATCGTCTTGTCTCCATCGGTGTGGAATGAGTGCCTTCGGGCATCTCGTTATGGCTCTTATGAAAAGCCAGTGTATGCCTGAGCCGCGGATAAGTGGTTGCGTTGTTTGCGCCGTTTTGGCTATTCTTGGAAAGATCCTTGCTCTCGATGGGGTGATTTTGAACAATCTGGACAAATTCGACGTGGCCATCCTCGCGCAGCTCCAGGCGGATGCGCGCCTGACCAATGCCGAGCTCGCGCAGCGCGTGGGCCTGTCGGCCGCGCCCTGCTGGCGCCGCGTGCGCGCGCTCGAGGAGGCGGGATACATCAAGGGCTACCACGCCGAGATCGACCGCCACAAGATCGGCCTGGGCGTGCTGGCCTTCGTGCGCCTCGACGTGGTGCGCACCTCGGGGCCGCTGACGCTCGAGACCGAGGAGGCGATACGCAAGATCCCCGAGGTGGTGTCCTGCCACTACATCAGCGGCTCGGGCACCTTCGAGCTGCAGGTCGTGACGCGCGACCTCGACAGCTTCGCGCAGTTCGCGCGCAACGTGCTGTTGAACCTGCCCAACGTCAAGGACGTGCAGACCAGCTTCTCGCTGGGAGAGATCAAGGCCAGCGCGGCGCTGCCGCTGGCGCATCTGCTGCGCCAGGGCGCGGGAAGCTACTAAATGAAACGCCGGCCGGCTGGCAGGATGCCGGATTTGGTCGCAGAATCACGGCACATGCCAGAAGAGATACCGACCCCACTGCCCCCCGTCCCGCAACCGCAGCCCGGCCACGCCGGCGGGCCTCCTGCCGGTCCCCCGGCGGGTGCACGCGCCGGAGCGCTGCTGGAGGACCCCTCGGGCATGGCGCATGCCGACCGCGCCAGCGCCCAGGCCGCGGCCGGGCAGGCGGCGCAGACGAAGGCGGCGCAGACGGTCTGGGCGCCGCTCACGCAGCCCACCTTCCGCATGCTGTGGCTGATCTGGGTGGCGGCCAACACCTGCATGTGGATGAACGACGTGGCCGCCGCCTGGCTCATGACCTCGTTGACCACCTCGCCGGTGCTGGTGGCGCTGGTGCAGTCGGCCTCGACGCTGCCGGTGTTCCTGCTGGGCCTGCCCAGCGGCGCGCTGGCCGACATCCTCGACCGGCGACGCTATTTCATCGTCACCCAGTTCTGGGTCGCGGCGGTGGCCGTGGTGCTGTGCCTGGTGGTGCTGTCGGGGTACATGACACCCTATCTGCTGCTGGCGCTCACCTTTGCCAACGGCATCGGGCTGGCCATGCGCTGGCCGGTGTTCTCGGCGCTGATCCCCGAGCTGGTGTCCAAGCCGCAACTGCCTTCGGCCATGGCACTGAACGCGGTGGCGATGAACGCCTCGCGCATCATCGGCCCGCTGGTCGCCGGCGCGATCATCGCCAGCCTGGGCAGCGCCTGGGTGTTCGTGCTCAATGCCACGCTGTCGGTCATCTCGGGCATGGTGCTGATCCGCTGGAAGCGCCAGCACACTGACAGCCCGCTGGGCCGCGAGCGCCTGCCCAGCGCGATGCGCGTGGGCGTGCAGTTCGTGCGCGAGTCGCCGCGCATGCGCGCCGTGCTGCTGCGCACGGTGTGCTTCTTCTTCCAGTCCACGGCCATCATGGCGCTGATGCCGCTGGTGGCGCAGCGCCTGCACGTGGGCGACGAGGGCGGCGCCAACACCTTCACGCTGCTGCTGGCCTCGATGGGCGCGGGCGCGATCATCGGCGCGACGCTGCTGCCGCGGCTGCGCCAGGCGCTGCCGCGCGAGAAGCTGATCATCACCGGCGTCAGCGTGCAGGCGCTGGCGACCATCACCGTGGCGCTGGCGCCGCACCTGGCGGTGGCCGTTGCGGCCATGCTGCTGGCCGGCATGGCGCTGATCTCCACCGCCAACACGCTGGGCGTGGCGGCGCAGATGTCGCTGCCCAACTGGGTGCGCGCGCGCGGCATGTCGATCTACCAGATGTCGATCATGGGCGGCACGGCGCTGGGCGCGGCGCTGTGGGGCCAGGTGGCGTCGATCACCACGGTCTCGACCAGCCTGATCGTCGCCGCCGTCAGCGGCGTGGTCGCCATGGGGCTGGTGCAGCGCCTGTCGACCGACCGGCAGATCGAGGAGGATCTGAGCCCCTCGCAGGCCATGAAGGCGCCCGAGGCGACGATGGCGCCCGAGGCCGGGCGCGTGGTGGTGACCATCGAATACATCATCCAGCCATCGCGCACGCAGGAATTCCGCCAGCTGATGCAGGAAAGCCGCCGCAGCCGCATGCGCCAGGGCGCGCGCGGCTGGAGCCTGCTGCACAGCATGAGCCAGCCCGAGCGCTTCGTCGAGCAGATCATCGACGAATCATGGACCGAGCACCTGCGCCGCTTCGACCGCGTGACGGCCTACGACGTCTCGCTGCGCGACCGCAAGCTGGCCTTCCACGTGGGCGAGGGGCCGCCGCGGGTGACGCGTTACTTCGCCGAGACGCCCTGAGGGCGGGGGGCGTCAAGTACTGCGCCCTGAAACGCCCTTCGACAGGCTGCCCTGCGCCACGCTCAGGGCGAACGGGGTTATCCGTTCGTCCTGAGCTTGTCGAAGGATGACGGGCCAATCGACACAAAACGGCCCTGGAATCCGCAGCCCGCAGCTAGCGCCCCGTCCCCGGCGTCAAATGCCTCGGCCAGAAGGCCCACAGCCGCAGGTTTTGCTTCAGCCGCCCGGCGATCTCCCCGGCCTCCGCGCCCCACCCCGTGAAGTAATCGGCGCGCACCGCGCCCAGGATGGCGCTGCCCGTGTCCTGCGCGAACACCATGCGGTTGAGCGCGACGGTGGGGCCGGGGGTCCACATCCAGACCGGGGTGCCATAGGGAATGCTCTGGCGGTCCACGGCGATCGAGCGGCCCGGGGTCAGCGGCACGCCTAAAGCGCCCCTGGGGCCGAATTCCGCATCCAGGCCTTCGAGCGGCTCCTCGCGGAAGAACACATAGCGCGGATTGCTCCACAGCATCTCGTTGACGCGCCCCGGGTTGGCCGCGATCCAGGCGCTGATGCCGGGCCAGGTGGCGTCGCGCACCAGGCCCTGGTCGAGCAGCCAGCGGCCCACGCTCTTGTACGGATGGTCGTTGGTGCCGGCAAAGGCCACACGCACCTGGCGCACCTGCCCGTTGGCCTCGGTCAGGCGCAGCCGGCCCGAGCCCTGGATGTGCAGGATCAGCGCATCGACCGGATCGCGCAGCCAGGCGATGGCGCGGCCGGCCAGCGCCGCCTGGGCTTCGGGCAGGGTGTCGATCTGCTGGCGCGTGTACCAGGGCTTGCGCGCGCCGAAGCCCGCAGGCAGACGGTACAGCGGCACGTTGTAGCCGTTGCCCGGCAGGCGCGCCGCATCGAGCTGGGGTTCGTAGTAGGCGGTCAGCAGCCCGTCGGCGTTGCCGTCGCCGGCCTCGACGCGGTAGGGCTGGAACTTGGCCTGCATCCAGGCGCGCTGCTCCTCGCCGGTGGCGATGCTCAGGCGGCGCACCTCGCTGCACAGGCCGGCAAAGGCCGGCGTCGGGCGCTCGCAGTTCTTGAGCCAGGCATTCCAGGCCTCGTGCAGCGCATCGCTCTCGAAGCCCGGCAGATCGCTCCATGCCACGGGCAGCCAGCGGCTCTTGGGAAACGCGACCGGCGCACCGGTGACGGTGGGCGCGGCGGCGGGAATGCCGGGAGCGGGCCGCAGCTCCGGAATGGGCGAGGAATCGACGGTGGCAACCGGTCGGGTGGAACACGCGGCAAGCGTTCCTACAATCAACGCCATTGACGCAAGGCGCAGGAGGTTGAGATTCATGGGGCTGATTTTGCTTGAAGCGCTGCTGGCATTGGTGGTTTTGATCGCGATTGTCTGGTGGACCATGTTTTCCGGGCGCCGGCGCGGGGAACTTCCCCCGCAATCCGAGGATGAAAAAGGCCCGCCGCACCTCTGATCGGAGGGCGTCTCTTGTGGTGCCTGTCCTACGGAGGCAGGGATGCGCGCCTGCTACGCTGGCCCCCATCATTTACGCCCTGGGCAGCCTGTTCACCGGCAAGCGGCCCGAATCATTTCAATAAGGAGTTCCTATGCGCAAAAATATCCTGGTGGCCACGACCGCAGCAGTTCTGTTGATCACCGGCTGCGCCAATACCGGCGGCATGGGCGGCATGACCGACACCCAGCGCCGCACCGCGACCGGCGCGGGCGTGGGCGCGCTGGCGGGCGCCGTGCTGGGCTCGGCCACCGGCGGCAAGGCCGGCACGGGCGCACTGGTCGGCGCGGGCGTGGGTGCCCTGGGCACCTACATCTGGTCGAACAACATGGAAAAGCAAAAGCGCGAAATGGAAGCCGCGACGCAGGGCACGGGCATCGCCGTGTCGCAGACCGCCGACAACCAGCTCAAGCTCGACATCCCCAGCGACATCTCCTTCGACACCGGCCGCGCGGACATCAAGAGCAATTTCGCTCCCGTGCTCGACCGCTTCGCCGATGGCCTGCGCAACAACGTGAACACCGATGTGCGCATCGTCGGCCACACCGACAGCACCGGCACCGACGCCATCAACAACCCGCTGTCGCTGCAGCGCGCCAACAGCACGCGCAACTACCTGACCTCGCGCGGCGTGGGCGGCACCCGCATCCAGACCGACGGCCGCGGCTCCTACGAGCCCATTGCCTCGAACAACACCAATGAAGGCCGCGCGCGCAACCGCCGCGTGGAAATCTACGTCGGCGAGCGCCAGCGCTAAGCCCAGGCTGTGAGCCGAGGCGCCATCCCCGGTTCATGTAAGAGGCCCCGCGAGGGGCCTTTTTTTTGGCTCTCGACGGGGTTCAGGGATGCTCAGGACGAACCGGGTAAGGGGCAGAGCTGGCAAAAAACCGTTCGTCCTGAGCTTGTCGAAGGATGGACGGCCCATTCTCTAGATAGAGGCGGGGCCGTCCATGGTTCGACGGGCCCGCCCAGGGAGGCTCACCACGAACGGGGGGAAGAGAGGCAGGGCTAACGGTTTCACCCGTCGTGCCGCAACAGATTCGCCAGCTCGACCGCCGATTTGACCTGCATCTTGTCGAACACCCTCGACCGGTGCACCTCGACCGTGCGCACGCTGATATCGAGCTGGTCGGCAATCAGCTTGTTGGGAATGCCCTCGACCACCAGCCGCATCACGTCGCGCTCGCGCTCCGTGAGGTCCGTCAGCCGGGTCTGCAGTGCGTCGCGCTCGCGCATGCGCGCGATGTGCTGGTCGGAAACGGCCAGCGCCTGCATGATGCGGTCGACCAGGGCATTGTCGGAAAAGGGCTTCTCGCAGAAATCGAAGGCGCCGCGCTTGACGGTGTCGACGGCGGTGGGCACGTCGGCGTGGCCCGTCAGGAAGATCACCGGCATGGCCGCGAGCTTCTCCTCGGCCAGCAACTGGTTGAACAGTGCCAGCCCGCTCATGCCGGACATGCGCATGTCCAGCAGCAGGCAGCTGGGATGGCGCGCCGGCAGCGACTGCGCCTGCAGCATGGCCAGGAAGGATTCGGCGCTGTCGAAGGACTCGCTGAGCAGGCGGCGCGAGCGCAGCAGCCAGGCCAGGGCCTCGCGCACATCGGCGTCGTCATCCACGATGTAGACGGTGGCGTTTTGTACGGGTTCCATGGGGTCAATTCTGCGGTGGAACGGGCAGGGTGAAATCAAATACCGTACCACGCGGCAGGTTGGGGCTGTGGCGCAACGTCCCTCCATGCTGCTCGATCACCGTGCGGCACAGGCTCAGCCCCAGGCCCATGCCTTCCTCGCGCGTGGTGAAGAAGGGCGTGAACAGCTGCTCGGCGACGCTTTCGTCGATGCCGCTGCCGCAGTCGATCACGGAGAATTCCAGCCAGCTGGCATGCGCGCTGGTCGTGGTGTGGCGCACCCGCAGCGTGAGCTCGCGCGGTTGCGTGTCCACGCCTTCCATGGCCTGGGTGCCGTTGCGCGCGAGGTTGAGCAGCACCTGCTCAATCATCGTCGGGTCGCACAGCACCGGCGGCAGGTCGTTGTCGATCTGGGTGATGACGCGCACGCCGAGCTTGCGCGCCTGCATGCGCACCAGCGGCAGCACCGCGTCGATCAGCTCGCTGGCATGCACCAGCTCGCGCGACTGGTCGCGCCGGCGCACGAAGTCGCGCACGCTCTTGATCACCCGGCCCGCGCGCTCGGCCTGGTTGGCGATGCGCTGCATCGCGGTGCGCAGGTCCTGCAGCTGCTGGCGCAGCGCGCCCGGGCCGTCGTTGACCGGATCGTGCTGGGCCAGCATGTTGAGCGAGCCCGCGGCGTAGCTGGCGATGGTCATCAGCGGCTGCGTCATCTCGTGGCTCAGCAGCGAGGCCATCTCGCCGACGGTGGCCAGCCGCGCCGTGGCCTGCAGCCGCTCCTGCGAGGCACGCGACAGCTCCTCCATGCGGCGCTGCTGGCTGATGTCGAGGAACGCGCTCATCCAGCCGGTGTGCCGGCCCTGGGCGCTGATCAGCGGGGCCTCGAAGATCAGCACCGGAAAGCGCGTGCCGTCCTTGCGCATGAACACCGACTCGTAGCCCTCGCGCGATGGCGGCGCCTTGCCGGCCAGGCGCTTGAGCTGGCGCTGGTGGTACTCCTGCGACAGCTCGGGCGGCCAGTAGGGCGCGAAATTCAGCCCCAGCAGCTCCTCGGAGGTGAAGCCCACCATCTCGCAGAACGCCGGGTTGACGTAGCTGATGCGGCCCTTGAGGTCGCGCGCACGCAGGCCGGTGATCAGCGAGTCCTCCATCGCCTTGCGGAAGGCCAGCGCCTCGCCCAGGTCGCGCTCGGCGCGCAGGCGCCGACGGTTGTCGCGCACCAGGATCACCAGCACCGTGCCCAGCGCGATCGACATGGTCGTGACCAGCGCCGTCAGCACGTTGGGAAACACGCTGGGCGCGCGGTGCCAGTGGTCCAGGCGCAGCACCAGCATGTTGCCCGGCAGGTCGAGGATCTGCTGCGCGGTGAAGACGCGCGTGCCGCGCCAGGCCGCGCCGACCAGCGCCAGCCGCGTGCCGTCGGGTTCGGTGAACGAGACCTCCTGGCTATGTGACAGGTTCTTGCTCACCTGGTTGACCAGGATGCTCTGCAGCGAATAGGTGGCGACGATGAAGCCGTCGTAGCGGCCGTTGTGCGCCAGCGGCAGGCAGACCTCCATCATCTCCGAGCCCATGCCTTCGCTGAGCAGCTGGAAATAGCTGGCGGAGTAGGCCGGGCCGTTGATGCGCCGCGCGTTGGCGCAGGTCAGCTGCGCATGCGACTGGCTGTCGTCGCGCTGGCCGTCCTCCCATTGCATGGGCCGGTAGGGCGTTTCGGCATACGACTGCAGCCGCACGCGCGCGTCGCGCCATTCGATGCGCAGGATCTCGCGGCGCACCTGCAGCACCTCGGCGGCGCGCGCGCGCCACTCCAGCGGGTCGTCGATCTGGCTGCTCAGCGCCTGCAGGTCCTGCAGGTTGCGGTTGAGCGCGGTGCGGATGTCGGCCACGGCATTGGCCGCGTCGCGCTCGAGCCGGTCCTGCACCTGCACCGCCTCGTAGCGGCCGGCCAGCCAGACCAGCGTGATCAGCATGCTCACGACCAGCAGCACCAGCACGGTCCACAGCGACCAGCGGCGCCAGGCGCTGCGCCAGCGGCGCCAGGGCCAGCGCTGCGCCGCGGGTTCGTGGCCCGCCAGGGTGCTGTCGGGAAAACCCATGGTGTCGGCCGCGGAGGCCGCGCCGGGGGAGGATCCAAGGAAGCTCATCGTCTATGCGTCACAGGATGCGGTGCTGCAGCGCGGGCAGCTGCGCGCGCACCTGCGCCAGGCGCCCGCGCTCGAGTTCGCCCAGCACCAGGCCCGGGCCTTGATCGCGCACGCCCAGCACCTGGCCCCAGGGGTCGACCAGCATGCTGTGGCCCCAGGTATGGCGCCCGTTGGGGTGCCGGCCGCCCTGCGCGGGCGCCAGCACATAGGCCTGGTTCTCGATGGCGCGGGCGCGCAGCAGCACTTCCCAGTGCGCCTCGCCCGTCGTGTGGGTGAAGGCGCTGGGCACCAGCAGCAGGTCGCAGCCCTGCTGCGCATGCGCGCGGTACAGCTCGGGAAAGCGCAGGTCGTAGCAGATGCTCAGCCCCAGGCGCCAGGACGTGCCGCTGCGGTCGGTCATGTCCACATGCACCGGCGCCTGGCCGGCCGCGATCACCTGCGCCTCGTCGTAACGCTCGCGGCCGTTGTCGTAGCGGAACAGGTGGATCTTGTCGTAGCGCGTGACGCATTCGCCCGCGGGCGAGAACACCAGCGTGGCGTTGCGCACGTGCTGCGCATCCCCGGCTTCGAGGGGCAGCGTGCCGCCGACGATCCACAGGCCCAATTCGCGCGCGGATTGCGCCAGGAACTCCTGGATCGGGCCGCGGCCGATGGCTTCCATGTAGCCGAGCTTGTCGGTGTCGCGCAGGCCCATGGCGCAGAAGTATTCGGGCAGGGCGGCAAGCTCCGCGCCCGCGCCCTGCGCCTGCCGCAGCAGCTCCCGCGCGGCGGCGAGGTTCTGCGCCACGTCGGGCGTGGACACCATCTGCAGGGCGGCGACTTTCATGGCTTGTCTCCTGGGTCGGTGGCCGCGCCTGCTGCACGCAGCCGGGATGTGCCGGGAATGGCGTTGACCTGGGGGTCGGTCCAGGAGCCGTCGATGCGGAACTCCTTGGTGGTGGCCGCGATCAGCGGCCCGCGCAGCAGCATCTGCGCCAGGAAGGTGCCCACGCCCACGACCGGGTTGATGGCCGTGGCCACCAGCGAGGCGGTGCCGGCGTTGATCTCGGGCACCACCACGACATGCAGGTTCTGCGTCTCATGGTGCATATCGGCCTCGCCCTCCATCAGCACCGCGGCGTTGACGCCCTTCATCTGCAGGTTGTTGGTGCGCGCGATGCCCTGCGCGATCTGCACGTCGCCGCGCACGAAGTCGAAGCTGAAGCCCTTGCTGAAGACATCGCGGAAGTCCAGCGTCAGGCGCCGCGGCAGCGCCTGCAGGCTCAGCACGCCCAGCAGCTTGGCCAGGCCGGGCTCGGCCTGCAGGAACTGGCCCGAGGCCATGTCCAGGTGCATCTGGCCGTTGAGCGTGTGGTAGTCGGGCGCCAGCGGCGAGCCGCGCCAGGCCATCTCGCCGTCGAGCCGGCCGCGCCCGTTGCTTATGACGCCGGGCATGGAAAGGCGCGTCAGCAGCGCGCCCGCGTCGCCGATCTCCAGCGCGAAGCGCAGCGCCGTGCGCGGCCGCGCCGGCACGCCCGGCTGCAGCGACCAGCTGCCGGTGGCATGCAGCCGCGCCTCGGGGGCGGTGATGTTGAACTGCGTCAGCTGCCATTCGCGCCGCGCGGGGTCGGCGGGGCTTTCGCGGTTGCGTGCCTGGACCTCGAAGCGTCCCATGGGCCGGCCGAACAGCTCCAGCGCCTCGACCGCGATGTCCAGCGCCGGCAGGCTGCGCGGCTGCTGGCTCAGCAGCGGCTCGGCATCGCTGCTGGCCGCGCCTTCCGGTATCGACAGCCGCGCGAGCCGCGCATAGACCTGGCCCGCGGGATCGGCCGGATGGCCTTCGCGGTACTCGATGAAGCCGCTGAGCTCCTGCGCATCGACCTTTGCCGTCCACAGCCCGCCGTGGCGCGTGCCGCTGGCGCTGAGCGCATGCAGCGTGCGGCCGCCGGCGCTCAGGCTCCTGGCGCTGAGGCTGGCGGTGTCGGGCAGATAGGATTGCAGCGCGGCCTGCGCTTCGGCGTCCGTGGCCACCGGGGCCGCCGCATCGTCCGGCCGCATGCGCTGCAGCGCCTGCTGCCAGGCGCCGGTATCGATGTCGGCCAGCGCCACCTGGGCATGCACGCCGCGCGCGGGCAGCGCCAGCGGCGGCACCGGGCTGCCGACGGCCAGCGCGCCGCGCAGCACCTTGTCCGCCTCGCGCAGGTAGCGCACGCTGGCGACATCGCCCCACTGCAGCGCGATTTCATCCTGCAGCGCCGGCAGCTCGCCGCCACTGGCAGGCACCAGCGCCGAAGCCGCCACCGTGTGCGCGAAGCGCAGCGGCAGCGCCTGCGCCGCGGGCTTGCCCAGCGGGCGCGGCAGGTCCAGTGCCAGGCCCTGCAGGTTGCTGGTGACGATGACTTCGGGCGTGCCGCGGCGCAGGCCCAGGTCCAGCGCATATTCCGCCTGCCCCTGCGCCACCTGCGCGATGCTTGCCAGCACGCCCAGCTCCGCCGCTTCGCGCAGCCCTTCGGCGCTGGCCGTGCCGCTGGCATGCAGCGCCAGGGGCGATTGCGTCGCGGGCGCCGAGTCGGGCAGCAGCTGCAGGCCGCCATCGAAGCGCACCGGCCCGCCCAGCGCCTGGGCCTGCAGGCCGGAGACGGAAAAACCGGTGTCCGAGAACTGCACGCTGCCGCGCATCTGGCTCAGCAGCGGCACCTCGGGCATCAGCCGCAGGCTGTTGCCGGCCAGCGCCACGCTGCCCTGCACCTTCGACTGCTCCAGATGGTCGATGGGCAGGTCCAGCCGCAGCTGCAGCTGCGCCGCGCCGCTGGCCTGGGCGTTGTCCATCACATGCTCGGTGAATCCGGCCACCGGCGAGCCGGCCACGAAGCCCAGCATCTCGGCCAGCTCGCCGCGGCCCTGCGCCTGTACGTCGACGCGGGTGTGGGCCAGATCGGGAATGCGCGCCTGGATCTGCTGCAGCTGCAGCCGCGGGTGGCCGGCGACGCGCGCCTGGGCATCGCGCACGGCCATCGAGGCGCGGTCGAACACCAGCGTGCCGGACAGCCCGGTCAGCGCCGGCCAGGGCTTGGCTTGCGCCGACTGCACCGAGGCCGGCACATAGTCATAGGTCACGTCATGCAGATCGGCGGCAATGTGGAATTCGCCCGTGCCCGGCTCCTTGAATGGCAGCTTGTCCAGGTCGCCCTCGACCTTGAAGCGCACCCGGCTGGCACGCCCGCTCTGCACGCTGTCGCGCACGTAGTGGCGCGCGCTGGCGGGGATCTCCAGCGGGAGGTAGCGGTGCACGCGGCTGCCGTCGGCGTTGCGCAGCGTGCCGCTGAGCGCCAGCACGCCGGGAAAGCGCGCCCCCGGTTCCCGGCCCGTGTACCAGCGGGCCTCGGCCTCGCCTTCGGTGTCGGCGTTGCCGAAGCGCAGCCCGCGCGCCTGGACTTCGATCTGCTCGCCCTGCAACTGCCAGTGCAGCGCCGTGCTCAGATGGTTCAGCGGCAGCGCCGGCTGCTCGAACACCCCGGGAAAATGCAGCCTGCCCCCGGCCATGCCGAGCTGCGCCGAGCCGCCCGACTGGTCGAGCGTGAACTGCGCCTGCAGGCCCTCGACGCCGGGAACACCCGCGCCCGCGGCCGCGGGCTGCGGCGCCAGCGCCAGGTCCTTGATCTCGCCGCTGACCTGGTACTGCAGCGGCTTGGCCATCGGCCCGCGCCAGCTCGCCTGCAGCGCCTTCACCTGGCCGCGCGGCGCCAGCGCCAGCAGCTGGCGCCGCGCCGCGTCCTCCAGCGGCAGGCGGCTGGCCAGCTGCGCGGCAATGGCCAGATCGAGTTGCTCGAAGCGCAACTCGCCCTGTTCGCCCAGTGGCCCGAGTTCGGCCGCGGCGGCGTCGGCCCGGCTGTGGCGCAGCGTGAACTGGCCCGCGGGCCAGCGCAGGCCGTCGCCGGTCTCGAAGCCCAGCGACTGGCCGTGCAGCGCAAAGCCGCCGGGCAGCCGCTCCAGGCTCAGCCGGCCGTGCAGCGCGCGCAGCGCCAGCGGCGCCAGGTCGGCTCGCAATCGGGTCTCCACCTGGTCCAGCAGCAGGTCGGTGGTGAGCTTCGCGACCTGGCCGCGCTGCAGGTCGATCCAGGCGCGCAGCGCGCCGCGGCCCTGGGAGACGCTTGCGCCCTGCAGATCGATGTACTGGCCGAGCCGCGCCACGTCGAGCTGCGTGAAGTCGGCATAGGCCTGCCCGCTCCAGTGGCGCCAGTTGCCCTCGTGGGTGGACAGCAGCGGCTCGCGCAGCCGCGCCATCAGCTTGAAGCGCGCGCCCCAGTCGCTGTCGGGCGTGGCATCGAGCCGCAGATGGTGGCGCCAGCCGCGGTTGCGCACCACCAGATCGACATCGCGCAGCGCCAGCGGCGGCGCCTGGCGCAGCTCGTCGGTCCACTGCAGCGCGCCGCCGCGGATGGCGATCTCGTTCTGGGAAAACAGCCAGTCGGCGGCGGGACTGTCGCTTTCGCCGGCATCGGGCAGCGCCAGGCCGGCGATCCACAGCCGGCCCGCCGCATCGCGCCGCGCCTCGAGCCGGGGGGCATCGATGTACAGCTGCTCCACGCCCAGGCGCAGCAGCGAGCGCGGGGACACCGCCGCCACCACGCGCGGCAGCGACAGCGCCATGCGGCCCTGCGCGTCGAGCAGGGCCACCTGGCCCAGCTCGATGACCGGCATCAGCCCGTCGCTGCGCGCCGTCAGGCTGCCGATGCGCACCGGTATCCCCAGGGTCTGCGCGGCCAGGGTTTCAAGCTGCGGACGGTACTCGCCGATTTTCGGCACAATGACCCAATGGAGCACCCCCCACACGGTGGCCAGCAGCAGCCAGAAGGCCAGCAGCAATCCCAGTGACCACCGCGCAACGCGCGCCATCCAGTGGATGAGGCGTGAGGGGTGCGGTTGAGGTTCGATCATTGGTGGGCAGGTCAATGCCGGGAATTATCACCCGCGGTCGCCAAGTGCGGCGTCGGTTGGCACCCCGTCCGCCGCTATTCCTGTATTGCGCATGCAGACCGTAGACTATTCTCCTTCCCAGCCGGCTCCCGAAGCCGTTTCGCGCCTGGCGCACTCGCGCTTTTACCAACGCTTACATCGGCGCTACGAAGCGGAGCTGGCGTTGTTTCCCGCGGGCGTGCCGTCGCGCGCCGGCATGGAACAGGCGCTCGATGCGCTGAGCCGCCAGGGGATGGATCCGGGCGCGGCGCTGCGCGTGCTGCGCCAGCTGGTCATGGAGCGGCTGATGCAGCTCGATTGCGCGCAGCAGGCGCCGCTGGCGGTGGTCACGCAGACCGTGACCTGGCTGGCCGAAGTGGCGCTGGACCGCGCCTGCATCCAGGCGCGCAGGGAACTGGACGAGCGCCACGGCGCGCCCACCGGCCCCGAGGGCCAGCCGGTGCCGCTGTGGATCGTCGGCATGGGCAAGTTCGGCGCGCGCGAGCTCAACGTGTCCAGCGACATCGACCTGATCTATGTCTATGAGCACGAGGGCGAGACCACCGGCCAGCCCGACGGGCGCGGACGCATCTCCAACCATGAATACTTCACCCGCGCGGTCAAGATCATCTATGGGCTGATCGGCGAGGTCACCGAGCATGGCTTCGTGTTCCGCGTCGACCTGGCGCTGCGGCCCAACGGCAATTCCGGCCCGCCGGCGGTGTCGCTGGCCGCGCTCGAGGACTACCTGCAGACCCAGGGCCGCGAATGGGAGCGCTTCGCCTGGCTCAAGAGCCGCGTGGTGGCGCCGCGCGAGGCGGTGCGCGCGCCCGAGGTCCAGGGGCTGCGCGCCGTGATCCTGCCCTTCGTCTTTCGCCGCTATCTCGACTACAGCGTGTTCGACGCGCTGCGCTCGCTGCACCGCCAGATCCGCGAGCACGCGGCCAAGCGCAGCGCCGGGCACCCGGGCCGCGCCAACGACGTCAAGCTCTCGCGCGGCGGCATCCGCGAGATCGAATTCACGGTGCAGCTGCTGCAGGTGGTGCGCGGCGGGCAGTTTCCCGAGCTGCGCTGCCGGCCCACGCTGGAGGCGCTGCAGCGGCTGTCGCGCGCCGGGCTGATGTCTGACGAAACGGCCGCGGCGCTGGCCCAGGCCTATACCTTCCTGCGCCAGGTCGAGCACCGCATCCAGTACCTCGACGACCAGCAGACCCATGTGCTGCCCACGCGCGACGACGACCTGCTGTGGATCGCCCAGACCATGGGCTACCCCGACTGCAGCCCCTTCCTGCACCAGCTCGATGCCCACCGCGAGCTCGTGGCCGAGGAATTCGACACCCTGCTCGGCGGCAACGCGCCCCGGTGCAGCAGCGGCCAGTGCAACGGCCCGCGCGCGCTCACCGTGGCTTCTCCGCAGGAGGTCGACGACCTGATCGCGCAGATGCCGGCCCGCATGGCGGCACGCGTGGCCGAGTGGCGCGACCACCCGCGCCTGACCAGCCTGCGCGACGAAACCCGCGCGCGGCTGTTCCGCCTGGTGCAGCGCACCTCGCAGTGGGTGGCCGACGGCAGCGTCGGCGAGGAAGCGGCGGTGCGCCTGATCAACTGGCTCGAGCCGCTGATGCGCCGCGAGAGCTACCTGGCGCTGCTGCTCGAGCGGCCCGCGGTGCACGAGCGCCTGCTGCACCTGCTGGGCGCGGCGCGCTGGCCGGCGCGCTACCTGCTGCAGCATCCGGGCGTCATCGACGAGCTGGCCGGCGATGCGCTGCTGACCGACCGCTTCGTCGCCGCCGACTTCGAGCGCGAGCTGGCGCTGCGCCTGGCTTCGCTGCAGACCACCGGCGAGGACGACGACGAAACCCTGCTGAACCTGCTGCGCCGCGCCCACCACGCGGAGATCTTCCGCACCCTGGCGCGCGACGTCGAGGGCCGGATCAGCGTCGAGCAGGTGGCCGACGACCTGAGCGCGCTGGCCGACAGCGTGCTGCGCGTCACCGTGCAATGGTGCTGGGAGCGCCTCAAGGGCCGCCACCGCGAGCAGCCGGAATTCGGCATCATCGGCTACGGCAAGCTCGGCGGCAAGGAGCTGGGCTATGGCAGCGACCTGGACATCGTGTTCGTGTTCGATGACGACGACGAGCGCGCCCCCGAGGTCTACGCCGCGCTGGTGCGCAAGCTGATCAACTGGCTCACGGTGAAGACCGGCGAGGGCGACCTGTTCGAGATCGACACCGCGCTGCGCCCCAACGGCAGCTCGGGCCTGCTGGTCACGAGCTTCGATGCCTATGCCAAATACCAGCAGCAGCGCGGCAGCAACACCGCCTGGACCTGGGAACACCAAGCCATGACGCGCGCGCGCTTCGTGCTCGGCAGCGCCATGCTGCGCGCGCGTTTCGACGCCGTGCGCGAGGCGGTCATTTCGGCGCCGCGCAACTCCGAGCTGCTGCGCGCCGAGATCGTCGCCATGCGCGCGCGCCTGCGCGCCGCGCACCCGGCGCGCGGCGAGCTGTTCGACGTCAAGCACAGCCCGGGCGGCATGGTGGACGTGGAATTCGCGGTGCAGTACCTGGTGCTGCTGTGCTCGGGCGAGCATCCGCAGCTGATGTGCAACGCCGGCAATATCGCGCTGCTGCGGCATGCGGAGCAATGCGGCCTGCTGCCCGAGGGGGTGGGCCAGGCCGCGGCCGATGCCTACCGCGCGCTGCGCCGCATCCAGCACAACGCGCGGCTGGACGAGGCCAGCGGCAAGATCGATGCGCTCAAGGCCGCGCCCCACCGCGATGCGGTACTGGCGCTGTGGCGCGCGGTTTTCGGGGTGCCCGGCGCCGTCGAACCCTGCCCGACCCCGGGGCTGAGCGCGCATATTTGAAAACAAACGTTAGAAATTCAACAAATGCCTTGGGGGCGCTACGCCTTCCAGGGCTCCGGACCCGGGGGGATTCCGCTCGCAAGGCATTGAAACGCGAGAGGTGGGCAGGCGGGCGAAGGAGCGCACGATTGTTGGCGGCAGCAAGCAGTTGCTTACATTTTGGGAATGCACAGCCTTGGACTTTGCCTCAGACTGATCCTCAATCCATGCACTTGTCCGGGTCAATGCCCGAAAGCCATGAACCGTTTACTGTTGCGAAGCCTTTGTTGGACGCGATCCATATCGACCCCCTGAAGCGCTTCTCCTCCCTCCCTCTCTTTATTCGTTTCGGGATGCTTCGCAACTTTTTTATGCCATGAGAAATGGCCACCGCAAGGTGGCCATTTTTCTTGCCTTTGCGGTGCTTTCAGCCGGGCATGGTGTCCTTGAAGCTGGGCCGCTGGGCCAGCTTGTCCGAAAGCCGCGCCAGGTTCGGGTGGTCCTCGCGCCAGGTCAGCTGCGGAAAGCGGAAGGCCAGCCAGCCCAGCGCGCAGCCCGTGGCGATGTCGGCCAGCGACATGTGGATGCCACAGCAAAAGGGCTTTTCGCCCAGGGCCTTGGACATGGCCTGCAGGCCGGCCTCGACCTTGCCCATCTGGCGCCCGATCCAGGCCTGGCTGCGCTCGCCCTCGCCGCGCCCGGGCCAGGTGGCCTCCAGCCGCGCCAGCACGGCCGCGTCGAGCACGCCATCGGCCAGCGCCTCCCAGGTCTTGACGTCGGCGCGCTCGCGCCCGCTCGGGGGCAGCAGCTTGCCCACGGGCGACAGCGTGTCCAGGTATTCGACGATCACGCGCGAATCGTACAGCGGCGTTTCATGGCCCTCGATCATCAGGCGCGGTACCTTGCCCAGCGGGTTGGCCGCGCCGACGCTGGCATCGGCGGCCCAGACGTCCTCGGTCTCGAACTGGTAATCGAGTTTCTTTTCCGCCATCACGATGCGAACCTTGCGCACGTAGGGGCTGGTGGTGCTGCCGATCAATTTCATAGGGGACGACTTCCATGGCTCGGGACAGGGCAACTGCCGGTCGGACGATTCTATCGGCAGCCATGCGCGCATGGGATTTGTACGGGCACCTACAATGGCGGCCCATGAGCCTGACCACTATCTCCGCCCTTTCCCCGCTCGACGGCCGCTACGCCGCCAAACTCTCTGCCCTGCGCCCGATCATGAGCGAACAAGGCTACATGCACCGCCGCGTGCAGGTGGAGATCGCCTGGTTCATCGCGCTGTCCGATGCCGGGTTCGAGGAATTCAAGCCGCTGTCCGCCGGCGCGCGCGCCTATCTGCTGGGCCTGGTGAAGAACTTCAGCGAAGCCGATGCCGAGGCCATTAAGGAAATCGAGAAGACCACCAACCACGACGTCAAGGCCGTGGAGTACTGGATCAAGTCGAAGTTCGAAGCCCGTCCCGAGCTGGAAAAGGCCGCCGAGTTCGTGCACTTCGCCTGCACCAGCGAAGACATCAACAACACCAGCCACGCACTGCAGCTGCGCGTCGGCCGCGACATGGTCGTGCTGCCGGCACTCGACCGCATCGTGCTCAAGCTGCGCGAGATGGCGCACCAGTACGCCGACGTGCCGATGCTCAGCCGCACGCACGGCCAGACCGCCAGCCCGACCACCGTCGGCAAGGAGATCGCCAACGTCGTGGTGCGCCTGCAGGCCGCCGTCGAGCGCATCGCCAACGTCAGGATCCTGGGCAAGATGAACGGCGCCGTGGGCAACTACAACGCCCACCTGTCGGCCTGGCCCGAATTCGACTGGGAAGCCTTCAGCAAGAAGGTCATCGAGACCCCCGAGCCGAACGGCCTGGGCCTGACCTTCCAGCCCTATTCGATCCAGATCGAGCCGCACGACTACATGGCCGAGCTGTTCGACGCCGTGGCGCGCGCCGACACCATCCTGATCGACCTGGCACGCGACATCTGGGGCTATGTCTCGCTGGGCTACTTCAAGCAGCGCCTGAAGGCCGGCGAGATCGGCTCGTCGACCATGCCGCACAAGGTCAACCCCATCGACTTCGAGAACGCCGAAGGCAACCTGGGCCTGGCCAACGCGCTGCTCAAGCACCTGTCCGAGAAGCTGCCCGTGAGCCGCTGGCAGCGCGACCTGACCGACTCCACGGTGCTGCGCAACATCGGCGTGGCGCTGGGCTACGCCACGCTCGCCTACACCTCGCTGATAACCGGCCTGAACAAGCTCGAACTGAACGAGGAACGGCTCGCCGAGGACCTGGACAACGCCTGGGAAGTGCTGGCCGAGCCGATCCAGACCGTCATGCGCCGCTATGGCGTGCAGGGCGCCTATGAGAAGCTCAAGGAGGTCACGCGCGGCAAGACCGTGCAGGCGCAGGATCTGCATCGCCTGATCAACGGGCTGGAGATTCCGCAGGCGGACAAGGACCGGTTGCTGGCGATGACGCCGGGCTCTTACGTAGGCAAGGCGGCGGAGCTGGCGCGCCGGGTCTGAGTGACCTGATCCGGAGCATAGGCCCGAGAAGGGTAAGCTCCGAGTTCCACCATCGACATGCCCGTCCATCCTTCGACAGGCTCAGGACGAACGGTTGGGAAAACGCCCCGCGCGCGCTCCCTTCATTCGCCAAGCAAACGGTCAGGAAAGCCTCGCGCTTCCCCGCCGTTCGCCCTGAGCCTGCCTCAGCGGCCCCGTCGAAGGGCGTTTCAGGGCAGAGCCTTCTTTTGATCCAAGCTGGATCATTTCTTTTTTCTGCCCCGCCCGCATGGCCCTCAAATCCACCATCTTCAAGGCAAATCTGCAGATTGCCGACATCGACCACGGCTACTACGCCGACCATGCGCTGACGCTGGCCCGCCACCCGAGCGAGACCGACGAGCGCATGATGGTGCGCCTGGTCGCGCTGGCGCTCAACGCGCATCAGCTCAACGACCTGTGCCATGGCGACGCGACGCTGGGCTTCGGCGCCGGCCTGTCCGACCCAGAGGACCCCGATGTCTCGCTGACCGACTTCACCGGCCGCAAGCGCCTGTGGATCGAGGTCGGCCAGCCCGAGGACAAGCCCATTGCCAAGGCCTGCAGCAAGTCGGACCAGGTGCTGCTCTATCCGTTCGCCTATTCGGCCGACGTGTGGTGGCGCGGCATGGAAAGCAAGCTCAGCCGCCTGCCCAAGCTCGAAGTCTGGCGCCTGCCCTCCGAAGCCGGCCCCGAGCTGGCCCAGCTGGCCGAGCGCAGCATGCAGCTGCAGGCGACGATCCAGGAAGGCGGCATCACGCTCAGCAGCAAGCTCGGCAGCGTGGTGGTGGAGCCGATCCGCTGGAAGTGATCCGGCCGCCTCAGCCGCCGTTGCCCGAGCGGTTCTCCGCCGCGCGCTCGGAATAGCGGTTGAAACGCCAGGCATTGTTCTCGAGCATGATGCGCCGCCAGACGGCGCGCTTTCTCACCGGATCGAACTCCGGCCACCGCTGCACTTCCTCGAAGCTGCGCCCGCAGCCCTTGCACAGGTCGTCGCCCTGGCTGGTCGAGCAGATGGCGATGCAGGGCGTGTCGGGCGTAGTGTCGTACCAGGCGAGCCAGGCGGCCAGCGCATGCGCGGGGACCTCGCCCGCGTCGATCTCGCTGGCATGGGCGTAGATCATCAGCGCGTAGACATCGGCCAGCGCCCGGGCTTCGGGTGCCAGCAGCACGCCGTCGGGCGAGGGCTTCTTGCGGCGCCAGTAGTTGATGGCTGCCTCGATGTCGGTGATGTGGATGCCTGCCATGGGAGGTGCGAACAATGCGGCCCCGGATGATAGCGCCGCCCCGCTGGCGCAATGCCGCTGTGGCTTTAGGCAATGTGGTCGGCCGGCAAAAAAAACGGTTTTATGCCGAAAACATTGCCAAATGTGTTTAAATCGCGAGCTTCGAAGGGGAGTAGCTCTCATGCGATGTCCGGCGGCGCCGGCAAATCGCTGTGCGTCGAGGTCGTCAATACGAAGCGCAAGCTTCCGGCCTCCCGGGTTCCGTGCAATACGGGGCCGAGCAAGACCTTTGAGAGACCGGTGTCATGGTCTGTCAAAGCATTTCCCTTCGGCCCGGCTTCCAGCCTGCGGCTGCCGCAGGGAGATGCTTGAGAGTCCATACACCCGCTTCCAACCGATGCGCAGGCGCCTTTGACACCTTCCGGTGCCTGCTGCTTTTTGGCATTCGACAAAGAGGTTTTTATGGATTTGGACTTCCTCACGCATACGCCCTTCTGGATAGCATTGGGGCAGATCATCATCATCGACATCCTGCTCGGTGGTGACAACGCGGTGGTGATCGCACTGGCCTGCCGCAAGCTGCCGCCGGAGCAGCGCCGCAAGGGCATCATCTGGGGCACGGCGGGTGCCATCATCCTGCGCGTGATCCTGATCGCGTTCGCCATGACGCTGCTGGCCCTGCCGTTCCTGAAGTTCGTCGGCGCGCTGCTGCTGGTCTGGATCGGCGTCAAGCTGATTGCTCCGGACGAAGAAGGCCACGACAACATCCAGGGCAGCGACAAGCTGTTTGCCGCGATCAAGACCATCATCGTTGCCGACCTGGTGATGAGCGTGGACAACGTGATCGCCATCGCCGGCGCCGCGCAGAGCTCTGGCGAACACCAGCTGCTGCTGGTCGTGCTGGGCCTGCTGATCTCGATCCCGATCATCGTCTGGGGCTCGCAGCTGGTCATCAAGCTGATGGAGCGCTTCCCGATCATCATCGTCATCGGCGGCATGCTCCTGGGCTGGATCGCGGGCGGCATGCTGGTGTCCGACCCGGTCTTCGCCAACACCGAGAAGTGGCTGTGGATGCCCAAGCTGGAGCAGACCACCGCCCTGAAATATGGTGCGCAGATCTTCGGTGCACTGCTGGTGCTGGCGATCGGCAAGTTCATTGCCTCGCGCCGTCCCAAGCCCGCGGCCCACGTATAAGCCGGCAGAGCTTGCGGCGCATGCCGGCGCAGGCCTTCCTGCTTGCCGAGGCAGGCCCTTCGGGCCTGCCTTTTTCATTGGCGCAGCCTCATCGGAGATCTCTTGAACCGTCCCACCTTCATTGTCTATGTGGATGACGCGGAGCATGCCTCGCCGCTGCTCGCGTCCCTGGCCACCTCTTTCGAAGCCACCGGCCCGCGCTGGCTGCTGGTCGCCTGCGCACCGCGCGTGACCCACCGCGCCAGCAAGTGGGCCAGCCACCGGACCCGGGAAAACTGGCGCAACCAGTGGGCCGACAAGCTGTTCGCCCAGCTTGCGCCGAGCCTGCAGTGCGCCAATGCACCGGCACCCGCCGATGTGACCCAGCTGCTCGCGCGCCAGCCCCTGCCCGAGCTGCTGGCCGAACTGCAGCAGGCCTACGGCCAGGTCCAGGTCGTCGACGCGCGCCGCCCCAAGCGCGAGGCGCCCGCGCCGCAGCAGCAACAACGCTGGGGCCCCTCGGGCCTCATTGCCGGCATGGGCAGCCTGTTGGCGTGGATGATGGAAGAGGCCATGGTCTGAGGGTCCGGGCAGGCCCATGCGGGCGCAATCGACGCCCGGCTGGGTCCGCCCTCTCGGTTACTGCCGTTCCCCGCTGCTATGCTGCCCCCATGAAACTCCTGCTTCAATGGTTCCTCTATGCGGCCGCGCTGCTGCTGGTGGCGGCGATCTATCCCGGCGTGCAGATCAGCGGTTTCGGCTCGGCGCTGATCGCGGCGCTGGTCATCGGCCTGCTCAACGCCGTGGTGCGGCCGGTGCTGGTCGTGCTGACCCTGCCCGTGACGCTGCTCACGCTTGGCCTGTTCCTGTTCGTCGTCAATGCGCTGATGTTCTGGGCCGCGGCCAGCGTGCTCCAGGGCATACAGGTCAACGGCTTCGGCGCGGCCTTCCTGGGCTCGCTGATCTACTCGGCGCTGGGCCTAATCATCGATTCGGCGCTGCGCCGCCTGTTCCCGTAGCAGCTCTTCGGTCGCGCGCAGCCGCGTGTCGATGATCGAGGCCTCGAAGTGGTCGTTCTGCGCGCTGCTCTTGCGCGCCAGTTCCTGGCCCGCGCGGAAGCGGTCCACCGCCGCCGCATAGTCGTAATGCGCCGCCTGGGCCTCGCCCTCGGCGCGCAGCGCGCGCAGCGGCTGTCCCTGCGCCTGCCATAGCTGCGCCAGCAGCTGCCAGGCCGCCGCGTCGCGCGGATACAGCGTGACCCAGGTCTGCAGCGGCTGGGCCATGCCCTGGGCCTGCCCCAGGCGCAGCAGGGTCTGCGTGCGCAGCATCAGCACCGGCCTGGAGGGCTTGCCGGCCTTGTCCTCGGCCTGCGCCAGCGGTGCCAGCGCATCCAGCGCCGCCTGCGGCTGCCCCGCGGCCAGCTCCAGCTCGGCCGCCAGCAGCGCCGCCTGGCGCAGCCCTGCGGCATCGCTGCCCAGAGCCTCCAGCAGCGCCGGCATTCCGGCGCGCGCCGGGCCCCAGTCCTGCAGCTGCATGTGCGCCAGCACCGCCGCATACAGCGCCGCCACGCGCTGGCCCTGCGCCTTCTCGGCAAATCCCCCGGAGTCGGGCAGGCGCGCCCATTGGCGCAGTACGTCGACACCGGGCCGCGACAGCACGCGCGCGCGCGCCGCCATCATCAGGTGCTCGAGCGAAGGCGTGGGCTGCGCCGAAGACTGCCCCGCGGGGATGCGCGACTGCATGTCGGCAATACGCTCGCTGGTCAGCGGGTGGCTGCGCAGATAGGGCCAGCTGCCGTTATCGTTGAGCCGGTTGGCCTGCTGCAGCCGGTCGAACATGCCAACCGCCCCCTGGGGCGCGAAGCCCGCGGGCGCCATCAGGCCATAGCCCAGGCGGTCGGCTTCGCGCTCCATGTCGCGCGAGAAATTGAGCTGGTTCTGCGCCGTCAGCGCCTGCCCGCCGATCATCAGCGCCTGCCCGGCATTGGGGCTCTTGGCCGCGGCCAGCGCGCCCAGGATCATCGAGGCCATCATCAGCGGCGTATGCCGGCTCTGCTGGGAAATCATGCGTGCGATATGCCGCTGGCTCACGTGGCTGAGCTCGTGCGCCAGTACCGAGGCCAGCTCGTCGCGCGTGCCGACCACGCCCACCAGCCCCAGGTGCACGCCGAAGTAGCCGCCGGGCAGGGCGAACGCATTGACCGAGCGGTCGCGCCCCAGCAGGATCTGCCAGGCGAAGCGCTCGTCCAGCTCGGGCGAAAGCTCCCCACGCGCGCGCGCCGCGGCCAGCAGCGGCTTCCAGATGCCCTCGATATATTCCTGCAGCGGCGCATCCTCGAGATAGTCGGGATCGCGGTACAGCGAGCGGATGATGCGGTCGCCCATGCGCCGCTCGTCGCTGGTGGTGATGGACGCGCCATCGCCCAGCGTCGGCAACTGCAGCTGGGCCGCGACCGGAGGAGGAGTCAGGGCCGCGCAGGCCAGCGCCGCCGCAAGCAGCGCGCTCAAAGGGTTTCGTCGCAAGGAAGGCATATTGGCAACCCGGGAAACAACGCCGGCCGGGCCGGCGCCGGCAGTGGCACATCCCACTATGATGCCCTGATTGCTTCAACGTTCCGTCGGACACCCGCGTTGCGCTGTGCCCGTCCTCACCACCATGATCTCTCCGCTCACCCATTTCGACGCCCAGGGCCAGGCC
This sequence comes from Comamonas endophytica, assembly GCF_023634805.2. Taxonomy (NCBI): domain Bacteria; kingdom Pseudomonadati; phylum Pseudomonadota; class Betaproteobacteria; order Burkholderiales; family Comamonadaceae; genus Comamonas; species Comamonas endophytica. The sequence goes on from NZ_CP106881.1 coordinate 1,994,941, forward strand.
CACATGGTCGACGTCGCCGCCAAGCCCGCCACCCACCGCGTCGCCATCGCCGAGGGCCGCATCGAGATGCTGCCGGCCACGCTGGCGCTGATCGCCTCGGGCAATTCCAAAAAAGGCGATGTGCTGGGGGTCGCCCGGATCGCGGGCATCATGGCCGCGAAAAAGACCAGCGAGCTGATTCCGCTATGCCATCCGCTGGCGTTGACGCGCGTGGCCGTGGAGTTCGAATTGCTGCAAGCCGGCAACGCCGTCGCGTGCCGCGCCACGGTGGAAACCGTGGGTCCGACGGGCGTGGAGATGGAAGCGCTGACGGCCGTACAGGTGGCATTGCTGACGATCTACGATATGTGCAAGGCCGTGGATCGGGGGATGACGATCAATGGGGTGCGGGTGCTGGAGAAGCATGGGGGGAAGTCGGGGAGCTGGCAGGTGGGGTGAGGCATAGGTTTTCAGTTCTTCTTGAAATTTTCTACGCTGCGAGGGGGCTAGCTAGGCAGGCCCATATCCTCTATCACTGTTTGTCCTGAGCTTGTCGAAGGATGAACGGCCAGTACTTGAGTTGGATTTCAAGGTACAACATACCGGCAGTTTGCTGGTAGATATTTGAGCGCTGCCGCATTGGCAATACCACAACCCCACACGATGGGCTGTGATAAACGCATGGGAGCGGCAGGAAATGCGGAATCGGTCACGCCACCACTGCCAGGCGTCAGCAAAAGAGGCGCGCCCAGTGCCGAGCCTACGTTTGCCGCATAGGTAATCGCGATTTGCCCGTCCTCCATTGCAGGAGTTGCCAGAACAGGAATTGCAGCAATGGTGATCGACGCCACATTGGAGCCAGCAGCATATTCGTAGGCATACGATGTCTGGCCTGAGCTTGCGGCGGTCGTGGATGCGGTGCCGCCATAGCTGGCAACACCCGTTGTGCCGACAGTAGAAAATATGTCTTCGACAGCGACCTTGGCGGCGGCTGCCAGATTCAATCCTTCAATGACCCGGGCGCGGATTGTGTAATCCTGATAGGCGGGCAATGCCATGGCTGTCAAGACACCAAGGATTGCGACGACAAGGATTATTTCGATCAGGGTAAAACCTTGCTGGAGAACGCACTTCATTGAAAGCTCCTAAAGCAAGTCCCTAAGGATAGACGAAAATATCAAAAACTGAATTTTAGATTTTCTGGAATTTCCAATAAAGATCAAGGCCCAAAAGGGCCTTGATAAATGCATGAGATATAGTTTTCAAACTATAGGTAATTCATTTGGTATTACTTCAAATTTGAAAACCCACATCATTATGTGCCTGCGGTGGCGCGGCAAGTAGCTGGGAGGAATTTAGGCGCAATACCGTTGGTAGCCGTAGGGCCACACAACCAAGTACCAATGCTGCTACCGATGGCCGGTGGAGTGCATGCTGCAAAAGTGGTAGCAGAAGGGTCAGCGCAAGGAGCAAAACGAATCTGACCGCCAGTGGTATTGTCGGCCTTGTTGGCGATGCCTTGCGACGTCACTGTCACGACAGCATTGCCATTGACGGGCGGGTTAGCCAGTTCAGTGGTCGTCACAGAAAGAACAAATCTGCTAGCGGCATCTGCTGCAGTGGCGCTTGCAGTCGTATTTCTTTCGCATCCCCAGCCGTTGGCTGCAATGGTCGCGCCAGTCCGTCCTGCTTGGAATGTTTCAGTAATCGTAGTACGGCAGTTGGAACCTTGCATGATCACTTCCGACACCTGCGCACGCTTGGAATAATCCTGATACGCCGGCAACGCCACAGCCGCCAAAATACCAATGATCGCCACGACGATCATCAGCTCGATCAAGGTAAAACCTTGCTGCATATTGCGCTTCATAGAAAGCTCCTGAGGAAAAATTAGGTGACCCACATTAGCAATTGTTGTGCCATGACCATCTTGACGGAGCAACCCCTCGCTCATGCAAAATCTGGTTGCAATCGTCGCGAGATTGAAATATTTCATGACAAGTTTGCCAAGCTTGTCTGACAAAGTTGTCAGAAGCTCTGCAGCAATCGCCAAACCTGTCACAAGCTAGAGCTCAGCTAGACCGGCAAAAGCAGAAACTGCAGCCGGCTCCCCGCCACCTCGATCCGGTCCTCATGCCGCAGTACCTGCGCCTCGGTCCCCACGCCCTGGCCGTTCAGGCGCAGGCTGCCTTCCGGCCCCTCGACACGCGCCAGCGTGAAGCCCGTGGCGCTGCGTGTGATCGACGCCACGGCCACGCCCGGCTTGCCCAGCGTGGTCACCGGTTTGACCAACGCCACTTCGCGCGTCATCTGACCCTCGAGCCGCAGGCAGGCCGGCTGCGCAGCCGATGCGGCGGCGCCCCATGCCTCGTATTCCTCGGGCGTGAGTTCCACGCGCAGCTGGTATTGGCCCACCTGCAGCACGTCGCCGTGGTGCAGGTCCTGGTGCGTGACGCGCTGCCGGTTGACGAAGGTGCCATTGGTGCTCTGCAGGTCCTCGACGCTCACGCGGCCATTGTCGCAATGCAGCAGCGCGTGCTCGCCGCTCACGGCGAGATTGCTGATCACGATGTCGTTGTACGGACGGCGCCCGAGCGTGGTGCGCTCCTTGGTCAGCTCGACTTCCTTGATGATGGCGCCATCAATTGAAATGACCAGACGGGGCATGCACGGACTCCTGCGGATGATGTATCGGCGCTATCGCGCGAGCGTGAGTTTAGCCGCAAGGAATGGAGCGTGCCATCAGCCTTCGCAGATGTCGGGCGCGGGCTCGACGGCCACCAGGATGACGCTGATGTTGTCGTTGCCGCCCATGGCATTGGCCTGGGCGATCAGCTGGTCGGCCTGCAGGCTCAGCGGCTGGGGCAGGGCCAGCAGCGCGGCGATCTCGTGCGCTTCCAGCATGTCGCTGAGGCCGTCGGAGCACAGCAGCACCCGGTCGCCGGCTTCGAGCGGCTCCTCGTGCAGCGTGGGCTGGGCGCGCGCGGCGACGCCCAGCGCGCGCGTGATCAGATGGCCCTGTCCGGACCGGGCCGCGGCTTCGGCGGTGAGCAGGCCGGCGTCCATCTGCTCCTGCAGCCAGGAATGGTCGCGGGTGAGCTGGCGCAGCGTTCCGCGGCGCCACAGATAGGCGCGCGAATCGCCCAGGTGCGCCACCACCAGCCGGTCCTGCGTGAAGACGGCGGCCACCACCGTGGTGCCCATGCCGGTGCATTCGGCATGGCGGTCCGCATGCGCAAGCACGGCGGCGTTGGACTTGTGCACGCAGTGCTCGAGCGCCCGGTGCACGGCCGCCATGCGCGCCGGCAGGGTCTGCGGCGGCAGCTGCATGGCGCTGTGCTGCAGGCACTGCACGATGCATTGCACCGCCAGGGCGCTCGCCACCTCGCCGGCCCGGTAGCCGCCCATGCCGTCGGCCAGCACCGCCACGGACCAGTCGCCGCAGGCCCCGGCATGCACCGCATCCTCATTGTTGGCGCGCACCAGGCCGGGGTCGGTGCGCTGCACGCAAGCGTAGCGCCACTGGGGGGCAGGCAGGGGAGATCGGCGGAAACTCAGAAGCACGGCAGGGTAGGCAGGGTAGGGCGATGCGCAAGCGCGCAAGGCAAATTGTCCGGGGGATGGGATGGCCCTGCAGTCTGTATGCGGCAGCGCATCGCAGCATGAGAGCGTAACGCATCTTGCGCTGTAGGTATCTGCCGCCATGCGGGCGCAAAAAAAGGATGGCGCCTGCGCGCCGTTGCAGCGCACGAAGCATCCATCCTTGGGTTTCCCGGGCTCGCCATGCGGCGCGGCCCGGGAGAGGGCGTCAGCCGCCGTGGATCAGATCAGGCCCTTGAGCAGACGCGCCATTTCCGACGGGTTGCGGGTGATCGTGAAGCCGCACTCTTCCATGATGGCGAGCTTGGCATCGGCCGTGTCGGCGCCGCCGGAGATCAGCGCGCCGGCGTGGCCCATGCGCTTGCCCGGAGGCGCGGTGACGCCAGCGATGAAGCCGACGATGGGCTTCTTCATGTTGGCCTTGCACCACTGTGCGGCTTCGGCTTCGTCGGGGCCGCCGATTTCGCCGATCATGATCACGGCGTCGGTGTCCGGGTCATCGTTGAACGCCTTCATCACGTCGATGTGCTTCAGGCCGTTGATCGGGTCGCCACCGATGCCGACGGCCGACGACTGGCCGATGCCCAGTTCGGTCAGCTGGGCCACGGCTTCATAGGTCAGCGTGCCGGAGCGCGAGACCACGCCGATGCGGCCCTTCTTGTGGATGTGGCCGGGCATGATGCCGATCTTGATCTCGTCGGGCGTGATCAGGCCGGGGCAGTTGGGGCCCAGCAGCAGGGTCTTCTTGCCGCCGGCGGCTTCCTTGGCCTTCATGCGGTTGCGCACTTCCAGCATGTCACGGACGGGAATGCCTTCGGTGATGCAGATCGCCATGTCCAGGTCGGCTTCGACGGCTTCCCAGATCGCGGCGGCAGCGCCTGCGGGCGGCACGTAGATCACCGACACGGTGGCGCCGGTCTGCTGGGCGGCTTCCTTGACCGAACCGTAGATGGGGATGTTGAAGATCGACTCGCCGGCCTTCTTCGGGTTCACGCCCGCGACGAAGCAGTTCTTGCCGTTCGCGTATTCCTGGCACTTCTCGGTGTGGAACTGGCCCGTCTTGCCGGTGATGCCCTGGGTGATGACTTTGGTGTCTTTGTTGATATAGATCGACATGTTGCTCTCTCCAGGGTCTGTTACTTGACGGCTTCGACAATCTTGGTGGCGGCTTCAGCCATGGTGTCGGCCGAGATGATGGGCAGACCGGATTCGGCCAGCATCTTCTTGCCCAGTTCCTCGTTCGTGCCCTTCATGCGCACGACCAGCGGCACCTGCAGGTTCACGGCCTTGCAGGCGGTGATCACGCCGGTGGCGATGGTGTCGCACTTCATGATGCCGCCGAAGATGTTGACCAGGATGCCTTCGACCTTGGGGTTCTTCAGCATGATCTTGAAGGCTTCGGTGACCTTCTCGGGGGTGGCACCGCCGCCCACGTCCAGGAAGTTGGCCGGCTCGCCGCCGAACAGCTTGATGGTGTCCATGGTGGCCATGGCCAGGCCGGCGCCGTTGACCAGGCAGCCGATGTTGCCGTCCAGCGAGATGTAGGCCAGGTCGAACTTCGAGGCTTCGACTTCGGCCGGATCTTCTTCGTCCAGGTCGCGGAAGGCAACGATTTCGGGGTGGCGGAACAGCGCGTTGGAGTCGAAGTTGAACTTGGCGTCCAGGGCGGTGACGTTGCCCTTGCCGTCGCGGTTCAGCGGGTTGATCTCAACCAGCGACGCGTCGGTGTCCATGTAGCACTTGTAGATCTTCTGGCAGATGTCGATGAACTGCGCCACCGAGTCTTCAGGCATGCCGATGCCCTTGGCCAGCTCTTCGCCGTTGGCCTGGGTGAAGCCCTGCAGGGGATCGACCATGACGGTGATGATCTTCTCGGGCGTGGAGTGCGCCACTTCCTCGATGTCCATGCCGCCTTCGCTGGAGGCAATGAACGCCACCTTCTGCGTGGCGCGGTCGGTCACGGCCGACAGGTAATATTCCTGCTGGATGTCGGCGCCGTCTTCGATGTACAGGCGGCGGACCTTCTGGCCTTCGGCACCGGTCTGGTGCGTGATCAGCTGCATGCCGAGGATCTCGCCAGCCAGGCGCTTGACGTCGTCGATGCTCTTGGCAACCTTGACGCCGCCGCCCTTGCCGCGGCCGCCCGCGTGGATCTGGGCCTTCACGACCCAGACCGGGCCGCCGAGCTTCTGGGCCGCTTCGACGGCTTCTTGTACGGTGAATGCAGGGATGCCGCGCGGAACGGGCACGCCGAACGTACGCAAGATTTCCTTGCCTTGGTATTCATGAATCTTCATGAGCTGTCTCTCTCTCAGGAATGGTGGTTCACCCGGTCGCCATAATGTTGTCTGGCCGCGGGCATGGGACATGGCAGCCCGGAAATGTATCATGCTGCGATGCACCATCCCCGGTGTAAAACTACTAACCCATATACTGGCTTTTGAGCTGCGCGTGTAGCAAAGGGCCGGGAACGATTGCAGGAGTTTTTCCATGTCCAAAGTGTTCATCGACGGCGAAGCCGGTACCACGGGCCTGCAGATCCGCGAGCGGCTGCAGTCCATGCCTGCGATCGAGCTGGTCAGCATTGCACCCGAACTGCGCAAGGATGCGGCTGCCAAGCGCGCACTGATCGAGGGCGTGGACCTGGTCATCCTGTGCCTGCACGACGACGCGGCGCGCGAGACCGTGGCCGTGGTCGATGCCATCACTGCCGAGACCGGCCGCAGCATCAAGATCATCGATGCCTCCACCGCCCACCGCACCGCGCCGGGCTGGGTCTATGGCTTTCCCGAACTCGCCGAGGGCCAGCTTGAAGCCGTCAAGGGCGCGTCGCGCGTGTCCAACCCCGGCTGCTATGCGACCGGCGCGATCGCGCTGCTGCGCCCGCTGGTCGACGCCGGCCTGCTGCCCGCCGACTTCGCCGTCAGCCTGCCCTCGGTGTCGGGCTACACCGGCGGCGGCCGCCCGATGATCGAAGCCTACGAGGCCGGCACCGCCGCGCCCTTCGAAGCCTATGCGCTGGGCCTGGCGCACAAGCACATCGCCGAGATCCAGCGCTACACCGGCCTCACGCGCCGTCCGCTGTTCATGCCGGCGGTGGGCAACTTCCCCCAGGGCATGCTGGTACAGCTGCCGCTGCACCTCGACCTGCTGCCCGGCGCCCCGAAGGCCGCCGACCTGCACGACGCGCTGGCCAGCCACTACGCGCGCACCGCCACGCCCGAGCAATGGGTTTCGGTGCTGCCGCCGACCGAAGACGGCAAGATGGCCGCCGACACGCTGGCCAACACCAACAAGCTCGAGCTGCGCGTGTTCGCCAACGAGCAATACCGCCATGCGGTGCTGATGGCGCGGCTGGACAATCTGGGCAAGGGCGCGAGCGGGGCGGCGGTGCAGAATCTGCAGTTGATGCTTGGAGTTTGAGGCGCGCGGCCAATCAGGCGCGGAGGGTTTTTATCCGTTCGCCCTGAGCTGAGGACTGGATGTGGGTGGGCAAGAGGGCTTCAGCCCGATGCCTCCTCCGGCGCCTGCCCCCCCACTACCTTGCGCACGACCTCGCCCGAAAAACCGCGGCTCGCCAGAAAACGCATCTGCTTGAGTTTTTCCTGCGGCGTTTCGGCCGGGGCGCCGAAGCGCTGGCGCCAGATCGCATGCGCGCGCTGCCATTCGGTGGCGCGCAGTTCCAGCGTGGCGGCGCGCACGGTGTCGTCGTCCAGGCCCTTGCTGCGCATTTCCTGGACCACGCGCGCCGTGCCCAGCCTGCTGCCGCGGCGGTAGGCCACGGACTGGGCGACGCGTTCGGGGTTGATGAAATCCTTGGATTCGAGTTCGTCCAGCACGGCCGCCAGGTCCTCGCCTTCGGCGACATGGCTGGCGAGCTTGCGTTCGAGTTCGAGCCTTGAATGCTCGCGCTGTGCCAGCAGGCGCAGCGCGCGGCCCTTGAGGGAGAGGGTGGAAAAAACCATGTGAGTGCAAAAGCAAAACGGCCCTGCCGCGCAGAGCTGCGCGGCAGGGCCGTCAGTGCTTATTCGCCTGCGGGTTCAGCGCTTGCCGCAGCCGCCTTGTCGGCCTTCTCGGCTTTTTCCGCGGCCTTGTCGGCCTTGGCAGGCTTGCCAGCGGCCGGGGCGGGCGTGGCGCCGGCCAGCAGCGAGACGCCCAGGCTTTCGCGCACGCGGTTCTCGATCTCGAACGCCAGGTCCGGGTTCTCGCGCAGGAATTCACGCGCGTTGTCGCGGCCCTGGCCGATCTTCTCGCCGCGGTAGGCGTACCAGGCGCCCGACTTGTCGAGGATCTTGGCTTCGACGCCCATGTCGATGATCTCGCCTTCGCGCGAGATGCCCTCGCCGAACAGGATGTCGAACTCGGCGGTCTTGAACGGCGGGCTGACCTTGTTCTTGACCACCTTGACGCGGGTTTCGTTGCCGATGGCGTTGTCGCCCTTCTTGATCGTGCCGGTGCGGCGGATGTCCAGGCGCACGGAGGCGTAGAACTTCAGCGCATTGCCGCCGGTGGTGGTTTCGGGCGAGCCGAACATGACACCGATCTTCATGCGGATCTGGTTGATGAAGATGACCATGCAGTTGGTCTTCTTGATCGTCGCGGTCAGCTTGCGCAGCGCCTGGCTCATCAGTCGGGCCTGCAGGCCGGGCAGCGCGTCGCCCATCTCGCCCTCGATTTCGGCCTTGGGCGTGAGCGCCGCCACCGAGTCGACGACGATCAGGTCCACGGCGCCCGAGCGCACCAGGCTGTCGACGATCTCGAGCGCCTGCTCGCCGGTGTCGGGCTGGCTGATCAGCAGGTCGGACAGCTGCACGCCCAGTTTCTGGGCGTATTGCACGTCCAGCGCGTGCTCGGCGTCGACGAACGCGCACTGGCCGCCCTGTTTCTGCATCTCGGCAATGACCTGCAGCGTGAGCGTGGTCTTGCCCGAGGATTCAGGGCCGTAGATCTCGACCACGCGGCCGCGCGGCAGGCCGCCGACGCCCAGTGCGATGTCCAGGCCCAGCGAGCCGGTGGACACGACCTGGATGTCTTCGATGACTTCGCCTTCGCCCAGGCGCATGATGGTGCCCTTGCCGAACTGCTTTTCGATCTGGGCCAGCGCAGCCTGCAGTGCCTTGGCCTTTTCGGTGTTGGCAGCGGCGGCGGGGTTGTTGCCCTTGACAGTGGTGACGTCCATGAAAACTCCTAGAAAGCAATGATTTTGGATAGCACCGACGGTCTGTGCATACTGCCAGGCTGGATGCTTGAACAGTAGTTTATGAGGGTTGTGTTTGCGTGTATAGATGATTTTTAGTCAGTTTGCCTGACAATTTGCCATGGCTTCTTTTCCTCCTTCCATACCTTCGGCAGTCATGCCTTCGGACTATTCCGATGCCTGGCGCCAGATCCATCTGGGCCGGCTGCTCGGGCATTCGATGCGGCGTTTCGATGCGCGCGTCATGCAGTTGATGGCGCATGCGGTCGAGGTGCCGCTGGCGCTGTCCAACCTCGCGGCACGCGACCAGGTCAGCGCCGCGCATATCCACATCACGCGCCATCTGTCGCTGGGCGGCGACCGGTTGACGGACCTGGCCGAGCGCGCGGGCATGAGCAAGCAGGCCATGGCCGATCTGGTCGAGCAGTGCCTGGCCTGGGGGCTGGTCACGCGCGAGCCCGATGCGCGCGACCGGCGCACGCGCTGGATACGCTTCACGCCCACAGGGCTGGGCTGGCTGCAGGCCTTCGAGGCCGCCGTGGCCCAGGCCGAGGCCGAATTCCGCGCCGAAGTCGGGGACGACGTGGCGACCGTGGTGGCGCTGGGGCTCGAGGCTTATTCGGCCAGCAGCGGCAAGCCGGCATGAAGTAGCCCCCAGTTCGCCCACCGCGTCTTGCCTTGGGGCGGCCTGGCGGCAAAACAGCGCGAAAACCCCAGGTCGTGCCTTGGCATCCCTCTCTAGAATGGACCAAACATCCGGCGCTCGTGCACCGCCGCGCTTCACCGAGGGACCCATCCGCATGCGCATCTTGATTGCCGAAGACGACCAGGTCTTTGCCGATGGCCTGCTGCGCAGCCTGCGCGGTTCGGGCGCGGTCGTCAGCCATGTGGCCAGCGGCAGCGAGGCCGAATCGGTGCTGATGACCTGCAGCGAGTTCGACCTGCTGATCCTCGACCTGGGCCTGCCGAAGATGCATGGCCTGGAAGTGCTGCGCCGGCTGCGCGGGCGCGGCGACGGCCTGCCGGTGCTGATACTCACCGCAGCCGACAGCGTCGAGGAGCGCGTCAAGGGGCTGGATTTCGGCGCCGACGACTACATGGCCAAGCCCTTCAGCCTGCAGGAACTCGAAGCGCGCGTGCGCGCGCTGACGCGCCGCGGCATGGGCGGCGCGAGCAGCACCATCAGGCATGGGCCGCTGGTCTATGACCAATCGGGGCGCGTGGCGACGATCGACGGCAGGATGGTGGAGCTGTCGGCGCGCGAACTGGGCCTGCTGGAGGTGCTGCTGCAGCGCGCCGGCCGCCTGGTCAGCAAGGACCAGCTGGTCGAGCGCCTGTGCGAGTGGGGCGAGGAGCTGAGCAACAACGCGATCGAGGTCTATATCCATCGGCTGCGCAAGAAGATCGAGCACGGGCCGATACGGATCGCGACGGTCAGGGGGCTGGGGTACTGCCTGGAGAAAATCCGCGATTGACTCTGACAAACAACCGCCCTGAAATGCCCTTCGACAAGCCCAGGGCGAACGGTAGAGGGGTTGCTGGTCGTGCGCCCAAAACAAGGGAGGAAGGCTCCTGGCGAAACCCATGAAACTCTTCCAGCGCGAACAATATTCCCTGTTCGGCGGCATTCTCGACTGGATGCTGACGCCCTTGCTGCTGCTGTGGCCCGTGAGCCTGGGATTGACCTGGCTGGTGGCACAGGGGCTGGCCAACCAGCCCTATGACCGGGCGCTGGAATACGACGCGCGCCTGCTGGCGCGGCAGGTGCAGCAGGGCCAGCTGCCATCGGGCCCGGAGCACCCGCTGCGCACCGGCGCCAAGGACACCATCCATTACCAGGTGCTGGACCCGCAGGGCCGGCTGCTGGCGGGCCAGCCGGCCCTGCCGCGGCCGCCATGGACCGATGCCGAGCGGCGCGATGGCGCAGTGCAGCTGCATGACGCGGAGCTGCATGGCGTGGACCTGCGGCTGGCGGCGGTCTGGGTGCCGCTGGCGGGGCCGGACCAGCCGCTGGCGCTGGTGCAGGTGGCCGAGACCCGCGACCAGCGCAACGCGCTGGCGGGCGAAATCATCCGCGGCGTGATGCTGCCGCAATTCGTCGTGCTGCCGCTGGCGGTGATGCTGGTGTGGATGGCGCTGGCGCGCGGCATCACGCCGCTGCACCGGCTGGAGGAGCGCATCCGTGCGCGCAAGCCAGACGATCTGTCGCCGCTCAATTTCCAGGAGGTGCCGCTGGAAGTCGCGCCGCTGGTCAATGCCGTCGACGACCTGCTGTGCCGGCTCAATGAATCGCTGGCCACGCAAAAGCGTTTCCTGGCCGATGCCGCGCACCAGCTCAAGACGCCGCTGGCGGGCCTGCGCATGCAGGCCGACCTGGCGCAGCGCGAGGGCACGAGCACGCAGGAGCTCAAGCGCTCGCTGCAGCAGATCGGGCACGCCAGCATGCGCGCCAGCCACACCGTCAACCAGCTGCTGGCATTGGCGCGCGTCGAAGGCACGGGCACGGCGCTGGCCAAGCAGCGCTGCGACCTGGCGCGGCTGGTGATCGACGTGGTGCGCGATTCGGTACCGCGCGCGCTCGAGCGCCATGTGGACCTGGGCTATGACGGCGCCGAGCCTGGCGCTCCCGGAGTCTGGATGGAGGGCAACCCGACGCTGCTGACCGAGCTGGTGCGCAACCTGGTCGACAACGCCATCAACTACATGCCTTCGACACCCGAGCAGCCCGGTGTGGTCACGGTGCGGCTGTCGGCCGACAGCCGCGCGCGGACGCTGCTGCTGCAGGTCGAGGACACCGGGCCGGGCGTGCCCGAGGCCGAGCGGGCACTGGTGTTCCAGCCTTTCTACCGCGCGCTGGGCACGCCGGTCGACGGCTCGGGCCTGGGCCTGCCTATCGTGCAGGAGATCGCGCGCCAGCATGGCGCCCAGGTCACGCTCGAGCCGGCACGCCCTGGGCAGATGCCGCCGGGCGCGCGCTTCAGCGTGCGTTTCGCGGGGCTCCAGGTGCCGCCTGCGTCGAGCTGAATCGACCCAGGCCGGGCGGTGCGGACTGCGCGGCGGCAGCCAGCGCCGCCTGGCTGGCGGCAAGCATTTCGGCGCTCGATTGCGCGGCCGATTCCAGCAGCCAGTCGCGCAGCGAGACCAGCGCGCCATGGTGGGCGCGGCCCTCGGGGTAGAGGAACCAGTAGCCGAGGTGGCTGGTGTAGCCGGGCAGGGGCTCGGTGACCATGCCCGAGGCAATCTCGTCCTGCACCAGGCAGCGCGGCACCAGCGCCACGCCCATGCCGGCCATCACCGCGCGGATGATGCTCTGGAACTGGTCGAACTGCGGGCCGTCGAGGGCGCGCATGCCTTCCACGCCATGCGCCTGGCTCCATTGCGCCCAGGCGTCGGGAATGGTCACATGGCGCAGCCGGGTGCAGGCGATCAGGTCTTTGGGCTTGCGCAATTCGAGCGCACCAGGGCTGCCCCTGGGCGGAGCGATCAGCGCCACCTGCTGTCCCACCAGATAGTGCGCGCGCGCGCCGGGCCAGTGGCCGTCGCCGAACAGGATCGAGCAGTCGAGCGTGGGACTCTCGAAATCATAGCCATGCACATAGGGCACGAAATGCAGCGTGACCTGCGGCTCGCGCTGCTGGAACTGCGGCAGCCGCGGAATCAGCCACTTCGCACCAAAAGTGGGCAGCACCGACAGGTAGAGCGCACCGCTGCGGTCATCGCTGGTGATCAGCTCCAGCGTCGCCGCCTCGAGTTGCGACAGCAGCGCGCGCACCGCGCGTTCGTAGCGCTCGCCGGCGGGGGTCAGCGTCAGGCGCTTTCGGTTGCGCTCGAACAGCGTCACGCCGACCCATTTCTCCAGCTCCTGCACCTGCTTGCTGACGGCGCTTTGCGTCAGGTGCAGCGCCTCTGCCGCGCGCGACACACCCCCGAAACGCACCACGGTGGAGAAAGCCCGCAACAGGTGCACGGGAGGGTTGAGGCGACGCAAACTGGACATGGCGTTCAATCACGGAGGTGGTGCAAGGATGCTTGAAAAGCTTCAATATATTCCGATTTGGAATAATAACAGGCACAGGTATTGCTTTGTCCCTGTACCGAATTCCGTTAATCTTTCTGTTCGAAAAGGAAAAAACACATGCAACGTCGTCATTTCATTGCCTCCCTTGCCGCTACAACTGTCGTTCCTGGAATGTCTTTTGCGCAGGACAATAGCCGGCCCCTGCGCATCGTCGTGCCTTTTCCTCCGGGCGGCTCGACCGACATGGTCGTGCGCAACCTGCAGGACGTGCTCGGCCGCCTGCTGAACCAGCCCGTGGTCATCGAGAACCGCGCCGGTGCCGGCGGCTCGATCGGCATGTCCGAAGTGGCGCGCGCCACCGACAACCTGACGCTGGGCGTGGCCACGCTGTCGACCCATGGCGTGAACCCCGCCGTGCTGAACAAGCTGCCCTATGACGCGCTCAAGGACTTCGTCGGCGTGACCGAGATGGTCAAGGCGCCGGGCGTGATCGTGGTCAACCCCACGGCCCTGCCGGTCAAGAACATGGCCGAACTGGTCGCCTACCTGAAGGCCAATCCCGGCAAGGTCAGCTACGCGACGCCCGGCAACGGCACCATCGGCCACATGTGGGGCGAGCTGTTCAAGCGCGCCACCGGCACCGACATGCTGCATATTCCCTACCGCGGCGCCGGCCCGGCCATCAATGATGTGCTGGGTGGCCAGGTGCCCGTGTATTTCGACCAGGTGGCCTCGTCGCTGCCGCAGATCAAGTCCGGCAAGGTGCGCGCCATTGCCGTGAGCTGGCCCCAGCGCCTGGACGTGCTCCCCGATGTGCCGACCTATGCCGAGCTGGGCTACAAGGACATCAACGATCCCTCGTGGTTCGGTCTGGTGGCACCCAAGTCGATGCCCGCGGCCCAGGTCGCACGCATCCAGAAGGCCGTGGCCGACGCACTCAAGGAAGATGTGGTCAAGCAGCGCATGGCGGCCCAGGGCCTGTACCCCACGGGCACTTCGACCGCTGCCTTCAGCAAGCAGATCGAGACCGAGATCGCCAAGATGAAGCAGGTCGCCGCCTACGCCAAGATCCAACTCGACTGAACCTCCTAACTTCCAGTCTGCCTATGCATCCCGTATTGCAATTGATCAGCCAACGTTTCCAGCATGCCCAGCCAGGAGTGGCGGGCGTGGCCCATGCGCCCGCGCCGGCGCAGATGGTGACCAGCATTCCCGGCACCAGTGCCGTGGTGCTGGACTCGCCGCACAGCGGCACCTGGTATCCCGAGGATTTCGGCTCGTGCCTGCCGCTGGCCACCCTGCGCCAGGCCGAGGACACGCATGTCGAGAAGATCTACGCGTTTGCACCGGCGCTGGGCGTGAGCTGGATCGAGGCGCATTTCCCGCGCATCTATCTGGACGCCAATCGCGACACCACGGAAGTGGACTGCGGCATGATCGACGGCGAATGGCCGCTGCCGGTCACCGAGGACCAGGTGGTGCTGCAGAAGGTGCGGCTGGGCAAGGGGCTGATCTGGAAGTTCACCGATGCCGGCGTGCCGATCTACGATCGCGCGCTGACGGTGGACGAACTGCTGGCGCGCATCGAGCGCTGCTGGAAGCCCTACCACGCGGCCGTGGCCAAGGCGATCGATGCGGCGCACGCGCGCCATGGCTACAGCATCCATATCAACTGCCATTCGATGCCGGCGGTGGCCGCCAGCCATGCCACGCTGCATCCGGGCCTGGCGCATGCGGATTTCGTCATCGGCGACCGCGACGGCACGACGGCCGACCCGCGCCTGTCGCAGCGCATCTGCGACTTCCTGCGGGCGCGCGGCTACAGCGTCGACTACAACCACCCCTACAAGGGCGTGGAGCTGGTGCGCCGCTACGGCAACCCGGCGGACAACCGCCACAGCATCCAGATCGAGATCAACCGCAAGATCTATATGGACGAGCAGACGCTGGAGCTGGATCAGGCGGGGTATCTGCGGCTGACGAAGGATCTGCAGGCGCTGGTGGAGGACTTGATGGCTTTCGATCCGCGCGCCTGAGCGATTCTGTCGCGAATGCAAAACGGCCCGGGTTTCCGGGCCGTTTTTGTTTCAAGATTCGGGTGCTAAGAGGGTCAGAGGTCCTTTTCGACGTGGGGCCGTCCATGCTTCGACAGGCTCAGCACGAACGGATAAATCGATACGCCTCGCCGCCAATCCCCGTTCGCCCTGAGCCTGTCGAAGGGTGGACGGCCCCACCTCAAGAGGAACCCTGACCCTCTCCTAAGCACCACATCCCCGCAACGCCTTCCCCCCGAACGCCGGCAGCGCCTCCACCTGCGCCCGCAGCGAAGGGGTGGCCGCAGGCAGGCGTAGGATGAAACCATGCCGGTCAGGCCGCTCCTGCACCACGCGGGCGCTGCGCACGCCCTGGCGCACCAGCTGGGTCAGCTCGCGCGTGGCGGCCTCCTCGCTGCTGAAGCGGCCCAGCGACAGGCCGGGCTCGAGCGCTCCGCCCGCGCGGTCATGGTCGAGCTTGCGCGCCACCAGTTCGGCACGCTTCTTCTCCAGCGCCTGGCTGTCGGCAAACTTGCCCATGTAGACCATCCAGCGGCCCGGCTGGGTGATCGGCGCCAGGTTCCAGCTGCCCTCGGGCACTTGCAACAGCAGTGCGCGGCGCAGCGTGTCCGCGGCGTTGTCGTCGTAGATGCCGGCCTGCAGGCATTGCGTTGGCCCCACTGGCGCCTGCACCTCGGCCGGCGGCGGTTCGGCGGATACAGTGGGTTCGGCAGCCACTGCGGGCGCTGGAGTGGCGGCAGCCACTGTCTCTGCCGTGCTCGCCGGTGGCAGCAATTGCAGCGCCTCGGGCTGCAGTTGCTGGCGCAGCCGCTCGGGCTCGCTGTGCTGCGTGGGCGCCCAGCCCAGGCTGGCCAGCGCGCCCTGGCTCCAGGCGAAATAGCCGGCATTGGCCAGCAGCAGGATCAACAGGGCAATGCGCAGCATGGAGTCTTTCTGTTAGGAGATGGGCTCGGCCTGGGGCCGCACGCTGATGTCCGAGCTGGTCACGGCGCGCAGGCCCCCGGGGGTCTGCACGCGCAGCGCGCCATCGGGGCCCACGCCCTGGGCCAGGCCGCTCAGGCCGTCGCTCAGGTTGACGATGCGGCCCTGCAGCAGGTCGCGCTCGGCAAAGCGCGCACGCACGGGCGCGAAGCCGTGCTGCTCGAAAGCCAGCAGGGCCTGCACCAGCGGTGGCACGATGCGACCCAGCGCCGTGGGCGCATCCAGTGCCGGATCGATGTCGCGCAGGCCCGCCGGCGTGGTGGACAGGCCCTCGCCCGCGGGCGCGCGCACGTTCAGGCCCACGCCGATGACGACATAGCGCGACGGGCCGCCGGGGCCGACGCCGCTGGCGGTTTCAATCAGGATGCCGCCGAGCTTGCGGTCGCCTTCGAGCCAGAGGTCGTTGGGCCACTTCAGGCCCAGGCGCGCGCGGTCCTCGCCAGCGGCGGGCAGCTGCGGCTGCAGGCTCTGCGCCAGGCTCACGCCGACGGCCAGCGACAATCCAGACCAGTCGGCCGGCGACATCGGCAGGCCGAGCGAAAAGGTCAGCGAATCGCCGATGCCGCTGACCCACTGGCGGCCCAGCCGCCCGCGGCCCGCGGTCTGGTGCTCGGTGACCAGCAGGATCGGTTCGCAGCGGCCCGTGCGCGCGCGGCGCATCAGCTCGGTATTGGTGGAATCGACCTCGGGCAGGATCTCGACCGTGAAGCCTTCGAGCAGCGGGCTGACGGCCTGCCACAGGGCTTCGGCAGGCCAGCGAATAGGAGTCAGGCTCATGCCTTGTCCCCGGGCATCGGCGGGCGCCAGCCGCGCTTGGGCGCCAGCAGCGTGCCGCGGCAGTTGGCCGCGCCGCAGTAGCAGGGGTACTCGGCCTTGAGCTTGGCCGTGTAGCGCTCCTCGAGCATCAGGCCGTAGTCGTAGTTCAGTTCCTCGCCCGCGGCGATGTTGCGCAGCGCGGTGATGAAGATGCGGCCGTCCCGCTCGTCGGCATAGCAGTTGGGGTTGCAGCTGTGGTTGATCCAGCGCGAGGAATTGCCGCCGAAGTTGGCGTCGATCACGCGGTCTTCATCGACGTGGAAGTAGAAGGTGTGGTTGGGCTGCAGCGGATCGTGCGGGTGGCGGTCCTGGGCCTGCTGCCAGGAAATGATTTCACCCGTGTATTCGATGAGGACTTCGCCCTCGGCAATATCCTGCACGGCAAAGACCCCCTTGCCATGTACGCCGGAGCGCCGGGTCTGGATGCGGCGCGCGGCCGGCGAAGTGGACTGGGTGCGGGGCATTGGAATCTCTGATACTTTGAATATGCACACATGCGCGTGCGTGCGCGTACACGCGTGAGAACGGATTGTAGGAGCGCCGGCCCGGGCCGGCGCTTGAATTGACGAGAACACACAATGACAAAAACACTGGTGATTGCCGAGAAGCCTTCCGTGGCGCAGGACATTGTCCGTGCGCTGACCCCGGTCGTGGGGAAGTTCGAGAAGCACGAGGACCATTTCGAGAACGACACCCATCTGGTGACCAGCGCCGTCGGCCATCTGGTGGAAATCCAGGCGCCCGAGCAGTTCGACGTCAAGCGCGGCAAGTGGAGCTTTGCCAATCTGCCGGTCATTCCGCCCTTCTTCGACCTGAAACCCGTCGACAAGACCAAGAGCCGCCTGAACGCCGTGGTGCGGCTGGCCAAGCGCAAGGACGTCACGCGCCTGGTCAACGCCTGCGACGCGGGCCGCGAGGGCGAGCTGATCTTCCGTCTGATCGAGCAGTACGCAGGCGGCGCCAAGCCGCTGGCCAAGCCGGTGCAGCGCCTGTGGCTGCAGTCGATGACGCCGCAGGCCATCCGCGCGGGCTTCGAGAGCCTGCGCAGCGACGAGCAGATGCAGGGCCTGGCGGACGCCGCGCGCAGCCGCTCCGAGGCCGACTGGCTGGTCGGCATCAACGGCACGCGCGCCATGACGGCCTTCAATTCGCGCGATGGCGGCTTCTTCCTGACCACCGTCGGCCGGGTCCAGACCCCGACGCTGTCGGTGGTGGTCGAGCGCGAGGAGAAGATCCGCAAGTTCGTCAGCCGTGACTACTGGGAAATCCACGGCACCTTCGGCGCGCAGGCCGGCGAGTACCTGGGCAAGTGGTTCAACCCGCAATGGAAGAAAAGCGAAGACGTTGAGCTGCGCGCCGACCGCGTCTGGAGCCTGGCCGAAGCCCAGGCCATCGCCCAGGCGGCGCGCGGCAAGCCCGCCGTGGTGACCGAGGAAAGCAAGCCCACGACCCAGGCCTCGCCGCTGCTGTTCGACCTGACCAGCCTGCAGCGCGAGGCCAACGGCAAGTTCGGCTTCTCGGCCAAGACCACGCTGTCCATCGCCCAGAGCCTGTACGAGCGCCACAAGGCGTTGACCTATCCGCGTACCGATTCGCGCGCGCTGCCCGAGGACTACCTGCCCGTCGCCCAGCAGACCTTCGAGATGCTCGCCAAGAGCGGCCTGCGCCACCTCGAGCCCTTTGCACAGCAGGCGCTGAAGAACAACTACGTGCGCCCGAGCAAGCGCATCTTCGACAACGCCAAGGTGTCGGACCACTTCGCCATCATCCCCACCACGCAGGCGCCGAGCGGCCTGAGCGAGGCCGAGCAAAAGCTCTATGACCTCGTGGTGCGCCGCTTCATGGCGGTGTTCTTCCCGAGCGCCGAGCACCAGGTGACGACGCGCATCAGCCGCGTCGAGACCCACCACTTCAAGACCGAGGGCAAGGTGCTGGTCAAGCCGGGCTGGCTGGCGATCTACGGCAAGGAAGCCGCGCACGAGGTCGAGGACGCCAAGGAAGGCGACAAGGGCCAGAACCTGGTGCCCGTGCAGCCCGGCGAGCAGCCGCTGGCGCGCGCTGTCGAGCCCAAGGGCCTGAAGACCAAGCCGCCGGCGCGCTACTCCGAAGCCACGCTGCTGGGCGCGATGGAAAGCGCCGGCAAGCAGGTCGAGGACGAGGAACTGCGCTCGGCGATGCAGGAAAAGGGCCTGGGCACGCCCGCGACGCGCGCCGCCATCATCGAAGGGCTGCTGACCGAGAAATACATCATGCGCGAGGGCCGGGAGCTGATTCCCACGGCCAAGGCCTTCCAGCTGATGACGCTGCTGCGCGGCCTGGGCGTCGAGGAGCTGTCGCGCGCCGACCTGACGGGGGAGTGGGAGTACAAGCTCTCGCAGATGGAAAAGGGCCAGCTCTCGCGCGAGGCTTTCATGCAGGAAATCGCGTCCATGACCGAGCGCCTGGTCAAGAAGGCCAAGGAATACGACCGCGACACCATTCCCGGCGACTACGCGACGCTCCAGACCCCCTGTCCCAATTGTTCAGGCGTGGTCAAGGAAAACTACCGCCGCTACGCCTGCACGGGTGCCGACGGCAAGAGCAGCGGCTGCGGCTTCTCGTTCACCAAATCGCCGGCCGGGCGCACCTTCGAGACGCACGAGGCCGAAGCCCTGCTGCGCGATCGGCGCATCGGCCCGCTCGAGGGCTTCCGTTCCAAGGCCGGCTGGCCCTTCGTGGCCGAAGTCGCCATCGTGCGCGACGAGGAGAACGACAACTACAAGCTCGAGTTCGACTTCGGCGACGACGCGAATGCCGAGGACACGGGCGAGATCGTCGATTTCTCGGCCCAGCAGCCGCTCGGCCCCTGCCCCAAGTGCGGCGCGCCGGTATTCCAGCATGGCAGCAACTATGTCTGCTCCAGGGCGGTGCCCACGCCCGCCCATCCCGTGCCCAGCTGCGACTTCAAGAGCGGCCAGATCATCCTGCAGCAGCCCATCGAGCGCGAGCAGATGGCCAAGCTGCTGGCCACCGGCAAGACCGACCTGCTGGAGAAGTTCGTCTCCAACCGCACGCGCCGCGCGTTCAAGGCCTTCCTGGTCTGGGACGCCGCGGAGGGCAAGGTGAATTTCGAGTTCGAGAAGCGCGATTCGAAATTCCCGGCGCGTAAGACCGCGGGTGCGCCGGCGAAAAAGGCGCCGGCCGCGAAGAAGACGGCGGCCAGGAAGGTGCCCGCTGCCAAGACGGCGGTGGCCAAGGCCGCGTCCGCGGCCGTGCCCAAGGCGCCGCGCAAGGTCGCCTCCAATCTGACGCCCAGCCCCGCGCTGGCCGCGGTGATCGGCGACGGGCAGGTCGCGCGCACTGAGGTCATCAAGAAGATCTGGGACTACGTGAAGGCCAACAACCTGCAGGACGCGAGCAACAAGCGTGCGATCAATGCCGATGCCCGGCTGAAGCCGGTGTTCGGCAAGGACCAGATCACGATGTTCGAGCTGGCCGGCATCGTCGGCAAGCATCTCGCCTGACAAGGCGGTTGTCATCTGAGGTACACACGGCGCGGCGCCCGATGCGCTACGCTGTGGCATGGCCTCCACTCAACTGCTTTCGCCCGGCACCGCGCTGCCGGACCGTGTGCTGCGCCTCGAGGGCAGCAGCAATTTCCGCGACCTTGGCGGCTACGGCACCGCCGACGGGCGCCGCCTGCAGTGGCGGCGCATCTTCCGCTCGGACCATCTGGCGGGGCTGTCGGCGGCCGATCTGCAGACGCTGGCCGATCTGAAGATCGCCCACAGCGTCGACTTCCGCGGCGCCAACGAATGCACGGTGCAGGGCTATGCCTGGCCGCAGTTCACGCGCCATGCGTTCATGGTCGAGCCGACGGTGGTGCAGCGCACCCAGTCGCTGCTGGCGGCCGGGCACCGGCTCACGGCCGCCGATACCGTGGGGCTGATGCAGGAAACCTACCTGAGCTTCGTGCGCGACAACGCCGACCGCTTCGCGCGGCTGTTCCAGCTGCTGCTGCGCAGCGAGGCGCCGCTGGTGTTCCACTGCACCGCGGGCAAGGACCGCACCGGCTGGGCCGCGGCGCTGATCCTGCATGCCCTGGGAGTGCCCCGCGAGCAGATCATGGAAGACTATCTGCTGACCAACGCGCACTACCGGCGGCCCGTCGCCGCGGGGGCAGGGCGCCTGCCCGAGGAGGTGCTGGAGGTGTTGTGGCGCGTGCAGGCGCCGTTTCTCGACTGCGCGTTCGACCTCGTCGAGCGCGAGCATGGGGGGATGGATCGGTATCTGGCGGAGGTGTTGGGGATGGACCGCGCGGCGCGTGCGGAGCTGGCTCGGCGCTATCTCGAATAGACGGGGCACATCCGGTTACCTGGCTCCTTGCGCGACCGGTAGCATCGAAGCTTGTTTACGGGAGTCCTTATGAAGATTTGCATGCAGGTTTTTGCGGCCGTGGCGCTGGTGGCGGGGCTGGCGGGCTGTGCGGGGGGAAACGCCGTGCAAGGCGGCAGCAGTGGCAGCGGGGTGACGGTGTTTGGCGAAGTCGATGTCGGGGTAGGGCGGGTGCGATGAATTTTCCTTTGCGGACCCTTGGCCCCTTACACCCTTCGACAGGCTCAGGGCGAACGGGTTAAAACCCTCAGCGCTCATTTCAACACCCTGCTCGCAGCGGCTGTTTATTGACCGTTCGTCCTGAGCCTGTCGAAGGATGGACGGCCCCGCGACAGATTGAGCATTTCATATCCCTGCCGCATTGGCTGCCGCATCTTCACGCACCCCTGGTCCCCCAAGCCCCCCGATCTCCCGATCCACTTCCTCGTGGATCTCCAACTGCCTCGCCGAAGGCGGCTTGCCCAGCAGGCTCACCACCACGATGGCCAGCGTGGCAAGCAGGAAGCCCGGCACCATTTCGTAGAGCTTGAACCACTGGTAGTGCTGCCACACCAGCACCGTGGCCGCGCCGACCACCATGCCGGCCAGCGCGCCGTTGCGGGTCATGCGGGGCCAGACCAGGCTCAGGAGGACCAGGGGACCAAAGGCGGCGCCGAAGCCGGCCCAGGCGTAGCTGACCATGCTCAGCACGCGGCTGTCCGGGTCGCGGGCAATGAGAATGGCGACCACGGTAACGGCGAGGACCATGGCGCGGCCGAACCAGACCAGTTCGCGCTGGCCCGCGTCGCGGCGCAGGAAGGCCTTGTACAGGTCCTGCGTCAGCGCGCTGGAGCAGACCAGCAGCTGGCATGACAGCGTGCTCATGATCGCGGCCAGGACCGCCGCCAGCAGGATGCCGCCGATCCAGGGGTTGAACAGCAGCTTGGCGACTTCGAGGAACACGGTTTCGGCGTTGCCGGCCACGCCCGCGGCCAGCTCGGGGCGCTGGCCGAAATAGGAGATGCCGAACAGGCCCACGGCCACCGCGCCGCCCAGGCACAGCACCATCCAGGTCATGCCGATGCGCCGCGCGGTGGGGATCGTCCGCGCCGACTGGGCGGCCATGAAGCGCACCAGGATGTGCGGCTGGCCGAAATAGCCCAGCCCCCAGGCCAGCAGCGAGACGATGGCGATGGTGTCGAGCGAGGCCAGCATGTCGAAGGCGCCCGGCCGCGCGGCATCGATGGCGGCGCTGCTGGCGGCCACGCCGCCGTCGGCGTGGATGACCATCAGCGGCGCAAGGATCAGCGCGGTGATCATCAGCGAGGCCTGCAGGGTGTCGGTCCAGCTCACGGCCAGGAAGCCGCCGATGAACACATAGGCCATGGTGGCGAAGGCGCCGACCCACAGCGCAAGGCGGTAATCCATGCCGAACATGCTCTCGAACAGCCGCGCGCCCGCCACCACGCCCGAGGCGCAGTAGATGGTGAAGAACACCAGGATGACCAGCGCCGTGACGATGCGCAGCAGGTGGCTGCGGTCCTCGAAGCGGTTGGTGAAGTAGTCGGGCAGGGTCAATGCGTTGCCGACCTTCTCGGTGTAGATGCGCAGCCGTGCCGCGACGAAGCGCCAGTTGAGCCAGGCGCCGATGCACAGGCCGATGGCGATCCACGACGCCGACAGTCCCGAGAGGAAGACCGCGCCCGGCAGGCCCATCAGCAGCCAGCCGCTCATGTCGGAGGCGCCCGCGGACAGCGCCGTGACCACGCTGCCCAGGCTGCGCCCGCCGAGGATGTAGTCGGACAGGTTGGACGTGGCGCGCCAGCCGAGCCAGCCGATGAGCAGCATGGCCAGCAGGTAGATGGCAAAGGTGATGGTGGTGGGCAGATCGGCGTTCATGGCGTCTCCTGGCCTGCGCGGCATGTACCGCCGGGCAGTGGGTGTGCGAAACGATTGTAGGCACTCACATTCAATTCCGGTGCAGGCCACTTCCGCAGCAGGGCTGCAAGCAGGGCAGGCCTAGGGTGCGATCCAGACCTCCTGCGGCGCATCCGCCGGCACCGAATACAGGCTGCCGCGCGTCAGCGGCAGCAGCGGCGTGCTTTCCTCGATGGCCTCTCCGGGCATCGGCAGGCCCGTGGCAGGCACCACGGTGACGGGCTGCGGCGCACGCGGCTCCTGCGGCACGGGTTCGGGCTCGGGCTGCGGCGGCGCGGCGCGGGGCCTGGACGCGGCCTGTGGCGGCGCCGGTGCCCACCAGCTTTCCCAGCGGCGCTGCCAGGCCGCGCCCAACCCACTCCACCAGTGGTGCTCCTCGGGCGCGCTGAATTTCGCCTTGGCGTCGATCACGCGGGCACGCAGCGCGCGCGAGGTGAAGTCGCCGACCATCGGCAGGGCGCTGCGCGCGCCCTGGCCCCAGTGGTCGCTGCGCAGGTTGATGCGGCTGTCGTTGAAGCCGGTCCACGCGCCGACCACCAGCTCGGGGTGCATGAGGATGAACCAGCCATCGGTATTGGCCTGCGTGGTGCCGGTCTTGCCTGCCACGTCGCCGCGGATGCCGTACTGCTGGCGGATGGCGCGCGCCGTGCCCTTGTCGACCACGCCGCGCAGCATGTCGACCAGCGCGTAGCTCAGTTGCCCGTCGAACACCTGCTCCGGCTTCGTGGGCGTGAATTCCGCCAGCACCTCGCCCGCGCGGTTCTCGATGCGCGTGACCCACATCGGCTCGCGGTAGCTGCCGCCATTGGCCAGCGTGCCATAGGCGCTGACCATTTCCTTGAGCGTGACCGGGCTGCTGCCCAGCGCCAACGCCGGCACCGCCTCGAGCGGGCTCTGGCGCACGCCCAGCGCGCGCGCCACCTGCACCACGCGGTTCACGCCGACCTCCTGCGCCAGCGCCGCGGTAATGGTGTTCTTCGAATAGGCCAGCGCATCGGCCAGCGTCATGTCCTTGCCGCTGGGCGGGCCGGCATCGCTCGGGCGCCACACCTCGCCGCCCGCCAGCGCGATTTCCACCGCCTGGTCGGGGCGCTTGTCATCGGCCTGCAGGCCCTGCTGCAGCGCCGCGCCATAGACGAAGGGCTTGAAGGTCGAGCCCGGCTGGCGCCGCGCCTGCTGCACATGGTCGTAGCCGTCCAGGCTGAAATCGCGGCTGCCGACCCAGGCGCGCACCGCGCCCGTGGCCGGGTCCAGGGCCAGCAGGCCGGCCTCGAGCCGCAGCTTGTCGGCGCGCAGGCGGCGCATGAAGGCCTTGTCGCTCAGCAGCGCCTGCAGCGCCGGGTCGGGGTCGAGCGTGGAACGGCGGTACTCGGCGGATTCGCGCACCAGCGTCTGCACCAGCGGGTTGTCGGCGTTCCAGCCGTCGCGCCGGTTCCAGCCGCTGTCGGCAATGCCCTGCAGCGTGCGGCCCTGGCGCGCCACGGCCTGGCTGGCCCACGTCTGCAGCCGCGAGTCCAGCGTGGTGTGCACGACCAGGCCGTCGGTGTGGATGTCGTAGCCGTTGCTGTCAGCCCAGGCAATGAGCCACTTGCGCAGCTGCTGCGTGAAGTGCGGGGCCGGGCCCGTGGGTTCCTCCTGGCGCTCGAAGTCGATGCGCAGCGGGCGCTTCTTCAGTTGCTCGAACGTGGCCGCGTCCAGTTCCTCGCGCTTGACCATCTGCGACAGCACGGTGTTGCGCCGCGCCACCGAGCGCTCGGGGTTGAGCACCGGGTTGTAGTAGCTCGTGCCCTTGAGCATGCCCACCAGCGTTGCCGACTCCAGCACGCTCAGCCGGCGCGCGGACTTGTCGAAATAGGTGCGCGCCGCCATCTCGATGCCGTAGGCGTTGTAGAGGAAGGGCACGGTGTTGAGGTAGGTCTCGAGGATCTCGTCCTTGGTGTAGAGCGCCTCGATCTTGAAGGCGGTGATGGCCTCCTTGAGCTTGCGCGTGAGCGTGGGCGCGCGGCCGATCTCGGTGGGGTAGAGGTTGCGCGCGAGCTGCTGGGTCAGGGTCGAGCCGCCCTGGCGGTCGCCGGCCAGCGTGTAGACCAGCGACGAGGCGGTGCGCCGCCAGTCCAGTCCGTGGTGCTGGTAGAAGCGGTGGTCCTCGGTGGCGATCAGCGCCTTGACCACGGCCGGGGCGATCTGGTCCAGCGCCACCCAGTCGCGGTTGCTGCGCTTGAACACGGCCAGCTCCTTGCCGTCCTGGCTCAGGATCTGCGCCGGCTGCTCGAGGCGCGCCTTGCGGATGTCGCGGATGCCGGGCGTGAAGGGAATCAGCACCAGCACATACAGCACGCCCAGCGCCGGCAGCGCGGCCACGCCCCAGGCCAGTTGCCGCCGCGTGGGACGGCGCATGGATCCGCGCAGAGCCACCAGGCGCTCGCGCGTGGGCCAGTAGGACAGGGTCTGCGCATGTTGCCACGCGGCGGCCAAGCGGGCGGGCAGCTTCAAGTCATTCACGGGAGGACGCACGGTGCTGAGCAGGCCAGGCTGCTGGAAATCCAAAGCGCGCAGTGTGGCCGAAAAAACGCAAGGCTGCTGCGCCGCGGCTGTCTGGCCTCTGGCGCAAGGCCTCGGGCCCTGTGCCGCGCGGCGTTATGCCGGGACCAGCCAGTCGGCCAGCGCGCGGGCGTGGCGCTGCTCCTGCGCCAGGATGGATTCCAGCAGGCAGCGCGTGGTCGGGTCCTTGCTGCCGATCAGCGCCACCATCTGGCTGCAGGCCTCGATGGTCACGCGCTCGGCGATCAGGTTGGCGCGCAGCATGGCCTGCAGCTCGCGCACCGGGCTGTAGCTGGCATGGCTGCGCTGGCTCAGGGTGTCGGGGTTGAGGTCGGGCTCGCCGCCGAGCTCCACGATGCGCCGCGCCAGCTGGTCGGCATGGCGTGCCTCGGCGTCGGCATGCACCAGGAATGCGCCGGCAATGGCGGCTGCGCCCAGGCCGGTGGCGGTGAAGTGGTGGCGCCGGTAGCGCATCGCGCAGATCCACTGGGTGGCCAGCGCGTCATTGAGCAGGCCGATGATCTCCTCGCGCCAGGGGCCGAAATGCGGGGTCACGGCGCCGTCATGCAGGTCGCTCCTGGCAGCCTCGATGCCCGCCGGGTCCAGGGCCAGGCGCTCGCGCACTGCCGAGGCTGCAGCGCCGCCGTGGTGCGACCTGGAGGCGCGAGGCACTGCGCTGGACGGTTTCATGTCGGGTCTCCGCTATTGCCTCGAGGGTAGGCGCGCGTGCGCGCGGCGCCTGTGAGAAAAGCGCGCATGACCAACCCTGAAAAAACCGCGATACGCCGATGCAAAGACCCGGCACGGGCGCGCGGCCTGGCCCTGGGCGATACTCGAATGCCGGTATCGAGGGAGGAGTGGGCGTGAAATCTGCAAGCGACAGCTGGTTCGACGAGGCGTATTACCAGCGCTACTATTTCGACAAGAAAACCAGCGTGGTCGATCCCCAGCACATGGAGCGCCTGGGCAACTTCGTCTGCAGCTACCTCAAGTACCTGCGCGTGCCGGTGCGCCGGGTGCTCGATGTGGGCTGCGGCATCGGCCTGTGGCGCGGCATCATCGCGCAGCACTTTCCGCAGGCCAGCTTCCATGGCGTCGAATACAGCGCCTACCTGTGCGAGCGCTTTGGCTGGGAGCGCGGCTCCGTGGTCGACTACCGCGCCAGCGAAGCCTTCGATTTCGTCATCTGCCAGGGCGTGCTGCCCTATCTGAGCGCCGCCGACCTCAAGCAGGCGCTGCACAATTTCGCCGCGCTGGGCCGGGGCGCGCTGTACATCGAGGCGGTGTCGCACGAGGACTGGGAGCGCGACATCCTCGACGAGACGCTGACCGATCCGCGCCTGTTCCGCCACCGCGCGCAGCTGTACCGGCGCGGTCTGTCGCAGAGCTTCATCGAGATGGGTGGCGGCATCTGGCTGCACCGCGATGCCGAGGTGCCGCTGTTCGAGCTGGAATGCGCGGGGCGCTGATGGCCCAGGACCCCACTCCCCACGCCGTGGCGCGCCTGCGCGCGGCGCGCCTGGCGCGCAGCGTCAAGCCCTTCCTGGCGCGCGGCGGCCCGCGCGGCGAGCGCTGCGCCGGCTGCCGGCTGCGCCCGAGCCACTGCCTGTGCGCGCTGCGCCCGACGCAGCCGACGCGCGCCGGCGTCTGCCTGCTGATGGCCGACACCGAGCCGCTCAAGCCGAGCAACACCGGCTGGCTGGTGGCGGATGTCGTGCAGGACAGTTTTGCCTTTGGCTGGGCGCGCACCGAAGTCGACCCGGGCCTGCTGGCGCTGCTGGCCGATCCGCAGTGGCAGCCCTACGTGGTGTTTCCTGGTGAATATGCGGCCGAGGGGCGCGCCGTGCACGCGGTGGCGCCGGCGGCGCAGTCCGGACGGCGGCCGCTGTACGTGCTGCTGGACGCAACCTGGTCCGAGGCGCGCAAGATGTTTCGCAAGAGCCCGTATCTCGACCGCTTTCCGGTGCTGAGCCTGCTGGCCGAGCAGGTCTCGCGCTACCAGCTGCGGCGCTCCACCCGCGGCGACCACTTCTGCACCGCCGAGGTCGCGGCCCTGTGCCTGGAGCTGGGCGGCGACACGCGCGCCGCGCAGACGCTCGAAGCCTATTTCGACGCCTTCACCCACCATTACCTGCAGGCCAAGCACCAGCTGCCGCCCGACCTCGACAGCGCCGCGCACCGGCAGCTGCGCGCGTTGCGCCCGGCCGCGCCCGCGGGCTGAGGCTCTGCGCGCTTTCCCCTTGCAAGGCGCTGTGCCGCGGGGGTTGCGGCACAATCACGCCCCCTGCGGTCTTTGGCCGCCATGCCTGAAAATTCGAGCCCCATCCCATGACCGAAGCCCGCTCCTCCAAGCCCGAACCCACCCCTGCGCACCTCTGCGCCTCCTGCGCCGGCATCCAGCGCAACTGGCGCCGCGCGCCCGGCCACGTGGAGCTGCAGCAGCGCGGCAACCGCAAGGAGGAGCGCGCCTCGGGGCTGGTGACCATCACGCGCTACCAGTGCGACCAGTGCGGCACGGTCTGGGATTACGAGAACGACAAGCAGAACCAGCATGCGGGCTGGTCCATGGTCAAGCGCTGAGCCGGGATGCGTGGACCGCGCAGTCCATGCCGCATTTCCCTGGCGTCCACAGGGCCGCCCGCACGGCCCCTCGGGCGCGTTGCATCATCTTTCATTCGATACAGTTCGCGCCGCCATTGCGCCTGGCGGTGCATGGAATTCCTGCCTTCCCAGAGGGTAGGGACCACCACACTTCCTACTAATGCTTACAAGCGTTGTAGGCATTTTTCCCTTGTTGCGGGATTCGGCTGGCTTTAAATTTCATAGCACGGAACTGAGACAGAACCGTGGTTAGAATGAAACAGCTGATCATTTCAGCCGGCCGGACCTCTCGCCAGACAGCAACGTTGTGCCACCGCCTCCGCGGGCCGCAACATCTGCAAGACCTGTGAGACAGAAGCAAATTCCCACCCGCTATCCGTCTGTGCCGTAGTTTCCTGCACTGCCCCTTCCACTGGCGGCAGCGCGGGCCGGGCCTGTCCGTGCAAAGTGCTGTTGCTGCCCGGTTGTGCTCCCTGATCATTGATTGTCCCGGGCCGTGCCCGAAGATGGAAAGGTTCTCCGGGTTTGGCTCTGCAAGACTTCAAACTGCGCTACAACCCCGCCCTCGATGGCTTGCGGGGCGTGGCCATCGTGCTGGTGCTTCTGTCCCATGCACATGTCCCGATGTTCGAGGGCGCATTCCTGGGTGTGGACCTGTTCTTCGTGCTCAGCGGATTCCTGATCACCTCGCTGCTGCTGCAGGAGTTCCAGGAAAACGAACGCCTCGATTACTGGCGCTTCTACCGCCGCCGTTTCTTCCGGCTGATGCCCGCGCTGCTGCTGTTCCTCGCGGCCTATTGCCTGATCGCGCCGCTGCTGTGGCCGGACCTGGACGACATCCATCAGGACGCGCTGGTGTCGGCGCTGTATCTGGCCGACTACGGCATCGCCTTCTTCGACAGCCCCGAAACGCTGCTGCACATGTGGTCGCTGTCGGTCGAGGAGCATTTCTATCTGGTCTGGCCGCCGCTGCTGGTGCTGATGCTGCGCAAGACCCAGGCCGGCAACCTGTGGCGGTCGATCCTGCTGCTGTGGATGCTGACCACGCTGTGGCGCCTGTTCTGGGTCGGCCAGGGGCAGCACTTCTATGAAATCTTCTTCCGCTTCGACACCCGCGCTTCGGGCCTGCTGGCCGGCAGCCTGCTGGCCGCGGTGGTGACCGAAAAGCCGCAATGGATCCAGGCGCTGCAAAAACGCATTCCCCATGTCATGTGGCTGCCGCTGGCGATCCCGCTGCTCATGCGCCTCGAATGGGACAACCAGGCAGTCATGATCTGGGGCCTGACGGTGGTCGAATGCGCGGCGCTGGTGCTGCTGGTGGCGGTGCAGCAGCAGCGCGGCCTGGTCTTCGAGATGCTGCGCGCGCCGCTGCTGGTGCAGCTGGGCCGTTTGTCCTATGGCGTGTACCTGTGGCACTACCCGGTGGTGCGCTATCTGCGCGCCGAGTATTCGTGGCCGGTGGTCGTGGTCGCGGGCCTGGCGATCTCGGTGGCGCTGTCGGCGCTGTCGTTCTACACCATCGAGCGCTGGGCCCTGCGCTGGCGCGACCGGCCCAAGGGCGCGTCCGATGGGCGCCGCGTGCCCGCCACCGCGGGCTGAGGGTCAGAACCCTGAACCCGGCTGGGCCAGGTACTCCAGTTCAGCCGGTGTGCTTTCCCGGCCCAGTATCGGGTTGCGGTGGGGAAAGCGGCCGAAGCGCTTGATCACCTCCTGGTGCCGGTGCGCGTAATCCAGCGTGCCGGCAAGGAAGCTGCGCGTCTGCGGCAGCGCCAGCTCGTGCAGCTTCTTGAACAGGGCCACGCTCTGCTCCTGCAGCGGGCCGTCCTCGGCATGCTCCAGCGGCAGATAGAAGAAGATGCGCGCCACGTCCGGCACGCCGGGGTCCACGTCATGGCCCTCGAGGATGCCGTCCAGCGCCAGCTGCAGGGCGTGCGCATCGCCGGCAAAGCTTTTGGCCGTGCCGCGGAACAGGTTGCGCGTGAACTGGTCCAGCAGCACGATCAGCGCCAGCCGGCCGCGTGGAGTCTGCGCCCAGCCATCGAGCGTGCCAGCCAGGGCCTGCTCCACCAGCGGCCCGAAGCGCGTGCCGATCTCGGCATCGGTGGCGGCCGACTTGGTGAACCACAGCGACTGGCGCGCGAGCGCGTCGGCATCGGTGGGATACGGAGCACCAAGCCAGTAGCTCAGCAGTTCGTCAATGCGGGGATCGGCGTTGGAGGATGCAACTGGCATGGAAGGGTTTTTCAGAAAGCTGGGAGAGCTTCATTGTGCCTACGCGGCGCGTGATAGCCTTAAACCCTGACTACGGACGACATCATGAAATTCAAGCATATGCTCGGCGCCCTGGCAGTGGCGGCGCTTTTCGCGCCGCCGGCTTTTGCCCAGAAATTTCCCACCAAGCCGGTGCGCATCGTGGTGCCTTTTGGCGCCGGCGGTGTGGCCGACGTCACGGCGCGGGTCGTGGCCCAGAAGATGGCCGGTACGCTGGGCCAGCCGGTGGTGATCGAGAACAAGCCGGGCGCGGGCGGCATCGCCGCGGGCGACGCCGTCGCCAAGGCCGCGCCCGACGGCCATACCCTGCTGCTGATGTCCAACGCCACCGCGGTCAGCGAGGGCCTGTTCCGGGCCCTGCCCTTCAAGACGCTGCAGGACTTCGCGCCGGTCTCGACGCTGGGCTACTTCGACCTGGCGGTGGTCACTGCCGGCAATTCGCGCTTCAGGAACCTGGGCGAGCTGCTGGCATTTGCCAAGGCCCATCCCGGCCAGCTGAACCTGGGCTCGATCAATGTCGGCAGCACGCAGCATCTGACGGCCGAGATGTTCAAGTCGGCGGCCGGCGTGCAGGTGCAGGTGGTGCCGTTCAACGGCACGCCGGCGGTGGTCACCGCACTGCGCGGCGGCCAGATCGACGCGGCGGTGGAGATCGTCGCGCCGGTGCTCACGCAGATACAGTCTGGGGCGCTGCGCGCGCTGGCGGTGGCCAGCGACAAGCGCGCGGCCGCGCTGCCCCAGGTACCCACCACCCGCGAGGCCGGCCTGTCCAACTACGTGGCGCGCAGCTGGAACGGCCTGGCGGCGCCCGCGAAGACGCCGGCGCCGGTCATCGCGCGGTTGAACCAGGCGATCGTGGCGGCGCTCGATGCGCCCGAGGTGAAGAAAAAGCTCAGGGAGCTGAATGTGGACGCGCAGTCCAGCACCCCGCAGGAGGCGGCGGCGCTGCTGGCATCGGAGGTCAAGCGCTGGGGCAGCGTGATACAGGCCGCGAAAATCGCGCCCCAGTGAGGCGATAGCGGGAACTTTGTAAGACATTCCTGCACGAAATGGCGATGCAGGCCTACTCCAATGGTTGGTGTGGCCGCTATCTTCGTTGGTCCCTGTTGTCTTAACACGAGTTTCGTTTGCCATGCTGCGCCGCTGTTTCCTGCTTGCCTCCCTGGGGTCCACTGCCTTGCTGTCCACCGCCTGCTCCGGCAAGGCGCTGCCCAAGCATGTGGTCGTTTCCCCCGAAAAACTCCAGCAGGCGGTGGCCACGCGTTTTCCGCGGCCCTATCCGGTGGCGGGGCTGCTGCAGCTGGAGTTGCAGGCGCCGCGGCTGCAGCTGCTGCCTGAAACCGATCTGATCAAGGCGCAGCTCACGGCCCGCCTCTCGGGGCCGGTGCTCAAACAGCAGACCTATGACGGGCGCATGGAGGCGGATTTCGGGCTGCGCTACGAACCCACGGACCGCAGCGTGCGCGCGCAGCGCGTCAAGGTCCACAGCCTGACGCTGGACGGCCTGCCACCGGCGCTGGCGGACATGCTCAACACCTACGGCCCCTCCATTGCGGAGCAGGCGCTGGGCGAGCTGGTGCTCTACCAGATGGAGCAGAAGGACCTGGCGCTGATGGATGCGCTGGACATGCAGCCGGGCGCGATGCGCGTCACGCCCCGGGGCCTGGAGATCGCGCTGGAGCGCAAGCCACAGACGCGCTGAAGGCGCGTAACATGCAAGCGGGCCTGCGATGAGCGCCGGTCTGCAAGGACTGCCGCGCCGGCGGCGGCAGTCATTGGTCCAGTGCAACCAGCCTTGATGCCCATGACCGATCTGTCCGTCTTTCCCGTCACCCGCAAATGGCCGCCCCGGCACCCCGAACGCCTGCAGCTGTACTCGCTGCCCACGCCCAACGGCGTCAAGGTGTCGATCATGCTCGAGGAAACCGGCCTGGCCTATGAAGCGCATACGGTGCGCTTCGACAGCCAGGACCAGCTGTCGCCGGCCTTCCTGTCGCTGAACCCGAACAACAAGATTCCCGCCATCCTCGACCCGCATGGCCCGGGCGGCCAGCCGCTGGCGCTGTTCGAGTCGGGCGCGATCCTGATCTACCTGGCCGAAAAGACCGGGCAGTTCATGCCGCTGGACGCCATCGCGCGCTACGAGACGCTGCAATGGCTCATGTTCCAGATGGGCGGCGTCGGGCCGATGTTCGGCCAGCTGGGCTTCTTCCACCGCTTTGCCGGCAAGGACTACGAGGACAAGCGCCCGCGCGACCGCTATGTGGCCGAGGCGCAGCGCCTGCTCAAGGTGCTGGACCAGCGCCTCGAGGGCCGCGACTGGATCATGGGCCGCGACTACACCGTGGCCGACATCGCGATCCTGCCCTGGGTGCGCAACCTGGTCGGTTTCTACGAGGCCGCGGACATCGTGGGCTGGGAGCAATACGGTCAGCTGCGCCGCGTGCTGGAGAAATGGCTGGAGCGGCCGGCAGTGCAGCGCGGGCTGGAGATTCCGCCGCGCGGGTAGCGGCGCGGGCCTAGCGGGGCGCAGCCGCACTTCCCATCCCCCGTTCGGGCTGAGCTTGTCGAAGCCTGGGATTGTCTGGGGGAGACCCTCCACCCTTCGACAAGCTCAGGGCGAACGGATAGAGGGCTTCCGGGTCGAGCTGGCAAAGCTTGATCGCCGCTCCGCGCGACACACCGTCCCACCGGTGGCCCTTCTCTTTGCCCCGGGTGCTCGCATCTAATGGCATATCCCCATGTTGGCCTGCGGCGCATCTGCCGCAGGCCGCGCCATCCCAGGAGCCGCCCATGACCATCACCGCCACCCAACCCGTCCTCAAGGCCCAGCCGCTGGGCCACCAGTGGCCCACGCTCGATCCCTTCCTGTTCTGCGCCCACCATGACGACAGCTACCCGGCCGGCGACGGCCGCATGGGCGTGCAGGCGGTGGAATTCGAGGGCCGGCAGATGGGCAGCGACTTCAGCCGCAAGGACGGCTGGAGCATGTACCACGGCGACAGCGTGCCCGGCTTTCCCGGCCATCCGCACCGCGGCTTCGAGACCGTGACGCTGGTGCGCAAGGGCCTGATCGACCATGCGGATTCGCTGGGCGCGGCCGCGCGCTTCGGCCGCGGCGACGTGCAGTGGCTCACGGCCGGGCAGGGCGTCGTGCACTCGGAGATGTTTCCGCTGCTCGACACCGAAGCGCCCAACCCGCTGGAGCTGTTCCAGATCTGGCTGAACCTGCCCGCGGCCTCGAAGATGGTGGCGCCGCACTTCACCATGTTCTGGGACGAGCGCATTCCGCGCCTGGTGCACACCGATGGAAACGGCGCGCGCACCACGGTGACGGTCGTTGCTGGCGCACTGGAAGGGGCCGATCCCGCGCTGGCGCCGCCGCCCGAATCCTGGGCCGCCAAGGATGCGTCGGATCTGGCGATCTGGACGCTGCTGCTGGAGCCCGGCGCCACCTGGACCCTGCCCGCGGCGCGCGGCCAGGGCACGCGCCGCATGCTGTATTTCTTTGCCGGCGAGCAACTGCGCATCGGCAACCAGCAGGCCGACGCGCATGCGGCGCTGGAAATCGTCGCCGGCCAGGACTGGCAGCTGAGCAACCCCGGCAGCACTCCGGTCGAGTGCCTGCTGCTGCAGGGCCAGCCGCTGAACGAGCCGGTGGCGCAATACGGGCCCTTCGTGATGAACACCCAGCAGGAGATCATGCAGGCGCTGCAGGACTACCGCCGCACCCAGTTCGGTGGCTGGCCCTGGCCGCAGCAGGACCCGGTGCATGGCAGCGCCCCGCGCCGCTTCGCGCGCTACCCGGGCTGCAGCGAGGACGAATTGCCGCCCGCCGCGGCCGCAATCGGGGACAATCCGCAAGCCGGGCTGGACGCAGCCCTTTGAAGGACCACTATTCCATGAACATCAGCAAAGACACCGCGGTCACCATCCACTACACCATCACCGATACGCAGGGCAAGCGCCTGGACGAGGGCGATGTGGCCTATCTGCAGGGCGGCTACGACAACCTGTTTGCCAAGGTCGAGGAAGCGCTCGAAGGCAAGGCCGTGGGCGCCACGCTGACCGTGGACCTGGCCGTCGAGGACGCATTCGGCGAACGCGACGAAAGCCTCAAGCGCAGCATCCCGAAGTCGGAGTTCCCCCCGGGCGTCAAGGTCGGCGGCCAGCTGCGCGGCACCAACGACCGCGGCGAGCCGCAGATCTACCACGTGATGAAGATCAAGGGCCCGGAAGTGCTGCTCGACGGCAACCACCCGCTGGCCGGCATGGCGCTGCGCTTCAGCTGCAAGGTCAACGACGTGCGCGCCGCGACCTCCGAGGAAATCAGCCACCGGCATGTGCATGGGGGGCATGGGCACCATCATTGATGGGTAGTTGCGGCGCTCAAGAGCTTGCATCAGTGCCACTTGCTCGAGAGGCCGTCCATCCTTCGACAGGCTCAGGACGAACGGATTTTTAACCGTTCGCCCTGATCCTGAGCTTGTCGAAGGATCGAAGGGTGAAGGGCCTGCCCGAGAAATAACCCAAGCCGTTATTTACCTCCTGCGCAGCAACGCCCTCTTGAGCAACCGCGCCGCCCGGTCCCTGATCTGGAACGGGCTGTGCCCCGGGAAGGGGAAGGCCCGGCTGCGGCTGCAGGCCTGCAGGAAGTCGCCCAGCAGCGCCGAATCGTCCAGCGTGCTGCCGTCCTCGCTGCGGAATTCCGGGTGCCACTGCGTCGCGGCGATATACCCGCCGCCCGGGCGCGGCGCGCGGCGGATGGCTTCGGGGATGTGGTCGGGAATGCTCCAGGCCTCGACCTCGAAATTCGGTGCGATCTGCTTGATGCCCTGGTGGTGGATGCTGTTGACGCGCGCGCGCAGCTGGCCAGGGTAGAGCTGCGACAGGCGTGAACCGGACACCAGCGCGATGTCATGCGCATGGCGGTCGTACTGCTTGGCATCGCGGTGCACCTGCGCGCCCGGCACCTGGGTCAACAGATCCTGGTAGAGCGTGCCGCCGAAGGCCACGTTGATCAGCTGCAGGCCGCGGCAGACGCCGAAGATCGGCTTGCCGGCCTGGGAGAAGGCCTCGACCAGCGCCAGGTCGTAGAGGTCGCGCACGCGGTCGCCCAGCCATTCCGGGCGCAGCGGCTCCTCGCCATAGCTGCCGGGCCAGACATCGGCGCCGCCATGCATCACCACGCCATCGAGCCATTCGGCATAGTGCGCCAGCGTCACGTCGCCGCGCGCGGTCTCGCCCGTGGGGCAGGGCACCATCACCACCATGGCCCCGGCCGACATGATCCAGTGGGCGATGGATTGCTCGACGTACTGCAGGGTCTTTCCGGTGAACAGGGAGCGGTCGGGGTCGGCGTGGGAAAAGCAGGCCGACAGGCCGATCTTGAGGCGTCTTGAGGCGGGCTGGGACATGGCTGGGAAGCAGGCGCCGAGGCGCCAGGTCGCTGCGGATGGATGGGATTATGGCGCCGGCCCAAGGGCTTTGCGTGTAGGCCAAACCGAGGTCAGCGTCCACCGCTAGCTGCTGTCAGGGTCATGACTGGAGCAGGTTTTGGGGCTAGGATGGTTTACCGAACCAACCAGGCAAAAGGAGAAAACATGCAGATCCAGGTGCACACGGACCATCTCATCGAAGGCGGGGAAGCGCTCGCGAAATGGGTCCAGGGGGAGCTTCAAGGGCGCCTGTCGCGCTTCAAGGAATACACGACGCGGGTCGACGTCTTCCTCTCGGATACCGATGCGCGCAAGACCCAGGGCGGCCTCACGCGCTGCGTGCTCGAAACCCGGGTCAACGGCCGCCAGCCCACCGCGGTGAACGCCGAAGCCGAGAAGATCGCCGATGCCGTGAATGCCGCGACCGAGAAGCTGATGCGTGCGCTGGAATCCGAGCTGGGCCGCCTCAAGGACAAGAACGGCCGCGAGACCATCCGTACGCAGGAACCCCTCGACGAGTAAGGCTCAGCCCGCGCGCAGCCGGCCTTCGAGCGCGGGCGCGCGCAACGGCGCCAGGGGCGAGGCCACGGGCGCACCGAAGCGGCCCGTGCCCGCCTCCCAATCGGCCAGCGCCTGCGCGATTTCCTCCTGCGTGCGGCCGACGAAATTCCACCACACCACGACGTCCTCATGCATGGGCGCGCCGCCCACCAGCAGCAGCCGCGTGCCGGGCGTGCACTGCAGCCGCAGCACGCCGCGGCCCGCGGGCAGGAACAGCAGCTCATCGGGCGCGGCGGCCAGTCCATCGACCGTGATGCCGCCCGTCAGCCCCAGCACCGCGTACTCGAAATCCGCGCGCAGCGGCAGCTCGGCCGTGACCGGGGACGGGGCATCGGCGCGCAGGCTCAGGTCCAGCGCCACCAGCGGGCTGTGCACCTGCACCGGCGAAACCTGGCCCAAGGCCTCGCCGGCCAGCACGCTGATGTCCAGCCCGTCCTGGCTGCAGCGTGGAACGTCGGGATAGTGCTGGAAGCGCGGCGGCATCCCCCGTTCGCTGCCAGGCAGCGCGATCCACAGCTGGGCCGCGTGGATGCGCGGGCTGCCCAGGCTTTCCTCGGAATGGGCAATGCCATGGCCGGCGGTCATCAGGTTGACCTGGCCGGGGCGGATCACCTGCTCCGAGCCCAGGCTGTCGCGGTGCAGCACCTCGCCCTCGATCATCCAGGTGAAGGTCTGCAGGCCGATATGCGGGTGCGGCCCGACCTGCAGGCTGCGCTCGCCATGCTGCACCGCCGGGCCGAGGTGGTCGAGAAAGCACCAGGCGCCGACCTTGCGCAAGGCGCGCTGCGGCACGGCACGGTGCACCGGCAGTCCGCCGACATCGGCCATGCGGGTGGCCAGGCGCTCGGGGGAGGAGACATCAGCGGACATGGGGTTTCCTTCAGGGAGATACGTAAGAAGCACATGGCTGACAAACAGCTCGGCGTGCAGGCATTAAATTAACAGATGCATCCATATCTTTCGGTCCTGGTCTGCTGCCGCGCTGGCAGGCCCGGCCTTTCGGTGCCTTCCAGACCCAGCGCTTTTCATTTTTCAGGAGCTTTACATGTCTACTCCCAGCACTGAGCCTCGCACCGCTTATCCCGAGCATTTCCAGGCCGTCATCCGCGGCCATGTGCAGCACCGCGTCGGCGATGGCGCCCTCGAGGACATCCCCGTCGGCCAGAAGGTCGACGTGGCCACCGCCATCGCCAGCCTGGTGCTGTCGTGGGAATCCGAAGGCCAGCCCGTGACGGTGACCCTGGCCAAGGAGGAATTCGATCTGTATGTGTCCCAGGGCGACATCGAAGTGCAGGGCTCCAACGCCACCACGGCCGCCGCTTCCGCATGACGCCGGTTGCCCACTGCCGTCAATGAAGCCCCGCAAGGGGCTTTTTTTCGGCCTGGAGCTGGGGACAACCGCAGGGGCCCTTCTCTGACAGACCAGGATGGGTAGGACCAATAGAGTCAAGGATCAAACCGTTCACCCGTTCACCAGGAGATGCATATGGCCGACGACAAGAATCCGCGCGAAACCCTTTGGGAGCTGGTCAAGGAGATCCGCTTTGCCATGATCACCCACCGCCACCCGGATGGCACGCTGCGTGCCTGTCCCATGACCATGGCCAACAAGGAAGGCATGGACGAACACGTGCATTTCTACTTCCTGATCAACAAGCAGCACGATCTGGCGCAGTGCGTGGGCAATGACGCCCAGATCCAGATCAGCTTTGCCGATCCCGAGGAAGACAGCTATGTGTCGGTGAGCAGCTCGGCCCACCTGAGCGAAGACCGCGCGCTCAAGGAAAAGCTCTGGTCCACGCAGGCCCAGGCCTGGTTCCCGGGCGGCGTCGAGGACCCGGACCTCGCGGTGCTGGTCGCGCCCGTGTCTTCGGCCGAGTACTGGAACGTCAAGGAGAACCAGCTGGTGCAGCTGTTCAAGATGGCCAAGGCCGCGGTGACCGGCGAGCCGCCCAAGGGAATGGGCGAGCACAAGACGGTTCAGGTTTGAGCCAAAGGGGCCTGCGAGGGCCCTTTCTGGTGCCTGTTCACAAGGCACCCTTCGACGCGGCTGCCCAGGCAGGCTCAAGGAAAATGGCAGCTCTTTTACCCAAGCCTTGAGCCTGACGAAGGGCGGTGTCTTTCCGGTAGCGCAGGCCGTTCATGGTTCGGCAGGCTCACCACGAACCGGGCGTAAACCGTTCGTCCTGATCCTGAGCTTGTCGAAGGATCGAAGGATGACGGGCCTGCCCTATAGCAGCGCAAGCCCGTCACTCCACCCGCGCCCCCGACACCCGCACCACATTCCCCGCAGTCGTCCAATCCTTCGCCAGCAGTGCCTTGAAGCCCGCGGGCGTATCCGTTGCGGCTTCGGCGCCGAGCTTGCGCACGCGTTCCTGCACCACGGGATCGGCCAGCACCTTGTTGACGGCCGCATTGATCTTGCGCACTTCCTCTGCCGGCGTGCCGGCCGGTGCCAGCAGCCCATACCAGGTGTCGAACTGGAAACCCGGGAAACCCGATTCGGCCACCGTGGGCAGATCGGGCAGGAAGGGCGAGCGCTTCGGGCCGGTATAGGCCAGCAGCTGCACGCGCGGGTCATCCTTGAAGGCAATCAGGCCGGTGGTGGCGGCGGTCACGCCCTGCACGCGGCCGGCCAGCAGCTCGCGCACGGCGTCTCCCGTGGATTTGTAGGGGATGTGCTGCTGCTCGAGCCTGGCCTGCGCCAGGAACGAGGCCATGCCCAGATGCGAGGCGCTGCCGTTGCCGGCCGAGGCGTAGTTCCAGGGCGTGGGACTGGCCTTGGCGGCTTCGACCCACTGTCCGAGCGTGCGCGCCGCGCCCGCGGGCGCGGCAATCACGTAGCCCGAGGAGGCCACCAGCGCCACGGGTTCGAAGTCGTTGACCGGATGGAAGCCCAGCTTCGGGTACATATGGCCCGTGAAATGGTGGCTGGCAGCGGCCATGACCAGTGTGTTGCCATCGGGCCTGGCGCGCGCCACGCCCAGCGTGCCCAGCGTGCCGCCGGCGCCGGGCTTGTTCTCGATCACGATGCTCGCCCGCAGCGCCTGGCCCAGCTCGTTGCTGAAGGCGCGCAGCACGGTGTCCTGCACCGCGCCGGCGCCGAAGGGCACGACGATATGGATGGTGCGGTCGGCGGCGTGGGCCAAACCGGCGGCGCTGATGCCCCAGGCAAAAGCAGTGAAGGCCAGAAGGCGGCGGCGGGACAGGGCGGACAGTTGCATGGGCGTGGATTCAAAGCGGTGTGAACCAGCCAGTCTATGAACCTGAAGGCGCCCGGCCAACGCATTCTTTTGCATGAGCAAATGCGCAAAACATTCTTCGCCCATGAAAAAAGCGCCGGCCCCTTGCAGGACTGGCGCTTTGCAAAGATCCTGCGCTCGTCAGCGCAGAAAGCTTTTACTTGGCAGCTACAACGCGCACCATCTCCAGGCACTTGTTCGAGTAGCCCCATTCGTTGTCGTACCAGCTGACGATCTTGACGAAGGTCTTGTCCAGCGCGATGCCGGCTTCGGCGTCGAACACCGAGGTGCAGGACTCGCCGCGGAAGTCGGTGGCCACCACCTTGTCTTCCGTGTAGCCCAGCACGCCCTTGAGCGCGCCTTCGGACTGGGCCTTCATTTCGGCGCAGATCTCGGCGTAGGTGGCTTCGCTGTTGAGTTCCACCGTCAGGTCGACCACCGACACGTCGGAGGTCGGCACGCGGAAGGACATGCCCGTGAGCTTCTTGTTCAGCTCGGGAATGACCACGCCCACGGCCTTGGCGGCGCCAGTGCTCGAGGGAATGATGTTCTCCAGGATGCCGCGGCCGCCGCGCCAGTCCTTGTTCGAGGGGCCGTCCACGGTCTTCTGTGTGGCGGTGGCGGCGTGCACGGTCGTCATCAGGCCGCGCTTGATGCCCCACTTGTCGTTGAGCACCTTGGCCACGGGAGCCAGGCAGTTGGTCGTGCACGAGGCGTTCGAGATGATCGCTTCGCCGGCGTAGGTCTTGCAGTTCACGCCGAACACGAACATCGGGGTGTCGTCCTTGGAAGGCGCCGACAGGATGACCTTCTTCGCGCCCGCGTCGAGGTGCTTCTGCGCGGTTTCCTTGGTCAGGAACAGGCCCGTGGCTTCGATCACGACATCGGCGCCGACTTCGTTCCACTTCAGGGCGGCCGGGTCGCGTTCCTGCGTCAGGCGGATCGACTTGCCGTTGACCACCAGCGTGTTGCCTTCGACGGCCACGGTGCCCTGGAAGCGGCCGTGCACGCTGTCGTACTTGAGCATGTAGGCCAGGTAATCGGGTTCCAGCAGGTCGTTGATGGCGACGATCTCGATGTCGCTGCCGAAGTTCTGCACTGCCGCGCGGAACACCATGCGGCCGATGCGGCCGAACCCGTTGATACCTACTTTGATGGTCATATTTGCCTCTTGATGTGAAATGACGAAACCTGCTTACTTTTTCTTCTGCTGGCGCAGCACGGCCTGGACCGTGGCCGCGACATTGTCCTCGGTGAAGCCGAAGTGCTTGAACAGCACGTTGGCCGGTGCCGATTCGCCGTAGCTGTCGATGCCGACCACGGCCGCGCAGCCGTACTTCCACCAGAAGTCGGTCACGCCCATCTCCACCGCGATGCGCGGCAGGTTGGCGGGCAGCACCTTGGTCTTGTAGCGCACGTCTTCGAGATCGAAGGTCGTGGTGCTGGGCATGGAGACCACGCGCACGGCGATCTTCTTGATGGCCAGGAGCTTTTGCGCGGCCAGCGCCAGCTGCACTTCCGAGCCGGTGGCGATGATCACCGCCTGGGCAGCCTGCTTCAGGCCGATGTCG
Source organism: Comamonas endophytica (assembly GCF_023634805.2). NCBI lineage: Bacteria > Pseudomonadati > Pseudomonadota > Betaproteobacteria > Burkholderiales > Comamonadaceae > Comamonas > Comamonas endophytica. Next base: position 2,036,102 of record NZ_CP106881.1, read on the forward strand.
GCCGGCTCGCTGAGCACATAGGCGCCGCGGCTGATGTCGCCGGCGTCGCGCTTGTGCGCATAGGCCAGGTTCTGGCGGCTCAGCAGCAGCGCCGTGGGCTTGTTGCGCTGCGACAGCGCGGCGCTCCAGGCGACCGCGGTTTCGGTGGTGTCGGCGGGGCGCCAGACGTCGAGGCCGGGGATCAGGCGCAGGCTGGCGGCATGCTCGATCGACTGGTGCGTCGGGCCGTCTTCGCCCAGGCCGATGGAGTCATGGGTGAAGACGTGGATGACGCGCTGCTTCATCAGCGCCGCCATGCGGATGGCGTTGCGGCTATAGTCGCTGAACGTCAGGAAGGTGCCGGCGTAGGGGATGAAACCGCCATGCAGCGCGATGCCGTTCATGATTGCGGCCATGCCGAATTCGCGCACGCCATAGTTGATGTGGCGGCCGCCGACGCCGTATTCGTTCTTGACCACGGCGCCTTCCTCGTCGAAGCGCAGCGGCGGCGTGCTCTTGGTGTTGGTGAGGTTCGAGCCGGTCAGGTCGGCCGAGCCGCCGAGCATTTCGGGCAGCGCGGCGGTGAAGGCTTCGAGCGCCATCTGGCTGGCCTTGCGGCTGGCCACGGTCTCGCCCTTGGTGATGGTGTCGACCACGGTGTTGACCGCGACCTGGGCGAAGTTCTTCGGCAGGTCGCCGGCCATGCGGCGCGTGAATTCGGCCGCCAGTTCGGGGTAGGCCTTGGCGTAGGCGGCGAACTTCCGGTCCCACTCGGCTTCGGTCTTGGCGCCGGCGGTCTTCGCGTCCCAGTCGCCGTAGACGTCCGCGGGAATCTCGAAGGGCGTGTGCGCCCAGCCCAGCGCGGTGCGCGTCAGGCCGATTTCCTCGCCGCCCAGGGGCTCGCCGTGGGCCTTGGCGGTGTTCTGGCGGTTGGGCGAGCCCTTGCCGATGCTGGTCTTGCAGATCACCAGCGTGGGCTTGGTGGCGCTTTGCTTGGCGTGGGCGATGGCGGCGTCGATGGCTTCGACGTCATGGCCGTCCACGGGGCCGACCACGTTCCAGCCATAGGCCTCGAAACGCTGGGCGGTGTTGTCGATGAACCAAGGCGCGACCTGGCCGTCGATGGAGATGCCGTTGTCGTCGTACAGCGCGATCAGCTTGTTGAGCTTCCAGGCGCCGGCCAGCGCGGCGGCTTCGTGCGAGATGCCTTCCATCAGGCAGCCGTCGCCCATGAACACATAGGTGTTGTGGTTGACGATCTCGTGGCCTTCGCGGTTGAACTCGGCGGCCAGCAGCTTCTCGGCCAGTGCGAAGCCCACGGCATTGGTGATGCCCTGGCCCAGCGGGCCGGTGGTGGTCTCGACGCCCGGGGTCACGCCGACTTCCGGGTGGCCTGCGGTCTTGCTGTGCAACTGGCGGAAGTTCTTCAGCTCGCTCATCGGCAGGTCGTAGCCGGTGAGGTGCAGCAGCGCGTAGATCAGCATCGAGCCGTGGCCGTTCGACAGGATGAAACGGTCGCGGTCGGCCCACTGCGGGTTGACCGGGTTGTGCTGCAGGTGGCGGCTCCACAGCGCCACGGCCATGTCGGCCATGCCCATCGGGGCGCCGGGATGACCGGAGTTGGCTTGTTGAACGGCATCCATTGCGAGTGCGCGGATCGCATTCGCCATTTGTTGAGTGTTGGCCATCGGGGCGCTCCGAAAAGGAGGTTGTTTGTCAGGAGAAGCCCGCCATTTTAAGCGGTGGCTGGTTTTGCACGGCAACGCGGGGCAATGCACTACAGTGCTGGCCATGGTCAAAACCCTGGCCAGAGTGCATTTCCGGAGTCCCCAGCGCATGCCTTCTGCTTCCTTTCCCATTCCCTCAGGGACTCCCTCGGGGATGCCTTCCGAAGTCTCTTCATCCGCGCTCCAGCCTCCTGCCATGCTGCTGGCCGCGGGCCGGGGCGAGCGCATGCGGCCGCTGACCGACCACTGTCCCAAGCCGCTGCTCGAGGTGCAGGGCCAGCCGCTGCTGCAGTGGCATCTGCAGGCGCTGGCGCGCGCCGGTGTGCCGCGCGCGGTCATCAATCTGGGCTGGCTGGGGGCGCAGATTCCCGCGCGGCTGGGTGCGCGCTTCGCGCAGGCGGGCGTTGCGCTGGACCTGGTCTATTCGGACGAGGATCCTTCGGGCCAGGGCCCGGCGCTGGAAACCGCGGGCGGCATCGCGCGCGCGCTGCCGCAGCTGGCAGAGGTGTTCTGGCTGGCCGCGGGCGATGTGTTTGCGCCGGATTTCAGCTTCGATGCGGATGCAGCGGCGCGTTTCGCGGCCGGCGAAGCGCTGGCGCATGTCTGGCTGGTGCCCAATCCCGAGCACCATCCGCGGGGCGACTTCGGCCTGGGCGAAGACGGCCTGGCGCTGGACCTGCCAGAGGATGACCCGCGCCCACGCTGGACCTACAGCACGATCGCGCTGCTGCGCGCCGAGCTGTTTGCCGCGCCCTGGTGCGATATTCCCCCTGGCAACCCCGAAGGCAGGCGCGCCGCGCTCGGGCCGCTGCTGCGCCGGGCCATGGCGGCCGGGCGGGTGAAGGCTTCCATTTACGAAGGGCGCTGGACCGATGTGGGCACGCCCGAGAGGCTGCAGCGCCTGAACTCCGCGGCGGCCGGTTCGGTTGTGTAGGACAATGTCGCGTACTTGACGCTGTACCGTACAGATTGCAAATAGTGGTCAATCCTCCAATGCACGGGATACATTTGCAAGCAACTGCGCAGTACGATAGCCGGCATGACCTCTGTTTATGCCCAGCGCCGCGCGCGCCTGGCTGCCCAGCTCGGCGCCCAGGACGTGGCCATCATTCCCACTGCACCGGTGCGCCAGCGCAACCGCGACACGGATTTCCTTTACCGGCATGACAGTTACTTCTATTACCTGACCGGCTTCACCGAGCCCGAAGCCTGCCTGGTGCTCAAGGGCAATGGCGAGAGCACGCTGTTCTGCCAGCCCAAGGACCTCGAGCGCGAGATCTGGGACGGCTACCGCCTCGGCCCCGAGGCCGCCGTGGCCGCGCTGGGCGTGACCCAGGCCTTCTCCAGCGCCGACATCAACACCCGGCTGCCGCGCCTGCTCGACAACACGCACTGCGTGTGGTTTCCCTTTGCCACCCACGCCGGGCTGGCCGCGCAGGTCGAGGGCTGGCTGGCGCAGGTGCGCGGTCGCGTGCGCATGGGCGTGCAGTCGCCGACGCACCAGGGCGACCTGTGCGCGCTGCTCGACGAGATGCGCCTGGTCAAGGACGCGCACGAGCAGGACATCATGCGCCGCGCCGCGCGCATCAGCGCCCGCGCCCATGTGCGCGCCATGCAGCGCTCGGCGCGCATGCTGCGCGCCGGCGAGGAGGTGCGCGAATACCACCTCGACGCCGAGCTGCTGCATGAATTCCGCCAGCAGGGCTCCCAGTCCACGGCCTATGGCTCGATCGTTGCCGCCGGCGCCAACGCCTGCGTGCTGCATTACCAGGCCGACAAGGCGCCGGTGCGCGACGGCGAGCTGGTGCTGATCGACGCCGGCTGCGAGCTTGACGGCTACGCCAGCGACATCACGCGCACCTTCCCCGCCAACGGCCGCTTCACCGGCCCGCAACGCGCGGTCTACGACCTGGTGCTGGCCAGCCAGGACGCGGCCGTCGCCGCCACGCGCGCCGGCAACCGCTTCAGCGATGCGCACGACGCCACGCTCGCGGTGCTGGCCCAGGGCCTGCTGGACCTCGGCATCCTCGACGCCAACCGCGTCGGCACGGCCCAGGACGTGATCGACACGCGCGCCTATTTCCCCTACTACATGCACCGCACCGGCCACTGGCTGGGCATGGACGTGCACGACTGCGGCAGCTACATCGAGCCTGGCGCCGACGACACGGCTCCGCCGCGCAGCGACCCGGTGTCCGGCGAGGCGCTGCGCCAGCGCCCGAGCCGCATCCTGCGCCCAGGCATGTGCACCACCATCGAGCCGGGGCTGTATCTGCGCGCCAGCGCCGAGCTGCCCGAGGCCTTCCACAACATCGGCATCCGCATCGAGGACGACGCCATCGTCACCGAGGAGGGCTGCGAATTGATCACGCGCGACGTGCCGGTGAAGGCCGACGAGATCGAGGCGCTGATGCGCGATCTGGCGTGAGCCACGACCCGACCGGCCTAGGCCGCGGCTTGCATCCTTCCTTTCTCTCACCGTCTCCCATGTCCGACGCTCCCGCCACGCCCTCCGCACCCCCGCGACTGCAGTGGCGCATCTTCACGGTGCTCTGGCTGCTGGGCATGCCAGGCGTGTCGGTGCTGGTGTGGTCCATCATCCCCCAGTGGCGCCACCTCCATGGGCTGGCGCCGCAATGGGACCATCCGCCGGTGCTGCAGATGGTGATGGTGTCCGCATGGCTGGCGCTGGCGGTGGGCATCGGCGTGCTGCTGGCGCCGCGCGTCGGCCTGGCTGCACCCATCCTCACGACCTGGGTGGCGGGGCGCTCGCCGCGCGAGGCACTGCGGCGCATGTGGCTGCCGGGCATTGCCGGCGGCGTGGCCGGGGCCGCCTGCCTCGTGACCCTGGCAATCCTCTGGCCCGACAGCCTCAAGGTGGCCGAGCCGCTCTACACCATGCCGCTGCTGTCCAAGCTGCTCTACGGCAGCCTGACCAGCGAGCTGCTGCTGCGCTGGGGCATGCTGGCCTGCGTGTTCTGGGGCCTGTGGCGGCTGGTCGGGCGCGATGCGCCGCTGTCGGCCAAAACGGGTTGGATGGCGGTCATGCTGAGCGCGCTGCTCTGGGCGCTCCTGCACTGGATGCTGGCCCGCTGGCTGCTTGGCCCGCTGCCCGGCATGCTGCTCCTGCATGTGCTGCTGGGCAAGCTGGCCTATGGTTTCCTGGCGGGCTTCCTGAGCTGGCGCTTCGGCCTCGAGGCGGCGATCCTGGCGCACATGGTGACCTATCTGCTGTCGCACGAGCTGATCGGCCCCGTCCTGTAGCCCCATTTTTCGTACCCGTCATGTAACCGCTTCCGTGTGAGAATCGAATTCCGATCACCCTCTTTCGCGAAAGCTCCATGACCAAACCGTTGACCCGCGCCACGAAGATTGTTGCCACCCTGGGGCCCGCCTCGAGCGACCCGCAACTGCTTGAACAGATGGTGCGGGCCGGCGTGAACGTGGTGCGGCTGAACTTCAGCCATGGCACGGCGCAGGACCATATCGACCGCGCCGAGATGGTGCGCGCCGCCGCCCAGCGCGCGGGCCGCGAGGTGGCCATCATGGCCGACCTGCAGGGACCGAAGATCCGCGTCGGCAAGTTTGCCGAAGGCCGCGTCATGCTCGTGGCCGGCGCGCCCTTTGTTCTCGACGCCTCGCGCACCGAGCCCGGCGACGTGCAGGGCGTGGGCCTGGACTACAAGGAGCTGCCGCGCGACGTCAAGGCCGGCGACCTGCTGCTGCTCAACGACGGCCTGATCGTGCTCACCGTCAATGCGGTGCTGGGCGAGGAGGTGCACACCACCGTCAAGCTCGGCGGCGAGCTGTCCAACAACAAGGGTATCAACAAGCAGGGCGGCGGCCTGACGGCACCGGCGCTCACCGCCAAGGACATGGAGGACATCAAGACCGCCATGAGCCTGCAGGCCGACTACGTGGCCGTGAGCTTCCCGAAGAACGCCACCGACATGGAGATGGCGCGCCAGCTGTGCAACGTCGCGGGCACGCCCTGGCGCCACAAGCCCGGCCTGATCGCCAAGATCGAGCGCGCCGAGGCGATTCCGCACCTCGAGGACATCCTGCGCGTGTCGGACGGCATCATGGTGGCGCGCGGCGACCTGGCGGTGGAAGTCGGCAATGCCGCAGTGCCGGCACTGCAGAAGAAGATGATCCGCATGGCGCGCGAGATGGACAAGGTGGTGATCACCGCGACGCAGATGATGGAAAGCATGATCACCAACCCCGTGCCGACGCGCGCCGAGGTCAGCGACGTGGCCAACGCCGTGCTCGACGGCACCGATGCGGTGATGCTCAGCGCCGAGACCGCGGCCGGCAGGTACCCGCTGGAGACCGTCGAGGAAATGGCGCGCATCTGCACCGCCGCCGAGGCCGCGGAAGACCCCGAGCGCGATGCCGACTTCACCGGCCGCACCTTCGGCCGCATCGACCAGAGCATCGCCATGGGCGCGCTGTTCACGGCCCACCACCTGGGCGCCAAGGCCCTGGTGGCCATGACCGACAGCGGCTCGACCGCGCTGTGGATGAGCCGCCGGCGCATCCACATCCCGATCTACGCGCTCACGCCCAAGGTCCAGACCCAGCGGCGCATGGCGCTGTTCCGCAACGTGCGCCCGCTGCTGATGGACACCTCTGCGGACCGCGACACCGCGCTCGAGCAAGCCGAAGCCCACCTCAAGGCGCGCGGCATCGTGCAGCAGGGCGATGTTTATGCGATCACCTGCGGCTTGCCCATGGGCCAGCCTGGTGGCACGAACATGCTGCAGATCTGCAGGGCGAGATAAAAAGCATCCCTGAGCCGCTTACGTCCTGGGCGGGCCCCCTGCGCGGGCCGCGGCTTCCCCCCTCTCATCCTTCGGTGGAGAGGGCGGCCCGTCCAGGGACGGCAGCCTCGGTGCGGGGGGGCGCCCAGGTGCGGCCCTTCCTCGCTGCCCTGAGTGGGGCTGCGCCGGTTTCAAATGCTGCGGGCTAAGCAAGCGTAAGGATGGCCGCAGGCAATAGGCAAGGTGAGTGCGCAATAGCCCTGGTACGGGCATTGCAGTCGAGATAAAATCCCGGGTTACACAGCGGTTACCGCCGCTGGGCCCGGATTGAGCCGCGGCGCGGGTGGGCCGCGTGCGTTGCAGTCCGGGGCGCTGTTTACCCACCTGAATTGGATCCACACATGTCCCTCGTCTCGATGCGCGAACTGCTCGACCATGCTGCAGAAAACGGCTATGGCATTCCTGCTTTCAACGTCAACAACCTGGAGCAAGTCCAGGCGGTGATGGCTGCGGCCGATGAAGTCGGCGCCCCCGTGATCCTGCAGGCGAGCGCCGGCGCGCGCAAGTATGCGGGCGAGGCCTTCATCAAGCACCTGATCCAGGCCGCTATCGAGCAGTACCCGCACATTCCGCTGGTCATGCATCAGGACCACGGCCAGTCGCCCGCGATCTGCCAGGGCGCCATCGACCTGGGCTTCTCCTCGGTCATGATGGACGGCTCGCTGATGGAAGACGGCAAGACGCCGGCTTCGTTCGACTACAACGTCGACGTGACGCGCAAGGTCGTCGAGATGGCGCACCGCGTGGGCGTCACGGTCGAAGGCGAGCTCGGCTGCCTGGGTTCGCTGGAAACCGGCGAAGCCGGTGAGGAAGACGGCATCGGCGCCGCGGGCAAGCTCGACCACAGCCAGATGCTGACCGACCCCGAGGAAGCCGCGCAGTTCGTCAAGGCCACGCAGCTCGACGCGCTGGCCATCGCCATCGGCACCAGCCATGGCGCCTACAAGTTCACGCGCAAGCCCACCGGCGACATCCTGTCGATCCAGCGCGTCAAGGAAATCCACGCGCGCCTGCCCAACACCCACCTGGTGATGCACGGCTCGTCGTCGGTGCCCCAGGAACTGCTGGCCATCATCCGCCAGTACGGCGGCAACATGAAGGAAACCTACGGCGTGCCGGTCGAGGAGATCCAGGAAGCCATCAAGTACGGCGTGCGCAAGATCAACATCGACACCGACATCCGCCTGGCCATGACGGCCGCGGTGCGCAAGTTCCTGTTCGAGAACCCCGAGAAGTTCGATGCGCGCGAATGGCTCAAGCCCGCGCGCGAGGCCGCCAAGCAGATCTGCAAGCAGCGCTATGTGGAATTCGGCTGCGAAGGCCAGGCCGGCAAGATCAAGGGCCACAACCTGCAGGTCATCGCCGGCATGTACGCCGACGGCGTGCTCAAGCAGGTCGTGAACTGAGCACGCCGACGCAGGCAGATGCAAAGCCCCCTGGCTCCTGGCCCGGGGGCTTTTTTTTGCCGCCGGGCCGCCCCAAGGCAAAAGGTGGTGGGGGTCTATTTCTTCATTATCAGAAGCATTCCAATTGCCTTTTTCCCGACCTGCGTGCAGCATCGGGGTTGGCTGGAAAAATCATGGGGCCGGGCTGCGTGCCTGGGCCCTTGCGCAGAGAGGACTCGCAATGAAGAAGATGGGAGCGCGCTGTGCGCTTTGGGGGGCCGGGCTGGTGCTGGCCCTGGCGGGATGCGCCACGCAGACGGCCACCGCACCGGTTGCCGGGCAATACGCGGCGGGGCGCGCGCAGCTGGCGCTGCCCGCGGGCGCCTGGACCGATCTGGGCGCGGCCGATGAGGCCTGGGCGCCGCTGCCCAGCTCCAGCCCCGTGGCGCTGCAAAGCCGCGCGCTGGTGCTCAAGGGCCCCGGGCAGGAGCCCCTGGCGGTGGTGCTCGTGCGCACCAATGCCTCGAACCTGTTCTGGCGCTCCGTGTCCTGGGGCCTGAACTGCCCACGCGAGCTCGATGTGCTGATGTTCGACGATGCCGCCGGCAGCTCCGACCGCATGGACTGCCTGCGACTGCGCCGCAATGCCCAGGCGCAGCAGTGGCTCAAGCGCACCAAGCCCGAAACCCAGGCCTGGCTCGAACGCCGCCAGCAGCTGCCCACGTTGCCCTACAGCCACCTGAGCTACCGCTTCGCCACGGTCGACGGCGGCATGGTGGAGCTGCAGATCCTTGCCGATCAGCGCCTGCTGCAACCGGAAAAGGGCAGCCAGGGCAGCCAGGGCCGGCAGCTGCGCGACTGGGCGCAGGCGGTGGCCAGCGCGGCGCGCGACAGCCTGTCGTCCCTCAATGGCGAGCTGGTGCTGCCCGCATTCCCGGGGTCGATCTGAGTCGGCCGACGCTAGGGTAATCACAGGCTGCGGGGATCCAGAGCTCGGCTGACAATCTTTGCAGTGTCGGCAAGAACTACTGGAGGCCCCAAGAGCATGAGTGATCGTCCCTGGCTGAGCGCATATCCCCAAGGGGTGCCTGCGGAAATCGACGCGACCCAATACCAGTCGCTGGTGGCCTTGATGGAAGAGGCCTTCACTGAATACCGTGACCGGGTGGCATACAGCTTCATGGGCAAGGAACTGAGCTTTGCGCAGACCGACGTGCAAAGCCGGGCGCTGGCCGCCTACCTGCAGGGGCTGGGGCTGGCCAAGGGCGACCGCGTGGCGCTGATGATGCCCAACATGCCGCAGTACCCGGTCGCGGTGGCCGCGGTGCTGCGCGCGGGGTTCGTGGTGGTCAACGTGAATCCGCTGTACACCGCGCGCGAGCTCGAGCACCAGCTGCGCGACTCGGGCGCCAAGGCCATCGTCATCATCGAGAACTTCGCGGCCACGCTGCAGGCCTGCATTCCCGCCACCGCCGTCAAGCATGTGGTGCTGTGCGCGATGGGCGACCAGCTGGGCCTGTTCCGCGGGGCATTGGTCAATTACGTGGTGCGCAAGGTCAGGAAGCTGGTGCCGCCGTTCCAGCTGCCCGGCGCCGTGCGCTTCAACGACGCGCTGGCCAAGGGGGTGGGAACGGACTTCGAGGCGCCCATGCTGGGGCCCGACGACATCGCGCTGCTGCAATACACCGGCGGCACCACCGGCGTGAGCAAGGGGGCGGTGCTGCTGCATCGCAACGTCATTGCCAACGTGCTGCAGTCCGAAGCCTGGAACGCGCCGGTCATGGACAAGATCCCGGCTGGCGAGCAGCCCGCCAGCGTCTGTGCGCTGCCGCTCTACCACATCTTCGCCTTCACGGTGAACATGATGCTGTCCATGCGCACGGGCGGCAAGACGATCCTGATTCCGAATCCGCGCGACCTCAAGGCGACGCTGAAGGAGCTGTCCAGGCAGCGCTTCCACAGCTTCCCGGCCGTGAGCACGCTGTTCAACGGCCTGGCGCACCACCCGGACTTCGGCACCGTCGACTGGTCGCACCTCAAGGTCTCGGTGGGCGGCGGCATGGCGGTGCAGGGCGCCGTGGCGCAGCTGTGGCTGGAGAAGACCGGCTGCCCGATCTGCGAAGGCTACGGCCTGTCGGAAACCAGCCCCTCGGTCAGCTGCAACCCGGTCACCAACAGCCAGTTCACCGGCACCATCGGCGTGCCGCTGCCCAGCACCTGGATGAAGCTGATCGACGACGCCGGCAACGACGTGACGCAGCCGGGCGCTGCGGGCGAGATTGCCATCAAGGGGCCGCAGGTCATGGCCGGCTACTGGCAGCGGCCGGATGAAACCGCCAGGGCCATGACGGCCGACGGCTTCTTCAAGTCCGGCGATATCGGCACCGTCGATGCCAACGGCTTCTTCAAGGTGGTGGACCGCAAGAAGGACATGGTGCTGGTCAGCGGCTTCAATGTCTATCCGAATGAAGTCGAAGACGTGGTGGCGCGCTGCCCGGGCGTGCTGGAATGCGCGGTGGTCGGCATTCCCGACGAGAAGACCGGCGAGGCCGTAAAGCTGGTGATCGTCAGGAAGGACGCGGCGCTGACCGAGCAGGCGGTGCGCGATTTCTGCCGCTCGAACCTGACGGGCTACAAGCAGCCGCGGGTGATCGAGTTCCGCAAGGAGCTGCCTAAAACCCCGGTTGGCAAGATCCTGCGCCGCGAGCTCCGCAGCCATTAAAAACCTGCGCAGTGCCGGCGCACGGCAATCCCTCCACAATCGCAGACCGCCGCGCCACGCGGCGGTTTCTTTTTCATGCCTGGAAATACATGACGATTGCGATTTTGAGTGCCTTGCCCGAAGAGCAGGCCGGTTGGGTGCAGGGCCTGCAGGACGTGCGCGCCACGCGGCATGCGGGGCGGCAGTTCTGGCAGGGGCGCTGGCAGGGCGCGGGCGTGGCGCACGAGCTGGTCTGCGCGCTGTCGGGCATCGGCAAGGTGGCTGCCGCGACCACGGCCGCGGCGCTGATCGAGCGCTTTGGCGCCACGCGCATCGTCTTCACCGGCGTGGCGGGCGGGCTCGGTCCGGGCGTGCGCGTGGGCGACGTGGTGGTGGCCAGCGACTACCTGCAGCATGACCTCGATGCCTCGCCGCTGTTCCCGCGCTGGGAGCTGCCCGGCTATGGCCGCACGCGCCTGGCCTGCGATGCGGTGATGAGCGCGGCGCTGCATGCGGCCAGCCGGGACTGCGTGAGCGAAGCCGGGCGCGCGCATTGCGGGCTGGTGGCGAGCGGCGACCAATTCGTCGGCAGCGCCCAGGCCTCGCAGGCGCTGCGCACGGGCCTGGCGGCAGCGGGCCACGAGGTGCTGGCCGTCGAGATGGAGGGCGCGGCCGTGGCCCAGACCTGCCATGACTATGGCGTGCCGTTTGCCGCCATGCGCACGATCTCCGATTGCGCGGATGACAGCGCGGCGGTGGACTTCTCCGACTTCGTGCGCAATGTGGCGAGCCGGTATGCGCAGGAGATCCTCACCGGATTTTTGCAGCGCATCGGGCCGTTGCCCAGGGCCTGAGGCTTATTTCAACCAGCCGCGCTTCCTAAAGTACAGCATCGGCCCCACGGCGCTGGCCGCCATCAGCGCCAGCGCGAACGGGTAGCCCAGCGTCCAGTCCAGCTCCGGCATGAACTTGAAGTTCATGCCGTAGGCGCTGGCCACCAGCGTCGGCGGCAGCAGCGCGACGCTGGCCACCGAGAAGATGCGGATGATCTTGTTCTGGTTGATATTGATGAAACCGACGGTGGCATCCATCAGGAAGTTGATCTTCTCGAACAGGAAGGCAGTGTGGCTGTCGAGCGATTCGATGTCGCGCAGGATCTGGCGCGCCTCCTCGAACTGCTCGGCGTTGAGCATCTTGCTGCGCATCATGAAGCTCACGGCGCGGCGCGTGTCCATCACGTTGCGGCGGATGCGCGAGTTCATGTCTTCCTGGCGCGCAATGGCCGAGAGCACCTCGCTGGCGCGCGCGTCGTCGACCTCGCCGGACAGCACCTGGGTGCTGACCTTTTCCAGCGCGTCGTAGATGCGCTCGAGCGTGTCGGCCGAGTACTCGGCGTCGGCATCGAAGAGCTTGAGCAGCACTTCCTTGGCATCCTCGAGCAGGCCCGGAGCGCGGCGCGCGCGCATGCGCAGCAGGCGGAACACCGGCACGTCCTCGTCGTGGATGGAAAACAGCACGCCGCGGCTCCTGAGCTCGGCGTTGTGCTGGTTCAGGATGAAGGCCACGCGCACCGAGCGCGGGTCTTCGTCGTCATCGATCAGGAAGTCGCTGCGGATGTGCAGCTCGCCATTGTCTTCTTCGTAGAAACGCGCCGACTCCTCGATGTCCTCGTCCATCGCGTCTTCGGGAATCGACAGGCCGAAGTGCTGCTTGATCCAGCGCTTTTCCTCGAGCGTGGGCGATTCGAGGTCGACCCAGATGGGCTGGAACCGGGCCAGGTCTTCCAGCGAGTCGATCTCTCCCTGGACCAGGCGGCCATTGGTCAGCGTAAAGATGTTGAGCATTGCTCACTCCCATGTCATTTTTCTGCGGCGGCGGTGAAAGAGGTCATGCTTTCAACCCCCGCAGCGATGCCGGGAGTTGAAAGCTACCGACTGGGGTAGGTTTCCATGGAGCAGTCTCCAGTGTTCTTGAAGCCGGGAATTATCGCATTGCGCACGCGCCGCGCCGCGCGGCGCGCAAAAGCCCGCGCCGGACGGGCGGCGGCGCGGCTTTCATCGCGCTGTCACGCTGCGGCCCAGTGCCTGCGCCCGGCACAGGTCGGCCCAGGCTGCGGGCTTGGCATGCGCGGCGCGCAGCAGGTAGCCGGGATCGTAGGTGACCACGGCAGGCCGGCCTGCGACCTGGTGCGGCTCGGCGCGCAGCCGGCCCAGCGCGTCGGTGCGGCCGAGCACGGCGCGGGCCGCGGCCAGTCCGAGCACCAGGACGCGCGCCGGCTGCAGCTGCTGCACCATGGCGCGCAGGCCGCTGTCGAGCGGCATGCAGTCGGGGGACGAGGCCGGCGCGCTGTCGCGCTCGAGCGCCGCGCTCCAGACGCGCGGATGCCGGTGCAGGCGCAGCGCGCGCAGCATGTTGTCGAGCAGGCGCGCGGCATCGCCTTCGAGCACCGTGCCGCGGACTGGCGCCGTGGCGACCGTTGCGGGCAGGCTCTGCGCCGTGGGATGCTCGAGCAGGATCAGCCAGCCGCCATCGGCCGCGTCCGCCGTGGCGTCCGTGGCATCGCCCGGGCCGTAGACCGGACGCGCCGGGTGCAGCCGCCAGCCCAGGGCCGCGGCAGCTTCGGGCTGCGGCGCAGCCGGTGCGGGCTGAACGGACGGTGGGCGGGCCGCAGGCTGGCTGGCGGCGCGTGGCGGCGGGTTGGCCGCTGTCTGCGCGGCGCGCGGGGCAGCACGTTCTTCCATGGCGGGCGCGGCGCCGGCAATGTCCGCCACCGGGCCGGGCTGCCAGACCGTGATGCCCATTTCCTGCAGCATGGCGCGCTGGCGCGCATCGAGGTTCAGGGCCATAGCTTGAGGCTCATGATGATGGCGTGCTCGCGTTGGCCATCGGCCGCCGGGTAATAGTTCTTGCGCTCGGCAATCCGCTGGTAGCCATGCCTTTCGTAGATCGCCCGTGCACGTGCATTGCTGGCGCGCACCTCCAGCCACAGCCACAGCGCCTGGCGCTGGCGCGACCACAGCGCCAGGGCATCGAGCATGACGCGGGCCCAGCCCCGGCCCTGGTGCGCGGGCGCGACGGTAAGGTTGAGCAGGTGCACCTCGTCGAGCACCGTCATGGCCACGAAATAGCCCAACAGCTGGTCATCGGCATCGAGCAGAAGCTGCGCCTCGTAGCCCGCGGCCAGCGCGTCGATGAAGTTGCCGCGCGTCCAGGGATGGCTGTAGGCCTGCTGTTCGATGGGCAGCAGCGTATCGAGCCAAGCCACGGTCAGGGGCGCAAAGCGGACGGCTGTTTCGCGGGCAGGCAGGCTGGCGGGAATCATGGATGGGGCGGGGCGGCAAGGCGTGCGGCGGCACGTTCGGCGGTAGTTTGCGCCACTTTATCGCGGATATACAAGGGCAGTGCCGCGGCGGCCGGCGCGCTGCCCTGGGCGGCAAGCAGCGTGGGCGCCAGGCGCAGCAACGCCGCGGCCGTCGGCAGCGCCGCCAGGTGCCGGGCACCGGGCGCGAGACGCTCGCCATAGGCCGCTTGGGCATTGCCGGCCACGGCCCAGCCCGCAGGGACCTGCAGCAGCTCGGGTGCGCAGACCCCGGTCTCGCCCGCGGCCTGCCAGGCACCGCCCTGCCAGCGGTAGGGGGCGTGATAGACCTCGTTCATGCGTGCGTCGAGCACCGCCACGACTTCGGTGCAGCCATGCTCGGCGCGCGCCGCCTCGGCCACCGCCAGCAGCGTGTCGACGGGCAGCACCGGCACATCGGCGCCAAAGGCCAGGCCCTGGGCAATGGCGCAGGCGGTGCGCAGGCCGGTGAACGAGCCCGGGCCGCGGCCGAAGACGATGGCGTCGAGCGCCTGGAATTCCAGCCCGGCTTCCGCCATGAGCCGGCGGATGGCCGGCAGCAGCTGCGCCGACGACTGGGCGCCGCCGGGACCGCGGTGCTGCCACAGCGCGTCGGCGCGCTGGACGGCAATGCAAAGGGTGTCGGTGCTGGTATCGAAGGCAAGCAGGTTCATGGGAGATGCCAGAAGGAGCGGCGGGGCGCAAGCGTGCAAGCCCTTGATTATCGGCGCCCGCGCCACGGCCTGCGCGCCGTGGTTGCAAAGACCGCCGCGCGGGCTAGACTGCTTGCCATGTCATTGCTGTCCATCCTGCGGCGCATGCGTGTGCGCGTCCTTTTGGGCCTCTCCCTTTCCCTGGCGCTGTGGGCCTCCCAGGCTCCGGCGGCCACCCCGCTGCCGCCCGCAGTGGTCGCCGCACTGGCGCGTGCCCAGCTGCCGGCCGACGCGCTGTCGGTGCTGGTCGTGGAGGCCGAAGGCGCCGCCGCGCCGCGCCTGGCCTGGCATCCGGACCGGCCAATGAGCCCGGCTTCCGTCATGAAGCTCGTGACCACCTTTGCCGCGCTGGACCAGCTGGGCCCGGCATATACCTGGAGCACGCCGTTCTACTTTGGCGGGCCGGTGGAGGCGGGGGTGCTGCGCGGCCCGCTCTATATCCAGGGCCAGGGGGACCCGCGGCTGGTGATGGAGCGGCTGTGGCTTGCGCTGCGCCGGCTGCAGGCGCTGGGCGTGCGCGCGATCGAGGGCGATATCGTGCTCGACCGCTCGGCCTTTGCGCTGCCCGCGCATGACCCGGGCCTGTTCGACGGCGAGCCGTTGCGTCCGTACAACGTGGCGCCCGATGCGCTGCTGGTCAACTACAAGGCGCTGGTGATGGGCTTTGTGCCTGATGTGGCAGCCGGCGTGGCGCGGATCCAGTACAACCCGCCGCTGGCTGGCATGGAGCTGCAGCCGAGCGTGCCGCTGGCACCCGAGGGCACCTCCTGCGGCGACTGGCAAATGGGCCTGCAGGCGGCTCTGGAGCTGCCGACACGGATGGATTTCGCGGGCAGCTATCCGGCCGCGTGCGGTGAGCGCAACTGGGCGGTGGCGCCGGTCGACTATGCACGTTTCGCGGCACGCGCGATCGAGGGCATGTGGCGCGAATTGGGCGGCCAGCTTGGCGGCACGGTGCGCGACGGCCGCGTGCCGGCGGGGCTCGAGCCGGCCATGGTGGTCGAGTCGGATCCGCTTGCGCAGATCGTCAGGGATATCAATAAAAATAGCAGCAACGTCATGACTCAGCAGGTTTTGCTGACCATGGGCCGGGAGCGTGCGGGCGTGGGCAGCTGGGACAGCGCGCAGGCGGCGCTGCGCCAGTGGTGGCAACAGCGCGTGGGCAGCCAGGGGGTGCTCATCGTGGAAAACGGCGCAGGTCTGAGCCGCCAGGAGCGCGTCACCGCCCAGGGCCTGGCGCGCATGCTGCAGTTGGCCTGGGCCTCGCCCGTGATGCCTGAATTCCTGGCCTCGCTGCCGGTGCTGGGCGTGGATGGCTCGCTGCGCCACAGCCAGACGCTCGTCACCGGCCGGGCCCACCTCAAGACCGGCACGCTGCGCGATGTATCAGCGCTTGCAGGCTTCGTGCATGCGGCCAGTGGCCGGCGCTATGTAATGGTCGCGCTGGTCAACGACCCGCGCGCATCCGTCGCCCGCCCGGCCTTGGAGGCATTGGTGGAATGGGTGGTCAGCGATCTCGCACCGCTATAAGGTGGGGTGGGGCCGGCGTCTTGCCGCGTCCGATACCGCATCGAGAGGTGCAGCATGTTGATCCAATGGAAGGCGATCTGGAGAACGGCCGCCGCCCTGGCCGCCGCGGCGCTGCTGGCCTGTGGGGGCGCTGACGACGGTGACCCTGGCACCCAGCGCGGCGCGTTGTTGCAGAGCCCGCCGCCGCGCACCTTCAATGCCTCGGCGCCAGACCTGCTCGAGCAGCTTTCAGCCATGCCGGCCGGGCGCGAGCTGCTGGCGCAGGCGGGCCCGCCGGTCTGCGGCGTGCAGGTGCACTCCATCGAGTACGCGACCGTCGGCGCGAAGGGCGAGGCTACCAATGCCACCGCGGCGCTGATGCTGCCCGAGGGGCCGGGCGCGGTCTGCTCGGGCGCCCGCCCGATCCTTCTTTACGGCCATGGCACGGATCCCCAGCGCGCCTACAACCAGGCGCAGATCACCGATCTGACCCGGCCCGGCGCGCTGGCCGGCCAGCAACTGGCGGCCACGTTTGCGGCGCATGGCTACATCGTGGTGGCGCCCAACTACGCCGGCTATGACCGTTCGCGGCTCGGCTACCACCCGTATCTGGTGGCCGACCAGCAGTCCAAGGACATGATCGATGCGCTGGCGGCCGCGCGCCAGGCGCTGCCCGCGCTGGGTGCGCGCGATGGCGGCCAGCTGCTGCTGTCGGGCAACTCCCAGGGCGGCTATGTGGCGCTGGCGACGCAGCGCGCGCTGCAGGCGGCGGGCGTGCGCGTGACCGCCTCGGCGCCGATGTCCGGCCCCTACGCGCTGGCCAGCTATGGCGATGCGATCTTCTATGGCCGCGTCCCGCTGGGCAGCACGGTGCTGGCACCGCTGCTGGTGCGCTCCTACCAGCAGGCCTACGGCAACATCTACCGCCAGCCGGAAGATATCTATGCGCCGCGCTTTGCGCCGCACCTGCCCACGCTGCTGCCGGCCGAGGTCCCACTGCCCCAGCTCTGGGCCGAGGGGCGCCTGCCGGTCAGCGCCCTGTTCAGCAGCGTGGCGCCCGCACCCGGGCTCAAGCCGATCACGCCGCCGCGCACGCCGCCGGCCGAGGCGCCGCTGTTCGCGCTGGGCTTCGGCCTGGATCCGCTGCTGGGCAACGGACTGCGCCTGGCCTATCTGGAGGATGCAAAAGCCCATCCCGATGGCCTGGTGCCCGAGCGCAGCACCGGGCTGCCCGCGGCCGCGCCGCAGCATCCGGTGCGCCAGGCGCTCAAGGCCAACGACCTGCGCAACTGGGTACCGGATCGGCCGGTGCTGCTGTGCGGCGGCCGGGCCGACCCGACGGTGTTCTTCGCGCTCAACACCGGCGCGATGCAGGCGTTCTGGTCCGCGCCTTCGGCCTCGGCGATGGCAGCGGGTCTGCTCACCGTGCTCGATCTCGATGCGCCGGTCAGCGGCTTCGACGACCCGTTTGCCGCGGCCAAGACCGGCTTTGCGCTGTCCAAGGCCACGGCCGCGGCGCAAGGCGGGCCGGCCTCCGCGCTGCTGCTGTACCACGCCGTGCTGGTGGCGCCGTTCTGCCATCTCGCGGCGCGCGGCTTCTTCGAGCGCGTGCTGGCGTCAGGCCAATGAAAAACCGGCCCGCAGGCCGGTTGCTTGCAAGGCGGCGTGCGCCGGCTTACCAGCGGAAGCGCAGCTTGTCGTAGGCGTGCGCACCGAACTGGCGGTTGGCCGAAGGCGCGAGGTAGACCTTGTCGGCGAACACGAACTTCTCCGGATCGGCGCCTGCCACCAGGGTCGAATTCGTGCACAGCGCGGAGTTGACCTCGCCGGCGCCGATGCCGATGCCCGGGCCCGGATCCACCGAGGTGCAGACCGGGGTGGTGGCGTTCGAGAAGCCGTAGTTACCGGGATGGTCGACGTATTCGTTGACGTAGTACTCGAGCTCCACGTACAGCGTGGAATTGCCCAGGTCGGTGACGCCGATCAACAGTGCATCGTTGAATGCCCGGGTGGCTTGATCGGCGTTGGCCGCCTGGCCGCGCTCGATGGCCCATGGCGTCCTGCCCAGGCTGTAGACGCCGGAGAACACGACGTGCTTGGCGCCGGCGTTGGTCAGGCGGCGGATCTGGTCCGCGTATTGCTTGCCGAGCGCGCGGGCCGAGGCAATGTACTGGTCTGCGGTCTGCGTGCCGTCGATCACTGCGCGCAGGCCGACCACCATGTCGCTGAGGCCGGCATTCAGCAGCACCACATCGTCGCCCTGCAGCGTGTTGGCCGCCAGGAAGCTGTCGATCTGCGCGGCCAGCGTGGGCGTGGCGGCATTGCCCGCGGCATCGGGCGTAACCGCGATGCGCGCGTTGCCGAAGGCGTAGTTCAGCCCGCCCTGGCTCGATGGCTTGATTTCCATGCCGTATTGCGAGGCCACGTAGCGGGTCCAGATATTCACCGAGCCGTTGTTGACCGTGTAGCTGCTGCCGTTCTGGCCGAGGTCGGTGACCGCGTCGCCGAAGGCAATGAAGCGGCTGGGTTTGAGTGCCGATTCGGTGGTGCTTGAGCCGCAGGCTGCCAGCAGCACCGCCGTTGCACAGGCGGTGACCAGGGCGGTCCGACGCATCCAATTTGCTGCCATGAGATTCTCCGTAAGGGATATGGACAAGAGTTTAACGAGCGCGCCCATGCGCCTAGGCGGCCGCGGCGCGCTGCAGACGGTCACGCACGCCTTCCCACGCGGGCGTGGCAGGCGGGGTTTCGATCCAGAGCAGGCGCACGCCGGCAGCGTCGAATTCGCGCAGCATGGCAAACAGCTCCCGGGCGGCGGCCGCGGGATCATCGGGCATGCGGCGCAGCACCACCGGGGGCGGCACCTGCAGAGGGCTCCGAGCATACACCCCCAGATGCGCGGCATCTGCGCCCAGCAGATCCAGGCCGGCCTGCAGCTGCTGTGCATCCATCAGCCGGACCTTGGCGTCGGGTGCGTAATGCGCCAGCAGCGTGCCCGAGGCGCGCGGTGTGTGCGCCGGCAGCTCCTCTTTCGAAAGCGGGCGGATGCCGCAGGCGCCTTCGATGTCGGCGCGCGTGACCGCGCCCGGGCGCAGCAGCACCGGCACGCCGCGCGTGCAGTCGACGATGGTCGATTCGATGCCTACCGCGCATTCGCCGCCGTCGAGCACCAGCAGCTCCTCGCCGAATTCGCTTTGCACATGCGCGGCAGTGGTCGGGCTCACGCGGCCGAAGCGGTTGGCGCTGGGCGCGGCGACGCCCCATACCGGTGGTTGCAATTGCGTACAGGCTTGCAACAAGGAATGTGCAACCGGATGTGAAGGGCAGCGCAAGCCCACGCTGTCCTGGCCGCCCGTGGCCGCGGCCACCATGTCCGCGCGGCGCGGCAGGATCAGGGTCAGCGGGCCGGGCCAGAAGGCGTCGATCAGCTGCTGCGCGAACACCGGCACTTCCTTGGCAAAGCGCGTGATGGCGGCGGCATCGGCCACGTGCACGATCAGCGGGTGGTTGCTGGGCCGGCCCTTGGCGGCAAAGATCGCGGCCACGGCCGCATCGTTGTCGGCGTCGGCCGCCAGGCCATACACGGTCTCGGTCGGCAGGCCCAGCAGCGCGCCGCGCTGCAGCGCCTGCGCCGCTTCGTCGATGGCCGCGGGCGAATTGCCTGGCAGGATCATTGCAGCTCCAGACTAGAAGGGCGCGATGCCCAGGATGGCAGCGGCCTGCAGCGCCACGGCACGGGCCTGTTCGGGCGTGGCGGCGGTGACGTTCAGGTGCCCCATCTTGCGAGCCGGCTTGGCTTCGGCCTTGCCGTAGAGGTGCAGATGGGTGCCGGGCAGCGCCAGCACCTGGTCCCAGGCGGGCGTGGCGGCTTCGGCGCCGTCCTTGAACCACAGGTCGCCCAGCAGGTTCAGCATGACGGCGGCGCTGTGCTGGCGCGGCTGCACCAGCGGCAGGCCGGCCATGCAGCGCACCTGCAGCTCGAACTGCGACACATCCATGGCGTTCTGGCTGTAGTGGCCGCTGTTGTGCGGGCGTGGGGCGATCTCGTTGACCACCAGGCTGCCGTCCTCGAGCACGAAGAACTCGACGCACAGCACGCCCACGTAGTCCAGGCCCTGGGCCACCGACTGCGCTGCGGCCACGGCCTGCTGCGCCTGCGAGGCAGGCACGTTGCCGGCATGCACTTCGGTCACGGCCAGGATGCCGTCGCGGTGCAGGTTGCGCTGCACCGGCAGGTTGACGATGGCGCCGTCGCGCCCGCGCGCCACGATCACCGAGCATTCATGCGCCAGCGGCAGCATCTTCTCGAGCACGCAGGCCACGCGGCCCATCCCGTCCCAGGCCGCGGCGAGCTCGGCCGCCGTGCGCACGCGCGCCTGGCCCTTGCCGTCATAGCCCATGCGCGCCGTCTTGAGGATGCCGGGCAGCAGGTCCGCGGAGACGGCCGCGAGCTGCTCGGGCGTGGTGATCTCCGCATAGGGCGCGCAGGGCACGCCGCAGCGCACGAAATGCGCCTTCTCGGCGGCGCGGTCCTGGGCAATGGCCACGGATTCGCCGGCGGGCGACACCGGCAGGGTCCGCGCCAGCTTCTGCAGCGCGGCGGCGGGCACGTTCTCGAACTCTGTGGTCACGGCCGCGCACAGCTGCGCCAGTTCGGCCAGGCCCTTGGGATCTTCGTAGCCGGTGCGCACATGGTGGTGGCTGACCAGGCCCGCGGGGCTGGTCGGGTCGGCATCCAGCACGGCCGTGAAATAGCCCATGGACTGCGCCGCATGCGCGAACATGCGCCCGAGCTGGCCGCCGCCGAGCACGCCCAGCGTCGCGCCGGGCAGGATGGGCGCGCTCATGCGGCCACCGGCGGCAGCGTCATGGCGCGGGCCGCGGCGGTCTGCTCGGCGCGGAAGGCTTCGAGCCGCGCGCGCAGGGCCGGGTCTTCGCCGGCCAGCAGCGCCACGGCAAACAGCGCGGCATTGGCCGCGCCGGCCTGGCCGATGGCAAAGGTCGCGACGGGGATGCCCTTGGGCATCTGCACGATCGAGTGCAGCGAATCGACACCCTGCAGATGGCGGCTGGCGACCGGCACGCCCAGCACCGGCACCGTGGTCTTGGCGGCAATCATGCCCGGCAGATGGGCCGCGCCGCCCGCGCCGGCGATGATCGCCTTGAGGCCTCGGCCTGCAGCCGCCTCGGCATAGGCGAACATATCATCGGGCATGCGGTGCGCCGAGACGACCTGGGCTTCGTGGGCGATGCCGAATTGCTGGAGAATCTGCACTGCGTGCTGCATGGTGTCCCAGTCGCTGCTGGAGCCCATGACCACGCCGATTTGAATGGGTTTCATGTCAAGTGGGGCAGCTGCGCAGCCGCCCGCCAAAGTGGAACCCGCGATTTTACTTTTACCTCATCCACCAGCCCGTCAAAGGGCTTCGAGCCATGATCGATGTCACGCTAGAGAATTTTGAAGCCGAGGTGGTTGCCGCCTCGATGGAAGTGCCCGTGCTGGTGGACTTCTGGGCGCCCTGGTGCGGCCCGTGCAAGACCCTGGGGCCGCTGCTGGACAAGATGGAAGAGGCCTACGGCGGCCGCTTCAAGCTCGCCAAGGTCGACTCCGACCAGGAGCAGCAGCTCGCCGGCATGTTCGGCATCCGCTCGATTCCCACCTGCGTGCTGATGATCGGCGGCCGCCCGGTCGACGGCTTCATGGGCGCGCAAGGCGAGGGCCAGTTGCGCGCCTTCCTCGACAAGCACCTGCCTTCCGAAGCCGCCCTGGATGCCGAATCCGATGTCGACGAAGCCCACCAGTTGCTCGAGTCCGGCGACACCGGCGCAGCGCTGCAAAAGCTCGCCGACGCGCTGGCCGCCGACCCGAACAACGACGATGCGCGCTTCGACTACCTGCGCCTGCTGATCGCCACCGGCGGCTTCGAGGAAGCCCAGGCCTTGCTGCGCGAGCCGCTCAAGCGCATCCCGCTGCCGCTGCGTTTCGACGCGCTGTCGCGCTGGCTCGATGCGCTGCAGTTCGTCGACGGCAACGAGCGCGGCAACTGGCCCCTCGAGCAATTCGACGCCCTGATCGCCGCCAACCGCCGCGATTTCGAGGCCCGCTTCGACAAGGCCCGCGTGCTGGTCGCCGAAGGCCAGTGGACCGAAGCCATGGACGAGCTGCTGGAAATCATCATGCGCGACAAGACCTGGAACCAGGACGCGGCGCGCAAGCTCTATGTCGCCGTGCTCGAACTGCTGACCCCCCCGAAGCCCAAGGCCGAAGCCAACATCCCCGGCAAGACTGCCGGCGGCATCGAACTCATGGGCAAATCGGCGCAGCAGGAGGACGAGACCACGGCGATGCTCAATAGCTATCGACGCAAGTTGAGCATGGCGTTGAACTGAATCGGACTAGTGAAAGCGGCACGTCGCTGGTACACCAAGAAGCTATCCCTGTCCCTGCCCATCTGGCTGCGCTTGCCGCGCTCAGGGTCCGGGCTGGCAGGTGTGCCGAAGGACACACCTGCTGCGTAAACTGACTCACCGCGGTTGTCCGAGCGAAGCGGCGTAGCCGCGCAGCGAGTTCCGCGGTGCAGCCCGGAACCGAGCACGGCAGGTTGCCCGTAGCGCAGCGGAGGGTCGCAGACAGTTGGGCCGCTTTCTTTTGCTTCGTTTTCTTGTGCGTACAAGAAAATGAAGTCGGCCGCCGGGCCGAGACCCGGCCCCTGCCCAAGGCACTGGCATGTCGTCTGAGACGCCGCTTCCCCTCTAAGGCATTAGCCAAAACAAAAACCGGCCACAAAGGGCCGGTTTGAAAGAAAGCCAGAAAGCTTCAAGCCGTCAAACGATCCAGCGCCTCACGATACTTCGCCGCCGTCTTGGCAATCACCTCCTGCGGCAACCGCGGCGCCGGCGCCGTCTTGTCCCAGGCCTTCCCATTGACCTTCGCCTGCTCCAGCCAATCCCGCACGAACTGCTTGTCATAGCTCGGCGGATTCTCGCCCGCAGCCAGCGCATCGGCGTAGCCTTCGACAGGCCAGTAGCGCGAGCTGTCCGGCGTCAGCACTTCATCCATCAGCACCAGCTCGCCCTCATCGGTCAGGCCGAACTCGAACTTGGTGTCGGCAATGATCATTCCCTTGGCCAGCGCGATCTCCGCGGCTTCGCGGTAGATCCGGATGCTCAGGTCGCGGATGCGCGTGGCCAGCTCCTCGCCGACCATCTCGACCGTGCGCTCGAACGTGATGTTCTCGTCATGGTCGCCCATCTCGGCCTTGGCCGCAGGCGTGTAGATCGGCTCGGGCAGCTTGGCGGCATTGGTGAGGCCCGCGGGGAGGGGCACGCCGCAGACCGACCGGGATTCCTGGTATTCCTTCCAGCCGCTGCCCGCCAGATAGCCGCGGACCACGGCTTCGATCAGGATCGGCTTGAGCCGCTTGACCAGCATCGAGCGGCCTTGCACCTGGGGTTGCTCGGCGGGCGCGACCACGCTCTCGGGCGCCTCGCCGGTCAGGTGGTTGGGGCAGATATGGCCCAGCTTGTCGAACCAGAACAGCGCCATCTGCGTCAGCAGCACGCCCTTGCCGGGAATGGGCTCGCCCATGATCACGTCAAAGGCCGAAAGACGGTCGCTGGCCACCATCAGGATGCGGTCATCGCCCACGGCGTAGTTGTCGCGGACCTTGCCGCGCGCCAGCAGGGGCAGCGAAGTCAGGGCAGAGGTATGCAGGGCGGAAGGGCTTGGCTGGTTCATGGGTACGAATGGTTGCGATCGAGGCCTGGGCAGGGTGCGGGGCCTTGGCTGACGGGATTTTAAGGCCGGGGCCGGCCTGTGCCCGTGGGCCGGGCCGTTGCGTCGCCTCCGGGATTGTGCGTGGTTTTGCGCTGCTTGGCGAAAGCTGCCGCAAAACCTGCCTTGGAATGCCGTTATCGGTTTGCATTTGGATGCCGCCCGGCGCATAGTGAAACCCAAGCGGTGAATGCGCATTCCAGCTTGCCGGCCCGCCAGTGACTCTGTTGCTGGCAGGGGCTTTCTTTGGCTTGGGCAAGGAGGCTTTCGTATGAATTTGATTATCAGTGGTCACCACCTGGAGGTGACTCCGGCGTTGCGCAACTATGTTGTGAGCAAGCTGGAGCGGATTCTTCGGCACTTCGATCAGGTGGTGGACGTCAAGGTCCTGTTGAAGGTGGAACAGAAAAGGGAAAAGGAAAAACGCCAGCGCGCGGAATGCACGGTGCGTGTCAAGGGCAGCGATCTGTTTGCCCAGAGCGCGCACTTCGATCTGTATGCCGCTCTCGACGCACTCGTCGACAAGCTGGACCGCAAGGTGGTCGAGCACAAGATGCGGCTGCAATCCGGACGTTTCGGCATCTCCAAACGCGATGCAGTGATGTTGGCCGAGGCCTGAAATACATTTTCCTTCAGCATCCTGGCGCGCTATGGGCGCCATCTAGCAGCAAAAGCCGCCGCAGGGCGGCTTTTTCGTGTCCCTCGGGTATTCCCGGCACTGTGGAAGCGGAGCGTGCATAATTCCTCCCTAACACCATGAACCGTCTAGCCTCCATCCTGCCTCCCGCTCAAGTCCTCGTGAGCGTCGATGCCACCAGCAAGAAACGCGCTTTCGAGGAAGCCGGGCTGTTGTTTGAAAGCCTGCATGGCCTGTCGCGTGCGTTGATCACCGACAGCCTGTTTGCGCGCGAGCGCCTGGGCTCGACCGGACTGGGCCATGGTGTCGCCATTCCCCATGGCCGCATCAAGGGCTTGAAATCGCCCATGGCAGCGGTGTTCCAGCTGGCCAACCCCATTGGTTTCGATGCACCCGACGAGCAGCCCGTGGGCCTGCTGATCTTCCTGCTGGTGCCCGAGGCGGCCACGCAAAAGCACCTGGAGATCCTGTCCGAGATCGCCGAGCTGCTCAGCGACACCACCCTGCGCGAGAAGATCAAGGCCTGCGACAACGCCGAGCAGCTGCACGACATGCTGGCACGCTGGCAATCGACGGCGGCGCCGCTGTCCTGAGCGCTGATCCGCACGGTCCATGCGTCCCAACGCCATCAGCGCCGACCTGCTGTTCCAGGCATTTCGTTCGTCGCTGCGCTGGGAGTGGGTCGCCGGCCTGGGCGCCTCCGAGCGGCGCTTCGATGAAATGGCCGTGCGCTCGGCACGCTCGGGCGCCGATCTGGTCGGTTATCTCAATTACATCCATCCCTACCGGATGCAGGTGCTGGGCGAACGCGAGATCGCCTACCTCTGCAAATCCTCCTCGCTCGACTGCCAGCGCCGCGTCGCGCGCATCGTGACGCTGCAGCCGCCGGTGCTGGTGCTGGCCGATGGCCAGACCGCGCCGCCCGAGCTGCTGTCCATGTGCGAGGAAGCGCAGATCCCGATGTTCTCGACCGAGGAGAACTCGGCGTTCGTCATCGATGTGCTGCGCGCCTACCTGTCCAAGCACTTCGCCGACCGCACCACCATGCATGGCGTGTTCATGGACATCCTGGGCATGGGGGTGCTGATCACCGGCGAGTCGGGGCTGGGCAAGAGCGAGCTCGGGCTGGAGTTGATCTCCCGCGGCAACGGCCTGGTTGCGGACGATGCCGTCGACCTGTACCGCATCAACCAGGCGACCATCGAGGGCAAGTGCCCCGAGCTGCTGCAGAACCTGCTCGAGGTGCGCGGCATCGGCCTGCTGGACATCCGCGCGATCTTCGGCGAGACCGCGGTGCGCCGCAAGATGCGACTGAAGCTGATCGTGCACCTGGTGCGCAAGGAGACGCTGGAGCGCGAATACGAGCGCATGCCCTATGAGCCGCTGACCCAGGACGTGCTGGGCGTGCCGGTACTCAAGGCAGTGATCCAGGTCGTGGCCGGCCGCAACATCGCCGTGCTGGTGGAGGCCGCGGTGCGCAACACCATCCTGCAGCTGCGCGGCATCGATACCTACCAGGAATTCATCGACCGCCACCGGCGCGCGATGGAGCAGGGCGGTAAAAACTAACAAGGCGCCCGCAGGCGCCTTGGTCATATCCGGATGGCCAGTTCAGCGGTGGCCGGGCGCCGCGCCCTTGGCGCAGATCGTGCACTGGCCGTAGAGCGACATCGCATGGTCGTGGATGACCCAGCCCTTGGCCTTAGCGATCTGCACCTGGCGCTTTTCCAGCTCGGGGTCGTAGAACTCCTCGACCTTGCCGCAGACGGTGCAGATGAAATGGTCGTGGTGCTGGCCTTCGTTGAGTTCGTAGACCGCCTTGGCGCTCTCGAAGTTGCTGCGGATCAGGATGCCGGCCTGCTCGAACTGCGTGAGCACGCGGTAGACCGTGGCCAGGCCGATGTCCGAGCGCTCGTCCAGGAGCACGCGGAACACGTCTTCGGCCGTCATGTGGCGCTGCGTGCCCTTCTGGAAGATCTCCAGGATCTTCAGCCGCGGCAGGGTGGCCTTGAGGCCGGTGCTTTTGAGTTCGTCGATATTCGTCATGACAGGGTCTTTTGGGAGTGCCTGCGCGTATCCGGCACCGGCGCAGCACAGGCAACGGAAAATGGCCCTCGCACGAGGGTGTGGAGAATGTCGAGCCCTGGAAGGACCAGCCGCTACAATGATTTGAATCATATCCCCTAAGCCATACCCATGCATGTCCAAGCCCGTTGCAGTGCCCGCCTGGCGCTGACTGTGGTGGTCTCTGCCGTACTGGCTGCCTGTGGCAGCCTGGACAACGCGAGCCAACGCATCGCCAGCGCCGCGAGCGCAGTCACTCCTTACAAGGTCGAAGTGGTCCAGGGCAATTTCGTGTCCCGGGAGCAGGTCGAGGCCCTGGCGCCCGGCATGAGCCGCCAGCAGGTGCGCGACATCCTCGGCACGCCTTTGCTGACCAGCGTGTTCCACGCGGATCGCTGGGAATATGTGTTCTCGCTCAAGCGCAAGGACGTGGAAATCCAGACCCGCAAGCTCACGGTGTTCTTCGACGGCGACCAGCTGGTGCGCCACGAAGGCGACGAGATGCCCTCCGAATCCGAATTCGTCGCGACCCTGGGCTCGAAGCGCGCCGGCGGCAAGGTGCCGGTGCTCGAGGCCACGCCCGAGCAGCTCGCGCGCTTCCCCGCCCCCGCCGAGCCGGCCGCCGGCAGCGAAGCGCTGGCGCCCGCCGATGCTCCCAGGCAGTACCCGCCGCTCGAAGCGCCCGGCCGCTGAGTTCCCATGCCGGCATCGCGCCTGGGTGCGCGGCCGGCCGCTTTCCCAGGAAAATCTCCATGACCGCGAATTCCACGCCCGCTTCCGGGCGCTACCGTGTAGCCGTTGCCGGCGCTTCCGGCCGCATGGGCCGCATGCTGATCGAAGCCATCCACAACAGCGATGATTGCGTGCTGGCCGGCGCGCTCGACGTGCCCGGCAGCCCGGCCCTGGGCATCGACGCCACGGCCTTTCTGGGTCGCGCCAGCGGCGTGCCCATCACCTCCGACCTGCGCGAAGGCCTGGCCCGGGCGCAGGTGCTGATCGATTTCACGCGCCCCGAGGGCACGCTCGCCCACCTCGAGGCCTGCAAGGAACTGGGCGTGAAACTGGTCATCGGCACCACCGGTTTCAGCGACGAACAGAAAAAGACGCTGGCCGAAGGTGCGGAAAAGGTTGCGGTGCTGCTCGCTCCCAACATGAGCGTGGGTGTGAACGTCACGCTCAAGCTGCTGGAGATGGCGGCCAAGGCGCTGTCCACGGGCTACGACATCGAGATCGTCGAAGCGCACCACCGCCACAAGGTCGACGCGCCCTCGGGCACGGCACTGAAGATGGGCGAGGTCATCGCCGACGCGCTGGGCCGCGATCTCAACGAGTGCGCGGTCTACGAACGCTACGGCCACACCGGCGCGCGCGACCCCTCGTCGATCGGCTTTGCCACGGTGCGCGGCGGCGACATCGTCGGCGACCACACGGTGCTGTTTGCCGGCACCGGCGAGCGCATCGAGATCACGCACAAGTCCTCGAGCCGCGAGACCTACGCCCAGGGCAGCCTGCGCGCCGTGCGCTTCCTGGCCGACAAACCGCAGGGCATGTTCGACATGTTCGACGTGCTCGGCCTGCGCTGAACCACCCCATGGACCGCTGGCTCTGGCTTCAGCAAGGCGATGCGGTCACGCAGGGCACGGCGACGCTGCTGCTGGCGCTGTCGGTCGCGAGCTGGGTGGTCATGGCCTGCAAGGGCTGGCTGCTGGCGCGCAGCCGGCGCCAGGTGCCGCGCTGCGTGGCCGCCTTCTGGCAGGCACCCGATCTGGCCACGGCCCGCTCACAGGTCGCGGCGCTCGATGGCGGCGGCCTGGTGCTGCCACTGGTCGATGCGCTGCAGGCCCCGCGCGCCTCCGCCCAGGGCGGCGCACCGCTTGCGCAGCAAGGGGCGGCGCCGGCCCAACTCACGCGCGGCCTGCGCGCCGCGCTGCAGCGCGCAAGCGTTCCCCTGCAATGGGGCCAGGTGCTGCTGGCCTCGGTCGGCACGCTGGCGCCCTTTGTCGGCTTGCTCGGCACGGTCTGGGGCATCCACCATGCACTGACGCTGCTGGCGGACGCGCAGAGCATAGGCATCGCGCAGCTCGCCGCGCCCGTCGGCGAGGCGCTGGTGATGACCGCGGCCGGCCTGGCCGTGGCCATTCCCGCGGTGCTGGGCTACAACCTGCTGGGCCGCAGCGCCAGCCGCATCGAGGCCGAGCTCGAAGGCTTCGCGCACGATCTGCAGGCGTTTTTCGGGGACCCTGCGCAGCCCGCCCCGTGATGGAGGCTCCATGGCATTTGGCCGCTTCGATCACCGCACCACGCCAGCGCCCGAACCGCTGAGCGGCATCAACGTCACGCCGCTGGTGGATGTGATGCTGGTGCTGGTGGTCATACTGATCCTGGCCGCGCCGGTGCTGGCGGCCGCGCTGCGGGTGCAGCTGCCGCAGGCCCAGGGCACGGCACCTATTGCAGCACCGGCGGCGCAGCAGGCGCTGGCACTTGAAATCAATGCCCAGGGTATTTTGTGGATCGACGGCCAAGCAGTGGAAGAAGCCGCGCTGCATGAACGCTTGGCCTCACTGGCAGCTGCCAATCCCCAGGCCGAACTGCAACTGCGCGCCGATGCCGCCGTGCCCTATGGGCGCGTGGTGGCGGTGATGGGCTGGGCGCATGCGGCGGGGCTTACGCGCATTGGGTTTGTGGCGGAACCTGCCCAAACGCAGAGCAAACGTTAAGAAAACCGTTGCTCTAGGAGCGTGAGCTTGGATCAAGGCAATGGTTGTCTATAGTGCGGCCGTCCACCCTTCGACAGGCTCAGGGCGAACGGTCAATCCCACCCATCGATTCTTCCACAGGCTCAGGATTAGGACGAACGGTGTTTTGCGTTCGCTGCGCGCCAAGTTCGGGCGAATGGATGTCGACCGTTCGTCCTGAGCCTGTCGAAGGATGAAGGGCCGCCCTCAAGAAAGCTCCTGGTCGCACTTTCGGCGCCGCTCAGCCCGGCCCTGCCCCCAGTCCCATCCCCCGAACCCCCGCCAGCACATCGCTGCCCGAAGGCCGCTGATACAACCGCAGCCCGAACTCCGGCAGCACGCCGATCAGGTGGTCGAAGATGCTGCCCTGGATGTTTTCATACTCGATCCAGACCGAGGTCGAGGTATAGCAGTAGAGCTCCAGCGGCACGCCCTCGGTGGTCGGCTCGAGCGTGCGCGCCAGCAGATAGGTGTCGTGCTGGATGCCGGGATGAACGTTCAGATAGGCATACGCATAGGCGCGCAGCAGCTCCAGGTTGGTGAGCTGCAGCGGATGGAAGGGCGCGGCTTCAGCCAGGGCCGAGGCCGGCAGCGCCGCGGCCTGCGCGCGCTTTTCGACCAGATACTCCTGCAGCAGCGCGATGCGCGACAGCTGTGCGAGCTGCGCCTCGTCCAGCACGCGGATGGTGTCGGCATCGATGCGCAGCGCGCGCCGGATGCGGCGCATGCCCGACTGCGACATGCCGCGCCAGTTCTTGAAGCTGTCGCTCATCAGCTTCCAGGTGGGAATGGTGGTGATGGTCTTGTCCCAGTTCTGCACCTTGACGATGTTCAGCGCGATGTCGATGACGAAGCCATCGGCGCCGACCTGGGGCATCTCGACCCAGTCGCCGACGCGGATCATGTCGTTCGAGCCCAGCTGCACGCCCGCGGTGAAGGACAGGATGGTGTCCTTGAACACCAGCATCAGCACCGCCGACAACGCGCCCAGGCCCGACAGCAGCAGCAGCGGCGATCGGTCCAGCAGCGTCGCCAGGATCAGCACGATCGCCACCATGGCCGCCAGCAGCTTGCCCAGCTGCACATAGCTCTTGATCGAATGCGTCGAGAGCTTGAGCCGCTCCCGGCGGTCGTGGGTCTCGTTCATTGCATCGAGAAGCGCGTTGAAGCTGCGCAGCACCAGCACGATGGTGACCGCGGCCGCCAGGTTCAGCAGCAGTCCATGCAGGCGGGCCGGCAGATGCGGCACGTCCGCCAGGCCGATCTGCACCACCAGCCACGGCACGGCCTGCGTGAGGCGGCGCAGCACCTTGTCGTGCAGCAGGATGTCGGCCCAGTGCGCGGCCAGGCCCAGGCGCACGCGGCGCGCGACGCGCTGCAGCAGGAATTGCGCCACATGGCGGCTGGCGACGGCCAGCAGCGCCAGCAGGGCCAGGCCCAGGACGGATTGCATCCATGGCTCGAGTTCGAAAAACAATGACCAACGCACCGGAAGTGGCTCCTCGGAAAACGGGGGAAAAGAAAAGGCGGTGAGACCGGATCGCGCAGTGCAAGTTCCATGCGCCGCGCGCGCGTTTGCGCCGGCAGATAGCCGCGCACGGCGGTGCGGTGCGGCGTACGGCCTAAAATCCCGGCTGACCTTGGCTTTCACCGGCGCATCCGCGGCCGGAACCCGCTCTCCACCATGCAAGACAAATACAACCACATCGAGCTCGAGCGCGCAGCGCATGAGCACTGGGCCGCGCGCGACGCCTACCGCGTCACCGAGGACGACAGCAAGAAGAAGTTCTACGCCTGCTCGATGCTGCCGTACCCCAGCGGCAAGCTGCACATGGGCCATGTGCGCAACTACACCATCAACGACATGCTCACGCGCCAGCTGCGCATGAAGGGCTACAACGTGCTGATGCCCATGGGCTGGGACGCCTTCGGCCTGCCCGCGGAAAACGCGGCGCTGAAGAACAAGGTCCCGCCGGCGCAGTGGACCTACGACAACATCGCCTACATGAAGAAGCAGATGCAGTCGATGGGCCTGGCCATCGACTGGAGCCGCGAGATCGCCACCTGCGACCCCGAGTACTACCGCTGGAACCAGTGGCTGTTCCTGAAGATGCTCGACAAGGGCATCGCCTACCGCAAGACCCAGGTCGTGAACTGGGACCCGGTCGACCAGACCGTGCTGGCCAACGAGCAGGTCATCGACGGCCGCGGCTGGCGCACCGGCGCGCTGGTCGAAAAGCGCGAGATCCCCGGCTACTACCTGAAGATCACCGATTACGCGCAGGAACTGCTCGAGCACGTGCAGGTTGGCAACGACAAGGCGACGCTCACCGGCTGGCCCGACAAGGTGCGGCTGATGCAGGAGAACTGGATCGGCAAGTCGAGCGGCGTGCGCTTCGCGTTCACGCATGACATCCACGACGCGCAGGGCCGGCTGATCCAGGACGGCAGGATGTACGTGTTCACCACGCGTGCCGACACCATCATGGGCGTGACTTTCTGCGCGGTGGCGCCCGAGCACCCGCTGGCCCTGCATGCCGCGGCCGGCAACCCGGCGCTGGCGGCCTTCATCGAGGAATGCAAGAAGGGCGGCACCACCGAGGCCGAGCTCGCGGTCAAGGAAAAGGAAGGCATGCCCACGGGCCTGTTCGTGACCCATCCGCTGACCGGCGCGCAGGTCGAGGTCTGGGTCGGCAACTACGTGCTGATGGGCTATGGCGACGGCGCCGTCATGGGCGTGCCCGCGCATGACGAGCGCGATTTCGCGTTCGCGAAGAAGTACGGCCTGCCGATCCGCCAGGTCGTGGACGTGGCCGGCGAAAGCTTCTCGACCGACGCCTGGGCCGACTGGTACGGCGACAAGCAGCGGGCAGCCTGCGTCAATTCCGGTGAATTGGACGGCCTGACGCATGCGCAGGCCGTCGACAAGGTCGCCGAGCTGCTGGCCGCCAAGGGCCTGGGCGAGAAGAAGACCACCTGGCGCCTGCGCGACTGGGGCGTGAGCCGCCAGCGCTACTGGGGCACGCCGATCCCGATCATCCACTGCGAGGATTGCGGCGCCCAGCCGGTGCCCGAGAAGGACCTGCCCGTGGTGCTGCCGCAGGACCTCGTGCCCGATGGCTCGGGCAATCCGCTGGTCAAGAGCGAGGCCTTCCATGCAGGCGTGGTCTGCCCCTGCTGCGGCAAGAGCGCGCGCCGCGAGACCGACACGATGGACACCTTCGTCGACAGCTCCTGGTACTTCATGCGCTATTGCGATGCGCAGAACCACCAGCAGATGGTCGGCGCCGGCACCGACTACTGGATGCGCGACCCCAACGCGGCGCGCGGCGGCAGCGGCATGGACCAGTACATCGGCGGCATCGAGCACGCCATCCTGCACCTGCTGTATGCGCGCTTCTGGACCAAGGTGATGCGCGACCTGGGCCTGGTGCAGATCGACGAGCCCTTCGCGCAGCTGCTGACCCAGGGCATGGTGCTCAACCACATCTACAGCCGCCGCACCGCCAAGGGCGCCAAGGAATACTTCTGGCCCAAGGACGTCGAGCATGTGTTCGACGAGGCTGGCAAGATCGTCGGCGCCAAGCTCAAGGCCGAGGTCGAGAGCGCCGACGGCCTGCTGCCGGTGGGCACGGACATCGACTACGAGGGCGTGGGCACCATGTCCAAGTCGAAGAACAACGGCATCGATCCGCAGGAGCTGATCGAGAAGTACGGCGCCGACACGGCCCGCCTGTACACCATGTTCACCGCGCCGCCCGAGGCCACGCTGGAGTGGAACGACGCGGCCGTCGAAGGCAGCTACCGCTTCCTGCGCCGCGTCTACAACTACGGCTTCAAGCTGCTGGGCGGCGAGCATGCGGTGGTCGCCGACGCGATCGGCGCGAGCGCGCGCGGCCTGCAGGACGTCACGTTCGGCAAGGACGCGCAGGCGCTGCGCCGCGAGATCCACACGGTGCTCAAGCAGGTGGATTACGACTACCAGCGCATGCAGTACAACACTGTGGTGTCGGGCGCGATGAAGATGATCAACGCGCTCGAAGGCTTCAAGGGCGCGGACACGCCCGACGGCCGGATCGCGGCCATCGAAGGCTTCGGCATCCTGCTGCGCTGCCTGTACCCGGCCACGCCGCACCTGACCCATGCGCTGTGGAGCGGCCTGGGCTACAGCCAGCATCTGGGCGAGCTGCTCGACGCTGCCTGGCCCGAAGTCGACCCCGCGGCGCTGGTGCAGGACGAGATCGAGCTGATGCTGCAGGTCAACGGCAAGCTGCGTGGTTCGATCCATGTGGCGGCAACGGCCGACAAGGCCGAAATCGAGCGCGTGGCCCTGGCCAGCGACGCCTTCCTGAAACAGGCCGCTGGCGCCACCCCGAAGAAGGTGATCGTGGTGCCGGGCCGTCTCGTCAACGTGGTGGTCTGACATGCGCAAACGCACGCTGCTCTCCCTGGTGTCCGTGGTGCCTGTGCTGGCGGCGTGCGGGTTCCGCCTGCGCGGCGTGCCGCAGTTCGCCTTCCGTTCGCTGTTCATCCAGGCCAGCCGGGGTTCGCTGCTGGCGCGCGAGCTCGAGCGCACGCTGGTCGCGGCCAATGAACAGCTGACGGTGCTGCGCGACCCGCGTTCGCCCGATGAAGCCGAAGCCATCTTCGAGCTGCTGAGCGAGCAGCAGGAGCGCGCGGTCGTGGGCCTCAACGCCTCGGGCCAGGTGCGCGAGCTGCAGCTGCGGCTGCGCCTGCGCTTCAGGCTGCGCAAGCCCAATGGCGATGAACTCATCCCCGAGACCGAACTGCTGCAGCAGCGCGACATCAGCTACAACGAGACCCTCGCGCTGTCCAAGGAAGCCGAGGAGCAGCTGCTCTACCGCAACATGCGCACCGACCTGGTGCAGCAGCTGCTGCGCCGGCTGGCGGCGGTGAAGACACTGTGAGCGCGCGATGCAGCTTGGCCTGAACCAGCTCCAGGCCCATCTGGGCAAGGGGCTGCGCGCGCTCTACACCCTGCATGGCGATGAACCGCTGCAGCAGCAGGAGGCTGCCGATGCCATCCGCGCGGCGGCGCGCGCCGCCGGCTACAGCGAGCGCAGCAGCCATACCGTGGCCGGCGCGCATTTCGACTGGAGCGCGGTGCTGGCCGCAGGCGGTTCGCTGTCGCTGTTTGCCGACCGGCAGATCCTCGAGATCCGCATTCCCTCGGGCAAGCCGGGCAAGGACGGCAGCCAGGCGCTGCAGCAGCTGGCCGAAAGCGCGGCCGGCAATGACGGTACGCTGACGCTGGTCATGCTGCCGCGCCTCGACAAGGCCACCAAGAGCGGCGCCTGGTTCTCGGCGCTCGATGCCAATGGCGTCACGCTGCAGATCGATCCGATCGAGCGCGCCGCGCTGCCGTCCTGGATCGCGCAGCGGCTTGCGGCCCAGGGCCAGCGCGTGGCAGCGGGCGAGGAGGGCCAGCGCACGCTGCAGTTCTTTGCCGACCGCGTGGAAGGCAACCTGCTGGCCGCGCACCAGGAAATACAGAAGCTGGCGCTGCTCTATCCGGCCGGCGAGCTGCAGGCCGAACAGATCGAGCAGGCGGTGCTGAACGTCGCGCGCTATGACGTGTTCAAGCTGTCGGACGCGGTGCTCTCGGGCCAGCTGGCGCGTGTGCAGCGCATGCTCGACGGCCTGCAGGCCGAGGGCGTGGCCGAGGTGCTGGTGCACTGGGCGCTGGCCGAGGACATCCGCGCGCTCAAGCGCGTCAAGGATGCCATGGCTGCCGGCCGGCCGCTGCCGATGGCGCTGCGCGAGCAGCGCATCTGGGGCGCGAAGGAGCGCCTGTTCGAGCGCATCGTGCCGCGGCTCGGCGACCAGGCCGTGGCGCAACTGCTGCAGTCCGCGCATACGGTGGACGGCATCGTCAAGGGCCTGAAGGCTCCCGGCTGGCCCCAGGACGGCTGGCAGGCATTGCGCCGGCTGGCATTTGAAACGGTGCAATCCTTCAAGGCGTGAGTGTCGTGGCTTGGGTGCCGTCAAGCCGGCGTGCGACGTGCATACCGAAGTGAGGCTTCTGCGCCACCAGGCACCCGGCGCACTGCAACTCGGTCAAAATCGCGCCCATGAACGCGCTCAATATCGTGGAATACACCCACACCCTGGGGGCCCAGGCCAAAGTCGCCTCGGCCCAGATGGCCCGCGCCTCGGCCGCCACCAAGAGCCGGGCCCTGCTGGCGCTGGCCCGGCTGCTGCGGGAGAACACCGCCGCCCTGCAGCAAGACAATGCCCGCGACCTCGCGCCGGCCGAAGCCAATGGCCTGTCGGTGCCCATGGTCGACCGCCTGCGCCTGACTCCCAAGGTGCTCGAGACCTGCGCCCAGGGCTGCGAGCAGCTGGCCGCCATGCCCGACGTGATCGGCGAGATCCTGGGCATGAAGCAGCAGCCCAGCGGCATCCGCGTGGGCCAGATGCGCGTGCCGATCGGCGTGTTCGGCATGATCTACGAGAGCCGCCCCAACGTCACCATCGAAGCCGCCAGCCTGTCGATCAAGAGCGGCAACGCCTGCATCCTGCGCGGCGGCTCCGAGGCCATAGCGTCGAACCAGGCGCTGGCCCGGCTGGTGCAGCAGGCGCTGGCCGAGGCTGGCCTGCCCGAGCAGGCGGTGCAGCTGGTGCAGACCACTGACCGCGAGGCCGTGGGCCAGCTGATCGCCATGCCCGAATATGTCGATGTGATCATCCCGCGCGGCGGCAAGGGCCTGATCGAGCGCATCAGCCGCGAGGCCAAGGTGCCGGTCATCAAGCACCTCGACGGCAACTGCCACACCTATGTCGACGACCCCTGCGACCTGGCCATGGCCGTCAAGGTGACGGACAACGCCAAGACCAGCAAATACAGTCCCTGCAACGCCAGCGAAAGCCTGCTGGTGGCGCGCGGCGTGGCAGCCGATTTCCTGCCGGCCATCGGCGCGATCTTCGCCGCCAAGGGCGTCGAGATGCGCGGCTGCGCCGAGTCGCTGGCCCTGCTGCAGGGCGTGGACGGCGCGCAGCTCGTGCACGCGAGCGAGCAGGACTGGAGCGAGGAATACCTCGCGCCGATCATCAGCATCAAGGTGGTGGCGGGCGTGGAGGAAGCCATCGCGCACATCAACCGCTACTCCAGCGGCCATACCGAGGCCATCCTCACGACCGACCACCGCCATGCGCAGCAGTTCCTGCGCGAGGTCGATTCGGCCAGCGTCATGGTCAACACCAGCACCCGCTTTGCCGACGGCTTCGAATACGGCCTGGGCGCCGAGATCGGCATCAGTACCGACAAGTTCCATGCGCGCGGCCCGGTGGGCATCGAGGGCCTGACCTCGCTCAAATACGTGGTGCTGGGCGACGGCGAGATCCGCATCTGAAGGCTGCCCGCGTCCGGCATCACCAGCGAACTCCATGAAAATCATCATCCTGGGTGCGGGGCGCGTGGGCTTCAGTGTGGCCGAGAGCCTGGTGTCCGAGCGCAATGACATCACCGTCATCGACACCGACAGCCGCCGGCTGCGCGAGCTCGAGACCCGCTTCGACCTGCGCGGCGTGGTCGGCAACGGCACCGAGCCGGCCGTGCTGGCCGAGGCCGGCGCGCGCGATACCGACCTGCTGATCGCCTGCGCGGCGCTCGATGAGACCAACCTGGTGTGCTGCAAGGTCGCCGACATGGAGTTCAGCGTGCCCACGCGCATCGCGCGCGTGCGCTCCTCGGGCTTCGCGCCCGACTCGCCGCTGCTGGGCAAGGAAGGCTTTGCCGTCGACCGCATCATCTGCCCCGAGGAGTCGCTCACGCGCTACATCGGCAAGCTGATCGAGTACCCCGAGGCGCTGCAGGTGCGCGAGTTCGCCGGTGGCCGCGCCTGCCTGGCATCGGCGCGCGCGCGCGCCGGAGCGCCGGCCGTGGGCCTGCGCATCGGCGAGCTGCGCGACAGCATGCCCGATGTCGCCATGCGCCTGGTCGCGATCTACCGGCGCTTCGCCGAGGAACCCGACCGCTTCGTGCGCTGCGACGGCACGACGCTGATCGAGCCCGGCGACGAAGTCTTCGTGCTGGCCGCGCGCGACCACCTGCCGCAGATCCTCAGCGCGCTGCACCGCCCGCGCGGCCAGCGGACCAAGCCCGTGCGCCGCATCATGATCGTCGGCGGCGGGCGCGTGGGCCAGCGCCTGGCGGC
Organism: Comamonas endophytica; assembly: GCF_023634805.2. Classification (NCBI taxonomy): domain Bacteria; kingdom Pseudomonadati; phylum Pseudomonadota; class Betaproteobacteria; order Burkholderiales; family Comamonadaceae; genus Comamonas; species Comamonas endophytica. The sequence goes on from NZ_CP106881.1 coordinate 2,073,663, forward strand.
CCAGCTGTCGCAGGTGCCAGGCCAGTTCCACCTCAAGGTGCTCGAGGAGAACGAGCAGCGTTGCACCGATCTGGCGGCCACGCTGCCCACCGAGGTGCTGGTGCTGCACGGCGACCCGACCGACGAGGGCCTGCTGGGCGACGAAGGCATAGAGGACGTGGACCTGTTCCTGGCGCTGACCGACGACGACGAGGACAACATCATGTCCTGCCTGCTGGCCAAGCGCATGGGCGCGACGCGCGTGCTGTCGCTGATCAACCGCCGCACCTACGCCGACCTGATGCACGGCACGCAGATCGACATCGCGCTGTCGCCCGCGCAGGCCATGCTCGGCGAACTGCTGGCCTATGCGCGCCGCGGCGACGTGCAGGCCGTGCACAGCCTGCGCCGCGGCGTGGCCGAGGCGCTGGAGATCGTCGCCCGCGGCGACCGCAAGAGCTCGCGCGTGGTGGGCCGGCGCGTCGAGGAACTGCGCCTGCCGCTGGAAGTGCACATCGGCCTGATCGTGCGCGGCCTCGACGATGCCGAGGCCGACCCGAACGCGCGCGAGCCCCAGGTCATCATCCCGCGCAGCCACACGGTGATCGAGAGCAACGACCATGTGGTGTTCTTCCTGCCGAACAAGCGCCTGGTGCGCGACGTGGAAAAGCTGTTCCGCGTGAGCGCCACCTTCTTCTGACGCCCGGCCATGCGCGACCTGTTTCCCGTTCTGCGCGTGCTGGGCATGCTGCTGGTCATGTTTGCGCTGTCCATGCTGCTGCCGCTGGCCGTGTCATGGCACCAGCACGAAGGCATCTGGCTGGTCTATCCGCTGTCGATTGCCACCACGGCCGTGGTGGGCGGGGCGCTGTGGCTGGGCATGAACCGCTTCCGCCGCGAGCTGCAGCCGCGCCACGGCGTGATCCTGGTGAGCCTGGTCTGGCTGGTGCTGCCGCTGTGCGCCAGCCTGCCGCTGATGCTGGCGCTGCACCGGATCGGCATCCCGGTGTCGTTCACCCATGCATATTTCGAGGCCGTCTCCGGGCTCACGACCTCGGGCGCGACGGTGCTGGTCGGGCTGGACCACCTGCCGCTGTCCATCAACATCTGGCGCACCTTCCTGCAGTGGCTGGGCGGCATGGGGATCCTGATCCTGGCCGTGGCCGTGCTGCCGCTGCTGGGCGTGGGCGGCAGCCAGCTGTTTCGCGCCGAGGCCGCGGGCCCGATCAAGGACACCAAGCTCACCCCGCGCATGACCGAGACCGCCAAGGGCCTGTGGGGCGTGTACGCGGTGTTTTCCATCGCCTGCGGCCTGGCCTTCTGGGCCGGCGGCATGGGCCCGATGGATGCGTTGATGCACATGTTCACCACCGTGAGCCTGGGCGGGCTGTCTTCGCACGATGCCAGCTTCGCGTATTTCGATTCGCCGCTGCTCGAAGCCGTGGCACTGGTGTTCATGCTGCTGGCGAGCTGCAACTTCGCGCTGTACTTCGTCGCCATGCGCAAGGGCCAGCTGCACGGCTTCTGGCGGGACCCGGAAATGCGCGCCACCATCGGCGTGCTCGTGGGCAGCGGCCTGTTCGGCGCGCTGCTGCTGTGGCTCAAGGATGTCTATGAGCCGCTCGAGGCGCTGCGCTACGGCGTGTTCAACGTGGTCTCGGTAGCCACGACCACGGGCTTTGCCACCGTCGACTACCTGGCCTGGCCGGTGTTCCTGCCGGTCATGATGCTGCTGCTGTCGGGGGTGGCAACCAGCGCCGGCTCGACCGGCGGCGGCATCAAGATGGTGCGCATGCTGATCCTGCTCAAGCAGGCACGGCGCGAACTGACGCATCTGGTACACCCGCGCGCGGTGCAACCCGTGCGCCTGGGATCCGCAGTGGTGGACAATCGCATGATCTTCTCCGTGCTGGCCTTCATGCTGGTCTACGGCGCCACGGTGATCATCCTGAGCATGCTGCTGCTGCTCACCGACCTCGATCCCGTGACCGCGTTCACCGCCATCCTGGCCAGTGTGCACTGCATGGGACCGGGCCTGGGCAGTGTGGGGCCCGCGGCCAACTATGCGGGGCTCACGGACTTCCAGATCTGGGTCTGCACGCTGGCCATGCTGCTGGGGCGGCTGGAGATCCTGAGCTTCATGGCGCTGCTGACACCCTCCTTCTGGCGACGCTGAAGCAACGCCGCCGGACCACGGTTACAGGTGGATTAATTCCGACGGCGTTGCCACATCCCTACAATCCAATACACCACCGTCTCCCGAGGGCACCAATGGTTCCGCATCTCATCACGGCTCTGACCGGCCCGATCAACGAGCTTGAACAGCGTATTCTGGAATCCATGCCGGCAATCGAGCGCTGGTTCCGCCTCGAATGGATGGAGCACACGCCTCCGTTCTACTCTTCCGTCGACATCCGCAACGCGGGGTTCAAGCTTGCCCCTGTGGACACCAATCTCTTTCCCGGTGGCTGGAACAACCTGACCGAGGAAATGCTGCCGCTGGCGGTGCAGGCGGCGATGGCGGCGATCGAGAAGATCTGCCCCGAGGCGCGCAACCTGCTGATCATTCCGGAAAACCACACGCGCAATACGTTTTATTTGAACAACGTGGTCCAGCTGCAGCGCATCTTCAAGATGGCCGGGCTCAACGTGCGCCTGGGCTCGATCAGCCGCGAGATCAAGAAGACCACGGTCATCGACCTGCCCAGCGGCGAATCGGTGACGCTCGAGCCGGTGATCCGCAGCAAGCGCCGCCTCGGTCTCAAGGATTTCGATCCCTGCACGATCCTGCTCAACAACGACCTGTCGGCCGGCGCCCCGGGCATCCTCGAGGAGCTCTACGAGCAATACCTGCTGCCACCGCTGCACGCGGGCTGGAGCGTGCGCCGCAAGAGCCGCCACTTCCAGAGCTACGAGGAAGTCTCCAAGCGCTTCGGCAAGCTGCTGGGCATCGACCACTGGCTGATCAACCCGATGTTCACGCACTGCGAGGGGCTGGACTTCAACGAGGGCACGGGCATGGAAGCGCTCGGCACCCAGGTCGACATGCTGCTGACCAAGGTGCGGCGCAAGTACAAGGAATACGGCATCAAGGAAAAGCCCTTCGTCGTGGTCAAGGCCGACCATGGCACGTACGGGATGGGCGTGATGACGGTGCGCGATGCCAAGGACCTGGAAGCGCTCACGCGCAAGTCGCGCAACAAGATGGGCGTCATCAAGGACGGCCAGGCGGTGCACGACGTCATCATCCAGGAAGGCGTGGCGACCCAGGAACGCATGAACAACGCGGTGGCCGAGCCCGTGGTCTACATGATGGACCGCTATGTGGTCGGCGGCTTCTATCGCATGCACCCCGAGCGCGGCATCGACGAGAACCTCAACGCGCCCGGCTCGAGCTTCGTGCCGCTGGCCTTCGAGCACAGCACCCAGCTGCCGCAGCTGGGCGCGCGCCCGGGCGCCAGCGCACCCAACCGCTTCTACATGTACGGTGTCATCGGCCGTCTGGCGATGCTGGCGGCGAGCTACGAGCTCGAAGCCACCAACCCCGACGCCGAGATCTACGATTGATGTGCTGACGCGGCCGGCTGGCGCATCGCCGGCAGGCCGCACCCCATGGCCCAGAACCAAGACAGGGAGACCCGGTGCCCAGGCGGCTGCGGGTGCGTGCAGTGACCAATTCAAAATCCTCGCTGGCGGCGCTCACCCTGGGTGCCATTGGAGTGGTGTACGGCGACATCGGCACCAGCGTGCTGTATGCCGTCAAGGAAGTCTTTGGCTCCGGCCATGTGCCTTTCACCCATGCCAACGTCTATGGCGTGCTGTCCATTCTGTTCTGGACGCTCACGCTGATCGTCTCGCTCAAATACGTGACCCTGGTGCTGCGCGCCGACAACAACGGCGAGGGCGGGCTGGTCGCGATGCTGGCGCTGGCCTCGCAGGCCGTCAAGGAGCAGCCGCGGCTGCGCGCTGTGCTGCTGCCCATAGGCATCTTCGGCACCTCGCTGTTCTATGGCGACGGCGTCATCACCCCGGCCATCTCGGTGCTGTCGGCGGTCGAAGGGCTGGAAGTGGTGTCGCCGCAGTTCCGCAGGTTCGTGCTGCCGCTGGCGCTGCTGGTGCTGCTGGCGCTGTTTGCCGTGCAAAAGCGCGGCACTGCGGGCATCGGCCGCTTCTTCGGCCCGATCACGCTGCTGTGGTTCGGCTGCCTGGCGCTGCTGGGCATCCGGCAGATCCTGGGCCACCCCGAAATCCTCGCCGCGCTGAGCCCGCACCATGCGCTGGGCTTCATCTGGCGCCAGCCGGGCGTGGCCTTCATCATCCTTGGCGCAGTGGTGCTGTGCGTCACGGGCGCCGAGGCCCTGTATGCCGACCTGGGGCACTTCGGCAAGAAACCGATCCGCCTGGCCTGGTTCGCGATCGCCATGCCCGCGCTCACGCTCAATTACTTCGGCCAGGGCGCCTTGCTGCTGGCCCAGCCCGATGCCGTACAGAACCCGTTCTTCCGCATGGCGCCGGCCTGGGCGCTGATGCCGCTGGTGCTGCTGGCCACCCTGGCTGCGGTCATTGCCTCGCAGGCGCTGATCACCGGTGCCTTCAGCGTCACGCGCCAGGTGATCCAGCTGGGCTACCTGCCGCGGCTGGAAATCCGCCACACCAGCGCCAGGGAAGCCGGGCAGATCTACATCCCGCTGGTCAACTGGAGCCTGTTTGCCGCCATCGCGCTGGCCGTCATGCTGTTCCGCACCAGCGGCAACCTGGCGGCGGCCTATGGCATCGCGGTCACGCTGGACATGCTGATCACCACCGTGCTGACCTTCTTCGTGATCCGCTACCGCTGGCATTACCCCTGGCTGCTGTGCTGGGCCGCCACCGGCAGCTTCTTCCTGATCGACTTCGCCTTCTTCAGCTCCAACCTGCTGAAACTGTTCCAGGGTGGCTGGTTCCCGCTGGCGATCGGCAGCTGCGTGTTCCTGCTGATGATGACCTGGCGGCGCGGGCGCCAGCTGCTGCACGACCGGCTGCAGAGCGAGTCGATAGAGCTCGAGGGTTTCCTTGCTTCGCTGGCGCTGCACCCGCCGCAGCGCGTTGCGGGCACGGCCGTCTTCCTCACGGGCGAGCCCGGCACGGTGCCGCCGGCGTTGCTGCACAACCTCAAGCACAACAAGGTGCTGCATGCGCAGAACCTGTTCGTCACGGTGCGCACCCATGAAGTTCCCTGGGTGGGCATGGACAGGCGTGTGCAGGCCGAAGCGGTGGGCGGCCATTGCTGGCAGGTGACGGTGCATTACGGCTTCAAGAACGAGCCCGACCTGCCCCGGGCGCTGGGGCAGCTTTCGGGCCTGGGCTATCCGCTGGACCCGATGGGCACCAGCTACTTCGTCTCGCGCGACATGGTGATCCCGGGCATGAACCAGGGCATGGCGCCGTGGCGCGAGAAGCTGTTTGCGCAGATGCACCGCAACGCCAGCCGCGTGTCGGATTTCCTGAACCTGCCAAGCAATGCGGTGGTGGAGCTGGGCTCGAAGATCGAACTGTGAGTGGCCGGGGGCTGGCCTTTCGGCAGGCCGCCCTTATTTGTGCAACAGTAGGGCGCTCGCGTGCCTGAGCCTGCAACCGTTGACACCACCATGAACCTTCTTTTCATTGCCGACCCCCTCGAGTCCTTCAAGATCCACAAGGACACCACCTTTGCCATGATGCGCGAAGCCCAGCGGCGCGGCCATGCGGTTGCTGCCTGCGAGGTGCAGAGCATTTCCTGGCAGCGCGGCGGCAAGGTCTCGGCGCTGGTGCGCGACATCGTGCTCACGGGCGACGCCGGCCAATGGTTCACCGAGCAGGGCACGCGACGCGTGGCGCTGGCCGATTTCGACGGGGTGCTGATGCGCAAGGACCCGCCCTTCGACAGCGAGTTCTTCTACGCCACCCATCTGCTGGAGCAGGCGCAGCGCGAGGGCGCCAAGGTGCTCAACAGACCCAGCGCCTTGCGCGAGCATCCGGAAAAGCTCGCCATCATGGAATTCCCCGAATTCATCGGCCCGACCCTGGTCACACGCGATGCGCAGGAAATCCGCGCCTTCCATGCCGAGCACCAGGACATCATCCTCAAGCCGCTCGACGGCATGGGCGGCATGGGCATCTTCCGTGTGGGCGCCGATGGCCGCAACCTGGGCAGCATCATCGAAACGCTGAACCGCGATGGCGCGCAGAGCGTGATGGTGCAGAAGTTCCTTCCCGAGATCGTCGACGGCGACAAGCGGGTGCTGGTCATCGGCGGCAAGCCGGTGCCCTATTGCCTGGCGCGCATTCCCCAGGGCAATGAAGTGCGCGGCAACCTGGCGGCCGGCGGCAAGGGCGTGGCC